>JBJXFA010000049.1:0-51931 GCA_046153865.1 Sphingomonadaceae bacterium
CGAACTGCTGCGACGGAGCGGCGCGCTACGAGCGACCCCTCCGACCCTTCGGGCCACCTCCCCGTTCCGGGGAGGATTGGATCAGCCGCGACGGCAGGGCGAACAAAGTTGGCATCGCGCACGGCCGGAGCCTGCGGCTTGGTGACGACTGCCGCCGCCATTGCCGGGGGCGGCGGGCTCGCCTCGCCCGTGCGCTCTTCAAGCGTCAGCGCCGCCAGCTGCGTCTGCCCATGCACATATTGATCGGCCTTGGGGGCCGATAGCGCGAGCACATCGCCGTTCCACTTTTCGAGCTGGCGCATCGAGGCGCGCGTGCCCAGTTCGGTCTGCAGCTGGCGCATTTCGCGTTGCGCCGCCACGATCTGGCGCTCGACAGCTTCGAGCTTGCCACGCTCGGCCGCCACCTGCAGCGAGATGAGATAGAGGATCGTGGCGGCGATCGCGACCATCGCGAGGTAGCCGACTGCGCGAAACCGCTGGGCAATCATCATGATACGCTACTCCCGCCTGAGGTCCATGAAGGGGCATCGGTCCGCCGCGCTGAACGCAGCGTGGCCGAGCGTGATCGCGGGTTGCGCGCCACTTCGGCATCGCTCGCGCGCACCGGTTTCGCGACCCGGTCAAAGGTCGCGCGCGGGCCCGCTTCGCTGACGGGCAGATGCCGCGATCCCGCCGGTTCGCTGCCTGAGCGCCGCCGCAGGAAGGTCTTCACCAGCCGGTCTTCGAGACTGTGAAACGTGACGACCGCGAGCCGCCCGCCGGGTTTCAGCGCGCGCTCGGCGGCATCGAGCCCGTCTTCGAGCTCACCCAGTTCGCGGTTCACATGCAGGCGGATCGCCTGAAACGTCCGCGTCGCCGGATCCTTTTTCTCGTGCGGCTTGTGCCCCGTCGCGCGGCGGACCACGTTTGCGAGTTGCGTCGTCGTCGTCAGTGGCCGCGCCGCCACGATCGCGCGCGCGATCCGCCGCGATTTCGGCTCGTCGCCCAGCGTGTAGATCACATCGGCGATCTCGCCCTCGCCTGCGGTGTTGACGAAATCGGCGGCACTCGGACCCGTCAGCTCCATCCGCATGTCGAGCGGCCCGTCGGCCTGAAACGAAAAGCCGCGCTCGGGCCGGTCGAGCTGCATCGACGAGACGCCGATATCGAGCACGACACCATCGACCGCCCCCGCCTGATCGAGCCGCGAAAAGCGGTCCTCGATCAGCGTCAGCCGCTCGTGCGGAACGGCGGCCGCAATCGCATCGGGATCGCGATCGAAGCCAATCACCTCGGCCCCCGTCGCCAGCAGCGCCGCGCTATAGCCGCCCGCGCCGTATGTGCCGTCGATGTGCCGCTGGGCGGCCACTGGTGCGAGCGCGGTCATCACCTCGTCGAGCAGCACGGGGACATGATCGGCGCTCATGCCGCCCCCCGCTCGGCCAGGTCGAACGCGACCATTTCCTTGGTGTCGTCATCGACGCCGGGCGCTTCGAGCAGCACCTTTGGGCTCCAGATTTCAAACGTCTTGCCCACGCCGATGAACACCGCGAGGTCTGCAAGCTTCGCCTTGCTGCGCGCATAGCTCGGCAGGATGAAGCGCCCCGAGCTGTCGAACGGAATATCCTCGACCGCGCCGAACGCGCGCCGCGCAATGTTGAACGTGTCGACCGACTGCCCCGCCGCCAGCGCCTTTTCCTCGTCACGGTCGAGTTCGGCCTGCAGCTGGTCGGACCAGGCCCGGTCATAGCCGATCAGGCAGGGATCAACCGGGTGGCGCGACAGCAGCAGGATGCGCTCGCCCGAATTGGCATCGATCGTCGCGCGCAGGCCGGCCGGGATCGCGACACGGAATTTCGCATCGATCGCCTGCAGTCCCCGTCCTCTGAACAGCGCCCGATCGGCCACGCTCTTGCCCTTGTTTTGCCGAGGCAAGGCTTCGCCGCTTCCGAAACGGGGCCCGTTCCGGATCGAAGTCGCTATACGTCGAGATAACCCCGCCTCTTGTCGGGATCATTGGGTATCAAGGAGTCGAACGGTTCACAACGGTTTTTAACGGTTCAAACGGGGATTTGACGGAAAATATCACTAAGTTCGATTTATGTTCTTGTTCGCCGATAGATTGCGAAGGTAAAAAGGGCTGCCCCGGCCAGCGCCGCCGCAAGCAACGCGAAGTCAATCGAGCGCGACTCGGCCCGTTCGCTTCCCGAAAGCGCGAACACTGTATCGATCACCCACTCGGCGTTGTCCGCCATCATGACCGCCGCCAGCCGGTCATCGAGCATGTCCGCATCGCCGACCAGAATGACCCGCCCCTTGCCGATCGCGCAGTCGATTACTTCGTCCGCAAGCACGCCACACGCAGACGGCCCGCGCCACCTGCCCGCCGCCAGCATCGCCACCCGCCGCGCGCCCAGCGTCCGCACCCCTTCGCGCCCGTCGCTGTCGCCCAGCGTCAGCCCCCAATGCGTCAGCAGCGGATCGAGCAGCGTGACCGGCGGCGCGCGGCGCACGTCGCCGCTTGCATAGGCACTCGGCCAGCGCAGCTCGGGATCGGCGAAGATCATCGCGCGCCCGCCCCCGCGCACCCAGCGGTCAAACGCGACCAGTTCGTCCGGAGCCAGCCGCCGCGGCTGCGCGATGATCGCAACGCCCCGCCCGAGGCGCGCCGCATCCAGCGCATCGATCGGCGTCACGTCGATCCGCGCCTCGATAGCCGCCAGCATCGGCGCGCGCGCCACCCGCCCCGCGAGCACATCGGCGGGCGTCCCTTCGCCCCACACCAGCGGCAGATCGGTCAGCAGCAAAGCCTGCGGTCGCGCCGCAGCGCTTAGGAGGAGCCACGCCAGAACAAGCGCGAATGCTTTCAGTTTGCGCGGTCCGCTGGCGCGTCGGCATCCTTGGCATCGGGCGTCACGCCCAGTTCGGCCAGCGGCTCGGACTTTTCGGGCGGCGCATCGCCCGCTTTCGGCAGCGTCGGCACCACGGTCGGCGGCGCGGTCACGGCTTCGCTCGCCTGCCGCGTCACTCCGCTCGAAATCGCGGTTGCCAGCGCCACGACCAGCAGCACGGCCGCCAGCCCGGTCACGCCAACGCGCACACGCTGCATGCGTTCGCGGCTTTCGCTAACCTCTGGCCCTTGGTCCGACAGTTTCCCGACCATGGCGACGGTTATACGGTTTCTTCCTCGGCAAGCCAAGCGAAGACCGGCAGCCCTTTGCTCCGCAGCCACGCCGCATTGTAAAGCGTCGAGAGATAGCGAAATCCGGTGTCGCACAGGATCGTGACGATCGTTGTGCCCGGCCCCAGATCGCGCGCCAGCATCATCGCGCCCGCCACGTTGATGCCCGATGAGAGGCCAAGGCACAGCCCCTCGTCGCGCAGCAGCGCCTCGACCTGAACGAGCGCCTCCGCGTCCGAAATCCGGTATTGCCGGTCGATCGGCGCGCCTTCCAGATTGCCGGTGATCCGCCCCTGCCCGATCCCTTCGGCCACCGAATTGCCCTCGGCCTTCAGTTCGCCGCACGCGAAATAGCTGTAGAGCGCGGCACCATGCGGATCGCTGAGCGCAATCGTCACGCGCTCGTCCTTGGCCTTCAATCCCATGCCCACGCCCGCCAGCGTCCCGCCGGTGCCCACCGCACAGGTGAACCCGTCGATCCGCCCACCGGTCTGCGCCCAGATTTCCTCCGCCGTCCCCACGATGTGCGCGCGCCGATTGGCGATATTGTCGAACTGATTGGCCCAGACCGCCCCCGGCGTCTCCTCGGCAATCCGCCGCGAGGTGTGCACGAAATGGCAGGGCGACGAATAAGGCGCGGCGGGCACCAGCACCAGCTCGGCGCCCAGCGCGCGCAGCGTGTCCATCTTCTCGCGGCTTTGCGTCTCGGGCATCACGATGATCGTCTTGTAGCCCTTGGCGCTGGCAACGAGCGCGAGGCCGATGCCGGTATTGCCCGCCGTTCCCTCGACGATCGTGCCGCCCGGCAGCAGCGTCCCCGCGCGCTCGGCATCCTCGACGATGTAAAGCGCCGCGCGGTCCTTCACCGACGCGCCAGGGTTGGCGAACTCGCACTTGCCAAGGATCTCGCACCCCGTCGCCGATGATGGACCTTCAAGCCGGACCAGCGGCGTATTGCCGATCAGCGCCAGCGGATGGGAAACAATGGCCATCCCCGCGCCCTATCATCTGCGGCGACCGCGACAAGGGTGATGACGCTGGATTGGCTTTGGAACATGCCAAATCCGCTTCCCCGAGCGCAGCGAGATCCTGCCTGCGGGGCACGCCCAACCCGCGAAAGGTGTCAGCGGAGGTGCCCCCGCGCCCGCAGTTCTGGCATCTGGTCGCGCGCTGCGCTAGTCGCGGCGCATGACCGACATCACCCCCGAAACCGTCGCCGAGCACGGCCTTTCCCCCGAAGAATATGCTCAGGTCGAAAAGGCGCTGGGCCGCGAACCGAACCTCACCGAACTCGGCATTTTCTCGGTCATGTGGTCCGAGCATTGCTCCTACAAATCGTCGCGCATCCACCTCAAGAAACTTCCCACAGAAGCCCCATGGGTCATCTGCGGTCCCGGCGAGAATGCCGGAGTTATCGATATCGGCGACGGGCAGGCGGCGATCTTCAAGATGGAAAGCCACAACCACCCGTCCTACATCGAACCCTATCAGGGTGCTGCGACCGGCGTCGGCGGCATCCTTCGCGACGTCTTCACGATGGGCGCGCGCCCGATCGCCAACCTGAACGCGCTGCGCTTCGGCGCGCCCGATCATCCGAAGACCAAGCACCTCATCGCGGGCGTCGTCGCCGGGATCGGCGGCTACGGAAACTGCGTCGGCGTGCCCACGGTCGGCGGCGAGGTGAACTTCCACCCCGCCTACGACGGCAACATCCTCGTCAACGCGATGACCGTGGGCATCGCCGACATTGACAAGATTTTCTACAGCGCCGCATCGGGCGTCGGCAATCCGATCGTCTATGTCGGCTCGAAAACCGGGCGCGACGGCATCCACGGTGCGACGATGGCGTCGGCCGATTTCGGCGATGACGCCGATGCTAAGCGCCCGACGGTGCAGGTCGGCGATCCGTTTACCGAAAAGCTCCTCATCGAAGCCTGCCTCGAACTGATGGCATCGGACGCGATCGTCGCGATCCAGGACATGGGCGCGGCGGGGCTGACAAGCTCGTCGGTCGAGATGGCCAGCAAAGGCGGCGTCGGCATCCGGCTGGACATGGACAAGGTGCCGCAGCGCGAGAGCGGCATGACCGCCTACGAGATGATGCTGAGCGAAAGCCAGGAGCGCATGCTCATGGTGCTCAAGCCCGGCCGCGAGGATTTCGCGCAAAGCATCTTCGAGAAATGGGAACTCGATTTCGCGGTGATCGGCGAAGTGACTGATACCGGCCGCATGGTCCTCGTCCACCACGGCGAGACCGTCGCTGACATCCCGCTCGCCCCACTGGCGAACGAAGCACCGCTCTACGACCGGCCCGCGCTCAGCCGCGAGGAGTATAAAGCCTGGGCGCAAGTGAAGCCGCTCGACCCCGCGACAATCCCCGAGAGCACCGACATTGCGGCGGACCTGTTGAAACTCATGGCGAGCCCCGACATCGCCTCGCGCCGCTGGATCTACGAACAATACGACAGCAAGGTCGGCGGCAACACGATCCAGACCGGCGGCGACGCCGCGATCGTGCGCATCCACGGCACGCAAAAAGCGCTCGCGATCACCACCGACTGCACCCCGCGCTATTGCTACGCCGACCCCTATGAGGGCGGAAAACAGGCGATTGCGGAAGCCTATCGCAACCTGAGCGCGGTCGGCGCGACGCCCTTGGCCGTCACCAACTGCCTCAACTTCGCCAACCCGCAGCGCCCCGAGATCATGGCGCAACTCAAGGGCTGCCTCGAAGGCATGGCCGATGCCTGCCGCGCGTTGGATTTCCCGATCGTGAGCGGGAACGTCAGCCTCTACAACGAGAGCAAAGCGACCGGCGGGGGAAGCGCGATCCCGCCGACGCCTGCAATCGGCGGCGTCGGCTTGCTGACGGATTGGCGGAAGGCGGTTGGGATTGGGCTGAGAAAGGAAGGCGAGTACATCTACCGTGTCGGTTATCCCCAAGGCCACCTTGGTCAATCACTTTGGCAAAGAGAAATTCGCGGTCGAAATGACGGCGCACCACCGCCCGTAAACCTTGACCGCGAACTAAGGGCAGGCAAAGCGATCCGCGCGCTGATTGACCGGGGTTGGTTAACGGCAGTTCATGACGTGTCGGACGGTGGGTTGATGATCGCGATCGCCGAAATGGCTTTAGCTGGCGGCGTGGGTGCCGATCTCAACATCGAAGCTGATCCGGGAACGAGCGTCGAGATGATGTTCGGCGAAGACCAAGACACGTACATCATAGCATCTGATCGAAATGCGACCCAGTTGATCGATGCTATCAACGATTTCAGGATCGTTGCCGAGCACATTGGTGAAGTTGGAGGCACATCTCTGGTCGGCAGCAATCTTGGCGACAATGTCTTCAGCATCCCCCTCGCCGACCTCCGCGCCGCGCACGAAGGCTTCTTCCCCGCGCTGATGGACGGGTGACGCGCATTGCGATGCGCATCAATTGATGCTATTTGAGTCGCATGCGCACGACAGTGACCCTTGACGACAAGCTCGTCGATGACCTTCGCGAAGACACTGGCATCACTGAGGTCGGTTCGCTCGTGCGCGTTGCGATGCTGGAGATGCGGCAGCGGTTGAACGCGCGCGCGATCATCGCGATGGGTGGTTCCGACCCCCGCGCATGGGCGCCCAACGAGGGCGACGAGCCGCCCGTTTGATTCTCGTCGATACCGGCATCTGGATTGACCATCTGAAGACGCCCGACTCGCATCTCGCAATACTCGGCGAGCGGCTCCAGGCGCTGGTCCATCCGTATGTGCTTGGCGAGTTGGCGCTCGGCTCGCTGCCAAATCGTGCGCGCCTACTAGAGCGCATGGCCGGTATGCCGCAACCGCCACTGACACGCCACGCCCATGTCATGCAGCTTATCGAGGCGGAAAAGCTGTTTTCGACGGGGATCGGTTATGTCGATGCCCATTTGCTCGCATCGACTCGACTTCTTCCTGGCAGCCGCATCTGGACACGCGACGGTCGCCTGCGTGCCCAAGCCGAGCGCCTCGGCGTTGCTTATATCCCGGCATGACCATCCGCATCGGCCTCGGCGGGTGGACCGGCGCGACCACCACAACGCAGGCGCTGATCGGGCGACTTGGCTGATGCCTGAGGGCTATTCCGGCACCCCGCTCGCAAAGAAGCTCTCGCTGAAACCCAACCTGCGCGTCTGGTTCGACGCCATGCCCCCAAGCGTCCGCGCCGAGATCGACATGCCCGACCTGATCGAACTCCCCGCTCCCGAAGCCCCCATCGACGCCGCCCACATTTTCGTCGCCGACCGCGCGACCATGGAAGTCAAGCTCGCTCGCCTCCGCCCGCTCCTTGCCCCCACCGGGTTCATCTGGGTGAGCTGGCCAAAAAAGGCCTCGAAGGTTCCGACCGACATCACCGAAGACACGATCCGTGCCGCCATCCTCCCCGCCACTGACCTCGTCGATACAAAAGTCTGCGCGATCGATGCGGTGTGGTCGGGCCTGAAGCTCATGATCCGGAAAAACGCACGATGACTTGACCGCTCTGTCCTCCACGCGCGCAATCGATCATAACGGTTTGCATGAGTTTCTTACCGACCGTCGCGAGCCACCGCCAATCGCGCCAGCCGGCGCCGAAAAAGCGAAAACTCGCACCGTGCATAGCGCGAACGTCGTGAACTTCCGCAGGCCGGACGTCGCCCGGTGACGACCTCGCCCGCGCGAATCGCCACGCTCGATGCGGTGCGCGGCCTTGCCGTCATGGGGATCCTCGTCCTCAACATCGTCGATATGGCCATGCCCGGTTACGCCTATATCGATCCCAACTACTATGGCGGAGCAACCGGCGCGAACTGGTGGACCTGGGCAGTCAACTACGTGCTGTTTGACGGCAAGATGCGCGGGCTGTTCACGATGATGTTCGGCGCGTCGACCGTGCTCATCGCCGATCTTGCGCTGGCGGCCGGCGAAAGCCCCGCGCGCGTCCATTATGCGCGCATGGTCACGCTGTTCATTCTCGGCATGATCCACGCCTATTTCATCTGGTCGGGCGATATCCTCGTCCTTTACGCGCTGTGCGGCATGGTCGCTTTTGCGGTCTGGCGCTGGCAGTCGCGCGCGCTGCTCATGCTGGCGGGCGGGCTCCTGCTGGCAAAACTCGCCATCGGCCTCGTCAGCTATGGCTATCTCGCCAATCTCGAGGCGCGCGCGCAGGCCCCCGGAGCCAGCGCCGAAGTGCGCACCGAATGGCGCGACTTCCGCGACACTGCCGCGCCGCCGCCCGAAACCGTTCGGGAAGAACTTGCCGCCCATCGCGGCAGCTGGCTCGACGCGCACCGCGCCCGCGTCAGTTTCACGATCATCATGCAGACGGTCATCACGCCGCAGTCGATTCCCGACACATTCGCGCTCATCGCCCTCGGCATGGCGCTGTTCCGTGCAGGCTTTTTCAGCGGGGCCTGGGCACCGCAAAACTACTGGCGGATCGTCGCAGCCGCCTTCCTCATTGTCCCGCCGCTTTATGTGCCGCTCGTTCGCTGGATCGATGCCACCGCCTTCTCGCCGGTCACCCTGCTCGCAACCGAGGCGATCCACCTCACGCTGCTGCGCCCGGTCATGGCGCTCGGCTGGGCCAGCCTCGTCATCCTGTTCATGAAGTCGGGCGCAGCGCAGGCGCTGGCCGCGCGGCTGGTCGCAGTCGGGCGCACAGCCTTTTCCAACTATCTTGGTGCCAGCATCGTCGGCACCACGATCTTCTACGGCTTCGGCTTCGGCTGGTATGGCTATCTCGAGCGCTGGCAGCTGCTCCCCGTCGTCGTCGGCATGTGGATACTGATGCTGCTGTGGTCAAAGCCCTGGCTCGATCGCTTTCATTACGGCCCGTTTGAATGGCTGTGGCGTTCGATGGCGCGCATGCAATGGCAAAAGCTGCGTCGCTATTGCGACTGATTATCAACCGTGCTAGCGCCCGACTCAGGAGAAACCGATGGTCGTTTGCGTCTGCAATGCACTGCGTGAAACTCAGGTTCGCGAGGCCGCGCGTGCCGGTTCGTCGCATCCCAAATGTGCTTACCGGCGGCTCGGCTGCGAAGTGCAGTGCGGCCAGTGCCTGAGCTTCGCGCGCGAAGTGATCGCGGCCGAGCGCGCGGCTGCTTAGCATTCGCATTAGCAAAGATTCGCGAATTTCCGCCATTTTTCTGCTTCCGTTCCGTGGGCATTCGGGCTATGCGAGGCGCTCACGGCGGAGATAGAATATGAAGGGCGACCCCAAGGTCATCGAGCATCTGAACATCGCGCTCAGGAACGAGCTGACCGCGGTCAATCAATATTGGCTGCATTACCGGATGCTCGACAATTGGGGCGTCGCGCGGCTCGCCGAGTTCGAGCGTCACGAATCGATCGACGAGATGAAGCACGCTGACAAACTCGCCGAGCGCATCCTGTTTCTCGATGGCCTCCCCAATTTCCAGGCGCTCGGCCGTCTGCGTGTCGGCGAAAGCGTCGAGGAAATCCTGAAGGCCGATTACGCGCTCGAGGAAGAAGCGCTGCCCCCCTTGCGCGAAGCAATCGCCTATTGCGAAAGCGTGCGCGATTTCGTCAGCCGCGATCTTTTCGCCTATATCCTGTCGAGCGAGGAGGAGCATGTCGATGAACTCGAAAAGCAATTCGACCTGATCCGCCAGATGGGCATCGCCAACTACATCCAGCTGCAGTCAAAACCTGCCGAGGCTTAAAGCCGCCCGAAGCCCTGGTTGCGCACCGCATCGCCGGCTTTCCGGCCAAAGCTCTGCGGTCGGCGCATGAGCGGGTTGATGTCCTTGTCGAATGCTTCGAAAGTCGCGACGAACAGTGGACGCAGCTTCACGACCGAAGGCAGCGCGTCTTCGGGTGTCGTCTTCCATTCGACGCACTGGCGCGCGTGCACCTCGATCTCCTCGGCAAGATCGCCGAGCGCTTCCGCGCCGAACTGCCGCGCTTCGCCTTTCAGCGTATGCGCCGGCACGACCAGCGCGACGGCATCCTGCGCGCGCATCGCCGTTTCGATCGCGTCGAGCGATTTCGCGCCATCTTCGCGGAAATAGCCGAGAATGCGCACAAAGTCTGCGCCGAGATCGGCGCGCGCACCCTGAAATGCGGCCCAGTCGATAATGTCCTCGGGCAGGTCCGTCACCGCCAACTCCCGTGCCCGCGCATGCAGGCGTTTTGTCCCGAACCCGCGATAGCGGCAACGCCGTAAACGAAGCGTTACGCGTCGCCCGCGCTACCCCTTGTCGAACGGATTTTTCCGGCTGCGCAGGTTGAGCCGCACTGGCACCGCGCCAAAGCCAAGATCGCGGCGGATGCCGTTGACCAGATAGCGGCGATAGCTTTCGGGCAGTTCCTCGGTGCGATTGCCGAAGATGACAAAGCTCGGCGGCCGCCCCTTGATCTGGGTGATGTAGCGCAGCTTGATCCGCCGTCCGCCCGGCGCCGGCGGCGGGTTGGCCTCGATCGCGCGTTCGAACCAGCGGTTCATCTCGCCCGTCGGCACGCGCTTGCTCCAGGCCTCGCGCGTCTCGAACGCCACCTGCATCAGCGTGTCAAGTCCCTTGCCCGTTTCCGCCGAAACGGTGAGCAGCGGCACGCCCTTGACCTGCGCAAACCCCTCGTCGAGCGCGGTGCGCACGCCGTTGAACAGCCGCGACTGATCTTCGGCGACATCCCATTTGTTGAGCGCGATCACCATGGCGCGCCCCTCGGTGAAGATCTGGTCGGCGATGCGCAAGTCCTGCGCCTCCAGCCCACGCGTCGCATCGAGCAGCAGCACGACGACCTCGGCGAAGTCGATCGCGTGCCCGGTATCCATCGCCGAGAGCTTTTCGAGCTTGTCGTCGACCTTGGCGCGCTTGCGCAGGCCCGCGGTGTCGATCAGCCGCACCTGCCGTTGTCGATCGTCACTGGCGTTCCACATCCAGTCGATGCTGATCGAATCGCGCGTGATCCCGGCTTCGGGTCCGGTGATCATCCGGTCTTCGCCGAGCAGGCGGTTGACCAGCGTCGATTTGCCCGCATTTGGCCGCCCGACGATCGCCAGCTTGAGCGGCGCATCTTCGCCCGGCTCCTCGGGGTCGTCTTCGTGCGCCAGTTCATGCGCGTCGATATAGGGGGCGAGCGCTTCGAACAGATCGGCCAGCCCTTCGCCATGCTCGGCCGAAAGTGGCACCGGATCGCCAAAGCCCAGCGCATAGGATTCGTAAATGCCGCCATCGCCGCTGCGCCCTTCGGCCTTGTTGGCGAGCACGATCACCGGCGTTTTCGCGCCGCGCAGCCAGCGCGCGATCTCCTCGTCGAGCGGGACCAGGCCGCTACGCGCATCGATCACGAACAGCGCGACATCGGCGCTGTCCACTGCGGCCTGCGTCTGCGCGCGCATCCGCCCCGGCAGGGTCGCGGCATCCTCATCCTCAAATCCTGCCGTATCGACGATCTTGAATTCGAGGCCGAGCAGATTAGCCTCGCCCTCGCGCCGGTCGCGCGTCACGCCGGGCGTATCGTCGACCAGCGCCAGCCGCTTGCCGACCAGCCGGTTGAACAGCGTGGATTTGCCCACATTAGGGCGACCGATAATAGCAACGACGGGCTTGGGCATGACCTGCCCTAGCCTATCTATACGCCGTGATCTTCCCCGAATTGTCGAGGACATAGAGCATCGAATTGGCGATCACCGGTGGCAGGAACATCGGCGCGCCGACTTCGGTCGTGCCGCGCACGCTGCCGTCCTGCGGATTGACGCGGACGAGATCGCCCTCGGACGAGGCGACGATCAGCCCGCCACCACCGAGCACCGGCCCGGTCCAGCTGACAGGTCCGTTCTTCGATTTGGCTTTGCGATAGCGCTTGAGCTGCGTCACCCAGCGGATCTTCCCCGTCGGTCGCGCGATGCACAGCAGCTTGGCCTCGTCGGTCACGACGAACAGCCATTCACCCGCCACCCACGGCGTCGAAATCCCGGCGATGTTGATTTCCCAAAGCCGCTGCCCGGTCACGAGTTCGAGGCTGACCATGCGCCCGCCCTGCCCGATCGCGAAGACGCGGCCCTGATCAATCACCGGCCCGGCGTCGATGTCGGACAGCGTTCCCACCGAGGTGTTGATGCTCGTGCGTGACAGCGCATCCTGCCAGACGGTGCGGCCGTTCTCATAGCGATAGGCATTGAGATCGCCCGACGAAAACCCCGCGACCACTGTGCCCTGGCCCACGGCCGGGGCCGCCACGCCAAACACGCCGGCCAGTTGCACCGCCGAGCTCTCGGTCCACTGCACCGCGCCATCGGCGGCCGCGAGCGCGATCAGCTGATTGTCCTGGCTCATGACATACACATTGCCGAGCGCCACTGTCGGTGCCCCGCGCAACGGTCCGCCCGGGCGCTTCACCCAGACCGTCTTGCCGTCCGCGACGTTGAGCGCGCCGACGTCGCCCAGCCCGTTGGTCGCATAGAGAAACGCGCCATCGACGCTGACCCCGCCGCCAAACAGCGCCGCACCATTCTTGCCGCCATCGCCGAACTGGACCGACCACAAGGCGCGCCCGCTGCCTGCATCGAACGCATGGATGCGCGCGCCGGTGTCCATCGCATAGAGCTTGCCGTCGGCGATCACCGGGGCCGCCGCAAGCCGCGCTTCCTTCGAGGCCCCTTCGATCTTGGCGGTCCAGGCAGTGGTGAGCAACGTGCCGAGCGCCAGATGCCCCATCGATTTGGTCGCGCTGCCGCCGGGCTGCGTCCACGCCTCATTGGGCGCAGCGTTCGGCAGCAACACTGCCACGTCGGCGAGCGAGGGCTCGACTTCGACACCGCTTTCGGACGTCAGGATCGCCACACGTTCGCCCAGCACGGCCGATTTGGGCGTGTTGCCGCTGCCACGGAAAATTCCGCAACCGCCGAGCAGGCTGAGGGCTGCCAGCGCGAGAACGGCCTTGTTCGCTTTGATCATGATCCGGAATTGCCCTTTGCGGCGGAAGCGGGAGCGGTTGCGGCGACGCTTGCACCACCCGAAAGCTGAACGACGCGTGTCCGGATCGATTCGGGCACCGTCTCGTCCTTGGCGATGGCCGCAAACGTCGTCGTCGCCAGATCCATCCGGCCCATTTTCGCGTAGGCCATGCCAACGAGTTCGCCCGCGCTGCCGAACCACGGATTGCCCGGCACGGCCAGCGGCTTGAGCTGCGCGACGACCGCTTCGGGCTTCATCGTATCGAATTCGGCGGCAACCTGCCGCACCAGCGCGAGATCGCGATAGGGCTTCTCCAGCCGGGCATCGGCGGCAATCGCGGCATAGGCCGCGCCCGCCGCCTTGGTATCGCCTTTTTCGAGCGCGGCTGCCGCCTTGGTCAGCCGCGCGGCCGCCGCCACACCGTCGAACGGCGATTCCGCCAGCGGCGCAACTTTGGGTGCGACCGGCGCAATCCCTTTGGTCCCGGCGTCATCGAAGCTCGCACTCAGCACCTGTCCGGCCGCGCCTGCCTTGTTGAGCTGGTCATTCTGCCACCACAGATACCCGCCGAGCGCGGCCAGCCCGGCAACGACCGCCGCAATCGCGAGCTTGCCAAACCGATCCCACAATGACTTGACCTGATCGCGCCGCAGTTCCTCGTCGACTTCGCGCAGGAAGGCATCGTTGGGCGGGGGGGTAGAAGCCAAGGGACGCGCACTCCGGGCGGTGAACAGGCGGCGACCCTTAGCGACGGTTCGGTGACACTTCTAGCCCCTGCGCTACGGCTTGGGCGCGTAGGTCTGCTCGGGCGTCGGAAACACCCGCGCGCGCACGTCGGCGGCATAAGCGCCCGCCGCCTCGCCGATCAGCCCCGCCATGTCGCCATAGCGCTTCACAAAGCGCGGCGTGCGCTCGAACAGGCCCAGCATATCCTCGGCAACAAGCACCTGCCCGTCGCACGCCGCCGATGCGCCGATCCCGATCGTCGGGCAGGCAACGGCCTGCGTGATCTCGACCGCGATCGGCTCGACCACACCCTCGATCACCATCGCGAACGCGCCCGCCGCATCGACCGCCTTGGCATCGGCCACGATCCTGGCACGCTCGGTCTCGCTGCGCCCGCGCGCACCGTAACCGCCGAGTTGGTTCACCGCCTGCGGCGTCAGCCCGACATGCGCCATCACCGGAATGCCGCGCGCTGACAGGAAAGCGATCGTCTCGGCCATCGCGGCACCACCCTCGAGCTTGACCGCCGCCGCCCCGGTGTCCTTGAGCAGACGTGCCGCACTCAGAAACGCCTGCTGCGGCGAGGCCTCGTAACTGCCGAACGGCATGTCGATCACGACGACGCTATGGTAGCTTCCGCGCACCACCGCAGCGCCATGCGCGCCCATCATCTCAAGCGTCACCGGCACGGTCGACGGCAGACCGTAAATCACCTGCCCCAGCGAATCCCCGACGAGGAGAATATCGCAATGCGCATCCAGCAGCTGCGCCATCCGCACGGTATAGGCCGTGAGCATCACGAGCGGCTCGCCGCCCTTCCGCGCGCGCACCGCCGGGATCGTCAGCCGCTTCATCGGCGCAGGCATGGGATTGGCACGACTGGTCGCGGTATCGAGCGTGAAGGTGGACATTGCGCTGATGTAGCGTCGATTTCCGTGCCTCGCTAGGATTAGACGATCTGCACGCCCTTCCAGAACGCGATCCGGTCCCTGATCTCGGCCGCAGCCGCTTTGGGATCGGGATAATACCATGCCGCATCGCGGTTTTCGGCACCCCCTGCCGCGATACTATGATAATGCGCGGTCCCTTTCCAGGGGCAGACGCTGGTCGTCGCGCTGTCCACCAGCAGGCGCGCATCGACGCTGGCGCGGGGAAAATAGTGATTGCCCTCGACGACGACGGTGTCATCGCTCTCGGCGATCGTGACGCCATTCCACACCGCCTTGGTCATGTCAGTCTCCCTTGTAGGCCGTCACTTCGATCTCGATTTTCATTTCGGGCCTTACCAGCCCAGTCACAACGCACGTCGCGGCGGGCCTGATCTCGCCGAACGCCGCCCCCAGCGTCGGCCCGACGCGTGGCCATTCGGCGGCATCGACGAGGTAATAGGTCACGCGCACGATGTCGGTCATCGCAAAACCGCCCTCGGCCAGCGCCGCGGCAATCGTCGCCAGCGCATTGCGCGCCTGCGCTTCCACGCCCTCGGGCATCACCATCGTCGCGTAGTCATAACCCGTCGTCCCGGCGACGAAGCACCAGTCCCCCTGCACGACCGCACGACTATACCCGACCTCGCGTTCGAACAGCGATCCCGATGAGATGAGCTTGCGCATGGCCCTCGCCTTGCTCGCCCGTCGCGCCGATGGCAAGGCGCTGGCGATGCAATACTGGCTGATGAAATCGGAACCCGTGAAATATAGCTGGGACGATCTCGTCCGCGACGGCCGCACCGTATGGGACGGAGTCCGCAACCATCAGGTCGCGATCTGGCTGCGCAGCATGGAGCGCGGCGACCAGGCGCTGTTCTATCACTCGAACGAGGGCCTCGCCGCGGTCGGCATCATGGAAATCGTCGGCACGGCACACCCCGACGCGACCGATCCCAAAGGCAAGTTCGTCGCGGTCGACGTGGCCCCGCTGCGCGCGCTGGCCCGGCCCGTGACGCTCGCCGCGATGAAGGCCGAACCACGGCTGCAGGGGATGGCGATGTTCCGGCAATTCCGGCTGTCGGTGATCCCGTTACGTGCCGAGGAGTGGGCGGTGGTTATGGAGATGGCGGGCGAGTAACATCGGCTATCGACGACCTTCTGGACGTTCAAGCATTCCGCCAGTCACTTTGGAAGCAGACGCAAATCCTCCCCGGAACGGGGAGGTGCCCGCAGGGCGGAGGGGCCGGGTCGAGCGCGTTTCACGGTCGAGGTTTTGCTACCCAGCCTCACCCGACCCCTCCGTCACGCTGCGCGCGCCACCTCCCCGTTCCGGGGAGGATTTGAGACCGGAACCGACAAGAAAATGGTCGTTTGCCACAGGTTATCGTGACACCAATATTCGCTGTCGCCCCGGACTTGATCCGGGGCCCAGCTTCTTCTTCTGCGCCATTGCTGAGGCAGCTGGACCCCGGGTCAAGCCCGGGGTGACGGGAATGAAAAATGCGCGCGCTGCACGTCCGCTTTCGTAACCCGCTGGCGAAAACCCGACAGTCAGCTCCCCCCAACAAACCACCCACAAAATCCAATGTCCTACAGTCCCCGAATCGGCTTAGACTCGGGGGGTACTCCGTTCGACCAAGGATGTTTTTGCATGCCTTCGACCCAGTCGCTGCATTCGGATGATCAAATCGCCCCGACCGACTGCGTTTGGTGTCAACTTCGTGTCAACTTCGCGCGGCTGCCGAACCGCGCACTACCCCAACAAGCCAGCCTGCGATCACCCCTTTGTCAACCGCGTCCGAAACCAGTCGGCGAGTTCGTCTTCGCTGATTTCGCCTGCCGCGAGGGCGAGCACGGTCTGGATCGCATCCGCCGGTTCGAACGATAATTCATGGCCGTTGATCGCCAGAAACAGGCGCGCAAGCACCCAGGCGGTGCGCTTGTTGCCATCGACGAACGGATGGTTGCGCGCCAAGCCGAAGGCATAAGCGGCCGCAAGCGCTGCGGGATCGTCCGAGCCATAGTGCCACTGGTTCTGCGGACGACCGAGCGCGGATTCGAGCATCGTCCGATCGCGCAAGCCCGAGGCACCGCCATGTTCGGCGAGCTGGCGGTCGTGGATCGCGATTGCATCGGTCGCGTCGAGCCAGACGGGCTCGCGCCGTTCCGCTACGGTCATCACGCGGTCCTATTGCGCGAGAACGCGCAAGATGTCGCGATCCTGCCGCATGATCGTCTCGGCAGCCGCCATCTTGGCCTCGAAGCCGGGATCAGACGCGGTAAGGCGAATGCCGCTATCGGGGGTCTCCGACGCGAACACGGTGTCACCCAGTTCGACGCGGAGGCGGGCGAGCAACTCCTTGGGCAGCACAACCCCGGTCGAGTTGCCGATTTTGACGAGTTTCAGTGGCATGTTCATACGTGCGTTATAACGCGGTGTCAGGCGAAGTGCAACAATGCGACCAGCTTGATGTCGATGACGACGCCTTCGGCGCGCTTGGCGGCGACGAAGGCGGGGACGTCGGCGAGGGGGACGCGGTGGACGGTGATGTCTTCGCCGGGCACGCCGCCGCCCTCGCTCACCTTGGTCAGCCCATGCGCGCGAACCAGCGTAACGATCTCGCTCACCATGCCGGGCGAAGTCGCGAAGTTGCCGATGATCTCGATGCGTGCGGGCCGGTAGCCGGTCTCTTCCTCAAGCTCGCGCGCGGCCGAAAGTGCCAGGTCCTCGCCCTCGATTTCGTCACCGACGAGGCCTGCGGGGAGTTCAAGGCAGCGTGCCTGCAATGCGACGCGCCATTGCTCGACGAGGAGGACATGCCCGTCTTCGATCGCGAGGATAACGGCCGCGCCGATATTGCGCGCGCGACCGACATATTCCCAACTGCCGCGCCGCTTGGTCGTGATGTAGCGGCCCTGCCAGACGATTTCCTCGGCGTCGGCGATCACAATTCGATCAGCCGGTTGGGCAGTTCATTGGCATCGTCGGTCTCGCGGGGCAGATGGCTGCCGAGGATCGCGCCGACTTTGCCGATCGCCGCGATCATGCCGTCGGTCACGCGGCCTTCGCGGACCTCGGCAATCAGCGCGGCCATCGCCTCGCCCCACGCCTCTTCGCTAACCTTCGAATGAATCGCCTGATCGGCGACGATTTCGGCCATGTGCTCGCCCATTGAAAGGTAGATGAGGATGCCGGTGCGCCCCGTCGTGCGGCGCTCGGTGCCGACGCGGAAGAGTTCGATCGCGCGGGCGTGGACGCGGCGGCGGCGCGTGCCTTTGGGGGCGATCCGCAGGCGCAATGGCTCGTGTGTGAGCGCCAGGCGGACGAGGAGGAAGACTGCGGTCATCAACGCAAAGACGAGGAGGTAGCGCGCCGGTTCGGGATGGTCGCCCCAGCCGCGCGACGTGACATCGAGAATGGCATCGGCGAACGACGGGAAGGCTGCGAACAGGATCGGCACGAACAGCATCGCGAGGATCGCGTAGATCAGCGCCACATCAAGATAGCCGTCCGAGCGATCGGCGACGATCGTGACGATCTCACCCGCCGTTCCCGCCTCGGCGGCATGGACCGCGTCGCTGACGCGCTTGTGATCATCGGGCGTCATCGCGTTCACCAATCCCCCGAGGCCCCGCCGCCGCCGAATGAGCCGCCGCCGCCGCTGAAACCACCACCGCCGCCGCCCCAGTCGCTGCCGCCGCCACCACCGCCCCAGCCGCTATTGTTGCCGCTGTTGGCCGCGGCATTGATCGCGGTCCAGAGGATCACGTCGCCAAGGCCGCTGCCGCCGCGCCGCCGCCGCCCGCCAAAGCTGCGCATCATCGGCAGGATGAAGAAGAAAAAGATCACGATCCAGAACAGCAGGACGGCCTGCCAGCCGTCGGTGCCGCTGCTTTGCTGCGCCTTGGCGGCCTCGGCCGCGCGCGCACGCGCCTGATCGGGCGGCAGCGTGATCTGCTTGATGATCTCGTCAACGCCGGTCGCGATGCCACCGGGCAGGTCGCCGCCCTTGAATTTGGGCACGATCGCGCTGTTGATGATGACGCTCGAATAGGCGTCGGTCAGCACGGGTTCGAGGCCGTAGCCGACCTCGATGCGCAATTTCCGCTCGTTGGGCGCGACGATGAGCAGCACGCCGTCATTGCGCTCCTTGGTGCCGATCCCCCAAGCGCGACCGAGCCGGTAGCCGTAATCGGCGATGTCATAGCCTTGCAGATCGGGAATGGTGGCGACGACGACCTGCTGGCCGCTGGCCTTGAAAAAGTCGGTCAGCTTGGCATCGAGCGCGGCTTTTTGCTCGGGCGAGAGGACGCCCGCGGCATCGACGACGGGCTCGGTCGTGCGCGCCGGGAAGGTGGGATCGGCGTGTGCAGTTGTGAACAGCAGGCCGACAATCAGCGCAAGTATCACCGCCCGGACATGGGTGCTGCGAAGGATCACCCGCCGATCTCGCTGGCAATACCCTCAATGCCTGCTTCAATGCCGCTATTGAACAAACCCTTGCGAAAGGCAGGCATCATTGACTGTTCGATGATTGCGCTTGCTTCGGCATTTGTGAGCGATTTCTCCAGTCCGTAGCCCACCTCAATCCGGAGGCTCCGTTCTTTGGGTGCAACAGTCATCAACACGCCGTTGTTGATTCCCTTGTGACCGAGTCCCCAATGTTTGGCGAGGCAAAGCGAAAAATTCTCGATGGAGCGCCCCTGCAACGACGGAACGATGGCAACGGCCACTTGATGACCCGTCTTTGCTTCGAGATGACCAAGCCGCTTCGTCATCGCACCCATTTCGCGAGGGTAAAGCAACCCGGCCTCATCGACCACGCGATCGGTAAGCTCAGGAAACGTTTGCCCTTTGCAGCGAGCGTCCGAAACAGTTGCATCTTGGCCTTTCGTCGCAACTTGGCATCCGGCAATCGCGAGAGCGCAAACGACGGCTGCCGTTTGGTTTTCAATCAGAACTTCACCGTCGGCGCGCGGTCGGCATTCGGGGCGGTGGCCTGATAGGGGGCCATCGGTTTTGCGCCGTAGAAGATCTTCGCGCCGATCGCGTCGGGGAAGGTGCGGATCGTGGTGTTATACGCCTGCACCGCCGCGTTGTAATCCTTCACCGAGACGTTGATGCGGTTCTCGGTGCCTTCGAGCTGCGATTGCAGCGCGAGGAAGTTCGCGTTCGACGAGAGCTGCGGATAGGCCTCGGTGATGTTGCGCATGCTGATCAGCGCCGAGGTGACCGCGCCCTGCGCGTCCTGGAAGGCTTTTACCTTGGCCGGGTCGGTCAGGTCTTCAGGGCTGAGCACGGTCTGCGTCGCGCGCGCGCGCGCTTCGGTCACTTGCGTCAGCACCGTCGACTCCTGGCGCGCAAAGCCCTTCACCGTTTCGACGAGATTGGGGATGAGATCGGCGCGGCGCTGATAATCGGCCTGAACATTTGCCCATTTGGCCTTGGCGTTCTCCTCCTGCGTCGGCACCGTGTTGATGCCGCACCCGGCGAGCGAGATGGCGGCGATCGGCGCAAGCAGGGCAAAGTGGCGGGGCAGCGTCATGAACATCTCCAGTGCGACTGTCGTGCGCCGCTAATACGCGATTGCCACCCGGTTGCGCAACGGCTCCCCCAAGAAACCCTTGCAATGGTTTGCGGCCGGGTCATTGTGACGGCGCAACAAACACAAGGAGCAAGGTCGCAATGGGGATCGTTTCGGAATTCAAGACATTCGTCAATCAAGGCAATGTCCTCGATCTCGCGGTCGGCGTGATCATCGGCGCGGCGTTCAGCAAGATCGTCACCGCGTTGACCGAAGACTTCATCAACCCGATCCTGAGTCTCGCGACCGGCGGCACGGACTTTTCGAACGTCTTCACGCCGATCGGCACCGTGCCCGAAGGGACAGCGATGACGCTTGCAGGCATGAAGGCGGCGGGGATTCCGGTCTTTGCATGGGGCCATTTTCTGACCGAAGTGATCAACTTCCTGATCCTGGCGTTCGTGATCTTCATGATCGTGCGTGCGGCGAACAAGGCGCTCAACCGCACGCCCGATGCCGCTGTGCCCGAAGATGTGCTGCTGCTCCGCGAAATCCGGGATAATCTGAAGAAATAGCCGCTCAGGCGGCAGCGAGATCCTCGGCGGTGGCGGACGCCAGGCTCGTCCCGTCGAGGATGCGCGCGGTATCGTCGCGCACGATCAGCATGGCGCGGCGGATGGCACATGCGGCTTCGTCGGGGCAGTCCGCACAACGTTTGTAAGCGGTCCGGCTGACGCAGGGCACCAGCGCGAGCGGCCCCTCGATCGTGCGGATGATGTCGCCGAACGAGATGAGATGGGCTGGGCGCGCGAGATGAAACCCACCGGCCTTGCCCCGCGTCGAAACGACAAACCCGGCATTGCGCATGTCGCCGAGGATGATCTCGAGAAACTTGCGCGGAATCTGCGCTTCGCTCGCGATCCGGCTCATGGGGACGGGCGGACCGCCCTTGGTCTCGCGCGCGAGGACGAGCATGGCGCGCAGCGCGTAGCGGGATCGCTGGGTCAGCATGCTTGTTCCCATAACCGATTGGTGATGAACGGCAAGTTTCCGCCGGAACCAAAATCGCTGCAAAGCGGCGGGATCAGCCCAATTGCGTCAGGCCGAGCGCGCCGATTGCACTGGCGGCGAGCACCCCCAGAACATTCCACCGCAAGCGGAAGATGAGGATTGCGGCCAGCGTCGCGAGCACGGCGGCCCGCCAGTCGAGGCTGGCAAGCTCGGGCACCTGCAGGCGCATCACGCCGAGCTCCACGGTATCGACGCGCCGGAAAACAACGTGCAGCGCAAACCAGAGCGCCAGATTGGCGATCACGCCGACGACTGCGGCAGTCAGCAGCGCCAGCCCGCCCTTCAGCCGTGTCGCATGCTCGAGCCGTGTGATCCACGGCGCGAGCGTGAAAATCCACAGGAAGCACGGCGCAAAGGTCACCCAGGTCGTGAGCGCCGCGCCGAGCATGCCGGCGACCAGCGGGCTGAACGGCGCGGGCGCGCGGAATGCGGCGAGATAGCCGACGAACTGCGTCACCATGATCAGCGGTCCCGGCGTTGTTTCGGCAAGGCCCAGCCCGTCGGCCATCTCGCCCGCGCTCAGCCACCCGAACCCGCGCACGGCCTCCTGCGCCATATAGGCCAGCACCGCATAGGCACCACCGAACGTGACCATGGCGAGTTGCGCGAAAAACACCCCGATGTCCCACAGCACATGGTCGGTTCCGAGTAGCGCAAAGACCGCGACCAGCGGCGCGATCCAGATCGCCGACCACAGCGCTGCCGTGGCGAGCGTCGCGCGCCAGGGGGCGCTGTCCGTCGGCCGCGCGGCGGCGCTTGGGCGCAGCGCGAGCCACTCGGGCCGGGCATGCGCGACGACCAGGCCGACCAGTCCGGCACCAAGAACGACCAGCGGGAACGGCAGATCGAACACGAACAGCGCCAGAAACGCGACGACCGCGACCGCCCGCTTGAAGCCGGTGTTCAGCGCGCGACCGGCAATTCGCAGCAACGCTTGCACGACGATGGCGAGCACCGCCGCCTTGATCCCGAGGAACAGCGCGGCAAACCAATCGAGGCCCGCCGCCACGCCGTAGATGATGCTCAGCAGCAGCATGACCGCAGCCCCCGGCAGGACAAACAGCATCCCCGACGCCAGCCCGCCGCGCACGCCGTGCAGCTTCCAGCCGATCCAGGTCGCGAGCTGCTGCGCTTCGGGGCCGGGGAGCAGATGGCAAAAGCTCAGCGCGTGGAGATATTCCTCCTCGCTGACCCAGCGCCGTTCGTCGACGATTTCGCGGTGCATCAGCGCGATCTGGCCCGCCGGTCCACCAAAGCTCAGGCAGCCGATCCGCGCGAACACCGCTAAAAGCTGGTTGAATTCTGGTCGGGTCACGGCCTCGGTCATACCCATCATCCTTCCCTGCGCATCGCGCAGTGCGAAGGCAACGCTTGGGCTGGACGCCTGATCGGGAGGTTGCAGTTTCCCGGTGCGAATGCGCCTAACGTCCCGCCCCGAGATGACAAGCCCGAAAGCCGCTCTTCCCTTTTGGGGTGCAAATTCCTATGTTCGCTCTGCCGGACGTGTCCGGAGATGGCGATGAATGATGTCGTGAAATAGATGCAGCGGACCCGGGGGCGGTACCCGGCGGCTCCACCAAAACCAGCTTCACGGCTGGTCCTGACGGGGCCGAACTAGGATCGACGTGTATTGAAAGACGGTATTTTCGCCAGGCCTGAATGCGCCTTAAAACCGTTCAAAACCAATAGGTGCCAACGATAACGAGGCCCTCGCAATTGCTGCATAACTAAGTCGTAACAGACGAAGTTATCTAGCCTGAGCGCGGTAGGGACCACACCGGGCAACAGAAGTGGAAACCGGCGGCCAGGGGGTGCCGAGCAACAGAAACCCCCACCCAAGCGCGTGCCGAGCAACAGAAACCGCCATTTTAAGCCTTCTTTTTCCGAACCGTAGCAAAACACCGTTCGTGCCGAGCGAAGTCGAGGCGCCCGGCTCGCACCAGTCCCTCGACTTCGCTCGGGACGAACGGAATAGGTCCGTCACATGCTCTCTTTTGCTGTTGCGCTGCAGCATCCGCTGTGATCCATTCTGGCAGACACGTTGCGGTTAATCCTTCGCTAACCCGCAAGGCGGATAGTGACGGCACGCGCAACTGAAGCAAAGGGGCGTTTTGGATGGGAACGACTGCACGACCGGCCGATGGAGCCATGACGCTTTCGGAAATGAAGGAATTCGCCAGTTTTCCGTCGTCCACCCAGCGCTATATCCGTCGCTCGCTCGATATCGGCCTCAATCGCGGCGATGCGCTGACCGTCTGGTCGCGTGACCTAATCGAATCGGCCAGCATTCGCGCGCAGGCCAAACTCTATGCGCGCCTCGATGCGCTGCGCGACAATGTGCCGGAGGATTCAGGGCTCGATCGGGTCGAGCCGTTCATGGCGCCGCTGGTCACGATCAGCGCGTTCGATCTGGGGCAGGATCGGCTGCCGTCGTTCGGCGCGTATCGGTTTTTGTATGAGCGGCTGATCGGCGCGAATGCGCGTCCGTGGCTGCCCGGCGCGTTCTGCGCGGCCGCCGCGTTGCCGCATCTTCACCCTGAGCGGCGGCGGCTTTTGCTCCAGTCGATCAGCGAGGCCGCAGCGACTGCGCCCGGCTGGTCGAACCGCGAACCGGTGTTCTATCCCGAATGGGTCGACAAGGTCGATACCAGCGGCAAGGCGCACTGACCTCCTCAAAAACGCCCTCTCAGCCTCGGCTCGCTGTCCCGAGCGGTTCGCTGGTGACTGGATAGCCAAGTCCGTCCGGGATAACGAGACGGCGCTCGCTGTCGGTTTCTTCGATCCGGGGGATGATCAACGTGCTGGGAATGCGCGCTGCCTGCGCGCTGGCCGCCTCGAACGTCGCCAGCATGGCCAGCCGCTCCAAATTGCGCCGCGTGGGGAAGATAATGCTAAGTTCGCTCGCTTCGGCACGGTCGAGCACGGCTTGCGCCGTCGCCCAGAACAGGTGGACGTTTTCGGTCAGGTCGACGCGCGCCGGATGCGCATCGGCCGGTAGCCGCGCAAGATAAAAGCGGGTGTCGAAATTGCGGGTTTCGTTAAAATTGGGGCACCAGCGCGCAAACGGCACCAGCCCGTTGAGCGTCAAGCGGAGGCTGGCCGCCGCGAGGATGTCTTCAAAGACCCGGCCTTCGACAAGCTGGGCGCGGAGATGCTCGACGGTTGCGAGATCGGGAACGGGCGAAAGGCCGACCGCGACACCGGCTTCCTCGATCGTCTCGCGAACGGCGGCAATGCGCGCGGCCGCATCCTCGCGATCGAGCTCGGGAAAATTGCGGGCGAGATCGCGGTCGCCAGCATCGACGCGTCCGCCGGGAAACACTGTCGCACCGCCTGCAAAGCGCATCGTCGCCGCGCGCTCGACAAACAGATGCTCGTCTGCCGCCGCGCCGGGGCGAAACAGGATCAGCGTTGCGGCGGGAATAGCGGGCGCGGTCATGGCGGGACCCGCGTAGCCGCGCGTTTGCCCTGACGCCAGCGACGTGGCAGGCTCTTACGCAATGGATGCCATCACTATCGTCGCGACCGCCGCCAGCCTCAGCTTGCTGGCGGGCTGGCGCGTGTATCTGTGCATTTTTGCGGCAGGGCTGGCGATGCGCTTCGGCTGGCTGCCGCTGCCGTCGCACCTCGAAAGCCTGACGGTGCTGGCCAGTCCATGGGTCATCGGGGCTGCTGGGCTGGGCGCGGCGGCCGAATTCTTTGCCGACAAGATTGCATGGGTCGATTCGCTCTGGGATGCGGTGCACACGGCGATCCGGCCGGTCGGCGGCGCGCTGCTGGCCCTCGCGATCGTCGATGCGAGCGACCCGGCCTGGCAGGTCGCCAGTATCCTGCTCGGCGGCGGAGCGGCGCTGACGAGCCATGCCGCCAAGGCCGGTTCGCGCGCCGTGATCAACGCCAGCCCCGAGCCGGTCAGCAATATCGTCGTTTCGGCCGGCGAGGACGTGACGTCGGCCGGGCTGCTCGCATTGACGCTGGCGAGTCCCATCGGTGCCGCAATCGTAGCTGTCGGGGTCGCGCTGGGTTCGGTCGCCTTGCTGCTTGCCGTCCGGCGGATGCTGGGGCGCGTGTTCGGCAGCGGCCGCGATCAGCCGATGTCGTCGAGATAGGCGGTCATCGCCCGATCGGCGGAATCGGTGGTGCGAAGCAAGACTGAACGCCCATCGGTGGGGTTCGGGACGCGTTCCACCAAGTCGTGGTCGCACAGCCATTGAATGCAACGCAGCGCGGTCGTTGCCGGTACGTTCGCAGCGATGCAGGCGCTGCTGACCCCAACACTCTTCCCCTCTTGCCCGGCGGCGAACAGATCGAGCAACAGATCCCATGCTGGCTCGACAAACATTCCCCCGGGAAAGTGGCGTCCGCGAACTTGGCGCTGGCGATAGAGCGCCCGTGCCCGCGCTCCATACGATTTCGCAACATGGCCTTCCAACTCGGCAAGAATGCGCCGCGCGAGGCGAGCGAGCCGAAGGACTCTGTCCCCATCCTCCCAACCGGCTCGCAGTAATACTGGGTGCCCCATCGTTACCGCACGGCGCGGCGGGTGAGGGTCTCGCCCTTGCTGCCGCGCATGGCCGAGCGATCAAGCGGGCCGGGCACGTCCCACGCGCCTTCGGGGCGGATCATCTCGAGCGGCGGACGGCCGATCGCGACGACGTCGTTGGCCGGTTTGATGTCGGCTTCGATCTCGACGTAATCGACGTCGGAAAACTGGAACATGGCGCGGTCCGGGATCGGCCTGAAGCCGAAGCGCGACCAGAAGCGCACGAGATCGTGGCGCGAATGGCCATAGGCTTTGCGGAAACCCTTGGCGCGCGCATAATCGAAAGCGGCGCGCGCGAGCTTTATCGCCAGCGTCGTCGATCGGAATTCGGGGCGGACTGCGAGCCGCTCGATCTTCACGAAGTCGCCGAAAAAGCGGATGCGGATGCACCCGGCCGGTTCGCCGTCGATCTCGCCGAGGATGTGCGCAGCACAAAAGTCGTTGCCGTCGAACTCCTCGTCATAGGGGCAGGCCTGCTCGTTCATGTAGGTTGCGGCGCGGATCGAAAAGACCTTCATCACATCTTCGATCGTGCGGCTGACGCGCGTCGTTAGGACAGGGACGGGAACAGGCGCGGCAACGGGGGCGGCGCGATGCACGCACAGCATGTCTTCGGGCGCATCGGGATGATGATTGCGGGCGCGCTGAAACCCGAGCGACTCGAAGAGGCGCGCAGCGGGCGCGGTGGCCGCGCTGGTGAAGAGCGGAACGCCATCGGGGGCGATCGCGGCAAAATGCGCGGCAATTGCCGCGATCGCCGGAATGAAGGTGCCGGGGCTGTAAAGGCACCAGATGTAAAGCGCGACCGGGCTTTCGTCGGCGCGCGTCAGCAGGCGGGTATCGGGATTGCGGCGATCGAGCTGGCCGCACGTCAACGCCTTGAAACCCGCAGAATTCAGGGGAAGATAGGCCAGAAACGCTGGTTCCTTGCCATGGCCGCGGTCAACGAGGCGAATGATTTCCGGATTGTGCGTGAGTGCGCGCAGGACGGCGTCGTCGCTCGCCACTTCGCCAAGCGCCGCGCGCAGCCGGTGCATCAAAAATCGCACCTCAAGCGCTGACACAGGCCGCGAGTCAGTATATCGCTGGTGCCCGCGTTGGTGGAGCACCCGACCGAAACGATCGGTGAACGCAACGGAATTATAGTTTGGTTTCAAATTGCTGGTATTGCGTGCGTTGGGCATGGAACTTCCCCTTGATTGGGCGGTCCGGGATAACGGGGACACTCATATGATGGTGCAGCGGCGAAATGCGGTCCAAAGGGATGCAGGGGGTGTTCCGGTTTCTGCAACACAGGCGCGCCGCCGCGCCGGCTTCGACAAATTGTCGTGGGACAATATGCGCCTGCTGCTCATCCTGTCCGAAGCGGGCAGTTTCCGCTCGGCAGCGACGTGTGCGGGCGTCTCGCTGAACACGATCCGCAGCAAGATCGAGCGCCTCGAACGCCAGCTTGGCGGGCCGCTCGTCAAGCGCAGTGTCGAAGGCGTCACGCTCACGCAGGACGGGCATGAGCTCGTCTCGATCGCCCGGCAGATGCGCGCGCTCGGCAAATCGGCCGAACGCATCCAGGCCAACGCCCGCGGCGTGCGCGCGTCACGTGTGCGGGTCACGATTACCGAAGGGCTGGGCACGTTCTGGCTGGTGCCGCACCTCGTCGATTTCCGCGCCGACAATCCGGAAATTCATGTCGATCTCAATTGCGAGATGCGGCCGCCCGACGTGATGTTTCGCGATGTCGATATCGCGATCCAGCTCGAGCGGCCGACCAATCCCGATTTGATCGTGCAGAAGATCGGCACGCTGCATTTGATGCCGTTTGCCGCCGAGAGCTATCTTGCGCGTTATGGCACGCCCGCCTCGGTCGACGATGCACGCGCGCACAAGCTGGTGTGGCAGGAGGCCGATCAGGTTGCGTCCGATCTGCTGCCGCTGTTCATCGATGCCGAGGCGATCGACGGGATCATCGCCGTCACCACCAACACCAGTTCGGCGCATTTCTGGGCGATCAGCAAGGGGGCTGGGCTCGGCTTTCTGCCTACCTACATTCGCATGGTGAGCCGCAGCACGCAGCCGATCGACATCGGCGTGCGGCTGCGGCGGGATATTTTCCTCGTCTATCATCCCGATGCGGCGCGCTTCCCCGAGGTCGGCACGGTCCTGAAATGGGTGCGCGACGCGTTTGACCGGACCAAATACCCATGGTTTGCCGACGATTTCGTTCACCCCCGCGATTTCAAGACGGGCTTTGGCGATCCGGTCGTGGTGAACCTTTTCGAGGGATTCCGCTGACGCCAGTTTGCGGGTGCAATATTTGCATCGCGCGATCTTTTGTTCCGTTCGTAAGTTACCTAGTAGCGCGGGATGACGGAGCAGGCTGTGGGCACTCTGGTGATTTTCGAGCGTCCCATCGACCGGGAGCGGGCGTTCGATCGGCTCCGGCTCGACCTCGAACGCTATCGGAGCCGCGCCAACGCGCTCGGGCTCCACGCGGTCGGCAGTCACATCGAACGCGCGCTTGATGAGCTCGATGCTATGGTGGACACCGTAGAAGACGGCGAGCGACTGGTGCGCCTGGAACGGACGGGCGGTTAAGCGCGCCGCCAGTCGCGCTGCGCCCAGCCCTTTTGAGCGGCAAGCCTGCGCAGCGGCGGATGCGCGTTGACGGGGAGGCGCGCGTCAGCCCATTCGAAGCAGGGCGCATCGGAGACGTGGTCGCTGTAAAAGCGGATCGTTGCTGCGCTGCGGTCGATCCCGCGAGTGGCGGCCCAGGCGCGAACCATCCGCAATTTGGCGGCACCGTAGCAGTTTTCGCCGTCAATCCTTGCCAGCAGCCGCCCGGCAGGATCGCGCGCTGATCCGGTGGCGACGACATCGTCGAAGCCGAGCGCGTGGGCAAGCGGTTCGGCGTAGAAGCGATAGGAGGCGGTTGCGAGAACGAGGTGGTGGCCGCTTGCGCGATCCGCAGCGATTTGTGCCTGCGCGTCGCGCAAGACATTGTCGGCAACGGTTTTTTCCACAAAGCTCGCAACCAGCGGATCGAGCGCGGCAGGCGCAATCCGGCGACCGAGCAGCAGCGCATGGTTCCATTCCTTGAGCCGTCCCCGGTCGATCAGGCGCAGCACGAACAGCGCAATCGTCAGCATGACCAGCGGGAGAAGGAACAATCGCCATTGTTGCCGCTTAGTCGCTGCGTGCAGCAGAAATGGGGTATAGGTCGCACGGCGGGTGATCGTCTTGTCGAGATCGTAAATGGCGATGCGGGTCACGCCCGGACCCTAGCGCCGCTTTGTCTTGCCGTCGCGCCCTTCTTGCCGCATGCCTCGCGCCGATGACCGCTTCCGCTGATTATCGACGCGAAGACCGCGACGGGCAGCAGGTGATGGCTTTTGCGGGCGATCTCGTTCTGACCCGCTTGGGCGATCTGCCACGACGGATCGACAATGATCGCGCGGGCGTTGATGTCGTCGATCTGAGCCGTGTTTCGCGCGTCGATACGATCGGCGCGTGGGTGCTGCACCGGCTCGCGGTCGATCGCGGTGCGGCGATTGCCGGGGCCAATGCCGAGGTCGCCGCGCTGATCGACCAGGTGACGAATGCCGACACGACGGTGCGCATGCGGCCCGAATTCAGCAATCCGTTTGCCCGTGTGCTGGGCGAGATCGGCGAGGCGACCGCGATTGCGGGACGGACCCTGCTCGGGCTGCTCGATTTTTTCGGTGCGGTGATGATCGGTCTGGCGGGCGTGATCCGGCATCCGTCGCGGTTCCGGATCAACGCCGTGATCCAGCGCTTCGAGGTCGTCGGCGTGACCGCGCTGGGGATCATCGGCCTCATGAGTTTTCTCATCGGCATCGTGATCGCGCAGCAAGGCGCGGTGCAGCTGCGGCAGTTCGGTGCGGAAATCTATACGATAAACCTGATCGGGCGGCTGACGACGCGCGAGCTGGGCGTGCTCATGACGGCGATCATGGTCGCGGGCCGCTCAGGGTCGGCGTTTGCCGCGCAACTAGGCACGATGAAGCTGACCGAAGAGATCGATGCGATGCGGACGATCGGCGTTTCGCCGATCGAAGCGCTGGTGCTGCCGCGCATGTTCGCGACGGTCCTGATGATGCCGCTGCTCGGGTTTTACGCAACGGTGATCGCGATCATCGGCGGTGGCCTGTTTTGCTGGATCAGTCTGGGCATTCCCCCCGTGACATTTATCCAGCGCATCCGCGAGGTCGTGCCTTTAACCGACGTCTGGGTCGGGCTGATCAAGGCACCGGTCTTCGGGCTGATCATCGGCCTGTCGGGCTGCTTTCAGGGCATGCAGGTCGAGGGCGACGCCGAACAGGTCGGCGCGCGCACAACCGCTGCAGTCGTTCAGGCCATTTTTTTGGTGATCGTGCTCGACGCGTTTTTCGCAGTCTTCTTCACGCAGATCGGCTGGGCATGAGCGGCGACGTCGTCATCCGCGTGCGCGAACTGGTAAACCGGTTCGGCGCGGCGACGATCCACGACGGGGTCGATCTCGACGTGCGGCGCGGCGAAATTCTCGGCGTCGTCGGCGGTTCGGGGACGGGCAAATCGGTGCTGATGCGCTCGATCATCGGGCTGCAACTGCCGGCCGCCGGAACGGTCGAGGTGTTCGGCGAACCGATGCTCGACCGCGACGACGCCGAAACGCTCGAAGTGCGCAAGCGCTGGGGCATCCTGTTTCAGGGCGGCGCGCTGTTTTCGACGCTGACCGTTGCCGAAAACATCCAGCTTCCGCTGCGCGAGTTCTACCCCGGTCTCGACCAGAAGCTGCTCGACGGGATCGCCTCATACAAGGTGGTGATGACCGGGCTCGATCCGAGCGCAGGGCCGAAATACCCGGCCGAACTCTCGGGCGGCATGAAGAAGCGCGCCGGGCTGGCGCGCGCGCTGGCGCTCGATCCCGAACTCTTGTTTCTCGACGAGCCGACCGCCGGACTCGACCCGATCGGCGCGGCGGCGTTCGACCGGCTCACGCTGCAGCTCAAGCAGACGCTGGGGCTCACGGTGTTTCTCATCACGCACGATCTCGACACACTGCATGCAATCTGCGACCGCGTGGCCGTGCTTGCCGACCGGAAAGTGATTGCCATCGGCACGATCGACGAACTGCTCGCGACTGACCATCCCTGGATCCAGGATTATTTTAACGGCCCGCGCGGCCGCGCCGCCACCGCTTCGGTTGCGGCCCATGCAAAGGTGAGCGCCTGATGGAAACCCGGTCCAATCACATCCTTGTCGGTGGTGTCGTGCTGGCGCTGCTCGCCGCGCTCGCTGCCGCACTCGTCTGGCTGTCGGGCGTGTCGGGGAGCGCGACGAAGGAATATGATATCTTTTTCAAGCAATCCGTCGAAGGGTTGGCCGAAGGCTCGACGGTCAGCTTTTCCGGCGTGCCGTCGGGCCAGATCGTCGATATCGAGCTCTGGCCCAAAGACCCCGAGTTCAAGCGCGTGCGCGTGGCGCTCAAGAAGGACACGCCGATCCTGCAGGGGACGACCGCGACCATCCTCGGGAGTTTCACCGGGCCGTCGACCGTGGTGCTCGACGGCGCGGTCAAGGGCGCGCCGCCGATCACTGACATCGGCCCCGCCGGCGTGCCGACGATCCCGCCGAAGCGCGGCGGCCTTGGCGCGCTGCTCAATTCCGCACCGCAGCTCCTCGAACGTATATCGACGCTGACCGAGCGGCTCACCGAATTGCTGTCGGACCGCAACCAGAACTCGATCGCGGGCATCCTCGCCAACACCAGCCGCCTGACCGATGCGCTCGCCGATCGCGGACCCGAAATCGCCGCAACGCTGGCCGACACGCGCGTCACCATCCAGCAGGCCGGGGTCGCGATCGAGCGGATCGGCGCGCTGGCTGACGGGATCAACACCCAGTCGCAGCCACTGATCACCGACCTGCGCGGTGCTGTTGCCGCCGCCGACGCGAGCATGAAGACGCTCGATGCCACGCTCAAGACCGCGCAGCCCGGCGTGCAGACCTTTTCGCAGCAGACCCTGCCCGAGGTGGGGCAACTGGTGCGCGATCTGCGCGTGATGGCCGAGAGCCTGACTGCGGTGAGCCAGCGGCTCGACCAGGGCGGCGCGACCGGCCTGCTCGGAACGCCGAGCCTGCCCGATTACGATGCCAAAGGAAGCCGCCGATGAGAATTGTGTTCGCCTTCGTGCTGGTGCTGCTTCTGGGCGGCTGCATCCGGCTCAGCCCGCGGCCGCCTGCCCAGCTGCTCACGTTGAGCGCGGCGCAGTCGGTCGCTGCTGCGACCACGCGAAATGCTGCGGCGGGTGCCACCGTCGTGGTATTCGTGCCCAGTGCGGCACCCCCGATTTCGACGACACGCGTGCCGGTCTATGAGGCCGAGACCGCCGTCGCCTATGTCAAGGATGCGGTGCTGGCGGACAGCCCGTCGCGCCAGTTTGCCCGGCTGCTCTTGGAAACGATCGGTGCGCGCACCGGGCGCGTCGTGCTCGATCTGCGCCAGTCGACCGCGCAGCCGGGGCTGCGCCTCCAGGGCACGTTGCAGCGCTTCGGCATCGATGCGGCCGGTATGCAGGCAGTGGTGAGCTATGATGGCGTGATCGTCCGCAACGATGGCAGTGTTGTCACCCGACGTTTTGAAGCCCGCGCGCCGCTGGCAGTCGTCGAGCCGCGGCCGGTGGGCGTCGCGCTTAATGTTGCAGCGAACGATGTGGCGGCGCAAGTGTCGGACTGGGTTGGGAACTTTTAATCGAGGCTCTTCGAGGCCTGTTCGAACACGTCCTTGGATACGCCGGGCGCGGTGGCCACGCGATCGAGCGCCGCGCGCATTTTCGCCTGGCGCGTCTCGTCGAAGCGCCGCCAGCGCCCGAGCGCGGGCACCATCTTGGCAGCGGTCTGCGGATTGATGGGATCGAGCGCGAGGATCTGATCGGCGAGCAGCGTGTAGCCTGCCCCGTCGGCGCGGTGAAACGCGCGCTGGTTGACCGAAAACGCGCCGATGAGCGCGCGGAAACGATTGGGGTTGGTCAGCGTGAAATCGGCATGATCGAGCAGGGCAATCACTGCCTCGCTGGTGTCGCTGCGCGTCGAGAGCGCCTGCGTCGAGAACCATTTGTCGAGCACCAGCGCATTGCTCCGATAGCGCGCGTAGAACGCATCAAGGGCCATCCGGCGCTCGGGCGATTCGCCATTGGCCAGTGTCCCGAGGCCTGCCATCCGGTCGGTCATGTTATCGGCATCGCTGAATTGCGCAAACGCTAGCGCGGCGGCGTCGGGCGCGCTAGTTGCGGCGATGTAGCCCAAGGCGACGGCGCGGATGCGGCGCGCGCCCTTGGCGGCGGGCGAATATTCGAAGCGCAGCGCGCGGTGCTGTTCGTAAAGCGCGCGCCACTGGTCCGCATGCGCGTGCCCGATCGCTGCGCGCAGGGCGTCGCGCGCGGTCGCGATCGCTTCGGGATCGACGACCAGCATCTGATCGCCGATGAAGGCTTCGGACGGGAGCAGAACGGCCTCGGCCACAAACGCCGGATCGAGCGCCGGATCGGCGAGCGTGGCCCCGATCGCATCGACGAGCGCGCCATGATCCGACGTGCCGCTAGCAATCGCGCGCGTCAGCGTGTCGAGCATCAATTGCTGCATGGCTTCGTAGCGGCCGAACGGATCGTCGTCATGGCCGGAGAGAAATGCGAGGTCGGCCAATGTCCGGTCGGTCTCGACCACGACGGGAGCCGAGAAATTGCGATTGATCGAGAGCACCGGCGGTGCTGCAAACCCGTCGAAGGTCTGCGTCATTTCGGCGTCGTTGAGCATGACAAGCGCGTGCTGCACGCGGTCGCCCGTCGCGCGGTCGAACAGCGCAATGTCGAGCGGGATCGGCATTGCGGGCTTGACTGGCTGCCCCGGCGTCGGGGCCATCGACTGCGCGAGCGTGAGCGTTACCGTGCTGCCGTCGTGGCGGAGCGAGGCTGAGACCTTGGGCGTCCCGGCCTGTTCATACCAGCGGCGGAAGTGCGCCAGATCCTTGCCGCTGGCGTCCTCCATCGCCTTGACGAAATCCTCGCACGTTGCAGCCTCACCGTCATGCCGGTCGAAATACAGGTCGGTGCCTTTGCGGAACGTGTCGCCGCCGAGCATCGTGTGCAGCATGCGGATGACTTCGGCACCCTTGTTATACACGGTGGCGGTGTAGAAATTGCCGATTTCCATATAGGATTCAGGCCGGATCGGATGTGCGAGCGGGCCGGCATCCTCGGGGAACTGCGCAGCGCGGAGCAGGCGCACGTCTTCGATCCGCTTGACCGCCGCCGAGCCCTGATCGGCGCTGAACTGCTGATCGCGAAAGACGGTGAAGCCCTCTTTCAGCGAGAGCTGGAACCAGTCCCGGCAGGTAACGCGGTTGCCTGACCAGTTGTGGAAATATTCGTGCGCGACGACGCCGGTGACGCCGTCGTAGTCCATGTCGGTCGCGGTATCGGGATCGGCGAGGATATAGCGCGAATTGAAGATGTTGAGGCCTTTGTTCTCCATCGCGCCGAAGTTGAAATCGTCGACCGCGACGATGTTGAAAACGTCGAGGTCATAGTCGCGGCCATAAACGTCTTCGTCCCATTTCATCGCGGTCTTGAGCGCGTGCATCGCATGCGCGGTCTTGGGCAGATCGGCCGCGCGCACCCAGATGCCGAGCGCGACGGTGCGTCCGCTCCGCGTCGTGAACTGGTCTCGATTGGCAGCGAGGTCGCCCGCGACCATCGCGAACAGATAGCTCGGCTTGAAATGCGGGTCGCGCCACTCGGCCCAGTGCCGCCCGCCGGCGAGGTCGCCGCCACCGACATGGTCGCCGTTGGCGAGCAGGACCGGATAGCGCGCCTTGTCGGCGGTCATCCGCACCGAATAGCGGCTGAGCACATCGGGGCGGTCAGGGAAGTAGGTGATCCGCCGAAACCCTTCCGCCTCGCATTGGGTGCACAGCAGGCCGCCGCTGGCATAAAGGCCCATCAGCTTGGTGTTGCGCTCGGGCGCGAGTTCGACTTCGGTTTCAATCGTCGCGGCATCACCGGTCAGGTCGATGAGCAGCGCGCCGTCTGCCATCCGCCAGTCGTTGATTGCCTGTCCATCGACTTTCACGCTGAGCGGGGTCAGCCCATCGCCGTCGAGGACCAGCGGCCGATCGTGACCGCCGTTGCGCGCAACCGTAAGTGTCGCGCGAACGCGGGTCACGGCTGCTGCGAGGTCGCAGTCGAGCGCGATTTCGGGCACATGCCAGTCCGGCGGACGATAATCCTCACGGCGGATCACGTGCGGAACGGCGAGCGCGTTTTGGATCTCAAGCATGCGCGCGGGCTTACTTGGTGCGCGCGAATGCGGCAATGACTGTCGCATGCAACGGCTCTTCATTTTCGGCCTCGGCTATACAGCGCAGCGGGTGGCGGCGCGGGCGCGCGCGGCGGGCTGGCACGTCGATGCGACGGGGTCGGCAGGCAACATCGATTTTGGCGATGCCGCGAGCATACGGCTGGTGCTCGCCGAAGCGACACATGTTCTCGCGTCCGTGCCACCGCTGGTGGATGGCGATCCGGTGCTCGACGGCTTCGGCGATGCGCTGTCCGGCAAATGGCTGGGGTATCTGTCGTCGACCGGGGTTTATGGCGATGTGGGCGGGGCGTGGGTCGATGAAAGCGCGCTGGTTCGTGGGCGGCGCGCGAGTCGCAACCAGGCCGACACCGACTGGCTGGCGCGCGGCGCGCGGGTGTTTCGGTTGCCGGGAATTTACGGCCCCGGTCGCTCGGCGCTCGAGCGGGTGGCCGAGGGCAAGGCGCACCGGGTCGATCTGCCCGGCCAGGTGTTCAGCCGTGTGCATGTCGATGACATTGCAGCAGGCGTAGTCGCGGCGTTTGGCGCGCCGCCGGGGGCCTATAATCTGGCTGACGACTGGCCGTGCGACCAGAATGCCGTGATCGCGGCAGCCGCAGCGCTCCTCGGGCTTCCGCCGCCGCCGTTCGTGGCGCTCGAAAGCCTGTCGCCCATGGCGCGCAGCTTTTATGGCGAGAACCGGCGGGTGGCGAACGGCAAGGCCAAGCGCGTGCTGGGCTGGGCTCCGGCCTATCCCGATTTCACGACCGGCCTGCGCGCGCTGAGCGCGATGAGCAGCCCGCCGAGCGCGACGATTCCGCCGCCAAACGCCAGCAGCGACCAGCGATAGTCCTCGACGACGGTGGAGATGACCATTGCGATGATCGGTGTCAGCACGCTCGAATAGGCGGCGCGCGCGGGCCCGACATCGCGGATGACACTGAAATAGCAGGTGAAGGCGATCGCACTGGCAAAGACGCCGAGATAGACGACGCCGCCAATGTAGCGTGCGGTCCAATCGACCTGCGGCGCACCGACTGTGGCGAGCGCCAGCGCCGCGTTCATGGCCGTTCCCCACAGCATCCCCCACGCCAGCGTCGACGCCATGGGCAGCGCCCTGCCCTGCGCGGTCGCCTGCATGATGTTTGCCACCGACGCCGAGAATACACCGAGCAGCGTGAGCACCACGCCGAGCACGGTTGCGCTGGCGCTCGCGGCATCGGCGCGCAGCTCCTGCGTGATGAGCATGCCGACACCCACGGTTGCAACGAGCGATCCGGCAATGAAACGCGCCGACAGCGGTTGATTGAGGAACAGGCGCCCCAGCACGGCATTGGGCACGATCAACAGCGCGAACAGCACCGCGACGAGCCCGGAGGTGACGTATTCCTCGGCGCGGTAGACGAAATTGAAGTTCAGCACGAACTGCGCAAAGCCGAAGACCGCCGCAAAGGCATGACCGCGCGCGCCGATGGCGAACGGCGACCGGATCATCGCGGCATAGACGAACATCGCCGCCGCCGCTGCTGCAAAGCGATAGGCGACCGACCAGGTGGGCGGGACTGTGCCGAGCTGGTCGCGGATGACGATCCACGTCGTGCCCCAGATCACTGTCGCAATGACGAACGGGATCATGACCCTTGCACTGAGCATCGGAGCGGTGCTCACAACGCCGCCAGTGCTTTGGCCAGAGCCTCGATTTCGTTTTGCGGCTGATCCCATGACACGACGAAACGGACCTCGTTTTCCGCCCAGTCGTAAAAGTCGAACCCTTGCGCGCGCAGGTGCGCCGCCTCACGCGGTGTCATTGTCACGAAAACCTCATTGGCTTCGACCGGATGCAGCAGGCGCGCGCCCGTCGCTTTGGCCAGGATCGCCGCACCCGCATTGGCCGCGCGGGCATTGGCGAGCCAGCGGTCATCGTCGAGAAGCGCCAGCAGTTGCGCGGCGAGAAAGCGGCCTTTCGAGTTTAGATGGCCCGCCCGTTTGCGGCGGACACGGATTTCATCGGCCAGCGCCCCATCGAACAGGATGAGCGCCTCGGCACACATGCCGCCATTTTTGACGAAACCGAAGCTCAACGCCTCCACCCCTGCGCGCCAGGTCAGCGCAGCGGGCGATGCGCTGGTGTGGACCACGGCATTGGCAAAGCGCGCGCCATCCATGTGCAGTCGAAGGTCGCGCGCGCGCGCGATTGCGCCGATGGCGGCGACCTCGTCGGCGGTAAAGCTGCGGCCATATTCGGTCGCGTTGGTGATCGAGATTGCAGCGACCTGCGTGCGGTGGACATCGTTCGCGATGCTGTCGAGCCGGGTCGCGATCGACTGCGGGGTCAGCTTGGCGCCGGGCCCGTCGGCGAGGATCAGCCGCGCTCCGCCACTGTAAAACTCGGGCGCACCTGCCTCGTCATTCTGGATGTGCGCGTCATGATGGCACAGGATGCCGCGATAGGGCGGACACAGTGCCGCAAGGGCCAGCGCATTGGCCGCCGTTCCTGTCGATACCCAGAGCGCGGAGACCTCGGCTTCGAAAATTGCTGAGAAGCGCGCGTCCAGTTCGCGGCTGAGCATGTCGCCGTCATAGGCCGTATCCACCGCGTTGGCTGTGGCCATCGCAGCTAGGACGGCGGGGTGGACGCCTGCGGCATTGTCAGAAAAGAAGCGCATCGCGCTCTCTTATGAGTCCGCCCGGTGGCGTCAACGCTCCCGCGACCCGGGGCTGCGGCGGCCCCAAAAAAAGCGGCGCTGGTCGATTTGGATGAATTATTGCTGGTTGAAGCGCAAAACATGGTTTACGAAAACGTTTGCTGATTTGTAACAATGACTGCGCTGGCACCGTATCTGGTGCTGAGACATCATTGGAGAGTTCCCGCGCAGAAGCGGGTCGCAGTGGCCGGGGTTCCGTTTCCCCCGTTAACGGGACCCCGGCCCAACCGATCGACCAGATATGCGATGGCCATTGACTGAGATGGCAGAATCAGTTGCAAATCGGATCATGCTGCCGCGACAATCGCAAGCGCGTCGTCGAGCATGTCAAAACTGTCGATCACAAGATTGGCACCGAGGTCGCCGGGCGGCCGATCGGCAAACCCGAAACTGACCGCAATGCATGCGATGCCCGCAGCCTTCGCAGTCAGCACGTCCACGATCGAATCGCCTACAAAAATCGCGCGTCCGCCGCCCGCCTGCGCGATCGCGTGCCGCAGCGGGGCCGGATCGGGTTTGCAGACCGCAAGCGTGTCTCCGCTCACGATCGCAGCGAAGCGATCACGCCACCCCAGCGCGTCGATGAGCGCGTGGGTGAGCGCTGCAGGCTTGTTTGTGCACACGGCCGGGGCAATCCCGCGCACGGCAAGCCGGTCCCACGCTGTTTCGATGTGCGGATAAGGGCGCGTCTGGTCGCAGATGTGCGCGGCATAGACGTCCATGAATACGCGGTAGGCTTTGTCGAGCACGGCGTCATCGACACCGCCGGTTGCAGCAAGGCCATTGCGCAGCAACGCGCGCGCGCCATGGCCGATCATCGTGCGGATCGCGGCAAGCGGCAGCGGCGCGCGACCGAGCGATTGCAACGCGGCATTCAGCGCATAAGCAAGATCGGGTGAGGTGTCGGCGATCGTGCCGTCGAGATCGAACACGACTGTGTCGAAGGAGCTCGCCGCCACGGCTTCAGCAGCGCTCAGCCCCGATGCTCGCGCGAGCATCGGGGCTTTTCGTCAGATCAGGCGAACGCAACAGTGCGCCGCCGGACGCGCATGCCGCCGCCGATCAGGCCGAAGCCCGTGATCATCATGGCCCAGGTCGATGGCTCGGGGAGCGCCTGCGCCGTCGCGATGAAATTGCCATGCAGATAAATCGGCACATAGCCGGACAGCTCCCCGTAAGAACTGTTCAGCGCGTCATCGATATCGCCGAACGCCGACGAGAACGACAGGCCGTAGGATGTGATGGCGGCGAGTTCACCGTTCACGAATTGCGGGCCGCCCGAATCGCCACCGGCGACGCCGACTTCCTTCACCCCGACGCCGAGATTGCAGTATTTTGCGCCACCAAGGCCGAAGGCACCGGCGATCGAGCAGGTGCCGTCATTGGCGACGAGACCATTGTCGAAATCGGAAATCCACGAATTGGCATAGTCCGCAGCCGCATAGTCGCCGCTTGCGTCGTCGAAAAAGCCGAAGCCGTTCGGGCCGCGGTCGGTGAAGAACCCGCCCCAGTCGGCATCGCCCCACGCGACGTCGAACACGTTGTTGCCCTGCCGCCTGCGCCCGGTGCCCAGGTCAGCGCCGATTGCGCCGCCCCCGCTCGACCGCGCGCCATAGCCCGCGACGTTAAAGACTTCGCCTTCGATGATTCCGTCGAACAGCTCGTAGGACGTGGCAAAAGCCGGCGCGAAATCGGCGAGGTTGAGGACAGCGATATCGTTTTCGTCGATAACCTGACCGGTGTATTTGTCATTCACGAAGATGTTCGTGACGTCGATGGCCGTCGAAAGCGGATTGCGCGAGACGACCAGATCGGGATCATCACCGCCGTAAAAATAGGCTGTTACTGAGTCCGGGCGCTGCAACGTCGGCCCGCTGGTCACGCAGTGCCCGGCGGTCACGATTGAGCGCCGGTTGTTTAGCAAGCTGCCGGTACAGATGAACGAACCGACGCCGTTGTAAGTCATGATCAGGGCAGCCACGCCCTTGTATTTCGTATCCGTCGCGAAGTAGCGCGGATCGCCGCCGCCCGCCAATGTTGCGGTCGAGTTGACACCGACGATCCGGTTTTGCGCGACCCAGGTCGCGCCATTGAACTCGCCCGATACCGTCGTTGTGGCCTGTGAAGCCGTCGATAGCGCCAGCACTGCAGATGCTGTTGCCGCCCAAATGACCTTGTTCATAAACAACCCCTTTTTTGGCTCTCGCGGTCGGCGCGACCTCGCGCCGTCCAGAAGGTTAACGTCGGCTGTCCGGGGTGAGTTAATCAAGTGTTAATTTTTCGGCCTGTCTCAATTTGGGAAGGCGGCGGTCACGGCTTGTTCCGCGGTGAGGTCGCTGCACGCAGGCCGCCGCCGCCAAGGACCGGTCGCGACCCGACCGCGGCGCGTTCCGCCCGTTCTTCGACAATGGTGCTGCCGGTGAGGATTGAACTCACGACCTCAGCCTTACCAAGGATGCGCTCTACCACTGAGCTACGGCAGCATATCGGTGGGACCGCCCGCCAATAGACGCGGCGCTATGAAGAAAGCATGTGGACCCGTCAAGGCGCGCCGGGGTATGTGAAGGTTATGGCGAAGCAGGACCCCGAGCGGCTGGCGGCGGCGCTCCGCGACAATCTGAAGCGCCGCAAGGAGCGGATGCGGAGCGCGCAGCAAGGGGGCGCAGCCCCGCCGCCCGTCGCGAGCGGAGCCGATGAGGAAGGCGAATTGCCCGGCGTGGGCGATGCCGACCGGCCCGGCAGCTGGGTGGAGATCGGCGCGAAGAAGCGGCCCTAGCGCGGCCGGTGCTCAGTGCCCCAGCCTGCTGTCACGAAAACTGCGGTCGCGCTGTTTTCAACATCGGCCGTGTGCCAGACACCGGGTGCATTGATCACATAATCACCGGCCCCCAGCGTGACCGTTGTTTCGCGGCCATCGGGATGCTGCTGATGCAGCGCCATCGTTCCGGTGATGCACGCCACGACTTCAGCTCCGAGCGGATGCATCTCCCATGAGTCCCAGTTTTCGGTGAAGGTGTAGAGACTGACGAGCCGCCCTTCGGCACCATCGGCCTCATGCTCCGCAACATAGCGCGCATACCATTCCATGCTTGAAAATTCGGGCAAGACCTCGGCCGAGCCGCCGCGGCCAAGGTGCACCGGATGGGTGAACAGCGACGGCATGGCCTACGCCGCCGTCATCACGAACGCATTGAGCTTGTTGCCGTCAGGATCGCGGAAATAGGCGGCGTAAAACGTATCGCCGCGCGGTCCGGGAGCGCCTTCGCATGTCCCGCCGTGGGCCATCGCGAGATCGTAGAGCCGGTGCACCTGATCCTTGTCCGTCGCCTGCAGCGCGACCATCGTGCCGTTGCCGACGCTCGCGGTATTGCCGTCGAACGGTTTGGTGAGGCCGATGCCTGCAGGCCCATCGGGCGTGCCCCACGCAATGAACGTTCCGAAGTCCATCATCCGCCCCGTGCCCAGCTCGCCTGCGATCGCATCGTAAAACTTCGCCGCGCGCGCAATGTCGTTCGTTCCCAATGTCACATAGCCGATCATCACATCCTCCTCGAATCGCAACCGGAACAATACCAGAACATCAAAGCGGTGCGCAAGCCGCTTTTGCCCAGGCCAAAGCATCGCCAGCGAGCTGCGGAGCGACCGTGGCGAACACGCGCGCATGATAGCCGTCAAGCCACGCGCGCTCTTCAGCGGTCATTAGCGAGGGCGCGATCATTGTCTTGTCGATCGGGGCAAAGGTCAGCGTCTCGAAGCCGAGCATCGGCTGCTCGGCGTCGGGCAAATCGCGCGGCTCGACCAGCACGAGGTTTTCGATGCGGATGCCGAACGCGCCGGGCTTGTAATAGCCGGGTTCGTTCGAGAGAAACATGCCCGCGCGCAGCGGTTCGTCGGTCCCGGCCTGGCCGCCGCCGGGCTTGCCGATCCGCTGCGGCCCTTCGTGCACCGCGAGGAAGCTGCCGACGCCGTGGCCGGTCCCGTGCGCATAATCGACGCCCGCGTGCCACAGGAACTGGCGCGCAAAGGCATCGAGCTGGCTCCCGCGCGTGCCTTCGGGGAAGATCGCGGTCGCCAGGGCGATATGGCCTTTGAGGACGCGGGTAAAGCGGTCGCGCACCTCGTCGGGCGGCGTGCCCGGGCCGATCCACACGGTGCGTGTCACATCGGTCGTGCCGTCGTCATACTGGCCGCCCGAATCGCAGAGATAGACCGAGGAGGGCGCGATCGGACGGTTGGTCTCGGTGCTCGCCTTGTAATGCATGATCGCGCCGTTCGGTCCGGCCCCGGAAATGGTATCGAAACTGAGATCGCGCAGCCTGCCCGTTTCGCGGCGAAACGTCTCGAGCTGATCCGACGCGGACATTTCGGTGAGCGCGCCCTCGGGCGCTTCGACTGATAGCCAATGGAGGTATCGCGTGAGCGCCGCACCGTCGCGGGCATGCGCCGCGCGCGAGCCGGTCTGTTCGGTCGGGTTCTTGATCGCCTTGGCAAGTACTGCCGGATCGCGGCGGGCAACCAGTTCGGCACCTCCGGCCTCAAGGGCTGCGAACACTGCCGCAACCGCGCGTTCGGGATCGGCGGCAATGCGCTTGCCCGAGAACGTCGCGAGCATCGGCGCGAACGCCGCACGGTCGTGGAGCCGGACGCCGTTGCCGAGATGCGCGCGGATTTGCTCGTCGATTTTTTCGGGTGCGATGAAGAGGTCCGCCGTGGCATCGGCATGCAGGATCGCAAAGGCAAGACCGACGGGCGTGTGCGTAACGTCGGCGCCGCGCACGTTGAAGGTCCAAGCGATCGAATCGAGTGCGGTCATCACCGTCGCGTCGAGCCCTTCGCGGGTCAGCCAGTCCGCGATTTCGGCGCGTTTTGCGGGTGCCGAGCGCCCTGCCAGTTCGGTCGGCTGGATCGCGATCGTGGCGAGCGACTGAGCCGGCCGGTCAGTCCAGACGGCATCGACGGGATTGCTGACGACGGGCACAAGGTCGACGCCGGTGGCGCGCGTCGCTGCGACCCAATCGCGCGTATGCAGCCAGGGATCATAGCCGATCCTGCTTCCGGTTGGCGCGTGGTCGCGCAGCCAGTCGGCAATGCTCGCTTGTGGGACGTCGCAATAGTCCCAGTCGTCGGCAGACACTTGCGCGCGCACCTGCAGCGTGTAGCGCCCATCGGTGAAGATCGCGGCCTTGTCGGGCAAGACTGCTGCTGCGCCCGCCGACCCCCTGAACCCCGTCAGCCACCCGAGCCGCTTGGCGTAATCGCCGACATATTCGGACATGTGCTCATCGGTGAGCGGCACGACGAACCCGTCGAGGCCCTGACGTGCGAGTTGGGCGCGGAGCGCGGCGAGGCGGGCGGAATGGGTGGACATGACTGCGGCCTTTGGTCTTAGGGTCAGGCATCCAGATAAGGGTTTATACTCAATGACTCCACCCGTTGCCGATCGTCGTCCGTCGATTACCGAAGCGCACGGCATCACGCTGGCCGATGATTATGCATGGCTGCGCGATGCAGGCTATCCCGAGGTGACCGACCCTGCCGTCCTCGACTATCTCAAGGCGGAAAATGCCTATTTCGAGGCCACAATGGCACCGCACGCCGATCTGATCGAAACGATCTTTCAGGAGATGAAGGGCCGGATCAAGGAGGACGACCAGTCTGTTCCCGCGCGCGATGGCGCCTATAACTACTGGCGCGCGTTCGAGACGGGCGGGCAATATCGCAAATGGTGGCGCGCGCCGGTCGCGGGCGGCGAGGATCAGCTGATCCTCGATGAGCCTGCGCTGGCACAGGGGCATGAGTATTTCCGGCTGGGCGCATTGGGCCTGACCGAGGACGGCCGCTACATGGCGCTCGCAACCGACACCAACGGCGCGGAGCGCTACACTGCGCAGGTGCGCGATCTCGAAACGGGTGTGCCGCTTCCCGACCGGATCGAGGGGACACTTGGTGCGCTGGTCTGGAGCGCGGACGGGCGGTGCCTGCTCTATGGTCTGGTCAATGAGAATTGGCGGATCGATACGATCAAGCTGCACCGGCTGGGCACGCCCGTTGAGAGCGATGTCGTGATCTACCACGAAGCCGATCCCGGTTTTCAATGTGGCGTGGGAATGACGCACGACCGCAAATGGATCGTAGTCGCAACCGGCGACAATACGACCAGCGAGGTGCGGCTGCTGCCCGCGAACGATCCGCTGGCTGCGCCGATCGTGGTGCGGCCACGTGCGAAAGGCGTTGAATATGACGTCGAGTCGCACGACGACACACTGTTCATCGTGACAAATGACACCGACACCAATTTTCGCTTGGTGACCGCTCCGATCGCAAATCCAGGCGAATGGAGCGAGCGGATCGCGCCAAAGCGCAACTTCTATCTGACCGACGTGAGCACCTTTGCGGATTTCTTCGTGGTCGAGGGCCGCGAGAACGGGCTCGATCAAGTCGAGGTCCATTCGTATGATGGCTCATCGGTGACGCGCATTCCGTTTCCCGAAAGCAGCTACGCGGCCGGGCTCGACGAAAACCCTGAATATTCGACCAACCGGCTGCGTTTGTCCTACGAGTCGATGGTCACGCCGGCGCTCATCGAAGAATATAATGTTGCGAGCGGCGCGCGCACGATCCTCAAGGTCCAGGACATTCCATCGGGCTACAACAAGGACAAATATGCAACCGAGCGGCTGACCATCGCGGCGCGTGACGGGACGGCGATCCCGGTCTCGATTGTTTATGCCAAGGATTTTCCGAAGGACGGCACGCGGCCGCTCTACCTCTATGGCTATGGGGCCTACGGGATCGCCATACCGCCGGGCTTTTCGACCTCGCGCCTCAGCCTCGTCGATCGCGGCTTCGCTTTTGCGATCGCGCATATCCGCGGCGGCGACGATCTCGGCCAGCAGTGGCAATTGGATGGCAAGCTCGACAAGCGCTGGAACGCGTTCAACGATTTCATCGATGTCGGGCGCGGCCTCGTCGATCTCGGCTATACGGCGGCGGGCAAAATCTGTGCCGCGGGGGGCTCGGCAGGCGGCGAGCTGATGGGCGTGTGCCTCAATGAAGCGCCCGAGCTGTTCGGCGCGGTCGCTGCGCACGTGCCCTTCGTCGATGTGCTCAATACGATGCTCGACGACAGCCTGCCGCTGACGCCCGGCGAATGGCCCGACTGGGGCAATCCGATCGAAGACAAGGCGGCGTTCGAGCTGATCCGGGGCTATTGCCCCTATCAGAACGTCCGCGCGCAGGCCTATCCGCCGCTGCTCGTGACGGCAGGGCTGAGCGACCCGCGCGTCACCTATTGGGAACCGGCGAAGTGGACCGCCAAGCTGCGTGCGACGAAAACCGACGATAACATCCTGCTGCTCAAGACCAATATGGGCGCAGGGCATGGCGGCAAATCGGGGCGCTTCGAGTCTTTGCGCGAAACGGCGGAGGAGTTCGCTTTTTTCCTTTGGCAGATGGGGCGCGCGTGATCCCGTTCGCGCGCCAGTTCATCGCGCATCCCCACGACATCGACGAACTGGGACACGTCAACAACGCCGTCTGGGTGCGCTGGATTCAGGACATGGCGACCGCGCACTGGAGCGCGGCGGCGACGGCGGATCATGCTGCCGCCTATGTCTGGGTCGTAGTGCGTCACGAGATCGACTATCGCGGGAATCTGATGGAAGGCGAATGCGTGACCGCGACGACCTGGGTCGCCAACAGCCCGCAAGGGGCGAAATGGGACCGCTTTGTGGAGTTCAGGAAAGACGGGCGGCTGGTCGTGCAGGCAAAGACAAGCTGGGCAATTCTGGATCGTGCGAGCGGACGGCTGATCAGGGTGCCTAAGGATGTTGTGGGGAGGTTTGCTTAAGCCGCTCGCGCGAATATTTCGTCCCAACTGAGGGCAATGCCGTGCAGCGGCAGGGTCAGGCTGCCGCCGCTCTCCAGAACGGTTATTACCCAACCGCGCGCGGTGTCACGCGTCTCGAGATGAGCCGTCTCGTCTTCGGGATCGATATAGAGAATGGCATCAAGCGACGGGATTGCCCGGTATTCTGGAAGTTTAATCTTCGTGTCGTCTTGCCGCGTTGTGGGCGAAAGCACTTCCACGACGAGTTTGGGATCGTCGAAGGATTTGAGCTTGTCGTTCTCGGGGCCATCGCGACCACAGAACACCGAAACGTCGGGGTAGCGTAGCGACAGGTCATGCGTTCTGACACCCATGTCGGGACCGAAGGGGCTGCAACCCGTCCCGCGCAGCTTTACAAAGAGCGCACCGAAGACATTTCCCCGAATGCGAGCATGAACCGCCAGCCCGCCCGCCATCATCTTGATAACGCCATTGTCGAGCTCGAACCGGGTGTCGGTCGGAAACTCGATGTCGAGGAATTCCTCGACCGTGATCAAGCGTTTTGCAAGCGTCGCCATGTCAAAGATCAATCAACAGCCGCGTCGGGTCCTCAATAGCATTTTTGAGCGCGACAAGAAACGTCACCGCCTCGCGACCGTCGATCAGGCGGTGGTCGTAGCTCAGCGCCAGATACATCATCGGGCGCACCACGACCGCGCCGTCGCGGACGACTGCGCGATCCTCGATGCGGTGCAGGCCGAGGACGGCCGACTGCGGCGGGTTGATGATCGGGGTCGACATCAGCGAGCCGAAGACGCCGCCATTCGAGATCGTGAAGGTGCCGCCCGTCATGTCGGCCATCGTCAGACTGCCTGCCTTCGCACGCGCGCCGAAATCGCCGATCGTCTTCTCGATCGCGGCGACCGACAGGCTCTGCGCATCGCGGATCACGGGGACGACGAGGCCGTTGGGCGCCGAGACCGCGACCGAGATGTCGGCATAATCGTGATAGACGATTTCCTCACCGTCGAGCTGCGCATTGACCGACGGGATGTCGCGCAGCGCCTGGCATGCCGCCTTCACGAAAAAGCCCATGAAGCCGAGCCGGACGCCGTGCTTCTTCTCGAACAGATCCTTATACTTGGCGCGCGCGGCCATCACTTCGGTCATGTCGCAATCGTTGAACGTGGTGAGCAACGCCGCGCTGTTCTGCGCTTCCTTCAAGCGCTTGGCGACCGTCTGGCGCAGCCGCGTCATACGCACGCGCTCCTCGCGGCGGCCGGTCGGCAATTCGGGAATTGCGGCAGGAGCGGGGGCAGGGGCTGGCGCTGGTTTGGGCACAGTCGGGGCCGCCAGCACGTCGTCCTTGGTCAGGCGGCCGTCCTTGCCGGTGCCCTTGATCGTCGAGGGATCGACGCCCTTTTCGAGCACGAGACGGCGGACCGAAGGCGAGAGCGTCGGTGCGCCTTCGCTTTTCGGCGCGGCGTCGGCCTGCTGCGGCATGGCCTCGGCCTTCGGTGTCACCGGCGCTTCCTGTGGCGGGGCCGCTTCGGTCGTGCCCTGTGCCGCTTCGGCGACGGGGACCGCTGGTGCAGCACCTGCTCCTGAGCCTGTCGAAGGATCGATCGAAGCGATCACCGCGCCGACATTGACCGTGTCGCCGACCTTGACGACCTGCTGCCCCATCGTCCCCGCGACCGGCGACGGGACTTCGACCGAGACCTTGTCGGTCTCCAGACTCGCGATCGGCTCGTCGGCGGCAACTGCGTCGCCGGGCTTCTTGAGCCATTCGCCAAGCGTGGCTTCGGTGATCGATTCGCCGAGGACGGGGACGACAACTTCGGTGGACATGCTTATCCTTTCCGCTGACGCCGGAGTTCGGCGCGGACATTATGGCCGAGTGCATCGGCGACGAGTGCGGCCTGTTCGGCCTTATGACGCTTGGCAAGGCCAGTCGCGGGCGAGGCGGCGGCCTTGCGTCCGGCATAGCGCGCGCGCTTGGGCCTGACCTTCGCGGCGGCCAGGCACTCTTCGATGAACGGCTCGACGAAGAACCAGCCGCCGTTGTTCTTCGGCTCCTCCTGCGCCCAGACGACCTCTTCGAGGCCGGTCATGCGCGCGAGCCGGGCGATCAGCGGTTCGCTCGGGAAGGGGTAGAGCTGTTCGAGCCGCACGATTGCAGTGTCGGGCGCGGTGTCGGCCCCGCCCGCCGCGTCGCGCGCGTCGAACAGATCATAGGCGAGCTTGCCGCTGCACAGCACCAGGCGCTTCACATCGGGATCGGCGGGCGCGGCCGGATCGGAGAGGATGCGCCGGAAGTGGCCGTTGCCGATGAACTCCTCGGCCTTTGACACCGCGCGCTTGTGGCGCAGCAACGATTTGGGAGTCATGATGATCAGCGGCTTGCGAAACGGCCGGTGCATCTGGCGGCGCAGGACGTGGAAATAATTGGCGGGCGTCGTGATATTGGCGACCTGGATGTTATCGTCGGCGCACAGCTGGAGAAAGCGTTCGAGCCGCGCCGAGCTGTGTTCGGGACCCTGGCCCTCGAACCCGTGCGGCAACAGCATGACGAGGCCGTTCGCGCGCAGCCACTTCGCCTCGCCCGAGGCGATGAACTGGTCGATCATGACCTGCGCGCCATTGGTGAAATCGCCGAACTGCGCTGCCCAGAGGACAAGCGTCTTGGGGTCGGCGCTCGCATAGCCATATTCGAAACCGAGCACGCCGAACTCGCTGAGCGTTGAGTCAAGCACCTCGAAGCGGCCGTGCGGCACGTTCCACAGTGGCACATATTTGCGCTCGCTGGCCTGATCGACCCAGACCGCATGGCGCTGCGAGAAAGTGCCGCGCCCCGAATCCTGCCCCGACAGCCGCACGCCATAGCCCTCCGACAGCAGCGACCCGAACGCAAGCGCCTCGCCGGTCGCCCAGTCCAAGCCCTCGCCCGCGCCGAACATTGCGCGCTTGGCATCGAGCACCCGGCCAAGCGTCGGGTGGATGCTGAGATCGTCGGGCACCGTCGTCAGCGTGCGGCCAAGCCCGTCGAACAGCTTCTTCTCGATCCCCGTCTCCACGTTGCGCCGCGCGGTTTCGGGATCGGCGGGCTTGTGAAACCCCGCCCAGCGCCCGCCGAACCAGTCCGCCTGGTTCGCCTTGTAGTTCGCGCCCGCCTTGAACTCCTCCTCGAGCATCGCGGTGAAATTGGTAACGTGGCTAGCGGCCCAATCCTTGTCGATCGTCCCCTCGGCGATCAGCCGCGCGGCATAGACGTCGCTGACGCCGGGGTGCGTCTTGATGACCTTGTACATCAGCGGCTGGGTGAAACTCGGCTCGTCGCCTTCGTTGTGGCCGAAGCGGCGGTAGCACCACATGTCGATCACGATGTCGCGGTGGAAACGCTGGCGGAATTCGATCGCCATCTTGCACGCAAAGGTCACAGCTTCGGGATCGTCGCCGTTGACGGGGAAAATGGGCGCCTGGACGCCCTTGGCGACGTCCGAAGGGTAGGGCGAGGAGCGCGCGAACTGCGGGCTGGTAGTGAAGCCGATCTGGTTGTTGATGACGAAATGGATGCAGCCGCCGGTGTTGTAGCCGCGCACGCCCGAAAAGCCGAGACATTCCCAGACGATGCCCTGGCCTGCGAAAGCCGCGTCTCCGTGCAGCAGCACGGGGAGCACCTGGATATGATCGGCGAGATCGTCGCGGTCGGTCTGGATCGCGCGCACCTTGCCGAGCACGACCGGATCGGCGGCTTCGAGATGCGACGGATTGGGCACGAGCGACATATGCACCTTGATCCCGTCGAACTCGCGATCGGTGCTGGTGCCGAGGTGGTATTTCACGTCGCCCGATCCGCCGACATCATCCGGGCTGGCGCTGCCGCCCGAGAATTCGTGGAAGATCACGCGATAGGGCTTGGCCATCACGTTGGCGAGCATGTTGAGCCGCCCGCGATGCGCCATCCCGTAAACGATCTCGCGCACGCCGAACTGCCCGCCATATTTGATGATCGATTCCATCGCGGGGATCATCGCCTCGCCACCGTCCAGCCCGAAGCGCTTGGTGCCGACGTATTTCTTGCCGAGGAAGCGCTCCCACTGCTCGGCCTCGATCACCTTTGCGAGGATCGCCTTCTTGCCTTCGGGGCTGAAGGCGATCGCCTTGTCCTGCCCCTCCATCCGCTCCTGCAGGAAGCGGCGTTCCTCCACGTCGGAGATGTGCATGTATTCGAGGCCGACATTGCCGCAATAATTGGCGCGGAGCGTGGCCACGAGCTCGCGGATGCTGCCCCATTCGAAGCCGAGCGCGCCGCCGAGATAGATTTTGCGGTCGAGGTCGGCCTCGGTGAAGCCGTGATATTCGGGCGTGAGATCGGCGGGCAGTTCGCGCTTGGTGAGGCCGAGCGGGTCGAGGTTCGCCGCCAGATGCCCGCGCACGCGATAAGTGCGGATCAGCATCATCGCCTTGATCGAGTCCGACGCCGCCTTGACGATATCGGCTTCGGCGACCGGCACGGCAGCCTTGGCAGCGGCCTTCCTGATTTCAACCGCCATTTGCGTCGGGTCGAGGGCCGCCGTCAGATCGTCGTTGACAAGCGGCGACCAGTTCGGACGCGCCCAGCTCGGGCCGGCTTCGTGCTCGGCTTCTAAAGTCTGACCTTCGATACCCATTACTGCCACCGTTCGTCCCGAGCGGAGTCGAGGGACGCCTTACACGAAAACGTGCCTCGACTTCGCTCGGCACGAACGGATATGTGCGACCTAAGCGTTAAGCAGCGCCTTCAGCGTCACCCCAAGTTCGGATGGTGACGGCGAGACCTTGATGCCCGCCGCTTCCATCGCCGCGATCTTGTCTTCAGCGCCGCCTTTGCCACCCGAAACGATCGCACCGGCATGGCCCATGCGACGCCCCGGTGGCGCGGTCAGCCCGGCAATGAAGCCGACCATCGGTTTCTTGCGCCCGCGCTTCGCCTCATCGATCAGGAACTGCGCGCCGACTTCCTCGGCATCGCCGCCGATTTCGCCGATCATGATGATCGCCTGCGTCGCATCATCGGCCATGAACAGTTCGAGCACATCGACGAAGTTGGTGCCGTTGACCGGATCGCCGCCAATGCCGACCGCCGTCGTCTGCCCCAGCCCCTCGGCGGTGGTCTGGAACACCGCCTCATAGGTCAGCGTGCCCGAACGCGAGACGACGCCGACCGAGCCCTTCGAGAAGATCGATCCCGGCATGATGCCGATCTTGCATTCGCCCGGGGTCAGCACGCCGGGGCAGTTCGGCCCGATCAGCCGCGACTTCGAGCCCGAAAGCGCGCGCTTGACCTTGACCATGTCGAGCACCGGAATGCCTTCGGTGATGCACACGATCAGCGGGACCTCGGCATCGATCGCTTCGAGGATCGAGTCGGCGGCGAATGGCGGCGGGACATAGACCACGCTCGCATCCGCGCAGGTCTTGGCGACCGCTTCAGCCACGGTGTCGAACACCGGCAGGTCGATATGCGTCGTCCCGCCCTTGCCCGGCGTCACCCCGCCGACCATCTGCGTGCCATATTCCAGGCACCCCTTGGTATTAAACGCCCCCGCGCTGCCGGTGATGCCCTGACAGATGACCTTGGTATTCTTGTTGACCAGAATGCTCATAGGCGGGGAAGGATAGTCGAGAGGCGGGGCGATGAAAACCGGGTGGGGAAGATTGACCAGGGGCCAATGACCAACAAAGTCCCAAGGAATCAATGCCCAGGCGTCTCTCCGCATTGGTCATTGGAGCTTGGTCAGTGGTTGGTCATTGGCCCTTGGTCATTGCGATCGTGCTCACTGATTCAATTCGCACGCGTCCACATTCCGGACACCGCTCCGGCGTGGCGCGAAGGTCGTATCCGCACACCGGGCAGAGGTTCCCGGCGCGCCGGCGTTGCGCGCGCATCCAGCACCATCCGCGCAGCAGAGGATAAGCCGAAAGCGCAAGTAGCAGCAGCCAGTGGGGGAAGCTGATCCAATGGTCCTGGATCAGCCACATGCGTCCGCCGAAACGGTTTTGGGGCGGGCCGTCGTAGAGGCGCCATTCGGTGCTCGCGAGGTGGAACCCCAGCCTTTGATACCAGCGTTCGGTCAGGCCGTAGAGGTTGGTCACGAGATCGGGCGACACTTCGAACTT
>JBJXFA010000054.1:0-2972 GCA_046153865.1 Sphingomonadaceae bacterium
TCCCGACCGCCTCTCCCTCGACCACTATCCCTTCACCGCCGCCATCCCCACGCGCTGGGCCGATCTCGATCTGCTCGGCCATATCAACAACGTCTCGATGGCGGGGCTGTTCGAAGAAGGGCGCGCGCGGTTCAACCGGTCGCTGGCGCTCGGCCATCCCAAGGGCGTGCGCTGGCTGATCGCGGCGGTCGAGCTCAACTATCTTGCCGAGGCGCACCATCCGCACGACGTGACGATCGCCAGCGGCATCGGCCGCATCGGCACCAAGAGCTGGACCATCGTGTCGGGCGCTTTCCAGCAGGGCGTCTGCGTTGCGACCTGCGACACGACGCTCGCCTATACCGATCCATCGGGGCCGCAGCCGTTCCCTGAAAGCTTCCGCGCCAAGTTCGAAAGCATGATGGCTGGCAAGCCCGCCTGATTTTGCTAGGGACGCGGCAATGACCGATGGCGAGGCGCAATCCCTGAAACTCCGGCTCACGCGCGGCGGCGGCGGCGTGCTCGGCTTCGCCGCGAAGTTCTGGCGCAGCCGCGTCGGCCGCTGGCTGACGGTGCTGCTGCTCGCGCTGCTTGTCGGCTGGCTCGCGATCTGGCTGTTCTTCGCGCGCGACCTGCCCGACGCCCGCGCCCTTCTGAATTATCAGGCCCCGCTGCCGACCAACGTGCGTGGCTATGACGGCACGCCGATCCACAGCTATGCGCGCGAGCGCCGCGTCGAACTGGCCTTCGACGAATATCCCAAGCTCGTCATCGATGCGATGATCTCGGCCGAGGACAAGACGTTCTTCACCCATGGCGGCGTCGATTACATCGGCGTGCTCGGCGCCGTATTCGATTATGCGTCGAAGATCGGCAGCGGCGAGCGCGCCCGCGGCGGCTCGACGATCACGCAGCAGGTTGCGAAGAACCTGCTGCTGGGCAACGAATATTCGGTGGGCCGCAAGATCAGGGAAGCGATCCTCGCCTATCGGATCGAGGATGTGCTGACCAAGCAGCAGATCATGGAGATCTACCTCAACCAGATTTTCCTCGGTCGCAACGCCTATGGCGTCCAGTCGGCCGCGCGCGCCTATTTCAACAAGGATGTGGCCGAGCTGACACTGCCCGAAGCGGCTTATATCGCGATCCTGCCCAAGGCCCCGTCGAACTATGATCCCGATCGCCAGACGCAGCGCGCGCTCGACCGGCGCAATTATGTGCTGCGCGAGATGCGCAACAACGGCTTCATCACCGCCGCGCAATATGCCGAGGCGAATGCCGCTCCGCTCGGCACGGTGGGGCGGACGGTCCAGCGCGAACAGCCCGTCGGCGACTATTTCCTCGAGGAGGTCCGCCGGTCGCTGATCGCACGCTATGGCGACAAGGCCGAGGACGGGCCCTATTCGATCTACGCGGGCGGGCTGTGGGTGCGCGTCTCGCTCGATCCGCGCGTCCAGCAGGCGGCTGAAGAGGCGCTGCGCGACGGGCTGTTGCGCTATGATCGGGGCAAGGGCTGGAGCGGCCCTTCGGGCAAGATCGAGCTCGGCGAGAACTGGCGGTCGGCGTTCGCGGCAAAGAATCTGGCGATCACCTATAAGGACTGGCGGACGGCGGTGGTGCTCGCGAAGACAGCGGGCGCGGCCGAGCTCGGCTTTGCCGACGGCAGCACCGGCACGATGCCGTCATGGGCGGCGTCGCAGCCCCGGCGCGGCGGCGGGGCGGCGTTCAACTGGCTGACCGGGGGCGATATCATCGTCGTCGCGCCCGAGGGTGGTCAATGGGCGCTGCGCAACGTGCCCGAAGTGTCGGGCGGGATGGCGATCCAGAACCCGCACACGGGCCAAGTGCTCGCGATGCAGGGCGGCTTCGATGCCAAGCTGCAATCGTTCAACCGCGCGACGCAGGCGATGCGCCAGCCGGGATCGAGCTTCAAGCCGTTCGTCTATGCAGCCGCGCTCGACACCGGCATGACGCCCGCTTCGATCATCGTCGACGGCGCATTCTGCGTCTATCAGGGCGCGCGTTTCGGCCAGAAATGCTTCCGCAATTTCGGCGGTGCGGGCGGCGCCGGGCCGCAGACGATGCGCTGGGGCCTCGAACAGTCGCGCAACCTGATGACGGTGCGGGCTGCATCGACGACGGGCATGGACAAGGTCGTCAAGCTCGCCGACGTGCTCGGCGTCAGCGATCCGGGCAAGCCCTATTCGAAAGTGCTCGCGATCGCGCTCGGCGCGGGTGACACGACGGTGCTGCGGATGGTCAACGCCTATTCGATCCTCGCCAACAACGGCCGCGCGCTGAAGCCGACGTTGGTCGATCTGGTGCAGGACCGCAACGGCAAGGTCATCTACCGCGCCGACGCGCGGCCGTGCGAGCGCTGCAACCAGCGCGAATGGGACGGCAAGGCGATGCCGCGCCCGACGGCGCGTGCCAAACAGATTGTCGATCCGATGACCGCCTATCAGGTCGTGCACATGTCCGAAGGCGTGATTCAGCGCGGCACGGCAACCCAGTTGAAAACCCTCGAACGTCCGATTTTCGGGAAGACGGGGACGACGACGGGCCCGACCAACGTGTGGTTCGTCGGCGGATCGGCCGACATGATCGGCGGTGTCTATATGGGTTTCGATCAGCCGCGCTCGATGGGCGGCTATGCGCAGGGCGGATCGATCGCCGTGCCGATTTTCAAGCAATTCGCGACCAAGGCGATGAAGGACATGCCGGTCAAGCCGTTCCGCGCGACGGCGGGCGTGCGCATGGTGCGGATCGACCGCCGCTCGGGCAAGCGCGTCTATGGGGCGTGGCCGTCGAGCGATCCGAAATCGGCAGTCATCTGGGAAGCGTTCAAGCCCGAGAGCGAACCGCGCCGCTCGGTGCGCAGCGACGAACTGCCGGCCGCTGCCGCCAAGGCGGCCCCGCGCGCCGCGCCCAAGGCCGCGCCAACCGCGCGCCCCGACAGCGATTTCTTGCAAAGACAGGGCGGAATCTACTAG
>JBJXFA010000057.1:0-24690 GCA_046153865.1 Sphingomonadaceae bacterium
GAGTGTTGGGACTTCATCTTCGTTCCTTCGTCACTACGACGAAGCCCCAACACTCCTTAAGTCACAACCTCAAATCTGTGCCATTGGTGCTGACGGGGAACACCCTTGGCTGGATGACGCCGACTAAATATGCTGCATCCGCCGGGGTTAACCCCGGCGGATGCAGGCCGGAAACTCTCGCCAAAGCTGGATTAAAAACCGGGGGACCGTCACTCATGGGCTGGCGGCGCACGCAATGACGCGGTCAAACGACGAATCCCCCGGGGCGACCCATGCACTCGCGATTACGGTCTACTTCCGGACGATCAGCGGAAGCCGCCACACCGGACGCAAAAGAAGGCCGCGGGCATCACATCTGCGTTGCCGGCAGAACAGAAACCAATTTCAGGAAACCGCCGCAGGCAGCCTTGCAAACCATCCAAACCCGGCGATGACCGCATAGCAGAGGGCGGGCAAGATCAGCGACGTAGTGAGGCTTCCGGTCGCATCCGCGATAATGCCTGTCAGGAGCGGCACGACGGCCCCGCCGAAAATGGCAACGTTGATGATGCCTGAGCCATCAGCCGCTCTTGGTCCGAGGCCTTCACTGGCGAGGCTAAAGATCGTCGGGAACATGATTGCGTTCATCAAGCCAATGGCCAGCAGGCTATAGCCCGAAACCGTGCCCGTGGTCGCACTGGATAGCGCGATCAGCGTGATGGCCCCGGCCGAGACGCACGCGAGCACGAGGCCGGGGCTGACCGCCCGCAACACCGCTGAGCCAATGAAGCGCCCAATCATGGCGCCGCCCCAGTAAATTCCGATCAACTTGCCCGCAGCCTGTTCTTGCAATCCCATGACTTGCGGCTGCATCAGATAGTTGACGACGAGCGAACCGATCGCAACTTCGGCCCCGACGTAAAGGAAGATGCACAGCGCGCCGAAACCGAAGCGCGGACGCTTGACCAGATCCAGTCCGGCGAGACCAGCGCTCTGTTCGTGACGCTCCCCCTTCAGGGCATTCCGGAACATCCAGACGACCCCGGCAACCACCGCCAGTGCAATTGCAAGACCAATATAGCCATAGACAATGGCCTGGCTCTCAGCGGTGCGATAGGCGTCCAGCTCCGGACCCGAAAGTTGCTCGGCACTGACCGTGGCGAGGCTGCCAAGGATCAGGATCGATCCGACAATCGGGAAAATGGTGGTGCCGAGCGAGTTGAACGCCTGCGCGAACGTCAACCGGCTGTGCGCCGTCTGCGGTTTGCCCAAGAGCGAAATCAGCGGGTTGGCAACAACCTGGACGATCACAACACCGCTCGCGAGCACGAACAACGCGAACAGGAATACGCCGTAAGTGGCCGTCTGGCTCGCCGGGATGAACAGCAGGCAACCGACCATCATAGTCAGTAATCCCGCGACTGCCCCGCGCATATAGCCGATCCGTTGGACCAGCCGGGCACCCGGAATCCCGATCAATGCATAAGCGGTAAAGAAGCAGAATTGCACGAGCATGGCCTGCGTGAAATTCAACGTGAACAGTTCTTTGAGCTTAGGAATAATGACATCGTTCAACGACGTGATCCCGCCGAAAATGAAGAACAGCGCCATAACGAATATCTGCAATTGCGGCGCATCGATGTGCTGGCCAGCACCCGTTGCTGCGTTGCTATCACTTCCAACCATGTTTCCCGGTGCGAGCGCCATCTCCAGTTGTCCTTTCAAGTTTTGCGGCATGCGGCCCGACGCAAAGCGAATACAATCGTCGTCAGAACGAGCAGTCCGCACCGGTCGGCATCGCCTGCCGCGACACCGCGGCGATTTGCAGTTTCAGCACTGCGCTTGACGTGATCGCAAGCGACTGGCCGAGCCCGGGGGCACAGGCATCGGTGATGATCATTTCGCGCCAGCCCTTGCCGGCGCTTAACGCCAGCTGGCGAGTGATATCGACGGTCGTCTTACCGAGGGTCAGTTTCACTGGAGCCTGCGGTTGATCCGGCAGGAAATAGACAATGCGGAAAGCGCCCGAACCCTCTTGCCGGTGGGCGAGGGTTAGGGTCGAGCCTGGATTGAAGGTGATCTCGCGGGCATCCTCCTGCCGCTTGCGGTCCACCCCGCGCGCGGAAATGCCACCGGCCTGGCCACGCAAGTTGGGAAGCGGTGCGCCGTCGCCGGTTATCACCGTTCCAGGGGCCAGCTTGCCATCTGCGAACCAATCGGCCGAAGGACCAGCGTTGAGGTAAGCACACGTCTCGTCGAGCTTCGCGATCGTGTTCGGCGTTCCCAGAACTAGCCCGTAGCCGACATCGAACAGCGCGCCGTCGGGTCCGTTAACCGGCTTGCCATCGCACCCGGCCGGCCAGCTGAACGATAGACGACCCGTCACGGGACGCTTGCCGAACAGCACGTCGGCAACCCCGGCACCCTCGCTGCCGGGAAGCCAGGCGGCGACGAAGGCGTCGGCGGCGTTAAGTTCGCGGTTCATCCACAGCGGCCGGCCAGATAGGAACACGGCGACAGTGCGAACGCCCGCCGCCTTGAATTTGCGCAGCAGCCCCAAGCCTTCCTCGTCGGCGAAGACCGCGGTCTTTCGGTCTCCCTCGAATTCAGCGTAGGGCTCTTCGCCGAAAACCACGACGGCAACGCCGGGCTTGGAGGCATAGCTGCCATCGACCGACAGCGTCGCCGATCCGCCGGATGCCTCGGCCACGCTCTTGATCCCAGCCCAGATCGACGTGGCACCGGGAAAATACTTTTCGTTGGTCAGTTCCAGCCCGCCCTGCCAGGTCAGAGTCCAGCCGCCGGCCGCTTGGGCAACGCTGTCAGCAGCGCGGCCTGCGACTAGAATTCGGGCGATCGGTGCCAAGGGGAGCACACCATCGTTCTTGAGAAGAACCTGCGACTTGGCGACGGCTTCGCGCGCCAGTGCGCGGTGCCGGGCCGAACCGAGCAGAGCGAAGTTGCCGCCGTGGGGCCTCAGCGATGGCTTGACTGCGCCGGCGTCGAGCAAGCCCAGCCGCAGCTTCATGCGCAGCACCCGGCCCACCGCTTCATCCACCCGTGCCAGCGGGATCGTGCCATCCTGCACGTCGCGCATCAAATTGGCGTGCAGCGCGCGCCAGTCGTCGGGCACCATATACATATCAAGCCCGGCGAGCAGTGACTGCGGGCAATCGTCAACCTTGCACTCAGCGACTTGGCCGTGTGCGTTCCAGTCGCCCACGACCATGCCCTTGAAGCCGAGCTCGTCACGCAGCACACCGGTCAGCAGATCCCGGTTGCCGTGCATCTTCACCCCGTTGATCGAGTTAAAGCTGGCCATGATGCTTTCAACCCCTGCAGCAATGGCGGCGGGATATGGCTTTGCATGCAAGGTCTTGAGGTCGGCGATCGTGCCGTTGACATCCCCCTGATCGACCCCTTGGGTCGTCCCGCCATCGGCAAAGAAGTGTTTGGCGGTGGCGATGACATGGTCGCCATTGAGATGCTCGGACGTGCCGGGGCGTCCTTGAAGGCCTTCGATCAACGCCGCGCCGAGCGGTGCCACAATGTCCGGGTCTTGTGAGTAGCTTTCGTATGAGCGTCCCCAGCGGCGATCGCGCGCGACGGCAATGGTTGGCGAGAAGTCCCACTCGATCCCTGTCGCGCGCATCTCAAGCGCGGTGGCCGCGCCGATCCGGCGGACGAGATCCGTATCCCGCGTTGCTCCCAGACCAACATTGTGGGGAAATATCGTTGCGCCGATAACGTTGGTATGGCCGTGGACCGCGTCGGTTCCCCAGATCGCCGGGATCGCGGGTTCGCCGCCGGGCAAGGGCTTGGTCGAAGCATCCCACATCTCATCCGCGAGCTTCAGCCACTGCGCCGCAGGGGCGAACTCATCGCCATAGGGACCGCCGTTACCGCCGTTGAGATAGCTGCCGAAGCGATACCGATCCATGTCCGCAGCGGTGAATGAATTGATCTGCGGCTGAATGATCTGCGCGACCTTGCGCTCGAGGCTCATCCGCGCGAGCAGCGCGGCAATGCGCGCGTCCTCGGTTTGCGTTGTGGACATCGCGGCGGGGCTGCGCGCGTCGGGCGCTGCCTGCGCCTTCAAGCCGGTTTGCAACGCTGGCGCGGCACAGCCGGTCAGGACGAGACTTATAGCCAGAAACGAGCGCCGGATTGTCATACGGATCCTTTTCCTCACCTGCATATTGTCACAAATCTGGCAGTTTGTGAACGTTATCAAATGCCACGATATCTATCTCGAATCAAGCCGAACGCCTGGGGTGCGCTGCACGAGTGGTGCGAGCAGCAGAGCTGTAAATAGTGACAAGCCAGCCAACAGCACAAAAAGCCCGGAGAATCCGAAATAGGGCACCAGCATCAGCGCAAACCACGGCATGATCAGCGATGGCAATGTATTGGTCAGATTGAACAGGCCGAGGTCGCGCCCGCGCCGATCAGCACGAGGAAGCACACGCAGTGTCTGCGCGGCGTGATGCGCGAGGAAGATGCTGCTAGCGATACCGAAAATCGCATAGGACGCCACCGCAGTCGGCCCGCTGCGCGCCAAAGCCATGCAGATCAGTCCGATTGCAGAGGCGATCGCACAGATGAAAAGCGGCTGGATTGGTCGGGCGCGCTGATCCGCCCAGCGGCCGAAAACCAGCGCCAACGGTGCAGACAGGATCAAGATGGCACTGAAGACGCTTGCCGTCCGATTGTCGTTCATCGTCGGATCGATCGAGCGAAACCAGACGTAGAGAAAGGCGAACAGCGCAGCCTCGCCGATTTGAATTGTCAGCCGCGCCAACCACATGCGCAACAGCGCGCTTCGCCAAACGGTGGCGAAGGCTTGTTCGTCGGCGGCATTGGCCGGTGGCTCCGGTGCCAGCATGTCCTGCCCTAATCGATCTCGTCCACCTTTGATAAGGAGCGGCAGAACGCACAGGGCGACCAACGCCGCCACCATCCACAGACGCCCGTCGGCCATGATCAACCCCGGGATCGTCACCACCGCACCCGATAACGCACCCAGCCCGGGCGCAAAAGCCATCAGTCCGCCGAGCCGACCTTTGCGCGAATCGGGTACCCGGTCCCCTGCCATCGCCGCCAGCGGGGCCAGCATCATATTCAGCGACAATTGCCAGCAAATGATCAAGGCAATCAAACTAGCAAGCCGATCGACCCAAGGCACGACGACCATGAACGTGCTTGACAAAGCGAGCCCGAGCCAGATCCAGAGGCGGCGATTCCGCGTAATGTCGCTCAAATAGCCAAAACCGACATGCCCGACGCTCGCCGCAACCGCCCCGGCAAAGGCGATATAGGCCAGCCATGAAATGGCCTGCTCCGGCCCTGCCAGTCCGATGACGCGAACGGGCAGCAGAATTGTGAGGAAGGGTATATAGGCTATCGATGCGCCGGCCCATGCCAAAGCATAAAGCAGCAGAAACTGGTTTGCCCCGTGCCCGGCTTCATGCCCATCAGCCACCCGGCCGACCGGGATGTAGCGACGCGACAGAGCCCCGCTCCACTAATTTTGCAGAGATGACGGTCGGTGCAGCGGCTGGCGCTTCGCCCCTTTGCGCCGCAATGATCAGTTCCACCGCCTTTGACGCCGTGGCCGCGATCGGCTGATCGATTGCGGTAAGGGGCGGCTGGGTAAAATGAACCAACGGTGTGTTGTCGAAACTAATGACCGACAGATCGTCAGGCACGACCAAGCCTAGTGAACGGGCAACTTCGAGCGTAGCCAAAGCCATCTGATCGTTGCTGGCAACGATCGCCGTCGGCCGCTTCGATCGGGAGAGCAGGCGTCGCGCGGCCGTTTCGCCCGACACGTAACTGAAATCGCCTGCTTCAAGCAGCCCGTCTGTCGCCAGCCCGGCCTCTGCCATGGTCGCTTCCCAGCCGGTCACACGCCAAGCGCTGAGGTTATAGTCTGGTGAGCCGGCGATGAAGCCAATTCGGCGATGGCCATGCGCAATCAGATGCCGTGTTGCCGTCCGCGCAGAACCTTCATCATCCATCGAAACTGGAATGCCCAACCCATTTTCGCGCGAACCGATGCGCACGAACGGGATTTTTTGTGCAGCCAGCAGCGAAACGATGAGCGGATTGTCCGAATGCGGGGGCGTCAGGATGATGCCATCGGGCTGGAGCGCGGCGATTGCGGACAAAAGTTCACGCTCGATATGATCATTGTGGGTGTCGACCAGTTCGAGGATCATCCTATAGCCATGTTCGGCGCACGTGAGCATGCCGCCCAAGAGCATCTGATCGACCCAGTCCGTGCCCTGGCGCGCGCGCCAGTCCGCAATGGTGCGTTCCCGGTCATTGAGCGCGAGGATCAGGTACGATCGCGAGCCGCTCATCCGCTGCGCTGCGATCGAGGGTACATAGCCAAGCTTGTCGATCGACTGTTGCACCCGCGCCTTCATCTCGAGGCGCACATTCGGTTCGTTGTTGATGACGCGACTGACCGTCTGCAGCGAAACCTGCGCGTCAGCGGCAACATGTTTGATGGTTACGGCCTGACGGCGCCTTGCCATGCTTTACGCGCCCCTTAACGCTTCGGCTTCTGCAGTGCCGCCCGGGGCTTCTGCCATACCCGCACCCAGTCGATTTCCATTCGCTTGGGAAAGCCGTCAAGCCGGACGCCGCCTATCCCTCTGCCTTCGGGCAATTTGCCACCGAATGCCAGATTGAGAATGAGGTGAAACGGCTGGTCGAACGGCGCGCCGGGCGTGTTGGAGCCAGTCGTGGACCATTCGCTGCGCTGCCGTTCGGCAAATGGACGGCCATCGACCTGCCAGATCATGCGATCGGGATACCATTCGATCGCATAAGTGTGGAATGTGTCATCAAGCACGCCGGGAAAAGGCACTTCGTCGCCCTTATGCAGGTTATTGGGCCATTTTCCGCCAAAGTGAAGCGTACCAAGAATTGTGTTCTCTTGCCCGCCGGGACATTTTTGACAGGGCACGCCAAGATTTACGGCTTCAAGAATATCGATTTCGCCCGATGCCGCCCAGCCACCATAACGGTCTTTTTCGGGCAGCATCCAGATCGCGGGCCATGTGCCCTGACCTTGGGGGAGCTTGGCACGAATCTCGAACCTGCCATATAGCCACGACGCCTTGCCGCGCGTGCTCATACGCGCCGAGCTGATTTCCCGAACGGCCTGGGCGTCCGGCGTTGGCGAACTGCGGCGAAGCTTTTCGGGCAGCGCGGGTCCGATAACCCGCTCCGTCCGCGCTGTAATCACCAGCTTGCCGTCTTCGATTCGCGCGTTCCGCGAACTTTTTGTATAGCATTGACGTTCGTCGTTCCCGCCCCCCCAGCAGTCGACGTCGAAACCCCAATTGGCGCTGTCTATTTCGCTGCCCTCGAATTCGTCGGACCAAACCAAACTCCAGTCCTGCGCGTCGGCGGCTATGGCGAGCGACGGTGATGCAAGCAGCATGGCAAGACCGGTGAAGACGCGTGCAAAACGCGCGATCACGCGGCCTTTTCCTGAACACTGCCGCAATAGTGCGCGATGTAGCTTTGATGGGCAGGAAGCCCGGCAACAGTGCGGGCAACGGCTTCGCGCTGCCTTGCAAGAAAGGCAGTAAGCTCGTCCGCGCTCAACTTGGTGGCAACAGGATGGTAGCTCTTGGGCGTGATGCCCTGCCCCATCATCACCTGCACCCAGCTGTTCTCCACAAACAGTTCCTCGTTCCGGCGGAAAACGCGCCCGGTTTCGCGGAACAGCTCGATTTTTTGCTGAAGGCTGTCGGGGACTGGCAAATCCGCACAATGCCGCCAGAAGGGCGAGTCGCGCCGGTTAGTTACCTTATAATGCAGGATCAGGAAGTCCCTGATCTGGTCCATATCGACCAGCTGCTGATCATTGAACTCCGCGATGTCGCGATCGCTGATCGGGCCGCCCGGCAGCATCCGGATCAGCCGCAGCACCGCACGCTGGATCAGATGGATCGATGTCGATTCGAGCGGCTCCATAAAACCACCCGACAAGCCGATGGCGACGCAGTTGCGATGCCACTGCTTGCGCCGCACCCCGGTGGTGTAGCCGATGAAATTGGGCTTGGTCAGCACGTCACCTTCAACCGAACCGATTATTCGTTCGAGCGCGGCATCCTTATCCAGATAGCGGCTGCAGTAGACGATGCCGTTGCCCTGACGATGCTGCAGCGGGATTCGCCATTGCCATCCGGCATCATGCGCAATCGCGCGGGTATACGGAACAGGGGGTCGCACACTGGCGGTCTGGATCGCAATCGCGGAATCGCAGGGGAGATAATGCGTCCAGTCGTCAAAGCCGGTGTGCAGCGCCCCTTCGATCAACAGCGCGCGAAAACCGGTGCAGTCGATGAAGAGATCGCCTTCAATGCGGCGGTCACCATCAAGCCGGAGGGCCGCGATATGGCCAGTGGTACTGTCGAGTTCGACTTCCGCAATCCGTCCCTCGATCCGTTGCGCGCATTCGCCTTCGGCAATCTTGCGCAGAAACGCTGCGTAGCGCGAGGAATCGAGCTGATAGGCATAGTTCATCCGCTCTTCGGGCAAATGGGCGAACTTGCCCGCCTGTGCGGCTTTCAGCTCAAGGCAGTAATCATCGTAGCTGTTGGTGTGCCCCTGCGTCAGGCCGTGCAGCCAAAAATGCTGGAAGCCGGCCGACCAGTGATCGGTGCCGGTGGTGCCAAACGAATGGAAATAGCTTTCACCCACGTCTTTCCAGTTTTCGAAATTGATCCCGAGTTTGAACGTCGCCTGGGTCGCGCGCATGAAGTCCGCTTCGCCAATGCCCAGCAAGCGGTTGAACAATGCCATCGGCGGAATGGTGCTTTCTCCAACGCCGATCGTGCCGATGGCGTCGGATTCGACCAGCGTCAGTTCAATGGCAGAGCCCAGCGTCCGGGCGAGTGCTGCGGCGGTCATCCAGCCCGCGGTGCCGCCCCCGGCGATCACCACGCGCAGCTTGCGGATTTCATTCGTCATCGGCTTAACGTCCTCAGCAAAAAAGCGCGCAACCGGCCAGCGGTCTCGGCAGTCAACGGGTCCAGAACGCCGCGCGCACCCGCCGGAATATGGTTGGACGATTGCGGGGTGCTGGCGAAAACATAATAGTCGAACAGGTCGCGCCAGATCGCCCGGTCTTCAGGCGGAAGATCGCGAATGGAGAGGATCGCGTGGTTGAGCGCGTCCTGCGGCTGGCCCAGAAAGCGCGCCGTATCCCGCCACCAATAGTTCAGCAGGATGTTGAACACGGCTAAGCCCTCGACATGGTGCCACCACATCGACGGGATGAACAGCGCGTCGCCGGGTTCAAGCTCTGCGACCAGCCCATGGCCAAGAGCGTCCGCAAAGCCGGGATGCGCCGCAAAATCGGGCGCATGAAAATCGACCATGCTCACCGCGCGGCCCGCCGGGGTATTATCGATCGGGCCAAGGTAAAGGTTGCGAAACTGGTCGGGCGGAAACAGGGTGAAGCGGCGGCGTCCGGCCACGCAGCAGGCAAGATTATCGGGAAAATCATTGTGCGCTGCAATCCGCGTCGGCGTGCCAATCCAAAGGCTGGCGATCGGGTCGCGCGCGCCCAAGTCCAGCGCATTCTCAGTGGCGACACCATCAAAATGGCCGGGCACATCGATCGAGGCCAGATACATGGACGGCGGATCGGCGCGGTCTTCATTGGCATCGATACTGCCAAAGATATCGCCGAGCTTGCCGCGTGCCATTTGAAAATTCATCGCCATCGTCTGGTCGTAAAACATCCGGCCATCATGGCCGGGCGGGCCCACGGACACGGCAAACGGCACGTCGCGCGCGCGCTCCAAGAGATAGGCACGGGCAGCGCGCGGCGATTGCAGGCCAGCCTGAACCAGCGGCCAATGCGCCACGAGGCCGCGAATGACAAAGGGCGTTCGCGCGCACGTCAGGAGCGCGTCAAGCGCGGCAGGATTTGCCGCTTCATGTTCTTCGGCTGCGGGCAAGTCCGCGAAGATCGGAGGCCCCCGATTAGCCAACTGACAGCCGTGCATTCTTGCGCGCCACGAGATCGCTGAAACGCGACAATGACGCGACGGCCATGAAAATCGGCAAGAGATACCCCCTGCCCTGCAGATCGCCCAGTGCCGCACCATCAAGCGTTGCCAATCGCGCTTCCGCGATGATGTGATAGCCAACGAGCGAATGGCGCGAGCCATTATCGAGCGGGACTTCAAGCGAGAAAGGCTCGAGAAGATCAAGGCGTTCGAGCGTGGCGCAGAAGTCGTGGCACGACCGATACCCCTGATCGAGGTTGGCCAGCCGGGTTGCCATCGCTTCCATATAGGGTGTCGGTCGGCCGTCCTCGTCGAACACGCGCGTTCCTTCACCGGTTGTCGAAATGCGCGGACTCGCCATATCGATATGGACTTGCGCAACGTCGCTGTTCGCGTCTCCGCGTCCGATCAAAAAGGGCTGGATCGCCTGTGCCAATGGTCGATAGCGCGCGTCCCAGCGATCGCCGTCGAGAAACAGGTTCTCGCGATTTTCGAACCCGAACAGCGCCAGCACAGCGAATGCGCCGCTCGCGATATCCCGGCGGAACACGATCGGGTAATGCGCTTGCACCGCGCGGAATTCATCGGGAATGGTCAATGAAGCCATGACGTCGTCGCCAAAGGCCGCGCTGGCCCCGGCATGAATGCGGAGATCGGCATGGTCGGCCGGATTGAGTATCTGATGCGTGCTCATCTTGGAGACTGACTATCCATGGACCGCTGCTTTCGGTGCCGAAGCCGCAGCCGTGAAATAGGTTCGGTTGGTTGGCAGCGCAGCGGCCAGCGCGCGCGTGCGTTCGCGCACGTCTGCCAGGCGCGCTGCGGCTGCGGGGGAATGGGCTTTCGGGCTTAGCGGCACAGGGAACCCCATGCCGTAAAGAACATATTGCTGGCTTGCTGCAGAAAACAGTTCATCGACGCGCGGAAAATCCCAGGCCGATGGCGGCTGGTCGCGCCAAAGCGTCAATTGCTCGGCCACGCGCGATGGGACGCTTTCGGGGCCCCGCTGCGCGCGCCAATAGGGCTCCTCACGGCGGCTCAAGACATAGTGAAGCTTCAGGAAATCGACGATCCTGTCCCACCGGTAGCGGAACATGTCGTTGAAGCGCGCCGCATGGATGTCCATCACGCCGCGCCGCGCCGGGAAGTTGTCGATCAGCGCCTTGAGCGACAGCTCGATCAGCACGATGGCAGACGCCTCAAGCGGCTCGATAAACCCCGCAGACAAGCCGATCGCAAGGCAGTTGCCGTCCCAGAATTTCGCGCGATGCCCTGTCCTGAAGGTCAAGCGCCGCACTTTGAGATCACGCGCGGTGGCGTCCAGGGCCTTGGCATTTAAGTAGTCGCGCAGGACGCATTCGGCCTCGGCATCGCTCATGTACGTCGACGCGTAGACGCAGCCCACCCCGCGCCGTGTTGGCAAGGCAATGTCCCACAGCCAGCCAGCCGCATGGGCAGTGCCAATGGTCTGCGCCGCGATCGGGGCGTCGCTGGCGACCGGCACCTGCACCGCGAGTGCGCGATCATTGAATGAAACATCCGAACGATCGATCCATCCCGCGCGGCAATGTCCGTCAATCAGAATGGCGGCATGGCCCGAGCAATCGATGAAAAAATCGCCCGCGACGGCCGGATGATGGCGCAGTTCCAGTGCGGCGATATCGCCGGATTGTGTCGTGGCAATGCCGATGACTTCGTCGGAAATACGCGTCACGCCGAGGCGCGTGGTGGCGTGGCGCGCAAGCAGTGCGGCAAATTTGCCCGCATCGAGGTGATAGCCATAATTCAGCGCCCCGGCATAATCCGGCATAATGCGCTGGCGGGGGGCCAGGTCTCGCGTGCAGGCGGCATATTGTGGGCTCATCGCCGCAGCAAACGGGATTTCGGGTGCCGTCGTTCTCCAGGCGGCAAGCAGATCGTGCATCTCGTCGGGCGGGGGAGGCGTGAAAGGGTGCAGATAGCTGTCACTCGCCGAGCCATCGACCCAACCGTCAAAACGCGAACCCTGTTTGAAGGAGGCATCGCATTCGCGCAGGAATTCGGCTTCGCCAATGCCAATCTTGGCGAGCGTTTCGCGCATCGTTGGCCATGTGCCTTCGCCCACGCCGATCGTCGGGATGTTCGGCGCTTCGATCAAAGTCACCGAAAGCTCGGGTCGCCGTGCCGCGAGCAAACATGCCGAAAGCCAGCCCGCCGTGCCGCCGCCGACGATGACAACACGTTGAATGGGATCGTCCATCATGTCTCGACCATAACCGACATCGGTCATCCTGTTAGGGAAAAAGAGCCCCACTGCTGGCGCAGTGTGGCTCTCAGTCTCAATGCGGCCTGCAGATCATGCTCTGATCATCAGAAGTTGACCCGAAGCCCCCCGGAGTATCGGGCATATCCAGGTGCGGAGAAGAAGACGGCGCGATCATTCCGGCGAACGCCCGAGCGGTCTGCATTGAGGACGTTGATTCCCTCAACAAAAGCCGTGAACCCCTTACGGAATTCGTAGCTGGCGCTGATATCAACCTGGCCATAGGCCTTGATGTAATAGGGATCCTGATCCCTCCCAGAGAGGAACTGGTCACGCCAGTTATAGGCAACGCGGGCCTGCAGTCCGTTTTTGTCATAGTAAAGGACAGCGTTCGCACTGTCGCTCACGCCCGTGACAGCAAATTGTGTCGTCGTCCACGGCAGGGTGTTGTCGAAGGAGGTGTCGCTTTTCACGACTGTATAGTTGAGGATCGTACCGAAGCCCGTTTCCCAGAAGCTGTGCTGGATGGCAAACTCCCAGCCCCACAAACGCGCCGTCTGATCGCTATTGGACGGCTGCGTGAAGGTGAAAATCACATTCGGATCGCCGGCGCGCCCGCGGATGCCGGCAGGAGAAGGCCCCACCGCCGGGACAAAGTCCGCAGGACGGTTTACTTCAACCCAATCGCGGATCTGATCGAACGATGCGCCTGCTCCCAAGGCCGCACGTGCGGCCGTCGCGGCTGCGCCTTGTGATGGATCGGGCAAATCGAACAATGGGGTTTGAGTCGTGTCATTGGCGATGAAATTGCTGACGTTCTTTGTGAAAAAGCCAACGGACAGGTAGCTCGCGCGGCCATAATACCACTCGGCCGAAAGATCGAGGTTCTTCGACTTGTACGGCAGCAATGCCGGGTTGCCCGCGCTTGCCTGGCTCCCGCCGGCACCGACCCGGAGCGGCTGGCCAAGCGTAATCCCGCCTTGAAGGCTGGCATAGTCGGGACGCGTGATGGTATGGCTGTACGACGCGCGCAGCTTGACATTGGTGATCGGCGAAAAGTCAAAATCGATGGCCGGTAACCAGTTTTCATACCGGCCGTTGAGCTCTGTAAAATCGGTTCCTGCCGCCTGGACCAGACTGATTTCATTTTGCGAGACCCAGACTGTTCCGGTCGGAATCGAAGCGAGGGCGCGTGAATTGACCCGCGTCTCTTCATAACGAAGACCCAGCCGCAGATTGACTGTACCAGAGGCAAAATCGAACGAGTGGAACGATTGAATCCAAGGCGTGATCGACCTCTCGCGAATGCGACGATCGGTCGAATAGGGAGCCAGACACGTGTCTCCGGGAGCGGCATTGCAAATACCCAGCCGGGTATCGAGCAGCGTAATCAACCCGGGGGTGTCGATAAGGAAGTAGGTCGGGATGATGGCGGAGCCGCTTGCGCCATCGATATCCTGCGGAAGGCCCCGCGGCGTGAACAGCGTATCGGGCGTATCGGCTGCAGAGAGCGTGCCGCCCCATGTATCATTCTGGATGACCCCGAACGCACTGCGCACCTCATTTTCGATGTAGCTGGCACCGAAGTCGAGGCTCTTGATGAACGATGCGTCGAAGTCAAAGCCGCCGCTCAGGCTGATCTGGTCAATCGTGTCCTTAAAGTATGCATTGCGAAACGCATTGCCAGCCGGGCGAATGTTCGCCGCATTGATTTCGGAACCAGGGTGCATTGTCACGGAAATGACGGGGATTTTGCTTGTGAAATCGACCCGCTGACTCGCGACGCCAAAGATCGCCGTGCCGACTGCGATGCCACTGCCATAAGGCGAGGTTGGCTTCGATTCGGCCGTCGAGCGATGACCGTCGAGTTCAAGCCTGAGGCCGAAGGGAGCCTCCCACTTGATGTTGCCACCGATGGAGTGGTTGACGCTGCGGTTGGCCCCCACGGCCCCCGTGATGGCGAGGTCCTTGGTTTCGCCGATGAGAAAATTTTCCGCGTAGAAATTGGCACCCGCGGCCGGGCCATCGGTCCAGCTGCTCGAGGTGTCATTGTGGTTGAACCAAACGCCGATGCTGCTCTGGCGACTATCGAAGGTGTTTTGCGAGAAGATGTAATCAACCGCAAGATTAAGTGTGTCGGTCGGCTTGAACTGCAGCACAGCCTGGCCATTAATCCGCACGCGTTCGAAATCGAAAAAATCATAAGCCGCGTTCTGCGGAACCTGATAGACGTCGGTCGGACCGGGACGGTTTTGGATGTTGGCGAAACGCACAGGATCGCTCGCCTGAGCCAGCGTGCCCCAATTGTTTTCAGCACCAGTGTAGCCCGGGCGCCAATTGCCGACGGTAAACTGCGCCTGTCCTCCGTTACGCTTTTGATAGGATCCAGCGAGCAGAATACCGATGGTGTCATCGGCAAAAGTTTTGCTGATGACCCCGGAAACCTCAGGTGTGACGGTCTTTGCATAGAGCTCTGACGAATCATAAACAGCCTTCGCACTGATGCTGCCCTTGAATCCGGGGCGATCGAGCGGTCGCGGAAGCTTGATATTGATGACCGAGCCAATGCCCCCGGTGGGAAGTGCCGCCCGACCCGTTTTATAGACTTCGACTCCGGCGACGCCTTCAGCCGCGAGATTGGCGAAATCGAAGCTGCGCGAAGACGGGGCAGAAAAACCGTCCCCCAGCGTTGACGTCGGCATTTGGCGGCCATTGACAACAACGAGGTTGAACTCGGGTCCGAAACCACGAACGGTCACGAACTGACCTTCGCCGCTGGCCCTGTCGATCGACACGCCGGTGATACGCTGAAGCGATTCAGCCAGGTTGGTATCGGGGAATTTACCAATGTCTTCGGCCGAAATTGCGTCGACGACACCTTGCGCATTGCGCTTGATGTCCTGCGCCTGCCGCAGACTCGCCCGGATCCCGGTTACAATGATCTCCGAAGAATCAGCTGCTGCATTGGTCTGATCCTGTGCGAACGCAGGCTGCGCTCCAAACCCGATCGCCAAGACGGAAGCACCCAGCATCAAATGCCGAACAGCAGGATTCTTTAAATGTCCCATAACCAACAGCCTCCCCGTGTTCGAGCACCCCTGTCTGAGGTTTAGCTCATTGTGAACGTTCACTTGTCATTCAAAAGTGGCGCGCTGTCAAGCGCTGAGAACGGAAGATGGAGTCGCTTCGCAGCGGTGTGACAGCTGGTGATCCGAATTCGATTGGGTTGGTCAGCAGAACATCGACCGGCGCCTCATCATCTCGGCGGGGCCTGCGCTCTGAACGTACCTTTTGCGGTCGCACGATGAAACGGCGTCGAGGCTCGCGGCACCCTTTTTCTGTGCGGTGTCAGCGGCGAACGTAGGTCATGAAGGTGGTCACCGTCAGTCGTCCCTCGCGCGGGTTGGGGGAAAGCGTCATCGTTGGCGGGATGAGGCCGCAATGCAGCCGGCAACTGCGATAGACGAGCAGCCGGTCGAACACCGCGTCGAAAGCGCCGGTCTGAACGTAATGCTGGCTGTCTGGCCCGATATAGCCCTGCGATGGCGGGCTTGCCGCCATTTCTCGATCGCGGCGCGCGGCGTAATCTCCGGCTTGTTGCGGACTTATCGCTTCAAGGCCGCTGGCCTTGTGGCGATAAAAGCCGGTGCCGCCAAAATTGCCGTCGCACAAATAGTGAAGGACTGCGAATTGCAACGGGTAATTTGTGTCGATGTGCGGAATGCGCTGATGGGGCACGAGCGCCTCTGGCGGCGTCGTGACGATTGAAAAGCTGCAATCGGCATGCACCAGTGTCACATCGTGCAGGTCAAATGTGCGCTGGACGAGCGGATCGAGCCTGCGCCCCAGCGTTTCGACATAGCCGTGTGGCGCGGGCGCGCGGACCCCAGGATAGCCCGCCCCGCCATCGCCCACAAACGCCGGTCCTGCAGCAGCATATTCAATCAGAGCATGGGGATCGGTCATGACGTGATCGATCACGATCACGGGTTCGGCATCGGCTCCGATACGGTGCACTGCCACGCTGGCGGCCGAGTTCAGCGCGAATTCGAAAGAGTGCTCGCCAGCTGTCATCGTCGCCATTATCTGCACCGGACGGGTCATGTAAATGCCGCCGCCCGTGCCTCACTCGTCGGCGTGGCGATAAATCCGGAGCGTTTCAACGCCCATTTCTCGTGCATATGCACCTGCGTTAGTCGCCCAAGAGGAGTCGAACGCAAAAGGGCACCCCGTTTTCCGGCTCGGCCAAGAGAACTCGCGTGTCACTTATCGACTTGCAGCGCAAGCTTGCACACTTGATGCTGCGCACTTAATCGACATACCCTCGGAGCGGTTCTATGCTTCTGAAATGGCACGGTTGATTTCGATTGGCTATGATGGTGCGGACGGTGGGAATCGAACCCTCGCGCCGCTGCGGAACCGGATTTTGAGTCGGGCGTGCTTGGTGTAGGTTATTGTTTTTACACGGTATTGTCAGACGAAATGGGAAACTGTGTAGGGTTTTGTGTAAGTCCGTCATTTTCTCGTGTGGAGCAGCTTAGCGCAGCGAGGCGAAGGCACAGGCGAATTTCTCGGGGCAAATCCTGCAAAGCGCTAATCCCTGACAGTCACTACACCTCTCGTTCTTTGCGCAGCACCGTTGGCGACCATAGCGTTCCGGCATGGAAATCATGCGGCAATCGGATTTCATATCGATCGGCAGATGACCGAAGGCTCGGTCGTTCCGCCGGAAATCGGCCCCATCGGAGATTGGTCCATGTTGCTTCGCCCCATCCTTCTCGCGCTCGCGGTGTCGGGAACCATCGCTGCTTCCAACACAGCCCAAGCCGCCCCCGCAGCGCGCACGCAAACCGCCAAGGCCGACGGCGTCGCGCGCATTCGCAGCAATCACGGGTTCGACGAAACCGTGACGCGGCTGAAAGCCGCCATCGCCGCCAAGGGCGTGCGCTATTTCGATGCGATCGACCAGCAGGCGCTTGGTGCCGAAGCCAATCTCGCGATCGGCAAATCCGTCATCATTCGTTTTGGCAATCCGCCGCTCGGGGTGCAATTCCTTCAAGCGAACCGCTATGCCGGGCTCGACTGGCCGGTGCGGATGCTCGTCGTCGAGGAAGCCGATGGCAGTGTCTGGCTCGCCTGGACCGACTTCAAATACATGGCGAAACGCTATCGCATCACCACGCAGGATGCACAGTTCAAGATGGCTGCCACCGTCGCGTCTGCCATTGCTGCCGATGCCGCCAACTGATCGATGGCCACGCCCGTTGCGCTGCTGAGTTTTGCTTTTCTGGTCGCGGCGGTCTGCGCCGCGATCATGGGCTATGCGATTCAGCGCGGCGCGACGTGCATGGTCGCCGCCGTGGACGAGGTAATGACGAAGCGGCGCGCCACGCGTCTTCTCGGCTTGCTCGAAGCGGCGGTCTGGGTGGCGGGGGGCGTGCTCGTCTGGCGGATGATCGGCGGGCAGCAAACGCTGCCGATCGGCTATCCGACCCTGCCGATCACCGTCGCGGGCGGGCTGTTGCTCGGGCTTGGCGCGCTGGTGACACGCGCTTGCGTGTTCGGAGCGATCGCACGCTTCGGATCGGGCGAGTGGGCCTATGTGCTGACGCCGGTCGGCTTCTTTGTGGGGTGCGCCACGATCTGGCCATTGCTCGGTATGTTTCCCCCGATGCAAATGGCCTCGCCAGTGTTCGATGCCGGCTGGCTGCTCGTGCCTTTTGCGATCTTCGTTGCCTGGCGCAGTGTCGAAGCCTTCCGGGCGGGGCGAACGGGCAAGTTCGCTGCACACATCTCGACGCCGCACCGCGCGACGATGGTCATCGGCATCGTTTTTGCAATCTCGCTGATCGCGATCGGCCCGTGGGCCTACACCTATGCGTTGCTGTCGCTGGCGCAGGGCCGGACCGATGGCGTGCTCGTCAAATTCGTGCTGCTGTTCATGCTGTTCGCGGGGGCGCTGACCGGTGGGTGGACGGCGGGGCGGCTGAAGCTGACCGCGCCGACCCGCGACGCGGTCATCCGCTGCTTTGCTGGCGGCGTCCTGATGGGCTGGGGCAGCCTGCTGATCCCCGGCGGCAATGACGAACTTCTGCTGGTCGGCATCCCGTTGTTGCAGCCCTATGCCTGGGTGGCGGTCGCCAGCATGACTGTCGCGATCGTGATCGGCATGACGGTCGAAAGGCGGCTTTCGCGCGCTGGTCCGTAACCGCACACAGTGCTAGGCTGTATGTGCCTTCGCGGGAGGGGGCGCATCGCCATGGAAATGCAACAGGTTCGCTACTTCCTTTCGGTCGCGCGCACGCTGAATTTCACGCGCGCCGCCGAAGAGAGCAATGTAACGCAGCCTGCGTTGACGCGCGCGATCAAGCAGCTCGAAGACGAGCTCGGCGGCGAATTGATCCGCCGCGAAGGGCGGCTGAGCCACCTGACCGATCTCGGCAACCGGATGCTCCCGCTGCTCCAGCAATGTTTCGATGCAGCGCTGGCGGCGAAGTCGATCGCGGCAAAGGTCAAGAAGGGCGAAGTGCCGACCTTGACGCTTGCTGTCTCGCGCACGCTCGATCTCGATCATTTGATGCGCCTGTTAAGCGAAATGCACCGCAGCTTTGCCGGACTTCAGCTCAGGCTTCGCCGCGGGACCGGCGCGCAAATTGCTGCGATGCTCAAGAATGGCGAGGTCGATCTCGCGATCGGGGGGTCGATGGGAGAAAGCTGGGACCGGCTCGAAAGCTGGCCGATGTTCAGTGAGGCCTTCGACCTTGTCGTGGGGGCCGATCATCCGCTGGCCATGCGCAACGAGCTCGATCTCGACGTCGAGCTGATCCGCGACGCGCGCTTCCTGGTTCATGCCAATACCGACGTGGCCGAGTTCCAAACCGGCTGCTTCGACGCGACGGGGATCTGCCTCGACCATGCGCACGAAGTGGATTCGGACCGCGATCTCGAAGCGCTGGTCGTCGCCGAATTCGGGGTGGCGATCTTGCCGGCGAGTGCGATGAATTCGATGCGGGTGAAGCACCTTGCCTGTTCCGCGCTCGACCTCAAGCGGACGGTGGCGATCTATTCGGTGGCGGGGCGCGCCCGCTCGCGCGAAGCGTCGGCGCTGCTCAATCTGGTGCGTTCGGCCGATTGGTCACGCCGCCTGGGCGTCGTCGAGGCGTTCGAGGACGCCTAGAATATCGGACGGCTCCATCCGGCGGCGATAGTCGGGATCGACATGACGGGCGATCACGCGCCGGTCGGTGCCGACCACGAAGACGGCGGGTACGGGCATGATCCAGCCCTTGGTGCCCTGATACTGCGGAACATCGAGATCGGCCCCGGCAATCAGCCGCGCCATCTTGTCATCGACCCAGATCGCAAGGTTGATCGACAGCGCATAGCCGCTTTCGACATCGCTTAGGAACGGAAACCCGGCATCGGCGTCGGCCTTCATCATCCGCGTGTACTGCTGGCGCTCGGGCGAGATGGCGACGAGCGCATAGGGCGCGACCCGATCCTCGATTGCAGCCATGCCCGATATCGCAACGCGGCAATAAGGACACCAATGCCCGCGATGGAACACGAGCACCACCGGCCCGTCGCGCAACAACCCGTCGAGCGTCACCATGCGTCCGTCCTGATCGGGCAGCATGAAATCGGGCATCTCATCGCCGACATGCGGCGCACCGGCCCCGGCATCGACGCTTTCGAGGCGCGCGACGAAGGCATCGACCGCTTCGGCGTAAACCGTGCTCAATTCACGCACCCGATCGGCCACATAGCGCAGGCGCACGTTGAGCGGCACCGCCTGCTTGCGTGCCGCGACGACGGCGGCATCGAGCGCAGCGACAAGGGGATTTGACATGCGGACACTCCCTTCACTCCTCATCTAGCACGGCTCGCCGAGCCGTGCACCGATCACGCATTTACATCTTGGCTGCCACCGTTTCGACCATTTCTCCGGCACAGGCCTCGTGCAAGATGAAACCCTCGCTCGGATCGACTTCGGCACGCCAGGGCGCTTTTTCGAGCGTCTCGCAGGTGTGGCGATAGCCTGCTTCCCAGCGCTGGCGGATGCCGTCGGCGCTGAAGTCGATGTCTTTGGCATGGTCCTCATAATCGAGCGCGGGTGCAAGCAGGCGAATGACGTGCATCTGCGTGGTGCAGCCATAGCCGGTAAGCCCGCGCTGCTTCAGGCTGGCAAGTGCGTCGTCGGGGATCAGCGCCGACATTTCTGCAATGATGTGCCGCATCTTGTGGAGCTGCCGCTGGCGCTTGATGTGCGAGCCTGCGCGACTCGAATATTGCACGTCCTTCTGCCGGTTCATCACTTCCCAGATCGTCTCGGGGTCCTTGCCGTGCGGGTTCCAGAGATGGACGGCAAAAACCATGCCGTTCTTGCGCGGGTTATCGTCGAATACGACTTCGACCGGCGTGTTCGAAAGGATACCACCGTCCCAATAAAGCTCGTCGTCGATCCGCACCGCCGGGAACGCGGGCGGCAGCGCGCCCGACGCCATGATATGACGCAGATCGATTGGCTGATCGCGGCTGTCGAAATAGGTCATCTCGCTCGTCCGCACGTTCGACGCGCCGACGGTGAGCCGGATCGGCCCCTTGTTGATCTGTTCGAAATCGACGAGCTCGGCCAGCGTGTCGGCGAGCGGCGCGACCGAATAATAGCCTGCGCTTTCGGCACCGAGCGGTGCGTGCGAACTGACGAATGCCGCCGGATTGGGGCGGAAGAACGAGGGCACGCCGGTGGTTACCGCCATCATGTTGCGAGCGGCAGCGGCGAACCAATTGGGCAGCGGCATCCCCATGAACTTGTCGTTCTCGACGCGCTTCCAGAACGCGCGAAGCCGGTCAAGTCCACCGTTCGCGGGGCCGCCGGCGATCAGTGCCGCGTTGATCGCGCCGATCGATGTGCCGACGACCCAGTCGGGGGCGATACCGGCCTCGGCCAGCGCCTGATAGACGCCGACTTGATACGCGCCGAGCGCACCGCCGCCTTGCAGGACCAGGACGATCTGGCCGTAGCTCGCAATTTCGTCGTGAAGGGTTTTCATGGCATGGTCTCCTATTCGGCAGGTTGAAGCGAGGGCACGGCGTAGGCTGCCGGAACCTCGCCGGTAATGAGGCGCGCGTGACGCGCGTAGGTCAGGTAATTCCACAGGAGGTTCCACCCGACCGCGAGGCGGTTGCGATAACCGACGAGGAAATAAACGTGCGCGACCGACCACAGCACCCAGGCAGGAAAGCCGGTGACGTGAACGCGCCCGAAATCGATGACCGCGCGCTTGCGCCCGATCGTTGCAAGATTGCCGTAGTGCCGATAGCGGAAGGGCTTGCACTGCATGCCGCGCATCGACGCGACGATCCTCTGCGCGACATGCTTGCCCTGTTGCTTGGCCACCGGTGCGATGCCCGGAAGCGCCTGCCCGTCGGGGCCTTTGCACGCGGCCGTGTCGCCGATGACGAAAACATTCGGACAGCCCGGCACCGACAGATCGGAGTCGATGATCACGCGCCCAGCGCGGTCGCTCGGTATGCCCAGCCATTCGGCGGCTGGCGACGCGCGCACGCCCGCCGCCCAGATTGCGGTGAAGGTCGGGATGGCGACGCCGCCGATTTCGACGTGATCGTGCGCGACATGAGTCACGGGTCCACCGAGGCGCACTTCAACGCCAAGCTGCTCGATCGCGCGCTGCGCCGCTGCCGAGAGGTCTTCGGGAAATGCGCCCAGCAGGCGGGGGGCGGCATCGACGAGGACGACGCGCGAACACTGCGGCGTGATGCTGCGGAAGTCGCGCGTGGTCGAGCGGTGCGCGAGCTCGGCGATCGCGCCTGCCATCTCGACCCCGGTCGGCCCGCCGCCGATGATGACGAAGGTGAGCAGCGCCTTGCGTCGTTCGGGATCGGTCTCGGTCTCAGCGCGCTCAAGTGCGATCAGCACCTTGCAGCGCACCGCAGTCGCATCGTCGATCGTCTTGATACCCGGCGCATGTTCGGCCCAGGCGTCGTTGCCGAAATAGCTGTGGCGCGCGCCGGTTGCGACGATCAGCCAGTCGTAGGACACGATCCGCCCGCTGCCGAGTGCGACCTCGCATGTGTCTCGGTCGATGCCCGTGACGCACTCCAGAAGCACGCGCACATTGGGCATGGTGCTCACGATTGAGCGGATCGGCCCGGCAATATCCGCCGGCGAAAGCGCGGCGGTCGCAACCTGATACAGCAGCGGCTGGAACACATGGTGGTTGCGCTGGTCGATCAGCGTCACATCGACGTCGGCCCGCGCCAGCTCGCGCGCCGCCGCGAGGCCGCCGAAGCCGGCACCCAGGATCACGACATGCGCGCGCGGGACGGTCATTGTGCGGTCCAGCCGCCATCGACCGGGAGCGCGGTGCCGGTGATCGAAGCACCGCCGGGACCGCAAAGGAAAACCGCCAGCGCGCCGAGTTCCTCGACAGTCGCGAAGCGCTTGGTCGGTTGCGCGGCGAGCAGCACGTCGCGGATCACCGCCTCGCGGTCGATGCCGCGCGCGGCGGCGGTGTCGGCGATCTGGTTCTCGACCAATGGCGTCCAGACATAGCCGGGGCAGATCGCGTTACAGGTGACGCCATGCTGCGCGCCTTCGAGAGCCACGGTCTTGGTCAGCCCAAGCACGCCGTGCTTGGCCGCGACATAGGCGCTCTTGAACGGCGAGGCGACGAGCGCGTGCGCCGACGCGACATTGATGACGCGTCCGTAGCCCGCCGCCTTCATCGGCGCGAAGGCCGTGCGGATCGTGTGGAACGCTGCCGACAGATTGAGCGCGATGATCGCATTCCACTTGTCGACGGGGAAATCCTCAATCGGGCAGACGTGCTGGATGCCCGCATTGTTGACGAGGATATCGACGCGACCGAGTGCCGCGATGCTGTTGTCGACAAGGCCCGCAGCACCCGCCGGATCGATCAGGTTCGCCCCGTCGTAGATGACACGCCCGCCATGCGCCATCAGCGCGTCGCACGTCGCATCGATGGCATCGGGATCGCCCAGTCCGTTGACGACGAGATCGGCACCAGCACCGGCCAGCGCGTGGGCGATGCCGAGGCCGATCCCGCTCGTCGATCCGGTGACGACGGCGACGCGTCCCGAAAGCGGCTTGGCGGCAGAAGCAGTCGAGGCGGCAGCGAGGTCCATAAGGGGCATCCTTTGCAAGAGCGATGACCTTCAAGTGCCGGATGCGGCGCACCTTCTGAAATGCCGTTTGGGCATCGACTCGATACGCAGATGCAATTGGTTGAGCGCTGCGCACTGACCTATCTGGCGGTTCGTCAGGGAGCCGGAACGTCCGGTTTTCCGGCCCCGAACTCGAAACCACAGGAAGACAGACCATGATCCATTCCACTCTTCGCCAAGCGGCCGTCGCCCTGCTTGCGGCTGCTTCGTTCGCAACGCCCGCCTTCGCAGGCCAATGCCCCGCCGGGCAGACCGCCGACAACGCGCTCGCCGGTCACCCGACTAGCCCGAAGGGCGTCACCGACACCGTGATCGGCTCGATCGATCTCGGCGCCGAAATCGGCGTTGCCGACCGGCAGCTCCGCACGCGTCGTCTGGTCGTCCAGCCCGGCGGCATCGTGCCCTTCCACAGCCATAAGGACCGGCCCGCGCTAATCTATACCGTCAGCGGCCAGATCACCGAATATCGCAGCAATTGCGCCGTGCCGATCGTCCACAAGGCGGGCGAGCTCTCGCGCGAAGCCGAAGGCATCTCGCACTATTGGATCAATCGCGGAAAAACTGCCGCCGTCCTGCTTTCGTCGGACGTGCACCACGGCAAGTAATCCGGTCTGACCCCTTGGACCGGTAATACCGGCACGCCGCCGATTTACCCCGGGTCGTGCGGCGCGCCACCCCATCCTCACTCTCGAACAAGGAAACCCAACATGAAGACCTTTACCACACTGACTGCCGCCGCCGTCCTCGCCTCGCTGAGCGCCGCCGCCATGGCCCAAAGCGGCCCTGTCAAGCCGCAACCCACCAAGGAAAAATGCTATGGTATTTCGCTCGCCGGCAAGAACGACTGTGCGGCCGGTGCCGGCACGAGCTGCGCCGGTTCTTCGCGCGCCAACTACCAGGGCAATGCTTGGAAATATGTCGCCAAGGGCACCTGCGTCGCGATCAAGACGCCCAAGGGCAACGGGTCGCTGACCCCGAAAAAGGCCTGACGCCATGCACCCGACCGTCGGCATCGGCCTGAAAGCCGATCATTTCGAGGACGCGATCGCGTCGCCGACGGCGGGGCTATGGTTCGAAGTCCACCCTGAAAACTATATGGTTGCGGGCGGCCCGCGCCTCGCCATGCTCGAAGCCGCGCGACAAGCGCGCCCGCTGTCGCTCCACGGCGTCGGCATGTCGCTGGCCGGCGCGTCCGACCCCGATCGAGCGCATCTGGCGGCG
>JBJXFA010000064.1:0-4681 GCA_046153865.1 Sphingomonadaceae bacterium
GTGCTGGCGAGCCGCGCCGCGATGACTTCGGCCGATTTCGAGGCCTGGGGCTGGCGGATTCCGTTCCTCGCCTCGCTGCTCATGCTCGCGATCTCGCTCTATATCCGGCTGAAGCTCAACGAGAGCCCGGTTTTCAAGGCGATGAAGGAAGCGGGGACGACGTCAAAGAACCCGATCGTCGACGCCTGGCGCGAGCCGGGTAACAAGGGGCGCATCCTCACCGCCTTGTTCGGCGTCGGTGCCGGGCTGACCGTCATCTATTATACGTCGCAGTTCGGCACGCTTTACTTCCTGCAGGGCACGGCGCGCGTCGGCGAGACCGAGGCGCTGGTCTACATGGCGATCGGGGCGGTGATCGCAGCGCCGCTGTACGTCGTCTTCGGCGCGCTTTCGGATCGCGTCGGTCGCAAGCGGCTGCTTCTCCTCGGCTATGCGCTGGCGATGGTTTCGATCTTCCCGCTGTTCCACATGATGGCCGATGCCGCGAACCCGGCGCTCGGTCGCGCGACTGCGGCCAATCCGGTCCGCCTCGAACTTCCCCGGGACAGCCCGGACTGCAATTTCTCCGTCTTCGCAAACAAGCAGGAGAATGAGTGCGGAAAGGCGCAGGCCTTTCTTGCCAAGCGCGGGATCAGCTATTCGAAGATTGCGCCTTATGAGATGGAGCGCGTCGCGCTCAACGTGGGGCAGCAGCGGATCGCAGGCTTCGACGAAAAGGCCTATACGGCGGTGCTCGTGGCGGCGGGCTATCCCGACAAGGCCGATCCGACCGAGAAACAGCCGTGGAAGATCATCCTCGCGATCGCGCTGATGGTCGCCCTGTCGGCGATGACCTATGGGCAGGTCGCCGCGATTCTCGTCGAAATGTTCCCTGCGCGCATCCGCTACACTTCGATGTCGGTGCCCTACCATATCGGCACCGGTTACTTCGGCGGGTTCCTGCCGTTCATCTCGCAATATATCGTGGTGCGCACGGGCGATGCCTATGCCGGACTGTGGTACACCGTCGGCGTGGTCGCGATGGCGTTCCTGGTCAGCTTCTTCTTCCTCGAGGAGACGTCCGGCAAGCGGCTCGACGAGGACGCGTGAGCGCGCCGCTCCGCCTGCGCCTCGACGGCGGGGCGCTCGTTGCGAACTGGCGCTGGCTGACGGCGCAGGGCGGCGCGGCGGCCTGTGGCGCTGCCGTCAAGGCGAACGGCTATGGGCTGGGCGCGCGGCGCGTGGTGGCGCTGCTGGCAGCGGCTGGATGCCGGGATTTTTTCGTCTCGAGCTGGGATGAGGCCGCCGCCCTCGTCCCCATGCCCGAGGGGTGCGCGCTTTCGGTGCTTCACGGCGTTCGCGAAGCGGACATGCCGGCCGCACTGGCCTCGGCGGCGCGGCCGGTGCTCAACACGTCCGAACAGGTGGCGCGCTGGCGTCCGACCGGGCGACCGTGCGACGTGATGATCGATACCGGGATGAACCGGCTGGGGCTGGCAGCGGGTGACGACGTCGCCGGGCTGACCATCGAGACGCTCATGAGCCACCTGGCCTGCGCCGATGAGGACAGCGCGATGAACGATCGGCAGCGTGCCGCTTTTGCCGCGCTCGAGGTGCCCGCACGGCGGCGGAGCCTCGCCAATTCCGCGGGCGTGTGCCTGGGCGCCGGCTATGCGTTCGATCTCACCCGACCCGGCCTCGCACTTTATGGGGGCGTCCCGCGCGCCGAGGCCGAGGGGCGCATCGCGCAGGTCGCCTGGCCCGAAGCCGCCATCGTCCAGCGTCGCTGCGTTCGCGCGGGCGCAAGCGTCGGTTATGGCGCGAGCTGGGTCGCGCCCGCCGATACCGAAATCGCGGTCCTCAACATCGGTTATGCCGACGGCATCCTCAGAAGCTTTTCGAAGACGGGAACGGCAGGGGAGGGGCGGTTTCGCTTCGCCGGGCGCGTGTCGATGGACCTGATTGCCATCGACGTGAGCGCCGAACCGGGCCTGCGCGAAGGCGACTGGGTCGCCATCGACTACGCGCTGCCTGAAGCGGCGCGCCGCTCGGGGCTGTCGCAATATGAGCTGCTGACCGGGCTTGGGGGGCGGTTTGAACGAGCGATGCTTTAGCTTGCAGTTGCGGGATCCCAAGGGTCGAGTGGCTTGGCCCGGATCCAGCGCGTAGCCAGCCACTTGACGCCACTGCGGACGGGCAGGCCGGCGTGGCGCGACGATGGGTCCGGTGATCCGTCGGAAAGGACATTGTCGAAGAGGATCGCATCGCCCGTGCCGCCCTTGACCGTCAGGCCATTGGCAAGAAACGCTGTTTCGCCACCGCCATAGCCCTCGTTCAGGTAGACGAGTATTGTCTTGATCCGCTGGTTGCTCGATCCGGCGATCGCATCGACGTGCGGCCGATATTCTTGCCCGGGAGCATAGCGCAAAATCGTCAGGGCCTCGCCCTGATCGACACTGGTGCCCGTGGCGGCTGCGATCCTGAGATTGATCGCTCGGACGACGAGATCCTCCCGGGCGGGACCGATCGTGCCGTCGTGCGACGTTCGGACGGGATGGCGGATCCGTTGCCCTGTCTGCGGGTCGAGCACACTTGCCGGTTCGAGCAAGTCGGCCGTCGCGCGGGCGACATGGCTGCATTCCTCGACAGTAAGCAACTGCTTGAAGTGGACGACATTAGGCGATGACGAGATTGTGTCGCCCTGCGGTCGCACGCTGGGGGTGCCATCCGACCTCAGGTTCATGCGTTCGACCAGCGCCAATTGCGCTAAGGCAACCGGATCTGTGGATGCGGCGCTCCTTAAAAGGGTCAACGCGCCCGTCCAGTCGCGCGGGCCGCCACTGCCATTCGCGGTCAGCGCGACTTCCATCAGCGCACCGTCGACGTGACCGATGGCAACCGCCCGGCGAATGAAGCTGCGAGCCGCAGCAACGTCGCGCGGCACGGCCTGACCCGCAAGATAAGCGACTGCAAGGTGCATCAGCGCATCGACATTGCCTCCATCGGCCGCTGCCCGGACGTGGCCGAGCGCATCGGCACTACTGGCATTTGCCGGCATGACAGGCTCCATCGGGACCGCAGGTGTCATTTGAACACCCTAATCCAGCACGGCGGACAAAAAAATGGCCGGGACAATGCCCGGCCATTTTCATTGGCTTGCGGTCAATGTTTCAGAACTTGGCCGTGACGCCCACATACGTAAAGCGGCCGCGGTTGTCGTAAATTGCCGAGCCTGCGCCCACGCCCGTCAGACCGAAGGGGGGTGCGGTATTGCCAACGTTGGTCATGCCGATGTCGAGCTTGAAGCGCTCGGTGACGTCATAGCTCGCACGCAGATCGACGTAGGTCACGATCGGGTACTGTCGGATTTCGGCGTAATCGGTGTTCTGAGGCGGCAATCCGTTGAGGGCATTATAATCCTCGAACGTGTTGATAAACATCGGGCCGATCCAGCGGAAGCTTCCGCCGAGCGTGACCTTGCCGAACTTGAAATCGGCGCTCAGGTTGAACTGGTCGTTGGGATCGCCAAGCTCTCCGTTGAGCACGTTCTCGAAGTTCGCAAGCGCGGGATTCTCGAAATTGCTGCGCTGGATGACATGGGTGTAGATGCCCTTGAACGCAACCTGCGCGAAGCCGAGGTCGCGATTGTAGGCGACGTTGACGTCAAAGCCGACTGCCTTGCGCTTGGCGAAGTTGGCAGCTGATTGAAGCAGTGAGCCTTCGAGAACCCGGAACTGCTGCTCGCCGCGCGGGCCGCCCGCAGCGCTGGCCCGCTGGAAGAGGCCGCAGAACGGATTGTTGAGCGTCGGCGAGTCGTAGCAGAGATTGAGGATGTTCTGCGCCGTCACCGAGGCGATCACGTTGTCCACGGTGATGTTGTAATAGTCGAAGGAGACCGAGAGGCCGGGAATCCAACGCGGAGTCAGCACGCCGCCGATCGTGTACGAGGTAGATGTTTCCTCCTGAAGGTTTGGATTGCCCCCGCTGAGGATTTCAAGCGACGATGTGTAGACGAAGTCATAGGCGGCAGGACGACCGGCCGCCGTACAATTCGCCGACCGGGTCGACGAACCCGCCGCAAGGTTTCGCGCCGAGCAGGGGTCGTTCGGGGCGGGCGTGAAGTTTTGGCTCTGCGGCGAAAAAAGATCGCCCAGGTACGGCGAGCGGACCGACCGCGAGTAGCCCCCGCGGAAAAGCAGGTCGCGGACCGGACGCCAAGTGACAAGACCGCTGTAGGCGAAAACGGTGCCAACCGAGCCCTTGTAATCAGCGACCCGGCCCGAACCCGTGAGCGTCAATTCGTTGAAGAAGGGAATGTCTTTTAACAACGGGATCGAAATCTCGCCGAACGCTTCCTTCACCTCGAAGGAAGGCGGGTTGAACGACGGAATCGCGTTATAGAAGGCATAGCCGGCCTGTGTGACCGGATCGAGCGTGTAGGTCAGCGTTTCGCGACGATATTCGCCGCCGATCGCGAAGCCGATCGGCCCGCCCGGCAGTTCGAACAGCTGACTGAGGTCGCCGTTGACGAAGCCGGTGATCTGCAGCTGCGTTGCCTTGCCCGCGGCCGTTGTCGGCAGCAGAAGATAGCGCTTGGCTGCGTCGCTGATATTGCCGTCGCCGAACGGATTGAGCGGAACGCACGCCGCTATGTCGGCAGCCAGGACGGCGGGGTTGCCGGCTCGATCGGTGCCCGAATAGG
>JBJXFA010000088.1:0-4124 GCA_046153865.1 Sphingomonadaceae bacterium
AGCGTGTGCGTGATCATCGGATCGATCGCGATCTTGCCGTCCATATACCAGTCGACGATCCGGGGGACGTCGGTGCGACCCTTCGCACCGCCGAACGCCGTGCCGCGCCAGTTGCGCCCGGTGACGAGCTGGAAGGGCCGTGTGCTGATCTCCTTGCCCGCCTCCGCCACGCCGATGATGATGCTCGTGCCCCAGCCGCGGTGGCAGCATTCGAGCGCGGTGCGCATCACTTCGGTATTCCCGGTGCAATCGAAGCTGTAATCCGCGCCGCCATCGGTCAGCGCGACGATCTTCGCGACGACATCCTCGCGCGCCATCCCCTTGGTATTGAGGAAATCGGTCATCCCGAACTGGCGCCCCCACTCCTCACGGTCGGGATTGATGTCGATGCCGACGATCCGGCTCGCCCCGGCCAGCCGTGCGCCCTGGATGACGTTGAGGCCGATGCCGCCGAGTCCGAAGACGACGACGGTCTCGCCGACCTGCACCTTTGCCGTGTTGACGACCGCGCCGACGCCCGTCGTCACCCCGCAGCCGATGTAGCAGCTCGTCTGGAACGGCGCATCGGGCCGGATTTTCGCCACGGCGATCTCGGGCAGCACGGTGAAGTTCGAAAAGGTCGAGCAGCCCATATAGTGAAAGATCGGCTGGCCCTTGTAGCTGAAGCGCGAAGTGCCGTCGGGCATCAACCCCTTGCCCTGAGTCGCGCGGATCGCGGTGCACAGGTTCGTCTTGCCGCTGAGACATGATTTACACTGGCGGCATTCGGGCGTGTAGAGCGGGATGACGTGATCGCCGGGCGAAACGCTGGTCACGCCCGCACCGACTTCGCGGACGATTCCGGCCCCCTCATGGCCGAGAATGCTCGGGAACAGGCCTTCTGAATCGAGCCCGTCGAGCGTGTACGCGTCGGTATGGCAAATGCCCGTCGCCTTGAGTTCGACAAGCACCTCGCCCGCCTTGGGGCCTTCCAGATCGACCTCGACAATTTCGAGCGGACGCTTGGCTTCGAAGGCAACGGCGGCGCGGGTCTTCATCGGGCGGCGATCCTCTGCGGTTGTCCGGCTGCGATACCGGAATCGGTCCGTCGTGCAAGCCGGTGCGCTGGCGATACGTTTGCATATGCTTGCCAATCGTCCCGGCCACCGGTTAGCCCCGACCGACATGCAATTGCGCTTCCTCGAATATTTTGTGGCGATCGCCCGCGAACGGCATTTCGGGCGCGCGGCAGAGGCCTGCCAGGTGTCGCAGCCGACTCTGTCTGCGGGCCTTGTCGCGCTGGAGGAGGCGCTCGGCGAACGTCTCGTCATCCGCGATCGGCGCTTTGTCGATCTGACCAGTCCGGGGCACGCGATCCTGCTGTACGCGCAGCAAATGATCGCCGATCAGGCGGCCATCCGCGCGGCGCTGAATGTCGAGACCGGCGGGCTGCGCGGCGTGGCGCGGCTCGGCGTGATCCCGGCGGCGATGCCTGCAGTCGGTCATGTGGTGGCGGCGATGACGGCCGCCCATCCTGAGGTGAAGCTGGCCATTTCCTCCATGACCTCCCGCGAGATCGAACGGGCGTTGCTGGCGCGCGACATCGACGCGGGCCTGACCTATCTGAACAGCGAGCCGCTGGCGCAGGTCCGCTCGGTGCCGCTCTATATCGAGCGCTTCGTGGCCGTGACGGCACGCGGCTCCGCGCTCGCGCAACGCAATGGCGTGTCACTGGCCGAGATGGTGGCACAGCGGCTCTGCCTGCTGCACCAGGGCATGCAGAATCGCAGGATTCTCGACGGGCATCTGCAGGCGCGCGGACTTTCGGCGGTGCCGGTCGCGACGGCGGACAGCTATGTCGCCCTGCTGTCGATGGTTTCGGCCGGCGGGCTGGAGGCCATTATCACCGACAGTCACGCAGCGCTTGTCGCGGCGCATGCCGATCTGGTGACCGTGCCGATCGCCGATACGATCGCGGCGAACGAGATCGGCCTTGTGATCGGCGACCGCACGCCGCTGCCCCCACTCGCCGCCGGGCTCCATGCTGTCGCGTCGACGCTGGAACTGTCCGTGCCCTGATAGGCAATGACGATCACAAATACGCGATAGCTATTTGACAATTCCGATCATCAGGCGAACAGTCCGATCGTGGAGACGTGCGACACACTGGCCCTGATCCTCGATCGCCATCGCGGGCGCGAAGGACCGTTGTTGCCCATCCTGCATGACGTTCAGGCGGCCTTCGGTTGTGTCGACGAAGGCGCGGTGCGCGCGATTGCTGCCGATCTGAACCTGACGCGCGCCGAGGTTCACGGCGTGGTGAGTTTCTATCACGATTTCCGCGCCGAGAAGCGCGACGGGCCCTGCGTGAAACTGTGCGAGGCCGAGGCGTGCCAGGCGCGCGGCGTGGCCGAACTCCGGGCCATCGCCGAGGCGCAATCGCGGGTCCGTGTCGAGGCGATCTATTGCCTCGGCCTGTGCTCGGTCGGCCCTGCGGCGATGGTCGGCACCGATGTTTACGCGCGGCTCGATCCGGCCTCGTTCGCCGCGCTGATCGACGGTCGATGACGGTGGTGCGCATCCCCGACGATGCGGTCGCGATCGCTTGTGGTGCGGATCGCGTCGCCGGGGCGTTTGCGGCTGTCGGTTGCACCGTCGAGCGCGTTTCGAGCTGGGGGATGCACTGGCTGGAGCCGCTCGTCGATATCGACGGCATCGGCTTTGCCAATGCGACGGTCGCGAGCGTTGCGGCAATCCTTGGTGGCAGCGCCGAAAGCATCGGCGCCATCGCCGACCATGCCTTCATCAAGGCGCAAACGCGCCTGACCTTCGCGCGCGCCGGCAAGACCCGTCCGCTCTCGCTCGACGACTATGCGGGCACGGGCGGCTGGTCGGGCCTCGCTGCGGCGCGCGCGGCCGGCCCCGCTGAAACGATAGAAGCGATACGCCAGTCCGGTCTTCGCGGACGCGGCGGTGCGGGCTTTCCGGCGGGCATCAAGTGGAAGACGGTGGCCGCGACACGGGACGACCGCAAATACATCGTGTGCAACGCCGATGAGGGCGACAGTGGCACTTTCGCCGACCGGATGGTGATGGAGGGCGATCCCTTCATGCTGATCGAGGGGATGGCGATCGCGGGGCTGGCCGTCGGTGCCACCAAGGGCTTCGTCTACATCCGCTCCGAATATCCGCACGCCATCGCCAAGATGGACGCCGCCGTCGCGCTCTGCGCCGCGCACATCGCGCCGTTCGAGGTCGAGGTGCGCGTCGGCGCAGGGGCTTATGTCTGTGGCGAGGAAACCTCGCTGCTCAACAGCCTTGAGGGCAAGCGCGGCGAGGTGCGCGCCAAACCGCCGCTCCCGGCGCACGAAGGGCTGTTCGGCAAGCCGACCGTCATCAACAATGTGCTGACGCTCGCGGCAGTGCCGTGGATCATGGCGAACGGCGCGCAAGCCTATGCCGATTACGGCATGGGCCGGTCGCGCGGGACGATTCCGATCCAGCTGGCAGGGAACATCGCACACGGTGGCCTGTTCGAAACCGCGTTCGGTGTTTCACTGGGCGAACTCGTCAACGACATCGGCGGCGGCACGGCATCGGGGCGGCCAGTGCGTGCCGTGCAGGTCGGCGGGCCGCTGGGCGCCTATCACCCCCCGTCGCAGTTCGATCTCGCCTTCGATTACGAAACCTTCGCCGACAACGACGGGCTGATCGGGCACGGCGGGATCGTCGTTTTCGACGACCGCGTCGACATGGCGAAGCAGGCGCGCTTCGCGATGGAATTCTGCGCGATCGAGAGCTGCGGCAAGTGCACCCCCTGCCGCCTGGGCAGCACACGCGGCGTCGAGACGATCGACGCGATCATCGCGGGCAAGGATGTCGACGCGAATCTCGCGCTGATCGCCGATCTTGCAGAGACGATGAAGTTCGGCTCGCTGTGCGCGCTGGGCGGGTTTACCCCCTATCCGGTGATGTCGGCGATCCGGCATTTCCCGGAGGATTTCCGGTGACGCGGCTGGGTGCGATCATCGCGGGCGGGCAATCGTCGCGGTTCGGCGCGGACAAGGCGCAGGCCATGCTGGACGGGCGCGCGCTGCTCGAGCATGTCGCCGATCGTCTGGACGCGCAGTGCGATGCCGTGATCG
>JBJXFA010000095.1:0-179510 GCA_046153865.1 Sphingomonadaceae bacterium
GTCCTCGGTGAAATCGACCGACAGCGCCCACAGCCGGATGATGTCGGCGCCGTATTCCTCCATCACCTTCAGCGGGTCGATGGTGTTGCCGAGCGACTTCGACATCTTGCGCCCGTCGCTCGCCATGGTGAAGCCGTGCGTGAGGACCGAATCGTACGGCGCGCGGCCGCGCGTGCCGCAGCTTTGCAGCAGCGACGACTGGAACCAGCCGCGATGCTGGTCGCTGCCTTCGAGATACAGGTCGGCGGGCCAGCGCAGTTCGGGCCATTTGCCGCTTTCGAGCACGAAGGCGTGGGTGCAGCCCGAATCGAACCACACGTCGAGGATGTCGGTGACCTGTTCGAAATCGGCCACGTCATAGTCCGGGCCGAGCAGCGCGGGCGCGGCCTCGGCGCTCCAGCCGTCGACGCCGTGTTCGCGCACCGCCGCGACGATCCGCGCGTTGACCGCGGGGTCGGTGAGATACTGGTTGGTGCCGCGCTTGACGAACAGCGTGATCGGCACGCCCCACGCGCGCTGTCGGCTGATCACCCAGTCGGGCCGCCCCTCGACCATCGCGGTGATCCGGTTCTGGCCCTTTTCGGGCACCCAGCGGGTATCCTTGATGGCTTGGAGCGCGGTTTCCCTCAAACTCCGTTCGCCTTGATCCATCGGAATGAACCACTGCGGCGTCGCGCGAAAAATCACCTTCGCCTTCGATCGCCAGCTATGCGGATAGCTGTGCTTATAGTCCGCGCTCGCCGCGAGCAGCGCGCCCGCCGCGCGCAGATCCGCGCAGATCGGCCCGTCGGGCGCGTTGAACTTGGGATTGATAACACTCCCCTGCCCGCCGAGCCACGCCCAGTCGGCGCGATACTTGCCGTCGCCCTCGACCGCGAAGACCGGATCGATGCTGTTCGCCTTGCACAGGTCGAAATCGTCCTCGCCATGATCGGGTGCCATATGGACGAGGCCAGTGCCCTGTTCGGTTGTGACGAAAGCGCCGGGCAGGAAGGGGCGGGGCTTGGCGAAGAACCCGCCGAGATAGTGCATCGGATGACGGGCTACGGCTCCATTGAGCTCAGTCCCTAACCCTTCCCACCTTAAATTGGTCGAGGGTGGCGGCTTACCGTCTTGACCCCATTCGACCTTTGGGATGCCTAGTCGACGCATGACCTCTTTTTCGATATCTGCCGCAAAAATCAGCAGTGGCGAAACATTGTCGTGACCCCAGCGATAGAACTTTGCGACATACCGGACGTCAGGCTTGAACGCCAAAGCCTGGTTTACCGGAATCGTCCAAGGCGTGGTCGTCCAGATTAAGGCTTGAGGTCGCGCGCTCTCCGAAATTAATTTAGACAGTAGCGGACTATCTGGCGCATCGACGATCTCGAACGCCACATCGATCTGCGTCGAGACGATGTCCTCATATTCGACCTCGGCCTCGGCGAGTGCGGTCTTTTCGACGGGGGACCACATCACCGGCTTTGCGCCGCGGTAGAGCTGGCCGCTTTCAGCAAACTTCATCAGTTCGGCCACGATGGTCGCTTCGGCGGCGAAATCCATCGTCAGATAGGGCCGCTCCCAGTCGCCGCCCACGCCCAGCCGCTTGAGCTGCTCGCGCTGCGTATCGACCCAGCCTTGCGCAGAGGCGCGGCATTCGGCGCGAAACTCGGCCGCGGGCACTTCGTCCTTGTTCAGCTTCTTCTTGCGATATGCCTCCTCGACCTTCCATTCGATCGGCAGCCCATGGCAATCCCAGCCGGGCACATAGGGCGCGTCATTGCCGAGCAAGGTCTGCGTGCGCACCACCATGTCCTTCAGGATATGGTTGAGCGCATGGCCGATGTGCATGTCGCCATTGGCATAGGGCGGGCCGTCATGCAGGATGAACTTCTCGCGGCCCGCGCGGGCCTCGCGCAGCTTCGCGTAGATCCCCTCGGCCTGCCAGCGCGCGAGGATGCCCGGCTCCTTCTGCGGCAGCCCGGCCTTCATGGGAAAATCGGTCTTCGGGAGGAAGACGGTGTCTCGGAAATCGCGCGCTTCGGTCATCTGATGCGGGCGCTTAGCGCATGCGTATCGTTTAATACAAACCCTCGCGCGCCGCAGGCAGAAAAAGGGGCCTCACGCAAAGCCGCAAAGCCGCAAAGGAGAACCCCTTCTTCTTCGCGGCTTTGCGGCTTTGCGTGAGGCCCCTTACTGGCCTTCGACCGGGCGCACAGTCGCGAGAAAGGCACGCGCCGCAGCGCAATCCCGCGCCATCTGCGCCTTGAGCGCCTCAAGATCATCGAATTTCGCCTCGTCGCGCAGGTGCGCGTGCAGTTCGATCTCGATTACCTGCTCGTAGAGATCGCCCGAAAAGTCGAAGAAATACGCCTCGAGCAGCTCCTTTGGCGGATCGAACTGCGGGCGCACGCCAAGGTTGGCCGCGCCGTCCACCATACGCCCGTCCGCCAGCCGACCGCGCACCGCATAAATGCCGTAGCGCGGGCGCAGATAGCTGCCGAGCGCGAGATTGGCGGTGGGATAGCCGAGCAGCCGCCCGTTCTTGTCGCCGTGCTGCACCATGCCTTCGATCGCGAACGGCCGCGTCAGCAGCCGTGTCGCCGTCGCGCAGTCACCCGCCTTGAGCGCATCGCGGATGCGGCTGGACGAGACGGTCTCGCCGCCGAGCGTGACCGCGCCGACAGTCTCGACCAGCAGCCCGTTTGCGCCACCGATATCGGCAAGCACCTGCGTATCGCCGCCGCGCGCCTTGCCGAAGGTGAAATCCTCGCCCGTCACGACGCCCGCCGCGCCCGCACGCGCAATCAGCCGGTCAGTGATGAAATCGCTCGCGGTGACACTCGCCAGTTCGCCGTCGAAACCGAAGACGAGCATCGCATCGGCACCGGCAGCGGCAAACAGCCGCGCGCGCTGGTCGAGCGTCGTCAGGCGGAACGGCGGCGTCTCGGGCCGGAAATGGCGCACCGGATGCGGATCGAACGTCGCGGCGATCGCCGGGCGGCCCTGTTCGCGCGCCAGCGCCACCGCGCGGCCGACGACGGCCTGATGCCCAAGGTGAAAGCCGTCAAAATTGCCCAGCGCGACGATCCCGCCCCGCAAGGGCCTCTCGACCCGCTCGCCCCCGTCCAGTCGCACCATGCGCGCGGCTATAGCAGCGGTGCCGCGCCGGGCAACGCAGGCATCGGATCGGCAATCATCAGCTGCGAAGGGAAGGGGGCGACCAGTGCTTGCGCGTCCTTCCAGTCAGCATTGAGCCATGTTTCATAATCTTCAGGATGCAGGATCAGCGGCATCGCCTTGGGGTGCACCGCGCCGACGAGGCGGTTCGGCTCGCAGGTGAGAAAGGCAAAGCTCGGCACCTCGCTGTCGCGCCAGATGCCGGCAAAGGCGAAGACGGGGGCAGCGGGCAGCGTGAACCAGTGCTGGATGCGTTTGCCCTTTATCCCACCCCATTCCATGAAGCTGGTGACGGGCACGAGGCAGCGAAATTCGGTGTGGCGCAGCGTGCCGATCCAGAACGGGCTTTCAAGATTGCGGACGTTGACCACCGGCCGGTCGACGTTGCGCGGCGGCGGCACGCCCCATTGCCGCGGCACGAGGCGGCGGCCCTCCTTGCCCTGCACGACGACGGGCGCGAACTTGCCCTGCGCGACATAGCCGCCGTCCCACGGGTCAATCGCCGGGTCGGCGCGGAACAGATTTGCGATCGCGCCCGCTGCCGTGTCGAGCCGGTAAAGCTGACACATCAGCGCAGCGGCAAGACTTGGCCGAGCACGCGCAGGACATTGCCGCCCATCACCTTGGCGATTTCGCCGTCGCTGAACCCGGCATCGATCAGGCCTTGCGTCACGGCATCGAGCCGCGACGTATCGAACTGCGTGTGCACCGAACCGTCGAAGTCACCACCAAGGCCGACATGATCGATGCCGACGAGATCGCGAACGTGCGCAATCGCGCGAACGATCCCGGCGGGCGAGGTGTCGCAGACCGCCGCGTCCCAATAGCCGATGCCAATCACGCCGCCCGTCTTGGCGATGCCCCTGATCTCGTCGTCGGTGAGGTTACGGTTGACCCGGCACGTCGCCTGCACGCCGCCATGGCTGGATACGACCGGGCGGCGCGCCATCGCCAGCACGTCGGCCACGGCGGTGTGGCTCGAATGCGCGATATCAACGACCATGCCCTTGGCTTCCATGGCGCGCACGATCTCGCGCCCAAAAGGGGTCAGCCCGCCCTTTTTGAGGCCATGCATCGAGCCGCCGAGCTCATTGTCAAAGAAATGCGCGAGGCCCGCCATGCGGAACCCGGCATCGAACAGCCGGTCGAGATTGGCGCGCTTGCCCTCGATATTGTGTAGCCCTTCCACCGAAAGCGCGATCCCCGTCACCGTCTGCCCGCGCGCGCGATCGCCCAGCAGCTGCGCAAGATCGTTGCGCGTGCGCACGATCCGCAATCGCCCGTCAGCCCGCGTCTCGGCGCGCTCCAGTTTTTCGGCATGCCACAGCGAGCGCTCGATGAGCGAGGTCCACGTCCGGTTCGGCTGGCCCTGCGCAATGGCAAGCAGCGTGATATTGTCGGTGTCGGCCCCGTTCGCGTCGTAATTCTGGTTGGCAGGCGTCTTGGTCACCGAGGAATGTATCTGCAGCGCGACATTGCCGTCGCGCAGCCGCGGCAGATCGACCTGGCCGCGATGGGAGCGCATCAGGATGTCGCGCCGCCACAGCAGCGTATCGGCATGCATGTCGGCGATCTGGAGCGTCTTGTGCAGCGCGGCCGCGCGCGGCGAGGGCGCAGGCGGCACCGGGCCCGTCACCTTGTTGGATTGGGCCTCGAACCACGGCGGGAGAAAGCCGAAGACGATGAGCGCCGCGACGCCGAGGACAAGCGCGATACAGGCGAGAATCCTCTTCAATCCGTTCTCCTTGCCAGCGTGACGAAGCTATAGCCGTCATGATCGGCACGAGCCACTTCGTGCCAATGCGCCAGATCAGGTGGTGGCATCGTCACATCGCCGTCCGGACTGTCATGCACTTCAGTCAGTTCGAACCGCTCGGCGAGCGGCTCGAACAACGCAAAAATCTCCGCGCCGCCGATCACAAACGCATCGTCACCTCCGCGCGCATGCGCGGCATCGACCGTGCGGGCGATCTCGGCACCATCGGCGCGCCAGTCTCCGCGCGTGAGCACGATGTGACGGCGACCGGGGAGCAGGCCGGGCAGGCTCTCGAAGGTCTTGCGACCCATGATCATCGGTTTGCCCATCGTGAGCGCCTTGAAGCGCTTGAGGTCTTCAGGAATGTGCCAGGGGAGTTTCCCATCGCGGCCGATCACGCCGTTGTCTGCACGCGCGACGATCAGCGTCAGCATACCGGCACCTTCTTTGCGACTTTGCGTCTTTGCGTGAAATCGCATTGCTCACACAAAGACGCAAAGACGCAAAGGAAAGTCATACGGCCACCTCGGCCTTGATGTGCGGATGCGGGTCGTAGCCCTCGATCGCGAAATCCTCGTAGTCGTAGCTGTCGATGCTGTCGGCGCGGCGCTTGAGGACCAGCTTCGGCAGCGGGCGGACCTCGCGCGTTAGCTGCAAGCGCGCCTGATCGAGGTGATTCGCATAGAGATGCGTATCGCCGCCAGTCCAGATGAATTCGCCGACCTCGAGCCCACATTGATCGGCAAGCAGATGCGTCAGCAGCGCATAGCTTGCGATGTTGAACGGCAGCCCGAGAAACGCGTCGCACGAGCGCTGGTAGAGCTGCAACGAAAGCCGCCCGTTCGCCACCCAGGTCTGGAACAGGCAGTGGCACGGCGCGAGCGCCATCCGGTCGATCTCGCCGGGGTTCCAGGCGCTTACGATCTGGCGGCGGCTCGCGGGGCTGGTCCTGATCTGCTCGATCAGCCCCCGGATCTGGTCGATATGGCGGCCATCCGCCGTCTCCCAGTCGCGCCATTGTTTGCCATAGACCGGCCCGAGCGACCCGTCCTCGCCCGCCCATTCGTCCCAGATCGAGACACCGCGCTCTTTCAGCCAGCCGTTGTTCGTCCCGCCGCGCAGGAACCAGAGCAGCTCGATGAAGATCGAGCGGACATGCAGCTTCTTGGTCGTGACCAGCGGAAATCCCGCCCGAAGGTCAAAGCGCATCTGATGGCCGAACACGCTCAGCGTGCCGACGCCGGTGCGGTCCGCCTGAGGCACGCCCTCGTCGAGGATGCGGCGAAGCAAGTAGTGATAGGCGTCCATCAGCGCGGTCTGGCGCGGCGCTTGGCGGGTGGCAAGTGGGCGGTGGCCAGCGTCCACAAATCGTCGCGCGAAAAGGGCTTGGGGCGGTTGACGATCGCCTGCCCGAGCGCGGTCGCGACCCAGCCCGCCTTGCGCGCCTTGGTCGTCACCACGCGGTGATCCCAAGCCGCACTCCCGCGCTTGGCCACTTCGCGCGCGATATCGCCATAGATGCCGGCGGCAGCGAGCACCGCCCAGCGGCTGCGGAACGGCAGGCGCGCCGCGCCAACGCGCGCCGACGCCTCATAGTCCCCCGCCATGTCCGCCAGCCACCACGCCATGTCGGCCACCCGGCTGCGGTAAAACGGGCGCATGTGCTCGCCCGGCGGAATGTCGGCTTCGACGATCCAGTCGAGCGGCAGATAGCAGCGGCCGACCGCATCGTCTTCGGAGAGGTCGCGCGCGATATTAGCGAGCTGGAAAGCGATGCCGAGATCGGTCGCGCGGTCAAGCGTCTCGCTGTCGTCAGCGCGAACGCCCATCACGATCGCCATCATCCGGCCGACCGCGCCCGCGACATGGTAGCAATAGCGCAGCAGATCGGCTTCCTTGCGCGGGCGCCAGTCGGCCGCGTCGAGCGCAAAGCCCTCGATCACGTCATAGGGCAGGTCGTGCGGGATGCCGGTCTCGCGCACGACCAGCCCGAGCGCGTCGAACGCCGCAACGCCGGTCGTCTCGCCGTCGAGCGCGCGCGCGGTTAGCTCGGTGATGGTCGCGACGCGTTCGGCGGCATCGGACACTGCGGACATTGCCCCGCCATGGTCCTGCCCGTCGGCAATATCGTCGCACGCGCGGCACCAGAAATAGAGCAGCCAGGCGCGCTCGCGCGTCGCCTTGTCGAACAGTTGCGAGGCGAGCGCGAACGATTTCGAGCCACGCGCGATCGACTCCTGCGCGGCGGTGACAAGTGCGGTGCGCGTCACAAATCCCCGGCCTTCATCGCAAAGATCGTGCGATGCGGCACATAGGCCACCATCTTGTCGAGCAGTCCATCGAGCGCGTCATCGACAATCAGGATCCCGGCATGCTGCGGCCGGATGAAGCCGACGTCGATCATCCGCGCGTTGAACGCGATTAGTGCGTCGTAAAAGCCCGCGACATTGAGCAAGCCGACAGGCTTGGAGTGATAGCCAAGCTGCGCCCAGCTGATCGCTTCCCACAGCTCATCCATCGTGCCGACACCGCCGGGCAGCGTCACGAAGCCGTCGGCCAGCTCGGTGAAACGCGCCTTGCGCTCGTGCATCCCTAAGACGACGTGCAGCTCCGAAAGCCCGCGATGCGCGACTTCGGTATCGACCAGCGCTTGCGGGATGACGCCGATCACCTCGCCGCCCGCCGCGAGCGCTGCGTCAGCGACCGCGCCCATCAGCCCGAGCCGCCCGCCGCCATAGACGACGCCAATGCCGCGCTCGGCGAGTGCAGCGCCGACGGCGCGCGCGGACGCGATGTAGACCGGATCGGCGGGCGTTACCGAGCCGCAGTAGACGGCGAGCCGCTTCATTACTGAGTCCGGTGCACTTTCAGCTCACCAGTATTTAACGCGTACGAAATCTCACTCAAACTTTCCTCAATCCGAGCAAGACGTGCTTCAAGCACCTCTGCGATTTTCAAAAGAGCTAGTGTTTGAGCCTGATTAGCGTCGAGTACGTCCCCTTTTTCAAAGTTCTCATCAATTGTATCAGGAGCTTCGAAATACGTGAACTGTCCCATGTCGGCCTCCTTTAACGTAAATCTTCTAGCATCAGCGCCGCCGTCGCCTTGGCGCTGCCGACCACGCCCGGGATGCCCGCGCCGGGATGCGTGCCCGCGCCGACGAAATAGAGATTGTCGATCACGTCGTCGCGGTTGTGGACGCGGAACCAGGCGCTTTGCGTCAGGATCGGCTCGAGGCTGAAGGCGCTGCCGAGATGCGCATTGAGATCGCGGCCGAAGTCGGTCGGCGCATAATAGAATTCGGTCATGATCCGGCTGCGGATGTCGGGAATGAAGCGCTTTTCGATCTCGTCGAGGATGCGCTCCTTGAGCGTTTCGCCCACGTCACCGTCCCAGTCGGCGGGGAACTGGCCCATGTGCGGCACCGGACAGAGCACGTAGAAGGTCGAGCAGCCTTCGGGGGCCATCGAGGGATCGGTGACGGTCGGGTGGTGCAGATACAGCGAGAAATCCTGGCTCAGCACGCCGTGCTCGTAAATGTCCTTGAGCAGCCCGGCATAGCGCGGGCCGAACATGATCATGTGGTGCGGAATGCCCGGCCAATTGCCCTTGAGCCCAAAGTGCACGACGAAGAGCGAAGGCGAATAACGCTTTTTGACGAGCGCGTTCGCCGCGCGCTGGCCGCGCTTCGATTGCTTGATAAGGTCGCGGTAAGTGTGCACGATATCGGCGTTCGATGCGACCGCATCGGTCGGCACATGATGGCCGCTCGCGGTGTGCACGCCGACGACCCTTTCGCCCATCGTCTCGATTTCGGCGACAGCGTCGTTCAGCCGCACAGTGCCGCCCAATCGCTCGAAATGGGTAACCATGCCCGCGATCAAACGGCTGGTGCCGCCCCGCGCGAACCAGACGCCGCCTTCCTTTTCGAGCTTGTGGATGAGCGCATAGATGCTCGACGTCTTCATCGGATTGCCGCCAACGAGCAATGTGTGAAAACTCAGCACCTCGCGCAGTTTCTCGTTCTTCACGAACGAGGAAACCATCGAATAGACCGAGCGCCACGCCTGCGCCTTGGCCAGCGCAGGGCTGGCCGTGATCATCGACTTGAAATCGAGGAACGCGACCGTGCCGAGCTTTTTGTAACCCTCCTCGTAGACCATCGTCGAATAATCGACGAAGCGATTGTAACCGTCGATGTCGCCCGGATCGAGCTTGGCGATTTCGGCGCGCAGCTCGGCTTCGTCGTTCGAATAATCGAAATTCGTGCCGTCGGGCCAGTTGAGCCGGTAGAAGGGCTTGACCGGCATCAGCTCGACATCGTCAGCCATGTCGCGACCCGACAGCGCCCAGAGCTGCTGCAGGCAATCGGGATCGGTGATCACGGTCGGCCCGGCATCGAAGGTAAAACCGTCGCGCTCCCAATAATAGCCGCGCCCGCCCGGCTTGTCGCGCGCCTCGATCAGGGTCGTCTCAATTCCCGCCGATTGCAGACGGATGGCAAGCGCCAGCCCGCCAAAACCGGCACCGATTACGACTGAACGCTTCATTTCTTCTCCCGTACCACTTTCATCGCTTCCAGGATCGGTACGGGGGGTTTGCCCGTCAATATCCGCAGCTTGTCGAGCATCGAGGTCGACCCGGCGTAAAAGCGCTCGATCAGGCGCGGACGCAAGCCATAAAATCGCTGCATGATGCGATAGCGCTGATCGGGGGCGATGGTGCGGAAGAGCATCCGGTCGAGCATCCGGTAAAACCCGCGTTCGTTCCAGGTCGTGCGTGCGTGCGCATACATCGCATCGTGCAGCGCGGGGCCGGATACGTCGGGAAGCGCTGCAATCAACGCCGCCGTGCGCACCGCGTCGGGGAGCGAAAAGCCGGTGGTCGGGTGAAACAGCGCCGCGCGCGCGCCGACTTTGGCGACGCCTTTCGCCCCTGCCGCCCAGAATGCTTCGAAATTCCCCCCGAGGACGACCGGGAGCACGCCGTTTTCCTCATGGCAGACCTCGGCGACCTGCCAGCCTTGCGCATCGGTGTACGCCGTCAGCCGCTGCCGCACGGCCTGCACGTTGAGCTTGGGCGAATCGCTGTAATAAGTATCCTCGACGAAGATGCGGTCGGCGCTCAGCGGCAGCACGTAAACGAAGCGGAAGCCGTCGATCTGGTCGACGGTCGCGTCCATGACAATCGGCTGGGTCAGCCCATGCGGCCGCGCGGTGCGATATTCCTGCCCGACGAACTTCTGCCATCCGGCATCGAGCAGATTGAGGTGCGCCGGGCCGCGCGCATCGATCACGCCGCGGGCGCGCAACGTCTGGCCATTTTCGAGGATGACGGCGGTCGGCATCAGCTGGCGGGCGCGGGCGCACACCACCGTGTCGGGCGGCAGCAGCGACCGGACAGTGATATCGAAAGCCTGACTGCGGATCGAATTATATTGCGACCCCAGCGCGCGGCGCAGCGCGGGAAAGCGGATATCGTACCCCAGCCATTGATGCTGCACGAACGGATCGACGATCCAGCGATTGGCGGGCGTCACGTCGGTCGAGAAAAACGACCAGACATGGTTGCCGCCCAGCGTGGCATCGGCCTCGATCAGGCGCACGGTCAGTTCGGGGCGCTTGACCGTAAGCGCATAGGCGATGAGGCACCCGGCAAGGCCGCCGCCGACGATTGCCACATCGCATGTCTCAGCGCGTCCCATCAAGCGCGGACTATACACAAGCCAGGCGCTGCGTCATCGGCTGTTATCCCCGCACGGCAGCAATCCGCGCGCGTTCGGCGAGGCGCGCGACGGCGGCGGCGTGAATGCCGGGCGCTGCGGCGAGCACGCCGAACATCTCGCCCTTGGTCGAGTTGAAGCGCAGCGGCTGTCCGCGCGCATCGGTCACGGTCGCGCCCGCTTCCTGCGCGATGAGTGCTGCGGCGGCGATATCCCATTCATGGCCCCAGCGGATGCCCGCGAGCAGATCGGCCTCGCCTGCGGCGACTATCGCGATCCGGAGCGCGATCGAATTGGGCTTGGTCACCGCGACCAGATCCGCATCGACGCGCGGCAAAGCGTCAGCGGGAACACGCGCACCGGGCAAAGCAGTGCGCGTGCTGGCGGCGACGGGCACGCCATTGCGGCGCGCACCGCCACCCAGCGCTGCGGCCCAATGCTCGCCACGCGCCGGTGCATCGAGCACGCCGAGCACTGCGCGCCCGCCCTCGACGAGCGCGACCGACACCGCCCAGCCGGGCCGTCCGCGCACGAAATCGCGCGTCCCATCGATCGGATCGACCACCCACACCCGCGAGCGCAGCAGCCGCTCGGCCGAATCGGCGGTTTCCTCCGAAAGCCACCCCGCCTCGGGGTCGATGGCCCGAAGCGCGTCCTGCAGCATCGCATTGGCCGCCAGATCGATCTCGCACACGACATGGCCGGGCACCTTGTCCCAGCTCGCAAATTCGCCCCGCCAGCGCGACAGCGCCATCGCGCCCACGTCGCGCGCCACTGCGCTCACCTGGTCGAGCAGCTCAGCCACCCGCGATCGTCATGCCGTCGATGCGCAAGGTCGGTGCATTGGTCGCCTGGCGGAACACCAGATCGTCGGCGGGGACGAGCGCGCGGAACATCGCTTTCAAATTGCCCGCAATCGTGACTTCGGAGACCGCGCCCGCCAGCGTGCCGCGCACGATGCGCCGTCCCGATGCGCCGCGACTGTAATCGCCGGTGATCCCGTTCACGCCCATGCCGATCAGTTCGGTCACGTAAAACCCGTCGACGATATCGGCCATCAACGCCGCCGGGGTCACGCTGCCCGGAGCAAGATGCAGGTTGGTGGTCGAGGCCCCCGGTGCGCCCGATATGCCGCGTGCGGCATGTCCGGTCGGCGCGATGCCGATCTGCCGCGCCGATGCCGCCTCGGCGATCCAGCCGGTCAGCACACCCTTGTCGATCAATGTGCGCGGCGCAGTCGGCAAACCTTCGCCATCATAGGCGCGGCTGCGCGGCCCGCGCACCCGGTGAGGATCGTCGATAATGGAAATTCCCGCATCGAACAGCTGCGTGCCCAGCGCCTCGAGCAGGAAACTGGTTTTGCGCGCGATCGCGCCGCCAGTGATCGCCCCGACCATATGCGCCAGCAGCGAGGTGGCGACGCGCGGGTCGAACACCACGGGCAGCGGCCCGCTTTTCAGCCGTTCGGGGTTTAGCCGCGCCACGGCACGTGCACCCGCCTCGCGCCCCACCGCCTCGGGCGCATCGAGATCGGCCAAGTGGGGCACCGAATGATAGGCATAGTCGCGCTCTTGCGCACCGCCTTCGCCCGCCAGCACGCTGACCGAGACACCGTGCCCCGATCGCGTCGTTGCGGCGGAAAAGCCATGGCTGGTCGCAAGCGCGGTGACCGATCGGCTGGCGCTCGCGCTGCCGCCCTGGCTGTTGGTCACGCCGCGCACGTCGAGCGCCGCCGCCTCCGCCGCCAGCGCCCGCGCCTTGAGCACATCGGGTAGCACATCGGTCCCATCGTCACCGTCAAAATCGGCGAACGGGCCCCGCGCGATCAGCGTTTCGGGCGCGAGCCCGGCAAACGCGTCTTCGGGCGCGGCGCGCGCCATCGCCAGCGTCCGTTCGACGAGCGCATCGAGCGCTGCGGTCGACAGGTCCGACGACGAGGCCGTCGCTGACCGTCGCCCGCTGAAGATCCGCAAGCCGATCTCGCCGTTTTCGGAGCGCGACACGTCTTCGAGCGCGCCGAGCCGCACCGACGCGCTGATCGCGGCGCTCGCCCCGTAAACGGCATCGGCGGCATCGGCACCGGCGCGCATCGCCCGCGCCACGAGATCGGCAGCGCGGTCCTGCGCCTCAGTCTTTTTCAGCATCCCAGCGACCTAAGCACCCGCATTGCCAACGACAAGACACGCAAGCGCCATCAATAACCCCGCGGTCCGGTTCGAGCGGAATTTGGCCAGTGCATCGCCGCCGTCGGCAGTGTTCAGCGCAAGCACCTGCCATCCGAGATGCGCCGCCACCGGCAATAGCGCCGCAAGCGCGAGCCAATCGGGCCGCACCATCCACACCGCCGCTGCCCACATCGCGATCGCCAGCGCATAAAAGCCGCCAACACCGGCGCGCACGCGCGACCCCATCCGCAACGCCGACGAGCGAACGCCGATCAGCGCATCATCCTCGCGGTCCTGCAGCGCATAGATCGTGTCATAGCCGATGACCCACGCAATGCTGCCGCCATACAAAAGCCACATCGGCGCGGCGAGCGTGTCCGCAACCGCGCTCCACCCGACGAGCGCGGCCCACGAAAAGACAAACCCCAGCCATGCCTGCGGCCACCAGGTGATCCGCTTCATGAACGGATAGGCCGCAACGGCCGCAAGGCTCGCCAGCGCCACGATCGCGGCAAGCAGCGGCAGTTGCACGAGCACGAGCAGTCCGACGAGGCAAAGCAGCACCAGCCAAATCCCGGCGGCCTTAAGCGACACGGCGCCGCTGACGAGCGGTCGGCTCCGCGTCCGCGCCACCTGCGCATCGAGGTCGCGGTCGACGATATCGTTGTAAACACAGCCCGCGCCGCGCATCGCGATGCTCCCAAGCAACAGCCAGCCGATGAGCACCCAATGGTCGCGCAGCCCACCCGCAAGCAGCACGCCCCATGCGCCCGGCCAAAACAGCAGCCACCAGCCGATCGGCCGATCGAACCGGGCAAGCAACGCAAAGGGCCGGACACTTGCAGGAAGCTGACGGATCAGCCCGCGCAGTTCGGTATCGGGGGTAACGTCAACACTCACACCGTTCGCCCTGCGCCTGTCGAAGGGCTGTCCTTCTTTGGTGCCATGCAGAAAAGCAAGGACAAGGCTTCGACAAGCTCAGCCCGAACGGTCTAAGAGTTTCGCATGCCCGCAACGCCCGCCTGGCCAGCCGAAAGCGGCATTCGCCTGTTCGTCGAGACGCCGCTCGCCGACGTGGCCGAACTGCGCGTCACCGGCCCGCAGGCGCATTATCTGATCGCCGTCATGCGCGTGAAGGCCGGGGCGCGGCTCAAACTGTTCGACGATATCGGCGGCGAATGGCTCGCCGAAGTCCAGGCAATGGGCAAGCGCGACCTCATTCTTGAGGTGCTCGGCCATCTGCGCCCGCGCGAAACGGTGCCCGATCTTTGGCTCGCCGCCGCGCCGATCCGGCGCACGCGCTATGACTGGGTGGCGGAAAAGGCCTGCGAACTCGGCGTCGCGCGCTTCGTGCCGGTGCTCACCCGGCGCGCTGTCGTCGACAAGGTAAAGGACGATCGCCTGCGCGCGCACATGATCGAGGCGGCCGAGCAATGCGGGCGCACCGCGCTCCCCGAACTGTCGCCACAGGTGCGGCTCGGCGATTGGCTGGCCACGATCGCGGGCCGCACCTTGTTTTTTGCCGACGAGGCGGGCGGCGCGGTCTTTGCGGACGCCATACGCCAGAACCCGGGGCCTGCCGTGATCCTGATCGGCCCCGAAGGTGGCTTCGATGATGATGAGCGTGCGCAGATCGCTGCGACGTCCGGCGCGATTCCCATCACGCTCGGGCCGCGTATCCTGCGGGCCGACACCGCCGCCGTCGCTGCGGTCGCCACATGGATGGCTTTCGCCGCTATCTGATGCGAACGCGGAACTGCACGGAAAAGCTGCTGTTTGCGGCCATGCTGCCCGTCGGCGCGAACCGCAACGCATTGACGGCCGGATCGTAACCGGGGGCGGGCGCATAGGCATAGGTCGCGCCGCCGTTGTTGGAATACGTAAAATTCGCCGCCCCGAAACTGAGGCCGCTTGTCCCGGCATTGAAGGCAAAGTTGGTCGTCAGCGGCCCTGCGTCGTCGATATCGGCGTTGTAGAAGGTCACGGTGCCGGGCAGCGGATCGGTGATGACGGTGCCGTTGAGATCGACGGGAGAGCTGTCGGCATTGTTGACCGTGATCGTGTAGAGCAGGTCGCCCCCCGGAATTAGCTTGGGATCGGTCGTGCCGTTGGCCGGGTCCGAAAAGGGCGCGCTGGTCTTAATCACGCTCAGCACCGGCATCGGGCACCAGCTGACGCGCTGGATGCCATAGGCCTGCTGCCCCGTCGTCCCGCCGCCCGGTGAAACGCCGTTGTTGCCATAGCGGATTTCGACCTGCGTGATGGGCTGGGCGAACACGGCGGTCAGCGTTCCCGTGTCGTCGGTATTGGGCGCAGTGCCGTTGCCGATCGCCTCGCGGTCGGTCATGATAAAGGGCGTGGCGGCAGCCCCGAGATTAATGGTCGATCCCGGCGCGGTTCGCGGCCCACTCGTGTTGTTGTTGCCCGCAGGCGTGGAAATAGAGGGCGAATACACCGTCGCTCCGTTCGAACCGCTGATGTGAATCCAGTCGCGAAACTGGTTCGTGGCGAAATCGATATCGTTGAGCTGCACCGAAAAGGTGCGGATCGCGGTCGGAAACGTGAAGCGCGTCACGACCACGTTCGTGCCGCTCGTGATATCGGCGGTGCGGCCGGCCAGAATCATGCCGACGATCAGATTGTTGGCCGTGGTCGGGTTGCCATCGTTGATGATCGGATCGATGCGCGGCATCTGCAAGGTGGCAACGACGGTAGAGCTGGCCCCATTGACGATCGGCCAGCTCACCGTGAAGTTCTGGCTGCCAAGCGCGGTGCTCGTCGCAGCGTAGCTATAGGACGATGCGTAGCTCAGTCCGGTTGCCGCCGCCGTGCCGAACTCGAAACGATACTGGTTGGCAACCGAACAGGTTGCATGCGCGGGTGCCACCAGCGCAATACAGAGCGCGAGGGCAAGAACGGAGAGCCGCATTCGGGTGGTATTAGCGCCGCCATGGTTGCCGAAGCGTAAACCGCTAAGCCAGTTGCATTTCGCGACTGGATTGCCCACACATCCGACTCTAGAGGGGATTCATGAGCACGCGCACCGCCTCGGCCGATGACGAGCCGCCCATCGAAGGCCGCGCCGATCTCATCGCCGTGTTTGCCAAAGGCGAAAAGCCTCAAGATGCCTGGCGGATCGGCACCGAACACGAAAAATTCGTCTATCGCACCGCCGACCGCCGCGCTCCGGCCTACGGCGAAGATGGCGGCATCCTCGCGCTGCTGAACGGCCTCACCCGCTTTGGCTGGGAGCCGGTTTACGAAGGCGAGACGATCATCGCGCTGTCCGGGCCCGACGGCAGCGTCAGCCTCGAGCCTGCAGGCCAGCTCGAACTCTCGGGTGCGCCGCTCGAAAATCTCCACGAAACCTGTGCCGAAACCGGGCGGCATCTCAAGCAGGTCAAGGAGGTCGGCGGGGCGCTCGGCCTCGGCTTCCTCGGCCTTGGCCTCTGGCCCGACAAGGCGCGCGCCGATCTGCCGGTCATGCCCAAGGGCCGCTATGCGATCATGCTGCGTCATATGCCACGCGTCGGCAGCATGGGGCTCGACATGATGCTGCGCACCTGCACCATCCAGACCAACCTCGATTATGCGAGCGAGGCCGATATGGTGAAGAAGTTCCGCGTCTCGCTCGCACTGCAGCCGCTGGCGACCGCGCTGTTCGCCAATTCGCCCTTCCTCGAATGCACGCCCAACGGGTTTTTGAGTTATCGCAGCCACATCTGGACCGATACCGATCCGCACCGGACCGGCATGCTCCCCTTCGTGTTTGAGGACGGCTTCGGCTATGAGCGCTACGCCGATTACATGCTCGACGTGCCAATGTATTTCGTCTTCCGCGACGGCAAATACATCGATGCGGCGGGCCACAGTTTCCGCGATTTTCTGCGCGGCGAGCTGGCGGTGCTGCCTGGCGAGAAGCCGACCCGCGCCGATTGGGTCGATCATCTGTCGACCGCATTTCCCGAAGTCCGCCTCAAGAGCTTCCTCGAAATGCGCGGAGCCGATGGTGGACCCTGGAGCACGATCTGCGCGCTCCCAGCATTCTGGGTCGGGTTGCTCTACGATCAAGGCGCGCTCGACGCGGCGTGGGATCTGGTCAAGCACTGGTCGATCGCCGAGCAGCAGCAATTGCGCGACGACGTGCCGCGCCTGGCGCTCGCGGCCAGCGCGCCCGGCGGCGGAGACCTGCGCACGCTGGCGCGCCAAGTGCTCGCCATTGCCGATGCCGGACTGAAAGCGCGCAACCGTCAGAACAGCATCGGCGATACCGAGCAGGGCTTTCTCGATCCGCTGCGCGAGATCGTGTCGAGCGGCAAGGTCCCGGCGCAGCGCCTGCTCGATCTTTATCATGGGCAATGGGCCGGAGACCTATCGCGCGTTTACGATGCGATGAGCTTTTGACGCCTACCATCCGTCAGCGCCGGTTCATCGCGCCCATGCAAGGACATGCCGTAATGCGATCATTCTGGCAGCTCTGGATACTCGCATTCGCAGCGCTCGTTGCAGGCTGCAGCGGCGGCAGCAACGGCGGTAGCCTGGGCGCGGGCACTGGCGGCTCGTCCGGGGGCACAGCCGCCACCTGTTCGCTGCGCGAGCGCCAGAACTGGGCGTCAGCGACGCTCAACGAATGGTATCTCTTCCCCGAAACGCTCCCCGCCAGTCTCGACCCCGCGCCCTACGCCACGGTCGATGCCTATATCGACGCGCTCACCGCAACGGCGCGCGGCCAGCGGCGTGACCGCTTCTTCACCTTCATCACGTCGATCGCCGAGGAGAACGCCTTCATCAATTCGGGCTCCAGCGCGGGCTTGGGCATCCGGCTTTCGACCGACACCGCCGCCCGCCGCGTCTTCGTGATCGAAGCATTCGAAGGCACGGCCGCGCTGGCCGCCGGCATCGATCGCGGCACCGAGATTCTCGCGATCGGCACGACGTCCGCAGCGCTGCGCCCGGTGAGCGACATCATCGCCGCCGATCCCGATTTCGGCATAACCGATGCGCTCGGGCCGACGACGGCGGGCACGACGCGCACGCTGCAAATCACTGACGCGGGGGGCCCGCGCGTCGTGACCGTCACCAAGACCGATTACACGCTCACGCCCGTTTCCGCGCGCTATGGTTCGAAGATCATCGACGATGGCGGGCGGCGCGTCGGCTACATCAATCTGCGCACGTTCATCCAGACGGCAGACACTCCGCTGCGCAACGCCATCGGCCAGTTCCGCGCCGCCGGGATCACCAACATCATCGTCGATTTCCGATACAATGGCGGCGGCCTGCTCTCCACTGCCGATCTGATGGGCGATCTCCTCGGCGGCAACCGGTCGACGTTGGAGATCTTTGCGCAGGAAACCTATCGCCCCGAAAAGGCGGCAAACAATTCGGTCAAGCGCTTCGCGCCGACCGCGCAATCGGCCTCGCCCGTCCGCCTCGCCTTCATCGGCACTGACGCGACCGCCTCGGCGAGCGAACTCGTCATCAACGGCTTCACCCCGTTCTTCGGGGCCAATTCGGCGCTGATCGGCACGAACACGTTCGGCAAGCCCGTCGGCCAGATCGCCGTCGATCGCGCCGTCTGCGACGATCGCCTGCGCGTCGTCGCTTTCGCTGCGCAAAACGGCGCAGGCCAGGCCAATTATTTTGACGGCCTCGCCGGAGCCGTCGGCGCCAGCTGCCGCGCGACCGACGATTTCACCAAACCGCTCGGCGACCCACAGGAAGCCTCAGTCCGCCAGGCGCTCGACTATCTGGCCGGACAAAGCTGCGTCGCCATTCCCGTCGGCGGACAAACCGGCCAATCGGTCGCCCTGCGCGGCCCGCAATTGTTGCGACCTGCCGCACCGACCGTTGCACAACGCGAAGTGCCAGGGCTGTTTTAGAGGGCAACGACGTTTCAGCCGTTAGAGAAACTTCGTCACGTCTCTGAAGCCAACCACGCTCAAACACCACGTCGCCCCGTGCTTGAAACGGGGCTTGGCTAACCTTGCGCAGTGTTGGCCGGAAACCACTCGTCCCACAAGTCGCGCCAGTCCGAGTTGTTCTTCTCGATCAGCGCGAACTTCCATTCTCTGCGCCATTTCTTGACCAGTTTTTCACGCGCGATCGCGGTCTCGATCTCGTCGTGGCGTTCGACATAAACGAGCCGCGTCTTGTTGAAATCTGCGACGTGCTTTGAGCCGGTTCCCTCGCGGTGCTGATGCACGCGTCGCAGCGCATCCGACGTCACGCCCTCATAAAGGCCGCCGCGATAGCGGTTTGCCATAATGTAAACCCAGCCGCCTTTCTCCATCGGCGCAGTATCCGCGTCACCAGCGCAAAAGAAAAGCCAAGCCCCGCGTCAAGCGCGGGGCGACGGATAAGGGGGCAGATTTAGGTCATTGACGCTTGAAACCCGATCGTCAGCACTCCCCGGCAAACACGCCGCAAGAAAACCGCTGTCCTACAGGCCCGGCCCCGGTCTACGCGCGCATCGGCTCTTTGCAATCGTCGCACAAACTGTTGCGCCCGCACATGGCGCGGGCCGGTGTCAACAAGCCCGCCCCGGACAGGATTTTGGTGTCAACATCGTGTCAACTTAGGCCCAGCCGCGCCCGCCTCAGCGCCCGCCAATCGCCCTGCGGTGGAGCCGCGCAAACGGTCCATGAGTAGCGATCCAAGCCACATAGCCCCGGTAATCGGGATCGTTGCCGAGGTGCTTTTCCTCGGTCCATGCGCGCCAGGCGTAGATCGCGCTGACGAGCGCGAGGATCGCGGTGTTGCGCACCGCGTCGGTCATGCTCCCCGTCGTCGTCAGGAACGGCAGCGTGGAGATCCACCAGAACGCGTTCTTCGACCAATAGGCGGGGTGTTTGGTCCAGGCATAGGGGCCATGGGTCAAGATGCCGCGGTGCGTGAGGTTGGAAAAGCGCAGGCCGAACGCGACTGTCGCCCAGGCATAGATCGCGGTCAACGCGACCAGTGCAGCACCCCACAGCCAGAGCAACGGCGCGTTGCCATCGAGCCAGTAGGACCAGCTGTTCTCGCCAAAATTGCCGATGCGGTAATTGAGTGGCCCGCCGTCGCCCATCAGGATGAAGGGCGGATAGCAGATCAGCGCCGCGACCCAGCCTTCGGCATAGGGCGTGGCGGAGCGGATATGCGCATCGAGCGGCTTCATGGTCAGGATGTAGCCCACGGTTGCCAGCGCGACGTCGATCATGAACATGAAGGAAATCAGATAATTGGCGAGCTCCACCGGCCCCATGACCACCTCGGCCAAGGGCCGCGTGACGACCTCGGCAAAGCCCCCCGGCACGATCGAGAGCATGAAGGCGAGGAAGAAGGCCTTGACCGCCCAGCTCCGGAAGTGATCGGCGATGGCATGGCGATCGGCCGCGCCGCCGCCCATCAGCCAGCGCCCCAGCGCCCAGGCCCCATCGCGTGGGTGTTTCAGCCGCCGGTCGAGCGCGATGACATAGACCGGCGACAGCACGAAGAGGAACGGTGCCGCGACGATAAAGCACTGCATCGCCTGGGTGTAACTGCCCGCCCAGTAGAAGCGGCCGATGGCATAGATAGCGGCGATGATCGCCCAGGTCGTCCAGAGGCCAGCGAGCTTGGCGAGGCTGATGTCGAGCGTTTCGGAGAGCGGCGGCAGCGGCCGGTCCCAATCGATTCCGGTCGTGGGATTGCGGTGCACCTTGTCGACGAACACCGACCAGAGCACCATCGGCACCGCGCACGCCGCGACATTGACATAGGCCGCAAGCGGCCCCGCCATGCCGAAGTGCCGCGCAACGGCGAACCACGCGAACAGGCCCGCAAGCCCTGCGAGCCCCACGCCGGTGCTCACCGCCGACCGCGGCCGTGGCGCAACTGACGCAGTGGCCGTGGTCGGGCTGTCGTTGGCAAGCGTCGCCATGACCACCCTTCTAGCGCGCGATCACCGTCCCTGCGACCGCCACTTGCGGATAACGCGCGTCAGAATCTCGTCCTCGCCGCCCGATTCCTTCCAGAGTTCGGAAAACAGCGGATCGCTCGATGCCGGGCGCTTGAACTCCTCGAGATTGTCGAGCGCGACGCGGATCGGGATCGAGACGCCCTCGCCGCAGATGATCGCCTCGCGGTTGCGCAGTGCCGGGATGGTATCGAGAAAGCCGCGCGCGCCTTCGGGCATCGCCGCTTTCACAAACGCTTGGTCGCGCTCGTTGTTGAGCCGCATCGCGAGGATGGTGCCGCATTGCGAGAGCACGCCTTCGGCGAGATCCGACGGACGCTGGGTGATGAGGCCGAGCGACACGCCATATTTGCGCCCTTCCTTGGCGATACGCCCGAGAATCTTGCCGACGCTCGACTTATGCGCGTCGCGCTCGGCGGGAACATAGCGGTGCGCTTCCTCGCAGACGAGCAGGATCGGACGCTGCGGCTCGTTGCGGCTCCAGATCGCATAGTCGAACACCATGCGGCTGAGCACCGCGACCACCACTGAGGTGATGTCCGAAGGGACGCCCGAGACGTCGATGATCGAGATCGGCTTGCCCTCGGTCGGCAGGCGGAAGATGCGGCCGATGAAATTGGCCATCGTGTCGGCGACGAGCATGCCGGAAAACATGAAGCTGTAGCGCGGGTCGTTCTTGATCTCGTCGACCTTGGTTTTCACGCGCATGTACGGCGCATTGTCGGTCGCCTTGCCGAGCTGGCCCATTTCGGCGGTCAGAATCTGTGTCAGATCACTGAGCAGATAGGGAATCGGCGAATCGACGGTGAGCTTGGAAATGCCTTCTGCAGCACGGCTCTTGGCGCGCGCGGCGAGCAGGCATTTCGAAAGGATGTCGGCGTCGGTCTGGCGCTCGTTGCCGGTGGTCGTGAGGAAAACCTCGCAATGCTCCTCGAAGTTCATCAGCCAATAGGGCATGGCGAGGTTCGACACGTCGAACAGCGCGCCGTTGGTCTTGAACGCGGCGGAATATTCGCCGTGCGGATCGATCATCACGATATGGCCCTGCGGGGCGAGATCGCAGATGCGGTGGAGGATGAGCGCTGCGGACGTGGATTTGCCGGTTCCGGTCGAACCCAGCAGCGCAAAATGCTTGCCAAGCATCGCATCGACGAACAGCGCACCGCGGATGTCGGTCGTCGGATAGACGGTGCCGATCTCGATATGCGCGCGGTCGTCGGCGGCATACATCTGTTTCATGTCGGCCTGCGTGACAGGATAGGCCTCGGCACCCGGATACGGATAGCGCGTCACGCCGCGACGGAAATTATAAACCTTGCCGGTCAGCCGTTCTTCATCGCCTTCACCGAGAAAATCGATGTGCGCTACGGCCGCGCCGTCCGCCCCGTCCAGTGCGCGTAGCGTGCGGATGTTCGCCATCAGCCAGGTCGATCCCACCTTGACCTTGATGAGGCTGCCGACCTGTCCGCCCATCGCAAGGCACGGATCGAGCGCTTCACCCAGCGCGTTGATTGCGCCAAGATCGAGCCGCACCTGCGACGACGATCCCGCGATTTCGATGACATAGCCGATCGGCGTGCTCGCAAGCGGATCGCGCTTCGACATTTCCGCGCGCTCGGTGAGCTCGGCCCCCCGATCGAACGCGCCGTTGCTATACATGTCCATAAAGACCTACCCCATCTGCCGAACTGGCTCGACCGATGGAGTAGGCGAAAAGGGTAAACAAAGCGGTGACGAATCAGCCCTTGGGCATGATCACCGTGTCGATGACGTGGATCACGCCATTGGTGCATGCGATGTCGGCTGTGACGACCGTCGCGCCGCTGACCATGACACCATTCGTGCCATCGACATCGAGCGTCTCGCCCGACACTGACGCGGGGCTCATCTTCTGGCCTGCCACGTCGGCCGCCATGACTTTGCCCGACAGGACGTGCAACGTCAGGATCTTGGTCAGCTTATCCTTGTTCTCCGGCTTGACCAGGTCCTCGACCGTGCCTGCGGGCAGCTTTGCAAATGCGCCATCCGAAGGCGCGAACACGGTAAACGGGCCTTCGCCCTTGAGCGTTTCGACGAGGCCGGCCGCGGTAACAGCAGCGACGAGCGTCTTGAACGAGCCTGCGGCGACCGCAGTATCGACGATATCATGCATGCGATAATCTTTCGATTGCCCAGAATAGAGCCATCGAAAGATAGGGAGCGTTGTGCGGCAATCAAGTCACTGTAAAGAGTAACAAAACTGCCGCATTCCTTTCAAAAAAACTTGCCAATGATCTGGAACTGTGGACCAGCCGATTGGTTTTAAGCTTTCGCCTTCAAACTCTCGGCGACTTCGAACCCATGCTTTTCGAGTCCCGCAACGATCTTCTTGGCACCTTCCAGATCGCCCCAGAACATCGGCCCGCCGCGATAGACCGGCCAGCCATAGCCGTAGATCCACACCACATCGATGTCCGACGCGCGCTGCGCTTTTCCCTCTTCGAGGATCAGATGGCCTTCGTTGACCATCGGGTAAAGCGTGCGCTCAATGATTTCCTCGTCCGAAATCTCGCGCTTGGGCAGGTTCGATTTGGCGGCGAAATCGTCGATGATCGCCTGGGTTTCGGCCGAGGGCGAGGGGTTGCGCTTCTCGTCATAGTCGTAAAAACCCTTGCCGGTCTTCTGTCCCCAGCGGCCAACGGCGGCGAGCGCATCGCGGATGCTTTCGATCCGGGTCGGGTCGCGGTGCCAGCCGATATCGACACCGGCGAGATCGCTCATCTGGAACGGACCCATGGGCATCCCGAAATCGACATGGACCTTGTCGATCTGCGCAGGCGTCGCGCCCTCCATCAGCAGTTTCATCGCCTGCACCTGGCGCGGTTCGAGCATGCGGTTGCCGATGAAGCCGTGGCACACGCCCGCCACCACCGCGACCTTGCCGATCGTTTTGGCGATACCCATTGCGGTCATCAGCGCGTCAGGCGCGGTTTTTTCACCGCGCACCACTTCCAGCAACTTCATGACGTTTGCAGGCGAGAAAAAGTGCATGCCGAGCACATCCTGCGGCCGCGACGTGCTGGCAGCGATCTCGTCAATATCGAGATAGCTGGTGTTCGACGCGAGAATCGCGCCGGGCTTGCAGATCTTGTCGAGCTTGCCGAAGATGTCCTTTTTGATCTCCATCTGCTCGAACACCGCTTCGATGACGAGATCGCAATCGGCAAGGTCTTCGAGCGCAAGCGTCGGCGTCAGCGCGCCCATCGCGGCTTCGACCTGCGCGGGCGTCATCCGGCCCTTGGCGGCGGTCGCCTCGTAATTCTTGCGCACCGTGGCAGTTCCGCGATCGAGCGCATCCTGCTTCATCTCGACAATCGTCACCGGGATGCCCGCCGACAGGAAATTCATCGAAATGCCGCCGCCCATCGTGCCCGCACCGATCACGCCGACCTTCTTGACGGTGCGCGGAGTCACGTCCGCGCCCACACCGTCGATCTTGGCTGCCTGACGCTCGGCAAAAAAGATATGGCGCTGCGCCGCCGATTGCGTCCCGAACATGAGCTTCATGAACTGGTCGCGCTCGAACTTCATGCCCTCGTCGAACGGCAGGCGCGTCGCCGCCTCCACGCACGCGATATTGGCGGCGGGGGCTTCGAAGCCGCGGAATTTCTTCGCATTGGCCTTGGCATAGGCGTCAATGCTGGCGACATCGCCCTTCACCGGCAGCGCGCGCGAAGGCCGCGGCCCCATGGCAATGCATTCGCGCGCAAAGGCCAGCGCATCGGCTTCGAGCGAGTCTTCGCCCGCGAGCCGGTCGATCAGGCCGACCTCGAGCGCTTTGGCGGCACCGATTGGCGATCCGCCCGCGCACAGCTCGACAGCGGTTTCGATGCCCGCCACGCGCGGCAGGCGCTGCGTGCCGCCTGCACCCGGCAACAGGCCGAGCTTGACTTCAGGCGTGCCGATCTTGGCGGAAGGAACCGCAATGCGGTAATGCGCGCCGAGCGTCACTTCGCAGCCGCCGCCCAAAGCAGTGCCGTGAATGGCGGCGATCACCGGCTTGGTGCACGCCTCGATCGTGTCGACGACTTCGGGCAGCATCGGCATCACCGGCGGCTTGGTGAACTCGGTGATGTCAGCGCCTGCAAAAAACGTGCGCCCGTCGCAGCGGATCACGACAGCCTTCACCGAATCATCCGCCATCGCCTCCTTGATCCCGGCATCGAGGCCGATTCGCACTGCCGCGCCCAGCGCGTTTACGGGGGGATTGTTCGAGATGATGACGAGAACGTCGTCATGCTTTTCGGTGCGGATCGGGCTGTCGGTCATGTCATTCTCCTGAAAAGCTCAGCCGATGAGGGCCGAATAAAGCATCGTCTTGATTTCGCGACGAACGGGGTAGGTGCTCGATGGCATCAGCTGCGTCATGAAGATCATGATCACATCGTCGACCGGATCGACAAAGAATGCGGTTGAGAACATGCCGCCCCAGTAAAATTCACCTGCATTGCCGGGCAGCGTCGTTGCGGACACGTCGATCACCGTGCCGAAGCCCAGGCCAAAGCCCATGCCCGCATTGTCGACTTCGCTGAACATCGATTTCGAATGCTGGGTCAGGTCTCCGCCGCCGGGCAGGTGGTTCGTGGTCATCTGGCGCAGCGTATGCGGGCTGACGATCCGGACGCCTTCGAGTTCGCCGCCGTTAAGCAGCATCCGCGCAAAACGGTGATAATCGGCGAGCGTCGACATCAGTCCGCCGCCGCCCGAGAAATAGTCCGGCCGCTTGGCCCAGGCGGTCGTCGCGCCCGGATCATAGAGCTTCATCAGCAGCTTGGGATGCCACGCATAGCAATCGGGCACGCGGTCGAGCTTGGCGGCGGGAAGCTGGAAATGCGTATCCACCATGCCGAGCGGCGCGAAGATGTGCTCAGCGAAATAGTCCGAGAGGTTCTGGCCCGTGAGCCGCTCGATCACCGCTCCAAGCACGTCGGTCGAAACCGAATAGTTCCACGCCGTGCCGGGATCGAACTCCAGCGGCAGGCTGGCGACGCTTGCGACGAACGCCTCGATCGGACCTCCGTCGAAGCGTTCGAACCCAGCTTTGCGATACGCCGCATCGACGTTGCTGCGTTCCTGGAAGCTATACGTCAGTCCCGAAGTATGGCGCAGCAGGTCGATCATCCGCATCGGGCGCGCGGGCGGGCGGGTGATGAACGGCGTGCTGCCGCCGCCGCTCACGAAAACGCCGGTCGATGCGAATTCGGGCAGCACGGTCGCGACCGGATCGCTGAGCGCGACCATGCCGCGCTCGACCAGGTGCATGAACGCGATCGAGGTGATTGGTTTGGTCATCGAGGCGATGCGGAAGATCGCGTCGGCCTTGAGCGGTTCGCCCGGCCGCGCCTCGCCCATCACCGAGAGATGCGCGACCTCGTCGCCGCGCCCGATCAGCAACGCTGCATGCGGGAAGCGCCCGGCAGCGATGTATCGCGACTGCAAATGGTCGTCGATGCGCGCGAGGCGTGCCGGATCGAAGCCGAGTTCGCGCGCGTCGGACACTGTGGGGATCATGCTGCGGTCTTTCCGGTTTCCTGCCGCGTCACGGGGTGCGAACTCGAAAGCCCCCCGTCGACCGCGATCGCCTGGCCGTTGACATAGCTCGAAGCGTCCGACGCGAGAAACAGCGCGGTTTGCGCAATTTCGATCGGCTGGCCGGCGCGGCGCAGCGGGTTCAGCCGCCCGATCTTGTCGGTCACGCCCTTTTCGCGGGCATAGTCGAACGCGCGCTCGGTCATTCCCGTTTCAATGAGGCCCGGGCAGATCGCATTCACGCGCACACCCGTCGCCGACAATTGCTGCGCGCTGGTCATCACCAGATTGATGACGCCCGCCTTGGACGCTGAATACGCAGGACAGCCTGCGCCCGAGCGAATACCCGCCACGCTGGCCGTGCAGAGGATCGAACCGCCTTGCCCGGCATCCACCATCGCACGGCCTGCATGCTTGATCATCAGGAACGGCCCGATCAGGTTGACGCGCAGGATTTCGGCCCATTCCTCGGGCGTATGATCGAAGATGCCGGTCAGCCCGCCCGAAATGCCCGCATTGGCGTAAGCGAGCTGCACACCGCCGTAGCGCGTGCGTGCGGTCTCGACCAGCGCTGCCACGTCGCCCTCGATCCCGGCATCCATCTGAACCGCGGAAACAGCGCCACCCGCCGCCTCGATCGCCCGGGCCGTCGCATGCACGCCATCGCTCTTGTCGCCGATGACAAGCCGCGCGCCTTCGCTTGCAAACAGGATCGCGGTTGCGCGCCCGATGCCCGATCCCGCACCAGTGATGATCGCGGTCTTGCCAGCCAGCCTCATGCGCCCGCCTTTGCTGCAAAATCCCATGCCGATGCGGCGAGCCGCGGCACGCGGGTGGCCATTTCGGCAGCGTGCGCCGACGATGCCGTCCCGTCGAGCACGCGCTTCTTGATGCCCTGCACGATCGACGCCAGACGGAACAGGCCAAAGGCGAAATACCAGTTGAGATCGGGCACGCCGTCGCGCGCCGTCGCGGCGCAATACCGCTCGGTCATTGCCTCCAGCGTGGGGATGCCGGTTTCGGGCCCGGTCAGCCCGAGCACGCCCGAACGCCCTTCGGGCTCGGTCACCCAGTTCATCATCAGATAGCTGAAGTCGGCGAGCGGATCGCCGGTCGTCGACAGTTCCCAGTCGAGCACCGCCAGCACGCGCGGTTCGGTGGGATGAAAAATCATGTTGTCGATGCGGTAGTCGCCGTGAACAATACTGGTTCGCGTCTGTTCGGGGATGGTGCGCGCGAGATAGTCGATCAGGCGCTCCATTGCGTCCATCCGCTCGGTTTCGGCTGCACGGTATTGTTTGGTCCAGCGCCCCACTTGGCGCTCGAAATAATTGCCCGTCTTGCCGTAATCGGCAAGTCCGGCACTGGCATGATCGGTGTTGTGGAGCTTGGCCAGCGTATCAACGATCGCATGATAAATGACGGTGCGCTCGGGCGGCGTCATGCCGGGCAGTCCGCCGTCCCACAGCGTGCGTCCGTCGACCATGCCCATGACGTAAAACCAGCTGCCGATCACCCCGTCATCGGTGCAAAGGCCGTAGGGCCTTGCGACCGGAAACCCCGTCGGGAACAGTCCGGCGATAACGGCATATTCCCGGTCGACCGCGTGCGCGCTCGGCAGCAACGGGCCAAACGGCTTGCGGCGCAAGACATAAGCCCCCGACGGGCTGTCGATGCGATAGGTCGGGTTCGACTGGCCACCGGCAAATTTGCGGATCGTCGGCGGGCCGGCATAGCCATCGACATTGGTGCGCATCCAGGCGTCGAGCGGAGCGGGATCGAGCACGTCGCTTCCGACCGGTTCGATCGTCCCGGTGAACGCAGCGGTTGCATCCATCAGCCGAACACCACGACGCTGCGCACGCTGTCTCCCGCGCGCAGATCGTCAAAAGCATCGTTGATGTCGGCAAGCGGCAAGCGCTTGGCGATGATCGTATCGAGATCGAGCAGCCCGCGCAGATAGAAGTCGACAAGGCGCGGGATATCGACCGGGAAACGGTTGCCGCCCATCAACGCGCCTTGCAGCGTCTTGCCGCCAAGCAAGTCCATGGCGCTGAGGCCGACCTTGTGATCGAGTGGCATCATCCCGAGGATCGTCGCCGTGCCGCCGCGCTTGAGGCTCGCCACCGCCAGCTCGCCCGAGGCCGGCCGCCCGACCGCCTCGATCGCGTGATCGACCCCGCCTTTGGTCAGCGCGACCACCTGCTCGCCCGCATCGGATGCGCCTGCATCGACAACGTCGGTCGCGCCGAGTTTCATGGCCAGAGCGCGCTTTTCGGGAACGGGATCGCAGGCGATGATGCGCCCGGCCCCGGCGATCTTTGCCGCGTTGACCGCTGCCAGGCCAACGCCGCCGCAGCCGACGATCGCCACCGTCTCGCCCGGCGAGACATCGGCGGCGTGAAACACAGCACCCGTGCCGGTCACGACCGCGCACCCGAGGATCGCCGCGCGATCGAGCGGCATGTCGGGGTCGATGCGCACGCAGGCATGTTCGTGGACCAGCATCGTTTCGGAGTATGCTGACAAGTTGAGCATCTGATTGACCGCCGCACCGTCCGACGCGCGCGTGATCCGCGGCGCGGCACCTAGTCTGCGCCTTGTATCGCCGCCGAGGCACAGCGACAGCCGCCCGGTCACACAGAATTCGCACTGCCCGCAGTAAGCCGACAGACAGGTGACGACGGCATCGCCGACGGCCACGGTGCGGACTTCGCTGCCGACGGCCTCGACGATTCCCGCCGCCTCGTGCCCCGGAATGCAGGGCATCGCGTGGGGGTATGCCCCATCGACGAAATGCAGGTCCGAGCGGCAGACGCCGCATGCGACCGTGCGGATCAGGACTTCATGCGCCTGCGGCTTTGCCATCGCCACATCGTCGATGACGAGCGCCGTTCCCGCCGCTTCGAGGATCGCGGCCTTCATCTGTTCGCCCCATACTTCCCGAATTCGAGGCGAGCGATCGCCCGGTTGTGTACCTCGTCGGGGCCGTCCGCGAGGCGCAGAGTGCGTTGTCCGGCCCACATGTAAGCAAGGCCCGGATCTTCGGAGACGCCCGCGCCGCCATGCGCCTGGATGGCATCGTCAATGATGCGCAGCGCCATGTTGGGGGCCTGCACCTTGATCATCGCGATCTCGGCGGCGGCGGCCTTGTTGCCGACTTTGTCCATCATGTCGGCGGCCTTGAGGCAGAGGAGGCGCGTCATCTCGATGTCGATGCGCGCGGCGGCGACGCGCTGTTCCCAGATCGAATGATCGGCAATGCGCTTGCCGAATGCCGTGCGGCTCAACAGACGCTTCGCCATCTTCTCGAGCGCGACTTCGGCCGCGCCGATTGTCCGCATGCAGTGGTGGATGCGCCCCGGCCCGAGCCGACCCTGCGCGATCTCGAAACCGCGCCCCTCGCCCAGCAGCATGTTTTCGGCCGGAATGCGAACGTCCTTGAGCTCGATTTCCATATGCCCGTGCGGCGCATCGTCATAGCCGAACACCGGGAGGTGGCGCAGGATGGTCACGCCCGGTGTGTCGAGTTCCATCAGGACCATGGATTGCTGCGCGTGCCGCTGCGCCTCGAAGTCGGTCTTGCCCATGACGATCGCGATCTTGCAGCGCGGATCGCCTGCGCCCGACGACCACCATTTGACGCCATTCAGGACATACGCGTCGCCCTCGCGCCGGATCGAAGTCTCAATATTGGTCGCGTCGGACGAAGCGACGGCAGGCTCGGTCATCAGGAATGCCGAGCGGATTTCGCCTTCCATCAGCGGTTTCAGCCAGCGCTCCTTCTGCTCGCGCGTGCCGTAGCGGTGGAAGACTTCCATGTTGCCGGTGTCGGGGGCCGAGCAGTTGAAGGCTTCGCTTCCCCAATTGATGCGGCCCATTTCTTCGGCGCATAGCGCATATTCGAGATTGGTCAGCCCCGGCCCGTCAAATGCGAACGAATCATCAACGTGCGCACGACCACTCGTCGGCGGCATGAACAGGTTCCAGATGCCGGCCGCCTTGGCTCGCTCCTTTTCCTCTTCGACGACCGGAAGCACCTTCCAGCGACCGCCCTCGCGCTGCTGATCGTAGTAATCGTGCGCGCGCGGAAACACATGCCGTTCCATGTGATTACGGACCCGGTCGCGCCAATGCCGCTGGCGATCAGTCAAGTCGAAATCCATCTGCGCTCTCCAGCCGATTTTCAGAGCGCTATGAGCGCGAGAATCGGGGCTTGCCTAGCCCTTTTCAGTTGCCGCTACGGCAAGCTTGGCCAGTCGGGCATCATGCTCGACCTTTCCAAACGGAAAGCGCAGCACGAGCAGCGCCGAGGACCAGACAAGTGCGACATAGACCGCGCAAAACAGGATGGTCAGCCAGTCGAGCACGGCGACCGGCACCGCGCCGGGCCGCGCGCCATCGGGAAATGCGGCGAGTGACAACAAGAGTCCGGTGATGAGGATCCCGGCCCCCGACGAACATTTCTGCATGAAGAGCGCACCCGCAAAAAACAGTCCTTCCTCGCGGCGCCCCGTTGTTTCCTCGGACGCCTCGACAACGTCGGACATCATCGAGGCCCCGGTCATGAAAGCGGCAACGCCGGTGGCGGTGCTGGCACCAGCAAAGACAAGGAACGCTGGCAGCATCGCCGGTGACCCCGGCGGGGGGAACAGGCCAAGGAGGCGCAACACATAAGGTGCCACAATGAGCGCCGCAGCCGTTGCGTAAAAGATGGCGCTCGCGCGTGCCTTGCCCAGTCGCTGCCCGACCGGCGTGACCAGCGCAAACGCGACGCCAACCCCTGCCAGAAGCACCAGAGCATAGATAACGAACTCATTTGCTTTCAATTGCCAGACAAACCCCAGCAGATAGTTTGAAAGCGCAAAGCTTATTCCTTGCGCGGTGTAGGCTAGCATCCCGCTCGCCATCAGAACGAGGAAAGCACGGTTGGCGAGTGTTTCGCGCAACGCCTCACCAAGTTCTGCAAAACTTTGGCGCGGCACGGGCGCTGCTGCACGCGCAACGACGAAACGGTGCGTCGCCAATGCCGAAATCAGCACCGCCAGCCCCATCGCAAACGCGCCCGCTGTGCCATAATCCCCAAAGCCCTTCAGCGCGAGCGGCCCGGCCAGCGCACCGCGCGGCGGAGCCAAGAACCACGCATAAGCGAGGATCAAAAAGCCCAGCCCGCCCGTCCAGCCAAACAGATAGCGATAGCGGATGACCCGCGTTCGCTCATGATAATCGCGCGAGAGTTCAGGGGCGAGCGCAAGGCTCGGCACTTCGTTGGTCGCGATGGCAGCGCGGGCGAGAATCGCAGTAAAGAACAGCCAGATCAGCAGCCCGGTCTCGCTCCAAGCGGGCGGATGCCACAGCATCACCCAACTGGCCACGATCGGCAGGATGGACGCATAGAGCCAGGGATGACGCCTGCCCCAGCGCGTCCGCGTGCGGTCGCTGGCGATCCCGAGCAAGGGATCAATCAGTGCATCGAAGATGAGCGCGACGGCGATAACCAAGCCCACAGTGGCCGCAGGCAGCCCCACCACCTGATTGTAAAAGAGCAGTAAAAAGGTCGAAAAGCCGTTGTCCTTGATGCCGTAGGCCATGGCTCCAAAGCCATAACCGAGCTTGACCGAGAGCGGCACGGGTGGCGCAGCGATACTCAAACGATTCGCTCCCTTTTCGCCCGGCGCGATACTGTGCGACCCGGTAATCCCCAATCGGGCAATGCCGCCGCTACGGCAACCCCGTGCGCCCGATATCAGCTTGCCGTAAACGTCAAGCGGGCATAGGTTTGCAGCATAATCACCTGTGGAGAGTTCTCGATGTCCGATCTTGAAACGTTTCGCGCCGAGACTCGCGCGTGGCTCGAGGCGAACTGCCCGCCCGAAATGCGAACGCCGGTGCGCGATGAGGACGATGTCTGCTGGGGCGGGCGCAACTGGACGTTCAAGAACGACGCGCAAAAATCATGGTTCGATGCGTGTGTCGCCAAAGGCTACACCGTGCCCGAATGGCCCAAAGCCTATGGCGGCGCAGGGCTGACGCCAGCCGAAGGCAAGATCCTGCGCGAGGAAATGGCGCGAATCAAGGCGCGGCCGCCGCTTTCCAGCTTCGGCATCTGGATGCTTGGGCCGGCGCTGCTGCACTTCGGCACCGAGGAGCAGAAGGTGCATTATATGGGCCAGATTGCGCGCGGCGAAATCCGCTGGTGCCAGGGCTATTCGGAGCCGGGATCGGGCAGCGATCTCGTTTCGATGCAAACGTTTGGCGAGGAAGTTGTTGATCCTGTGGGGGGCGACCATTGGGTGGTCAACGGCCAGAAGATCTGGACGAGCTATGCCGACAAGTGTGACTGGATCTTCTGCCTCGTGCGCACCGACAAGACCAACAAATATCAGGGCATCAGTTTCCTGCTGTTTGACATGAAAACACCGGGAGTCACCACAAAGCCGATCCTGTTGATATCGGGCAATTCGCCTTTCTGCGAAACCTTCTTCGACAATGTCGTGGTGCCCAAGCATCAGATCGTCGGCGCGCTGAACCGCGGCTGGGACGTTGCCAAATATCTGCTCGGCCATGAGCGCGAGATGATCTCGGGCGGCGGGCTGGGCGCGGACATGATGTCGATCGGCAAGCAGTTCGCGAGCGTTGCAGCCGACGAGCCGGTCTTGCGCGCAGACATGGCCGATTTCGACGTCGAAGTGATGGCGTTTCGCGCGATGAGCGAGAAATTCGTCGATGAGATGAAGGCGGGCAAATCGCACCCTGCCCAGCCCAACATGATGAAATATGTCGGCACCGAACTCAACAAGCGCCGCCACGAGCTGATCATGGCGGCGGGCGGCTCGGACGCGCTTGAATGGGAAGGCGAAACCGGCGGCGCCAAGGCGCGCGGCTGGCTGCGCACCAAGGCGAACAGCATCGAGGGCGGGACGAGCGAGGTGATGCTCGGGGTAGTGGCCAAGCGCATTCTGGAACTGCCGGGCGCATAAGCCGTCGTACCCTGTCCCTTCAGGGAGAGGGCAAGGGAGAGGGCAGTCTCCCCAATAACAACCGCTGGGCCGGATGCGAGACTGCCCTCTCCCCGGCCAGTTCGTGGTGAATGTCACCCCGTGACATTCAGATCATGCCGGGGGCATGATCGACCGCGAACTCCCTGAAGGGAGAGGGAGATGACATGCCGCTTTACCTGACCGAAGACCAGACCATGCTCCGCGACACGGCCAAGCCGTTCATAGCGGATTCCGCGCCCGTCAAGCATCTGCGCACCCTTCGCGACGCGAACGACGCGACCGGCTTTTCGCGCGATCTCTGGAGCCAGTTCGCCGAGATGGGTTTCACCGGCATCATGGTGCCCGAGGGCAATGGTGGGCTTGGCCTCGGCCATGTCGAGGCGGGGATCGTGCTCGAGGAAATCGGCCGCAACCTGACGCCGTCGCCGTTCCTGACGACGGCCGTCGCGGCAGTCGAGGCGCTTAAGGCCTCGGGCGCGCTCAGCGAACAGTGGCTGCCGAAAATCGCCAAAGGCGAGGCGATCGTCGCGCTCGCGATCGAGGAGGGCGCGAAACACCGGCCCGAGGCTACGGCGATGAAGGCCGAACGGTCAGGCAATGGTTTCAAGCTGTCCGGCCAAAAGACGTTCGTCCTCAATGGCCATGTTGCCGACATGATGATCGTCGCCGCGCGCACGGCGGGCGCGGCTGGCGAGACCGAGGGTCTTACATTGTTTGCGGTGCAAAAGGATGCGGGTCAGACCAGCGAGCCGCGCCGGATGGTCGACTCTTCGCTTGCCTCGCACGTCAGTTTTGACGGTGTCGAGGTCGATGCGGACGCAGTGATCGGCGAGGTCGATGGCGGATGGGCGGTGCTGACCAAATTGCTTGATGCAGGCCGTGTCGGCGCGGCGTCCGAGCTGATTGGCGTGGGAACCGCTGCGATGGACATGACCATCGACTATCTCAAACAGCGCAAACAGTTCGGCAAGTTGATCGGTGAGTTCCAGGCGCTACAGCACCGCGCTGCGCATCTTTATGGCGAAATGGAAGTTGCGCGCGCGACCGTGCTCAAGGCGCAGCAGTTGCTCGATGCGAGCGATCCGCGCGCCGAGCTTGCGGTCGCAGTCGCCAAGGCAAAGACCGGCAAAGCGGTGCAGCTGTCGGTTCAGGAAGGCATTCAGATGCACGGCGGCATCGGCATGACCGACGAATATGACATCGGCCTCTACATGAAGCGCGATCGCGCGCTCGAGGAATTCTTCGGCGACAGCCGCTATCACGCCGAGCGCGTGGCGCGGATGAGTGGCTACTGAAGTCGCCGACGGTTTCGCCGGTCTTTACGCAACTTTCACCCCGTCATGCGATGCCGGGCCGATGACGTGGGTGTCAATCGTCGCTGCAGCGCGCAGCATCTGTGTCGTCGCGGCCGCGCTGGCGCTGCTGTGCGCGCCACCCTCGCATGCGGAGACGCCCGGCAAGGACGGCAATCTGACGGTATCGGGCGCGGTCACGGTCAATGCCTATGCGCAAGTGAACGGAACCGCTGGAGCGGGCAACGGCAGCATCACGACAGTGGGTGCGATCCCCGGCCTCGGTATCGGCGATCTGGTCATGATCTATCAGGCACAAGGCGCGACGATCGACGCGTCGGACACGGCTGCCTATGGCGCGGTGACGGCTTACAACAGCGCCGGACGCTTCGAATTTCAAACGGTTGCGAGTGTTGCGGGCAGCACGATCACCTTTGCGACCTACGCCGGAACCTGCACGGGGCTGCGCTACACCTACACAGGGAGCAGCGGCGCGCAGGTGATCCGCGTGCCGCAATACCGCAACCTGACGGTGAACGCGGGCGGTTCGATCAACGCGGCCGCCTGGAATGGGACCACCGGCGGTATCGTCGCGTTCACGGTGTCGCAGACCGCCGCGATCAACGGCACCGTCAGCGCGGCAGGCGCAGGGTTTCGCGGTGGCGCGGTCGAAAATGCCAGCTCCACGTATAACATCGTCAGTTACCGCACGGCCAATCCAGCAGATGCAGCCGAAAAGGGCGAAAGCATCGCCGGATTTCGGGCAACGCTTCCCGGCGGAAATTTTTATGGGCGCGGGGCTCCGGCGAACGGAGGCGGGGGCGGCAATGCCCACAATGCGGGCGGTGGCGGCGGCGCAAACGGCGACAATGGCAATACCTGGGCGGGACAGGGCCGCCCCAGCCTGACAACGGCGAACTGGGCCAACGCCTGGAACATCGACGGGACACTCAATGCGGCTACGAACAACGCCGGGGGTGGCCGCGGCGGCTATACTTACGGTGCCAACAATCAGGACGCACTGACGGTCGCGCCGGGCAACGGAACCTGGGGCGGCGACAATCGCATGCAAGTTGGAGGACTCGGCGGTCGACCGCTGGCCTTCGACCGCACAAACCGCATTTTTTTTGGCGGCGGCGGTGGCGCAGGCGACGCCAACAATGACGCTGGCGGAGCCGGCGGACGCGGCGGCGGACTCGTCTTCATTCAAGCGACAGCCGTCACGGGATCGGGAACTGTCATCGCTTCCGGTATCGCCGGTGAGAGCACGCGCAACGGCGGCAACGACGCCCCCGGCGGCGGCGGTGCGGGCGGCACGATCCTGGCCCAGCTCGGGAGCGCGGGATCGGTCAGCTTCGTGGCCAATGGCGGCGCAGGCGGCAATCAGATCATCGGCACCGGCGAAAGCGAAGGCCCCGGCGGGGGTGGTGGCGGCGGCGTGATATCGGTAAGCGGCGGCCCGCTCACCCGAACGGCCAACGGCGGCGCGAACGGAACGACAAGCTCGACTGCGGTCACCGAGTTCATACCGAACGGCGCGACGCAGGGAGCAACCGGACAGGCGACCGCAACCGGGCCAACACGCGCGAACGTTCCGCTTTGCTACGCGCCGCCGCCAATCGTTGCCAAGACCTCTGCTGCTTACGAGACCGTCGGCCCCAACCGCTTTTTCATTCCCGAAGCCGACGTAATCTACACCATTACCGTGACCAACCCGGGGACCGAGATTGACAGCGGGTCGCTGACCGTGATCGATACGCTCCCGGCCGAATTGACGTTTTACAATGGCGATATCGACGATGCCGGGCCGTTGACGACGAACTACCAGTTTGTCGACGGCGCGCCGACGAGCGCCGTGGCCTGCTGCGTCGTCGCCTATTCGGCGTTCACCACAGGCACCGATTTCACGCTTGTGCCGACGCCGGGGTATAACGCCACTGTCCGCCGCATCCGCTTCGCGCCGACGGGCGCGATGGCACCGGGATCGACAAGCGCCACGAGTTTCCAGATCCGCCTGCGCGCGCGCATCAATTAGCTTGACCCTGGAGGCGCTTTCCCGCTTTACGTTCGCGTAAAGCTGGAGAAGCCGAATGGCGCTCGACGCCGAAACCTTCGATGCGTTGCTCGATACGATCCGACGGTTTGTGAGCGAGGAATTGCGCCCGCGCGAGGCCGAGGTCGCGGAGAGCGACGACATCCCTGCCGACCTTGTTGCCCAGATGAAGGCGCTCGGGCTGTTCGGCCTGTCGATTGCGCCTGAACATGGCGGGCTCGGTCTCTCGATGGCCGAGGAGTGCCGCGTCGCGATCGAGCTTGGCAAAACCTCGCCCGCGATGCGCTCGACCTTCGGCACCAATGTCGGGATCGGCTCACAAGGGCTCGTGATGGCGGGGACCGAGGCCCAGAAGGCGCAGTGGCTGCCCAAGATCGCGAGCGGGGACGTAATCACCAGCTTTGCCCTTACCGAGCCCGATGTCGGCTCCGACAGCGCCAATGTGAAGACACGCGCGGTCCGCGATGGCAATCAGTGGCGGCTGACCGGCACCAAGCGCTACATCACCAACGCCGACCGCGCACACCTCTTCACTGTGATGGCGCGCACCGGCGAAGCGGGCGCGCGCGGCGTTTCCGCTTTCCTCGTGTCTGCCGACTCGCCGGGGCTACGCGTCGGCGTCCCTGAAAAGAAAATGGGCCAGCAAGGGGCGCATGTCTGCGACGTGCATTTCGATGATGTTGCCGTGCCACCAGAAAACATGCTCGGCGCTGAGGGCGAAGGCTTCAAGGTGGCGATGCGCGTGCTCGATCGCGGGCGGCTGCACATCGCGGCGGTGTGCGTGGGAGCCGCCGAACGGCTCGTCGCTGACAGCGTCGGCTATGCTGCCACGCGGGTCCAGGGCGGCAAGCCGATCGCCGAGCACCAGCTGATCCAGGGCATGATCGCCGACATGAAGACCGAATGCCTGGCAGCGAAAGCGCTCGTGCTTCAGACCGCGACCGCAAAAGATGCGGGCGAGAGCATCGTGATGGAGGCAGCGGCCGCCAAATACTTCGCGTCCGAAATGGTCGGGCGGGTGGCAGACAAGGCGGTGCAGATCTTCGGCGGCGCGGGCTATGTCGCCGATTACGGGATCGAACGCTTTTACCGCGACGTGCGCATCTTCCGCATCTACGAAGGCACCAGCCAAATCCAGCAGCTCATCATCGCGCGCGAGACGATGAAACAGGGAGGATAACTCATGGACATGCAATCACTTTTCCGTCTCGACGGCCGCGTGGCACTTGTCACCGGCGGATCGCGAAACATCGGATCGTGGATCGCCGAAGCGTTCATCGCGCAGGGGGCGAAAGTCTATATTTCTTCGCGCAAAGCCGATGCGTGCTTTGCGATGGCAGCCAAGCTGGGGCCGAATTGTGTGGCGCTCCCGCAAGACGTATCGACAGTCGCGGGGTGCAAGGCGCTTGCTGCGCAGTTTGCCGAACATGAAAGCAAGCTCGACATCCTGGTCAACAATGCGGGGGCCGCCTGGGCCGCCCCGTTCGACGAATTCCCTGAAAGCGGCTGGGACAAGGTGATGGACCTCAACGTCAAATCGCCCTTTTTCCTGGCGCAGGCGCTTCACGGCGCGCTCAAGGCTGCGGCATCGGCCGAGCGACCCGCCAAAGTCATCAACATCACTTCGATCGACGGCCAGCGCCTGAACCCTTGGGAGCATTACAGCTATCAGGCATCGAAGGCCGCGCTGATCATGCTGACGCAGAAAATGGCGGCCCATCTGGTGCGCGAACACATTTATTTTACCTCGCTCGCGCCCGGCGCCTTTCCATCGGAGATGAACACCGCTGCACGCGACCACGCCGACGCGGTCGGCAAGAGTATTCCAGCGGGCCGAATCGGACGGCCCGAAGATATTGCGGCGGGCGCGCTGTATCTGGCGAGCCGCGCAGGCGATTATGTCATCGGCCACACGCTCAACGTCGATGGCGGGCTCGTCAGCGCCGAACTCAAAACGTCGATCGAGGCTTAAGCTGCGTTTTCGATCATCAGCGTCATCCGCGCCGTAGCGATCGGCTTGGCGCGGTCGTGCTGCCATGCGGTCGCAAGCACGGTCGTAATCCGGCGCCCGCGGCGAACGATCTCGCCGTGTGCATGAGTCGGCGTCTCCATCCCGGCACCGCGCAGAAAATCAACCGTGACGCTGACCGGCTTGATCGTCGCATCGGCTGGAAGCGCCTCGCGCGCCACGGCCCACGCCGCATTTTCAAGCAGCCCAGCGATCGCGCCGCCGTGCAGAAAGCCGGGGCGTCCCTGGAGGCCGGGCGCACCGGGCATCGTGAGCACGGTGCGGCCATCCTGCATGCTTCGCGTCAAGCCAAGCGTTGCGGCATAGGGCGAAGACGGCTCAATCGACATTGGTGAACATGTAAGTGCCTGCGACATGCGCGACCGGGTGAGCCGGGTCCCCATCATGCGCCTCGCCGCGAACGAACGCGATGCGTCGGGTCAACTTGTAGCATTCGCCGCGTCCGATCACGGTCTTGCCGGGCTCGGCGGGGCGCAGATAGTCGATCCGCAGGTCCAGCGTCGCCTGCGGCCGGAATTCGCCCGACTTCAGCCAGGTGCCGATGCTCGTTGCCATGTCCATCAGCGCGATCAACGGCCCCGAGGCCAGAATGCCCGTGGCCGGATCGCCGACCAGATCGTCGCGGTAGGGCAGCGCGAGCGCACACCAGTCATCGCCGTGATCATGATAGGCAAAGCCGAGCATCTTGTTGTGCCCCATCTGCGCCATGGTTTTGATGAAGCGGACGGGATCGAACTCGGTCATGCCATTTCGCTAGAGCGCGCTCGGGATGGCGTCGTCAAGATCACCGAGCAGGCGGCGGGCGGCGCGGCGCGCAAAGCGGAGCGTTTCGCTGCGCCGCCGCGCCGGAGCAAGCGCGACGATCTGCGCGTCCTGCATGATCGCCGCGTCATAGCGGTCAGCAACGATGAGCCCCGCGCGTTCGGGCAGCTTGCCCGTGCGGGCCAGCAATCCCGGATCGAGCCTTGGCGGAATAGCCCAGAAAAAGCGGTCGCAATAGTCGAGATAGTCGGTCCATTTGGCATCGCCAAGCAGATCGGCGCGCGAAACCTTGATCTCGACGATCGTCACGATACCTTTGGGACATATTCCCATCAGGTCAGCGCGGCGACCGTTTCCGAGCGGCACCTCGTTCAGCGTGACGCAGTCATGGCGGAGAAGCAGACGCGCCGTTCCGCGCGCAACATCCCGCGTCAGTTCGGCGGCTGGAACGCTGGCAAGCATCGCCCGACGTTAGAACAGGCCATGAACACTTACCAGACTCAATCAGCGATAGAAGATATGATTGCCGACGGCGGCAATGCGCTGCTTGCCCCAGTTCGGCGAAACACGCTTGGCGTGAAAATACAGCGCCTTTCCGACCGGCCCTTCCCACAAGGCATCGACGGCGATGTGCGCAATCGCAACCGCTTCGCGCCACTGGCCTTTTTCGCGGATCGCGGGAAACGCGCCGCTGCGAACGAACGAGAACTGGCTGGGCTGCTTGACAACGCCGCACAATGTGCGCGGGAAGCGGCCCGAAGATGCCCGGTTCATGATGACCTGCGCGACTGCAAGGCGTCCGGCAAGCGGTTCACCCTTCGATTCGAAGTAAATGGCGCGGGCAAGGCAATCGGCCTCATTGTTTCGCGCTGTATCCCCTGCGTGTCTCGCCACGAGAGCCGCAAGCGAAGGCGCGCGGGCTTCGCGCGCGGGAACGGCGGTAACGATCGGAAGCTCGGGTTCGGCAGCAATGGCCTCCGGGATTTCGATCCCGGGGAGCGCCTCAACCACCGGAACGGGCGGCAGCGGCTCAAGCGCTGTCTGGGGCAAATTCGGTGCGCCTGCGGCTTGCTGGGCCGGAATGCTGGCCACACCGGCCAACGCGCAAAAAACAATCGCCGTCGTTCGTGCGGCGCTGGAAATCTTCGTCATCAAATCAACAATATTGCGGCCGAGCGATCATGTGAGCCTGGGAACCAAAACGCGGCCCGGATCGTTCTTCCGACTGGCGTCCCTGAAAACCCTTTCTAGGGTCGGCTCAGGGCTGCGCTACAAAAGTGAATGTCGCATTTCCGTCATGGTCGCTCAGGTCAACCCGTTAAGGACGTTTCGTCGGCGAACCGTTCGGCGTTCGCGATGTCCAGTTCGACGATCCAAAGATCAGGGTCGCGGCTTCGGCGGCGCTCGAGCCAAGCAGAGTGCGAGTCGCTGCTTTGGGGGCCGACGGGCTGCCAGCGATAGATGCCTTCGATATCGAGGACGCGCTCACGTATCGATTGCAAAACACCTTTTTCGGCACAGATCAACAGGATAGCACCGCGTTCGGCATCGCCCCGAGCGAGAATGGCTGCATTGCCACCAGCCTGGCCGACCCGCCTCACAAGGCTCGAGACCAGCATCGCGCTCGTCAGCCGGGGGGTCACCGAACTGACGGCAGCGCGCTCTCAGGCCGCGTCACGCGTTTCGAGCCCGCCAAAAAGCGCATAAAGTGCGTCATCGTTTGCCGCGCCGCGCAGCTTGGCAACAAAGCCCCGATCGCGGAGCAGACGGCTGATTTCGGCCAGCGCCTTCAGATGATCGGCACCGGCATCGGTCGGCGAAAGGAGCATGAACACCAAATCGACGGGCAAATCGTCGATCGCCGAAAAGTCGATTGCGCTCGGGAGCCGCGCGAAGAGCGCGACCCCGTGGACCAATCCGTCGATCTTGCCATGCGGGATGGCGATACCGCCGCCAAACCCCGTTGAGCCGAGCCGCTCGCGCTCGTTCAGCCGATCGACGACCGTGTCGGCAGGGATCGCATGCACACGCTCGGCGAGCGCCCCGAGCTGCTGAAACAGTGCCTTCTTGTTTGGTGCGCCCATCGCGGCGACGACGGCACCGGGGCGCAGATAGGAATGAAGATTACTCATTGTGCTTCCGACAAACGGTGAAGAAAGTTCGGTGCGCTCACGCAGCGCGCTGCGGTTCGACCCAACCGATCGTCCCGTCGCCGCGCCGATAGACCATGTTGAACGCACCTGTCCCGCTGTTTTTGAATAATAGCGCGTTCGTGTTGCGTAGGTCGAGCATCATGACGGCATCCGAAACACTCGCATCGGGCACGTCGACGCGCGTTTCGGCGACGATCGGCGGATGAGCCCCGACTTCAACCTCCTCATCCTCAACAGCCTCAAAAACGGTATAGCCGGCATCGGCAGCAGGGGTGACGGCCGGACCCTTGTGGTCCTTGAGGCGGCGCATGTAGCGGCGCAGTTGCCGCTCGATCTTTTCGGCAGCGGCATCAAAGGCGGGATGCGCCTCCATCGCATTGGCGGTCGCCTTCAAGATGAGGCCCTGCATCACATGCGCTACGATATCGCATGAAAAGCCGTTATCGTGCGGGCCTCGGCCAAAGGTCACTTGCGCGGAAATTGCCCGCGCGAAATATTTTTCCGCGACACTTTGCAGCCGGTCGACGACATGCGTTCGCAAGGCATCGCCGGTAGCAACCTGATGGCCCGAAACGCGAATGTCCATAGTTGGCCTCCTTAGCGGTTAAACGGCGTCGAGCGCCCAGAGCGGATCGACCAATGTGGCGACAAAAGCGCGGTGGCGGTCGCGTTCCGCCGCTGTCGCGCGGTGCGTGCGCGGCTGGCGCGCAATGGTTGCGCCCGACGTCGGCAATACGACCGCGGGCATGGCAGGCGCCCTTGCGCCAATGTCCAATCCAATCTGTCGTCCACCGGTCAGCTCCACATAAACCTGCGCGAGCAGGCCCGCATCGAGCAGGGCCCCGTGCTGGACGCGGTGACTGCGGTCGATCCCGTAGCGCGTGCAGAGCGCATCAAGGCTGTGCTTGGCACCCGGGTGGCGGGTCTTTGAGATCGCGAGGGTATCGATCATGCGCGACAGCGGGATATGCAGGCGGCCGCACCCGCCAAGCTCGGCATTGAGGAAGCCGAAATCGAACATCGCGTTGTGTGCGATGAGCGGCGAGTCGTCGAGAAAATCGAGCAGGTCTTCGACCATGTCCTCGAAGAACGGTTTGTCGGCCAGAAAACTGTCGCTCAGCCCATGGACCTGCTCGGCTATGCTCGGCATCGTCATTTGCGGATTGAAATACGCGTGAAAGATCTGCCCGGTCTCGACGCGGTTGATCAGCTCGATACAGCCAATCTCGACAATGCGATCCCCCTGGGCGGGATCGAGGCCAGTGGTCTCAGTATCGAAGACGATTTCGCGCATTGAACCGTGAGTTATCCACTTTTGGATGCGGTGAGACAAGCGATGATCGCCTGCACCTGCGCGCGGGTTTCGGCAAAGGAGACCCCGGTGTCGATCACCACATCGGCGCGCGCGCGCTTTTCGACATCGGGCATCTGGAGCGCCATGACGCGCTCGAACTTGCTTTCGGTCATTCCTGGACGCGCGAGAACCCGCGCCCGCTGCACGTCAGCCGGGGCCGACACGACAAGGACGATATCGAGTCCGGGCGGCCGCCCTTTTTCAAACAACAACGGGATATCGAGAACAACCATCGGCGAAGTGTGGTGGGTCGTCAGAAAAGCCTGCCGCTCGTCAGCCACCGCCGGATGGACGATCCCCTCAAGCTGGCGCAATCGTTCGGCATTGTTGAAAACCTCGGCTCCTAATTTGGTGCGGTCCACGCCGTTTGCACTTGTCGTGCCGAGAAACGCCGCCTCGATCGGCGCAACCAGCCGCCCGCCTGGCCCCTGCAATCTGTGAACGACGGCATCGGCATCGAAGACCGGCACACCCGCCTCCGCGAACATGGCGGCAACAGTTGACTTGCCCATGCCGATCGATCCGGTCAGCCCGACGATGATCATCTCGTGAGCAATGCGCGCAATTCGGCGTCATGCTCGCGCGGCGGCGCCATCCCGAAAAAAAGCTCGAACGCGACAGCGGCTTGCCCCACCAGCATTTCGAGACCGTCCACGATCGTGAGCCCACGCCCCTCGGCTTGCGCCAGCAGCGGCGTCATCAGCGGGGTATACACGATGTCATAGACGACAGCGTCGGTCGGAAGCGGCGCGAGATCGACGACCAGCGGCTCCTCGCCGATCATGCCGAGGCGTGTGGCGTTTACCAGCAAATGCGCAGCGGGCAGCGCCATGGTCATGGCACCGACCGTCCCTTTCAATCTAAATCTCGAGAGCAGTGCCGCGCCCTTAAGCGGGTTGCGCGCAAGCAGCGTGACCCGGCCAATTCCGACACGCGCCAATGCAAACAAAATGGCATGCGCTGCCCCCCCCGTGCCGATCACAATTGCGTGTGCGTCGACGAGTGGCAAATCGGCGATTGGCGTGAAGAAACCGGCAGCATCAGTGTTGGTGACTGCCCAATTGCCATCGGCGTTCCGGAACACGGTGTTGGCCGCACCGATGGTCTCGCGCAGTCCGCCCGGATCGCCAATGTGATCGAGCGTCGCGATCTTGTGCGGCAATGTCACATTGCACCCCCGCCACAGTGGGTCTTGGCAACGGGTCGCCAAATAGTCTGCCAGTTCGTCAGCGGAAACATGCCAACGCCGATAATCTGCATCGACCCCAAGCTTTGCCAGCCAAAAGCTATGGATTGCGGGCGATTTCGAATGCGCGATCGGATCGCCGATCACCTCGGCATAGGGCTTCATGCCGGAATCGTGCCGCGTGCGCGGAGCCACTCGAGCAACGGCAGCAGCGGCAATCCGAGAATGGCGAAATGACTGCCTTCGATCCGCGAAAACAGCTGAACGCCGAACCCTTCGATCCGGTATCCGCCCACACATCCGGCGACCATTGCGCCCTCGCGCGCGACATAATCGACGATGAATTCGTCCGAAAGCGGCCGCATGGTCAGCGTGACGGTTTCAACATGCCGCCATATCGGCTGACCCCGTTCGACCGCGACAACAGCACTGTGCAGCCGATGCCGTTTGCCCGAAAGAGCGCGCAATTGGGTGAAGAGATTGTCGTCGGGTTTATCCAGTATCGTGCCGTCGTCCAGAACAAGTGTCTGGTCGCAACCGAGAATGCAATCTGCGGGACGCGCATTTGAGACTTTGAGCGCCTTGAGTTCGGCAAGCGCATCAGCAAGGTCGCGCGCATCAAGCCCCTGCGCACGCAACGATGCCTTGGCGGACTCTTCGTCCACGCGCGATGGAACGACGTCAACAGCGATGCCCGCCGCTTCCAGCATCGCACGCCGTGTTGCGCTCGTTGATGCGAGCACAAGCATTAGGCCGCCTCATTGCGTTCGCCGACCAGCCCGATGATCGCAGCGGCAGCTTCCTCGATCGAACGCCGCGTCATGTCGATCACCGGCCAGCCATTGTCTGCAAACATGCGCCGGGCAAACGCAACTTCGCGGGCGACCGCTTCGGCATCGACATAGTCTGTCGATGCCGTCTGGTTCAGCGACAGCAAGCGATTGCGCCGCACCTGGATGAGCCGATCGGCGCTCGTCACCAACCCAACAACCAGCGGCTTTCGCAAACGGAACAGCAGATCAGGGGGTGGCGATTCGACCACGATCGGGATGTTGGCGACCCGGTATCCGCGATTGGCGAGATAAATGGCTGTCGGGGTCTTCGATGTTCGCGACACGCCCGCAAGCACGATATCGGCCTCTTCCCAGTTTTCGTGGGCAATCCCGTCGTCATGAGCGATGGTGAACTGGATCGCTTCGACACGGGCAAAATAGGCGTCATCAAGGACATGCTGCCGGCCCGGACGCGGGGCAGCAGCTTGCCCCAGCATCGCCGACAAGGCGTCAACGACAGGATCGAGCGGCGCAATCGCCGACAGGCCAAGTGCCTTACAAGCCTTTTCAAGCCGCGCGCGCATATCGCTGCTGGCAAAAGTGAACAGCACAAGTCCCGGATGCTGCGCAATGTCGGCAAGGATACGTTCGAGATGCCCTGGCGTTCGCACCATCGGCCAAAAATGCTTGAGCGTTTCGACCTCTTCAAATTGCGCAAGCGCGGCCTTGGCCATCACCTCGAGGGTCTCGCCGGTCGAGTCGGACACCAGATGGAAATGCAGCCGCGCCATTCGCGCCGCTGTGCATAACGATGGGGACTTTGGCTAGGCGAATCGCACGCACGAAACCGGGGCAACGAACCGCTCCCGATCCGCACGACACGCTCCCCAATTTTGCCCACAACGAACAGATTCGGCACACAGCCTGTGGATAGCGGGAACCGCTGGCGCGACTCGGTCGCTTTCCCGCGAGTCGCGTTTCTGCCTAGCTGTTGGCAATTTCGGGCCGCGCCGATAAGCCCCGGCAAACACGCCCCTACTGCCTACAACAATATCCTTCTTAGACTCTTAACTTTAAGGACAAGACGCTGACTGGCGATCATCCCGCGGGCAAGCCTTTGCTCGAAACACTGAAGGGCAAAAAGCAAGAACGGCCACCGATCTGGCTGATGCGGCAAGCTGGACGCTACCTGCCTGAATATCGGGCTTTGCGTGCCGAAAAGGGCGGATTTCTAGAACTCGTTCATGACAGCGATGCCGCCGCCGAGGTGACGCTGCAGCCGATCCGGCGTTTCGGTTTCGATGGCGCGATCCTCTTTTCGGATATTCTCGTCATTCCGCATGCTCTCGGTCAAAACCTCTGGTTCGAAGAGGGTGAGGGGCCGCGGTTGGCTCCCCGCCTTGCTGATGTCCCATTGGCGACTTTGGCAACTGCTCCCGAGCGGCTGGCGCCGGTGTATGACACAGTGCGCAAAGTTTGCGCGGCTTTGCCACCCGGCGTTACAATGCTCGGCTTTGCTGGCAGCCCATGGACCGTCGCGACCTACATGATTGCTGGACAAGGCAGCAAGGAACAGGCCGAGACCCGGAGCTTCGCCTATGCGGACCCCCAAGCATTTTCAGCAATCATCGATGCAATCGTCGCGATGACGGTGACCTATCTGGGACATCAAATCGAGGCGGGTGCCGAAGCGGTGCAGCTGTTTGACAGTTGGGCGGGCAGCGTGAGTCCGGCGCAATATGATGACTGGATCATCGCACCAACCCTCAAGATTGTCACTCAACTCAAGGCCCGCCATCCGCACACGCCGATCATCGGTTTCCCGAAAGGTGCGGGCGGCAAGCTGGTCGCTTATGCAACGGCAACCGGCATCGATGCTATCGGTCTCGATGAAACCGTCGATCCGCATTGGGCCGATATGGTGCTGCCCGCCGGAATGCCGGTTCAGGGCAATCTCGATCCGCTCGCCCTGATTGCTGGCGGTGCAACTTTGGAGGCGGCGACGGCCCGTATCCTTGATGCCTTCGCCATGCGGCCCCATGTTTTCAATCTTGGCCATGGCATTCAGCAGACGACACCGATTGACCATGTGGAGCAGGTGTTGAGGATCGTGCGCGGATGACGGGATTTCTCGGCGAGGCTTATCCCTGGGTCAAGGCTGCGCACATCGTGTTCGTCATCTTCTGGATGGCGGGTTTGTTCATGCTGCCGCGCTTTTACGCCTATCATCAGGAGGCCGAGCGCGGATCGCCCGAATGGGATCGCTGGACGCATCGCGAGTCGCGGCTGGTCAAGATCATCCTCAATCCGGCGATGATTGCGGTGTGGGCACTGGGCCTTGCACTTGTCGTCAATCTGGGTGTTGCCCGCGAGCTTTGGTTCATCGGCAAATTCGTGGCGGTCGCACTGCTCACGGTGTATCACTTCTGGATGGTCGGCTATGCGCGTCGGCTGGCCAGCGGCCGCAGGATGGTGGCCAACAAGACCATGCGTCTGTTGAATGAAGTGCCGGGCCTGATCACTATCGCGGCCGTTATCCTTGTGATCGTCCGTCCGTCGTGATCTGCGTTGACTTGAAAAAATCCGCGGCGTAATCCCTTCAAAGCAACCGTCCTGGTTTGCAGTGACACAGCATCCTATTTGATCTGCTGTATCGGCCCGATCCTTCAACAGGCCCGCCGACCAAAAATATTCCGAAAGATTGTTCCATGCATCTGAAAGACCTCAAGAAAAAAAGCCCCGTGGACTTGGTCGAAATGGCTGAAGGCCTCGGCATCGAGGGCGCATCGACATTGCGCAAGCAGGATCTGATGTTCGCGATCCTCAAGGTCGAGGCGGAGAACGGCGAGCCGATCATGGGCGTTGGAACGATCGAGGTCCTTCAGGACGGATTTGGCTTCCTGCGTTCCCCTGAAGCCAATTATCTCGCCGGGCCGGACGATATTTACGTTTCGCCCAATCTCGTGCGCAAGCACGGGTTGCGCACAGGTGACACTGTGGAGTGCGCTTTGCGCGGGCCCAAGGATGGCGAGCGCTATTTCGCGCTGACGCAGGTGGTCAAAGTCAATTTCGACGATCCCGATGCGGTGCGCCACCGCGTCAACTTCGACAATCTGACGCCGCTCTATCCGGACGAAAAGCTGAGCCTCGATACACTCGACCCGACCGTCAAAGACAAATCGGCGCGCGTGATCGACATCGTCTCGCCGCAGGGCAAGGGTCAGCGTGCGCTGATTGTTGCGCCGCCGCGCGTCGGCAAGACCGTGTTGCTCCAGAATATCGCCAAGGCGATCACCGACAATCATCCCGAGGTGTTCCTCATCGTTCTCCTCGTCGATGAACGACCCGAGGAAGTGACCGACATGCAGCGCAGCGTGAAGGGCGAGGTGATTTCCTCGACTTTCGACGAGCCCGCCAGCCGCCACGTTCAGGTCGCCGAGATGGTCATCGAAAAGGCCAAGCGTTTGGTCGAGCACAAAAAGGACGTTGTCATCCTGCTCGATTCGATCACGCGCCTCGGCCGTGCCTACAACACGGTGGTGCCGAGTTCGGGCAAGGTGCTGACCGGCGGCGTCGATGCGAATGCGCTCCAGCGGCCCAAGCGCTTCTTCGGTGCCGCGCGCAACATCGAGGAAGGCGGCTCGCTCTCGATCATCGCCACCGCGCTGATCGACACGGGCAGTCGTATGGACGAAGTGATTTTCGAAGAGTTCAAGGGCACCGGCAATTCCGAAATCGTGCTCGACCGCAAGGTTGCCGACAAACGCGTCTTCCCGGCGCTCGACGTGGGCAAATCGGGCACGCGCAAGGAAGAGCTGCTCGTCGAGAAGGACAAGCTTGCAAAAATGTGGGTGCTGCGCCGCATTCTCATGCAGATGGGCACGATCGACGCGATGGAATTCCTGCTCGACAAAATGAAGGACTCGAAGACGAACGAGGACTTTTTTGCGAGCATGAATCAATAATCGCGTTTCCATTTTGTCATACGGCTGCGGCATATGGCGATGTCTGGAGCGCCGCACGGAGCAAACCGGATGGATACCGAACCCTATCTTGTTCCAGGCCGCACCTGCGGCCCATGCTCCGCCTGCTGTCAGCATCTCGCCATCGTTGATGGCGAGATTACCAAAATGCCCGGCATTCTGTGTAAGCACAGCACGCCAACCCGGGGTTGCGCGATCTATGAGCGTCGTCCGAGCGTATGCCGCACCTTCTTCTGCCTGTGGCGCAGCATTCCCGATCTAGCGGACGCTTGGCGCCCTGATCTGAGCGGGATCATGATGATGCCGCACGCGCTGCCACCCGGTTTTTCGGGTCCGTTTGCGGTCAACCTGATCCTGACGGGCGCGCCCGATATCCTGCAGACAACCGAATTTGCAGGGACAATGGCAGGCTTTGTCGAGCGGGGCACGGCGACGTATCTCGACCTCCCCGGTGCCCCCGGGATGTTCGGGCACCAGACTTTGCTGAATCCGATCCTTGGCAGTGCCATTGCTGCGCGCGACCTCGCTTCAGTCAAGGCGCTCATCTGGGATGTCTACACCGGGATGAAGAATGCGCCGACCCGTCCGATCCGTGACGATGAGCTTGCGAATGCACGGACAACCGGGGGCGTTGCGGAAGCCCAAACTTAGAATTTTCCGCGCGCGTCAGCCGCCGATCTCTGACAGGAGCGCTTTGGCCCGCGCGCCCTCCCAGTCCAGTCCGCCGACAAGCCGCCAGACTTCCTTGCCGTCGGCGTCGAACAGCACAGTTGTCGGTAGCGTGCCGCTATCGAACGCAAAGCCGAGTGCCGCCTCAGGATCGAGATAGGGCTCGATTGCGCGGAACTGGCGCGGCGCCCACCACGGCGCGACGGTCGTCATCCCGTCGGTGTCCTGGCTCACCGTGAGCACTTTAAGCGTTCCGCGCGAGCGCATCGCGAGACGGTCGAGCGAGGGCATTTCCTTTATGCATGGGCCGCACCAGGTCGCCCACAGGTTGACGAGCACTGGCGTGCCCTTGAATGCCTCCAGCGTCACAGGTTTTCCGTCGGGTGCCCTGAAGCTGACCGCCGGCGCAGGCTTGCCGCGCTGCGACCGCGTGATGACGGCGGGCTCCTCGGGAAGCGCCGCTGGTGACGCGACGTTGGCTTGCGGCTGCGGTGGCGACTGCGTATCGCACCCTCCGGGCATCAACGTGAGCGGGAGCAGGGCGATCAGCGCGCGCAAAGACAGCGTCAATCCTCAGTCCAATCCGATGTGGGGCGGGCGCTTTGGCACCGGCCCGGATGCCGTGATGCGCGCGATAAATGCCTCGCTGCCATTCGACAAGCGCATGTGGCGTCAGGATATCGCAGGCTCGAAAGCGCATGTCGCTATGCTCGGGGCAACAGGGATCCTTACTGCCGCCGATGCAGCGGTAATCAGCGACGGGCTTGACCGGGTCGCTGCCGATTACGGAGCACATGGCGTCCCGGACGATCTTGACCTTGAAGATATTCACATGGCGACCGAGGCCAGCCTTGCCGCGCTGATCGGGCCGGTCGCAGGCCGCCTGCACACTGCACGCAGCCGCAACGATCAGGTCGCGACCGATTTCCGGCTCTGGGTGCGTGACGCGATTGACACGGTCGATGTAGCGCTTGCCGCGCTCATCTCGGCGTTACTTGACCGGGCCGAGGAGCATGCCGCCGCTGTCATGCCGGGCTTCACCCATCTTCAAAGCGCGCAGCCCGTGACGCTCGGGCATCATCTGATGGCTTACGTCGAGATGCTGGCGCGTGATCGGGGGCGCTTCGCCGATGCACGCGCACGCGCCAACCGCTGCCCGCTCGGCAGTGCGGCGCTGGCGGGAACGGGTTTCCCGATCGACCGGGACATGACGGCGGCGGCGCTCGGCTTTGACGGGCCTACCGCCAACTCGCTCGACAGCGTGTCCGATCGCGATTTTGCGCTCGAATTCCTGACTTCGGCGACCCAGACCGCATTGCATCTGTCGCGGATTGCCGAGGAAATCGTCATCTGGGCGTCGCAGCCGTTCGGATTTGTGATGTTGCCCGATGCCTGGTCCACCGGTAGCTCGATCATGCCGCAAAAGCGCAATCCCGATGCAGCTGAACTGGTTCGCGGGCACGCGGGGCGGATCATGGGCTGCATGACCAGCCTGATGGTCACGATGAAGGGGCTGCCGCTTGCCTATTCGAAGGACATGCAGGACGACAAGGAGCCGGTGTTCGAAGCGTTTGACCTGCTGGCGCTGTCGCTGGGCGCGATGACCGGCATGATTGGCACGCTGACGTTTCGGACCGATCGCATGCGTATCCTCGCCGAGGCCGGATATGCGACCGCAACCGATCTGGCGGACTGGCTGGTGCGCGCAGCCGACGTGCCTTTTCGCGTGGCGCATCACATTACCGGGCGCACGGTGAAACGGGCCGACGAGCGCGGGTGCGGTCTGGCAGATCTATCGCTTGCCGATCTGCAGGCGATCGATGCGCGGATAACGGCGGGGGTATTCGATGTGCTCACGGTCGATGCGTCAGTGTCGAGCCGCACAAGCCATGGCGGAACCGCGCCTGTCCGCGTAAGGGAAGCCATCGCCGTCGCACGGGTGGCGCTGGACAGGTCGTAATGAAGACGCTGATTGCTCTTGCCGTATTGATGCTTTTGTCGAGCTGCGGCGGCATGCAGGCGCTCAAGCCGCAAGCTGGCGCGAGCTTGCCGCCCAAGCCCGAGGCGGCGACCGTCGCGCCGACGCCGACCGAGCTGTTGAACGTGGACGATCAGGCGCGACCGCGGCGGAGCGACGAGGTGCTCCAGCGGTCTGAACGCCGCCGCGAAGACACCTTCGACCTGCCCCCGCAGGACTGATGCGTTCACTCGAAGTTTGGGGATTGGCAGGACGGAGTTGGCAGGGCGGAATGGATCACTTTACGCTTCGTAACGGCGAGCTTTACGCCGAAGATGTGCCCCTCGCGCGGATCGCTGCCGAAGTTGGCTCGCCGGTCTATGTCTATTCGCGCGCCACGCTTGAGCGGCATGCCCGCGTCTTTCAGGATGCGGTCGCTCCCGTTGGCAAGGTGGACGTCGCTTTTGCGGTCAAATCAAATCCAAATCTTGCCGTGCTGCATGTGCTCGTGCGTGCGGGGATGGGCGCTGACGTCGTTTCGGCGGGCGAACTCGATCGCGCGCTGGCGGCGGGCGTCGATCCGGGGCGCGTCGTTTTTTCAGGCGTCGGCAAGACTGACGGTGAACTGGCGCATGGGCTTGATCGCGCCATCGGCCAGTTCAACATTGAATCGGAAGAAGAAGGGCATGACCTGGCGCGGATTGCCACGGCGCGCGGGATGACGGCGCAGGCGACGTTGCGGGTCAACCCCGACGTCGATGCCGGAACGCACGCCAAGATTTCGACCGGCAAAGCCGAAAACAAATTCGGTGTGCCGATCGATCGCGCTTCGGAAATCTACGCCCGGCTGAGCGTGCTTCCGGGTCTGCACATGCGCGGGCTGGCGTGTCACATCGGCAGCATGATCGCCGATCTGGCGCCGCTCGAAGCAGCGTTTGCGCGCGTGGGTAACGTCGCGATGGCGCTGCGTGCTTGCGGGCAGACCGTCACCCATGTCGATCTCGGCGGCGGCCTCGGCGTCGTCTATCGCCCCGGCGACACGCTGCCGTGGCCCGACGCCTATGGCGCGATGGTCGCGCGCGTCACCAAGGGGTGGGACGTTACGCTGATGTTCGAACCCGGTCGCGTCATCGTCGGCAACGCCGGCGTGCTGCTGACGCGGGTGATCCGGGTGAAGCCGGGCGTCACCCATCCCTTTGTCGTCGTCGATGCCGCGATGAACGATCTGGCACGGCCCGCACTTTACGATGCCTATCATCATTTCGAACCCGTTCGCCCGGACGGTTCGATGATGACCGCTAACATCGTCGGCCCGGTTTGCGAAAGCGGCGATACCTTTGCCATGGCGCGCGAGACGGGCCGGGTCAGCGGCGGCGATCTTGCCATCTTCCGCACTGCAGGCGCGTATGGAGCAACCATGGCGTCAACTTACAACAGCCGCGATCTTGTTCCCGAAGTCATGGTCGATGGGGATCGATTCGCCGTGGTCGCCGATCGTATCCCCTCATCAGTGCTGATGGCAGCCGAGCGGGTGCCCCCGTGGTTCGACTAGTTCTGTTTCACGGGTCTGCCAGCGGGCACCGCGTTTGACCCTGATGCACAAGCTGGCCGCGCCGCTGGCCGGAGCGTTCGCCGCGACGGGATTTGCACCGCTGGAACTGTGGCCGCTTGCGCTGGCGGCGCTGGCGGTTCTGATGGGGCTGATCGCACAAGCGGAAACGATGCGTTCGGCATTGCTGACCGGATGGTTGTTCGGCGTCGGGCACTTCGCCGTCGGCAATAACTGGATTGCGGGCGCTTTCGAGCATCAGGACGCGATGCCGCATTGGCTCGGCTGGATCGCAGTCGTGCTGCTTGCGCTGTATCTCGCGATTTACCCGGCCGTGGCAGCGGGGCTGGCGTGGCGCTGGGGACGGCCACGCACTTGGGTGTTTGTGCTGATGTTTGCGGCCGCCTGGATCGTGACCGAGTATCTGCGCGCGGTGCTCTTTACCGGCTTTGCTTGGAACCCGCTGGGCGTGCTTTGGCTGCCGACCGGCCTTGTCCGCACGGCACCCTACGTCGGCACCTACGGTTTGTCGGGAATCGCCGTTCTGGCTAGTGGTGTGCTGATGTCGCTTGCTGGCGCGGTTCGCTCGCGCAGTGTTGTCCAAAGCAGCGCCCCGATTGCGGCACTGTTGGTCATGGGGGTTTTGGCATCGTGGCCGTTGCCACGCGCAGTCCCCGCTACCGGCCCGGTGGTGCGGGTTGTCCAGCCCAATATCGGCCTGAACGAAGGCCGTGATATCGCCGTTGCGCGCGAGGGACTGGCCAAGCTGGCGCGCCTGAGCGGTGTTCCCGGGCCGGAACCGCGTCTGCTGTTCTGGCCCGAAGCCGCGCTTAACGATGCTTATGAAATTGCCTATGATCCCCGGCTGCGCGACGACCTTGCGGCATTGCTCGGCCCCGAAGACCTGCTTGTGACCGGGGGGACGCGCATCGAATACCGGAAGCGAATAGGCGTCGGTGGCCTAGAAGCCGTTGCGGTCGGCGCGACCAACAGTGTGTTCGCGCTTGATGCGACCGGCGCGATCCGGCTGCGCTATGACAAGGCCCATCTGGTGCCCTACGGCGAATATCTTCCGGCACGTCCCCTCTTGTCGGCAATTGGCTTGGCGCGTCTGGTGCCCGGCGATCTTGATTTCTGGCCAGGGCCAGGGCCGCTCAGTGCCTCGCTTGGAGCGGCGGGCAAGATTGGTGTCCAGATTTGCTACGAGATCATCTTTTCAGGCCAGGTCGTCGACCGGCGCGACCGCCCAGACTTTATCTTCAATCCGTCGAACGATGCCTGGTTCGGCACCTGGGGGCCGCCGCAGCATCTGGCGCAGGCGCGGTTGCGGGCGATCGAGGAAGGGCTGCCAGTGATTCGCTCGACGCCGACGGGGATTTCGGCGGTGATCGATGCGCGCGGGCAGATCGCTGTTGCGATTCCGCTCGGCAAGGCGGGTTTCATCCAGACGCGGATGCCAGCTGCCGCAGCGCCGACGCCATTTGCGCGTGCCGGAAATCTGCTACCGCTCGGCCTTGCAGCGCTGCTTGCCGGAATCGCGATTGCCCTGAGCCAGCGCAATCGCTATGGGCACACATAAAGCATCCTTTATATCTCTTGGGGGCCACCGATCATGCGCGAGCATTTCCTTTTCACGTCCGAAAGCGTTTCCGAAGGCCATCCCGACAAGGTTGCGGACCAGATTTCGGACTCGGTGGTCGATCTGTTCCTGGGCCGCGATGACGTCGCGCGGGTGGCCTGCGAAACCATGGTGACGACGCAGCGCATCATCCTCGCGGGCGAAGTGCGCTGCAATCCGGATACGTTTCCGAGTCTCGATGAGATCGAGAAGGCAGCGCGCGATACGGTCAAGCGCATCGGCTATGAACAGCACGGCTTCCACTGGCAGACCGCCGAATTCGCCTGCCACCTGCACGGCCAATCGGCGCATATTGCGCAAGGCGTCGACGAGAGCGGGAACAAGGATGAGGGCGCGGGCGACCAAGGCATCATGTTCGGCTATGCGACCGACGAGACCCCCGACCTGATGCCCGCGACGCTCTACTATTCGCACCGCATTCTCGAGCGGATGGCGCTCGACCGCCACAGCCGCGTGGTCGATTTCCTCGAGCCCGATGCCAAGAGCCAAGTGACGCTCGCTTACGAAAACGAAGTCCCCAAGCGCGCGACGGCGCTTGTGGTTTCAACGCAGCACACCCGCGAAATGTCGAACGACGCCGGGCAGAAGCGGCTGCGCGATTATGTTATGTCGGTGTTCGAGGAAGTGCTGCCCAAGGGCTGGATGCCCGAAGACCAGAGCAATATCTTCGTCAATCCCACCGGCCTGTTCGAAATCGGTGGCCCTGACGGTGACGCGGGACTGACGGGACGCAAGATCATCGTCGACACCTATGGCGGTGCCGCACCGCACGGTGGCGGTGCGTTCAGCGGCAAGGACCCGACCAAGGTCGATCGTTCGGCGGCGTATGTGTCGCGCTATCTTGCGAAAAACATCGTTGCTGCCGGTCTGGCGCGCCGCGTCACGATCCAGCTCTCTTACGCGATCGGCGTTGCGGAGCCGCTGTCGCTTTATGTCGACACCCACGGGACTGGCACGGTCAGCGAGGAACGCATCGAGGCGGCGCTGCCCAAGCTCGTCCGCCTGACTCCCAAGGGCATCCGAACGCATCTCGGGCTGAACAAGCCGATTTACCAGCCGAGCGCGGCTTATGGCCATTTCGGGCGCACACCCGACGGCGACCTCTTCAGCTGGGAGCGCACCGATCTCGTCGAAGCGCTGAAGGGCGAACTGGCATAAGCGATCCGACCACCATCGGCCGGTTGTACGGTCGTCGGGCAGGGCACAAGCTCCGCGCCGGGCAGGCGGCGCTGATCGAGGAACTGCTCCCGCAGATCGCAGTGCCTGAAGGGCCACTTGATGCCCAAGCGCTGTTTGGGCGTGATTGTCCGCTCGAACTCGAGATCGGGTTCGGCGCGGGCGAACATCTGGCAGCGCAGGCGGCGGTGCGCCCGGGGCACGGCTTCATTGGCTGCGAGCCGTTCCTCAACGGTGTCGTCGGCGCACTCCAGCATGTCCGCGAACGCGGACTGGGTAACGTCCGCGTGCACATGGGCGACGCGCTCGATGTGCTTGCACGCCTGCCTGACGCCTCGCTGAGCCGCGTGTATCTGCTCCACCCCGACCCATGGCCCAAGGCGCGCCACGCCAAGCGGCGCTTCATGAACCCCGGCCCGATCGACCTTGTCGCGGCCAAGCTCATGCCGGACGGCGAATTTCGGTTCGGTACCGACCATCCAGTCTATGTCGCGCACGCGATGACGATCATGGCAGTGCGGCAAGACTTCGCATGGCAGATTGCAACGGCGGCCGATTTCCTGACGCGGCCTGACAACTGGCCTGAGACGCGCTACGAACGCAAGGCGCGCCGCCTCGGGCATGAAGTCTGGTACTTCCGATACGTGCGTATTGCGGCGGATGACATCGCTGGTCGGTCGTAACCAAGGCAGTGTGGTGCTGCGCCCATTGCATCGGGCGGTTCCCAAAATTGGAGCTGAATTGGAAGTCGCAGGACCGACGGGTCACCCGCTTTTTGCGATGTTCTCGGGCAATGTTTTGGGTTCAGTTTCGCGCCGAAAGTAAAACAGCTGCAGCAATGGGCTCGTCATCACCGTTGTCACGATTGCCATGAGCACAAGCATCGCGAACAGCGTGGGTCCGATGATCCCCTTTTGCAGCCCAATGTTGATGATGATCAATTCCATCAGCCCACGGGCATTCATCAATGCGCCGATGCCCATGGCCGTGCGATTGTCCTCGCCCGACAGCCGCGCCGCGAGATAGCATGCGCCGCCTTTTGCCAGAATCGACGCGACCAAGATACCCAGTGCCATCAGCAAAAGCGGGATGGAATTAACCATGTCCAGCCGGGTGTTCAGACCTGAATAGGTGAAGAACATCGGCAGAAGGAGGACGACCGCCAGCGGCTCGATCTTGCGCTTGATTTCATCGGCCAGAAGGCCGCGCGGCATGACCGCCCCCAAGATAAAGCCGCCGAAAATGGCATGAATGCCCACGACGTCCATCAGGAATGCCGATACGCAAAACGCAGTAAGCACCAGCGCCAGCACGGCGTGGCTCATTTCGCCATCGCGCTCAACCATACGCCCAAGCGGCGCAAGCAGACGGGGTCCGGCGAGGACGACGAACGTTACCCAGGCGAGACCGCCGCCGATCGCCAGGATCGCCACGCCCGGCCCACCGCCAAAGCTCGCCAGCACAAGCGCAAGCACGCACCACGAGCAGACGTCGTCGAACGCGCCGGCGGTCAGCGACAGCGTGCCGAGCGCGGTATCCTGAAGCCCGCGCTCGTTGATGATCCGCGCCAGCATCGGAAACGCCGTCAGCGCAATACAGGCGCCAAGAAACAGCGTGGCGTTCGCCTGGCTGATCGTCGGCGCGAAAAGCCCGGGCACTTGCAGCAGCAGCGGCGTGATCAGAACGGCGACGAAGAACGGCACCGCGATACCGGCAATCGAGACGGCCGACGCGCTGCGCGCCTTGTTGCGGAAATGATCGATCCGCAGCGTTGTCCCGACGAGGAACATGTAAAGACCGACGCCCAGTTGCGCGCCAACATAGAGAACATTGCGCGTTTCTTTGGGAAAAATGGTGGCTTGCAGATCGGGGAAAAACAGGCCGAGCAAAGACGGACCAAGCACCACGCCCGCAATCATTTCACCGACCACCTGCGGTTGCCCCAGCCAGCGCTTGGCGGCCCAGCCGACGACGCGACAGGTGATCAGGATCACGGCAAGTTGGAGGAAGAAGCGGATGCTGTAGTCGCCCGATGTATAGCTTGCCTCAGCGGCGGCGACCGCCGGACCATGGGGACTCAACGCCTCGCGCACCGTTGCAATCAGGCTGTCGGCCCATTCGGTCAATTATCGTCCTCCCAAACGCTGGCCGGGTTCAGCGACGCGTAGCATCGCCAGTGCCGCCAGCGCCATGACCCCCGCCGCAAAGGCCATCGTCCAGATCGGCTGACCCGGGAAGTACGCTTTCATGATCGATCCCATGACCGTTGCAACCAGCAGTTGCGGGACGACGACGAAAACGTTGAACAGCCCCATGTAAATGCCGAGTTTGCGCTGCGGCAGCGCCGAGGCGAGGATCGCATAGGGCATCGCGAGGATCGAGCCCCAGGCAATGCCGATGCCGATCTCGCTCAGGATCAGCAGCTTGGGATCGCTCAACATGAAGAAGCTGGCATAGCCCGCCGATCCGCACAGCAGCGCAATCATGTGCGTCCGCACGCGCCCGATCCGCTTTGCGAGGAACGGCAGCAGCGTTAGCGCCGCGATTGCCGCAACGCCGTTGTAGGTCGCAAACAGCACATCGACCCAGCTTGCGCCTTCCTGATACGCCGACGTGCCGGGTCCGGTCGCGCCGAAGAATTCCTGTGCGACGACCGGTGTGGTGTTGATCCACATGATAAACAGCGCCGACCAACTGAAGAACTGGACCAGCGCGAGCCGCTTCATGATGTCTGGCATGCCCGAAAAATCGCCGACGATATGGCTCAGCATATTGGCGGAACGACCGCCGCGGGCGAGCAAGATGGCGACGATGCTCGCAATGCCATAGGCCGAAAGTAGCGCGCCGAGGAGATAAACTTCCTTCTCCAACCCCAGCACGGCAACCACCGCGACCACGACCACGCCAGCGCCAATCCAGAGCGCGCTCGATCCGAAACTGCGCGCGGCGAGCAGGCGCATGACATGGTCGTCGTCGTGCTCGCCGACCCCGTCGAACCGCGCCATCTCTTCAGGCGAATACTCCTTTGTCGTCAGCACCGTCCACAGCACTGAAGCGAACAGCGCCACACCGCCGAACCAGAAGGCGTAGCGCACGGTATCGGGGATCGCCCCTGCGGGCGCTTCGTTGGAGACGCCGAGATGTTCGAGCGCCCAGGGAAAGATCGACCCAACCACCGCACCCGCGCCGATGAAGGCGGTCTGCACGCCATAGCCAATCGCGTGCTGGTCCTTGCGCAGCATGTCTCCCACAAAGGCCCGGAAAGGCTCCATCGAGATGTTGAGCGAGGCATCGAGAACCCATAGCATCACGGCCGCAAACAGCAGCGCTTCGGCAGCCGGCATTGCAAATAGCGATAAGGCGGCCAGGATCGCTCCCAGCAGGAAATACGGCCGCCGCCGCCCGAGCCGCCCCAGCCATGTGCGATCGCTGAAATGGCCGATGATCGGCTGGACGAGCAGCCCAGTGAGCGGCGCCGCGACCCACAGCGCGGGAAGATCGTCGAGGCTGCTGCCGAGCGATTGGAAAATGCGGCTCATATTCGCGTTCTGCAGCGCAAAGCCGATCTGGATTCCGAAGAACCCGAACGAGATGTTCGAAAGCCCAGCCCAGCCCTGTTTCGGCTTTTCCAAGCCCGCCTCCCCGATATGGTCTTGTTATCGCGCCTGAGTGGCAGAGCGGCACGGCAGCGGCAATGCGTATACGAATGCGTTACCCCGACGATTGCCGCACGACGAGCCGAGCTGGCAGAATAATGCTCGCTTGCGGTTCGGCGCGGATCAGGCCCAGCAGCGTATCGACCAGCACTTCGCCCGCCGCGCGCGAGTCCTGCGCGACGGTCGTCAGCGGCGGGTTGGCGAACCCGGCCGCAAGGATATCGTCAAAGCCGGTGACAGCGGCCGTTCCGGGCACATCGACACCCGCCTCTTTCAATGCCCGGATCGCGCCGATTGCGATGAGGTCGCTTGCTGCGACGATCGCGTCGAACGGCGCGCCGCGCGCTAGCAGCCGCACGGTCGCCTCATGCCCGTCTTCCTCGGTGTTGATCGCATCCACCTGCAGCGTCGGCGACTTTGCAAGCCCTGCTGCTGCAAGTGCTGCGGCATAGCCGCGGTAGCGGTCGAGGAATTCGGGGCTTCCGCTCGTTGCTGTGCCGATGAAGGCGATGTCGCGCCGCCCGCGCGCGATCAGATGCTCGGTCACCGCCCGCCCGCCTGCGCGATTGTCGCAACCGACGACTGTTTCGGCCGCGCCGGGCTGCACCGATCCCCAGCGCACGAAATGTGTGCCCTGGTCGGCCAGTTGCGCCAGCCGCAGCGCATATTCGTCGTAATCACCATAGCCGAGCAAGATCAACCCATCGGCCTTGCGGCTATCCTCGTAATCGACGTGCCAGTCACTCGACAGCTGCTGAAACGAGATCAGCAGGTCATAGCCGCGCAGCGCGCACGTCCGCGTGATCGACCCGAGCATCGACAGGAAAAACGGGTTGATCAGCGAATCGTCGGGCGTGGGGTCTTCGAAAAGCAGAAGGGCGAGCGTCCGGCTTTCCCGACGACGGAGCGACGAGGCATTCTTGTCGACCGCATAGTGGAGCTGCCGTGCGATCGCTTCGATCCGCTTGCGCGTCTTTTCAGAAACCGCCGCATCGCCGCGCAACGCCCGCGAGACTGTCGGCTGCGATACGCCGGCAAGCTGCGCAATGTCGAACGAGGTCGCCTTGCGTGTCATGGTATTGATTGCGTTGCAGCCCTTTCTCGAGCCGGACGCTGGACCCGTTTGCTCGCGCGCATCATGTCAGGGTTGCGCGAACGCGTCCACATCGGGGACGTGACGGTCGCGGGCGATCGCGTTATGTCCCGACGGTGTGACCGCTGACTGGACCTTGTCGATCGAACGCCACGGAACTGAGCGTGAGCCTGTCGTCGTCATCGACAATTTCGTGCCGAATCCAGACGCAGTGCGCGGCGACGCTGCAATGCTCGCCTATGCGCCGATGGGCATCCATTATCCGGGTATCCGCGCGGCCATGCCGCATGCCGTGGCGCGCAGGATGACCGCCGCTATTGCCCCGATTGCACGCGATGTGTTCGATGCGCCTGCGCTCGACCTGACCGATGCCTTTTATTCGCTGGTGACGACCCGGCCCGAAGACCTCACTCCGATCCAGCGACTGCCGCATTTCGACGGAGTCGAGCCGACCCGCCTCGCCTTGCTGCATTATCTGAGCCCGGACGCGCCGGGCGGCACGGCCTTCTATCGCCACCGGAGCAGCGGTTTCGAAACCGTGACAGCCGCGCGCCTGCCCGCCTATCGCGCCGCACTCGAAGGCGAACTTGCGCGCACCGGTGTGCCCGATCCGGCCTATATCGACGCCGACACAATGCTTTTCGAGCAGGTGTTCCGCGTTGAGGGCCGGTTCAACCGGGCAATCCTCTACCGCGGAAATCGTTTGCACTGCGCCTGGTTGCCCGAAGGCACGTCGTTCTTGGCCGATCCCGCACACGGTCGGCTGACCACCAACCTGTTCCTCCAGGCGGTCGTCGAACGATGATCCGGCAATGCTTTGCCCTTTGCGCAGTTCGGCCCGTCGCGTGAATACGTATGCGGGTTTGTTCCCCTGACCGTTGGCTGGGCTACTCCACGCTCAGCGCGGTGTGCCATGTGCGCCGGAAGCACGTTCGGTCGGTCCAACGGGGCCAAGGGAGGATACAGATGACGAATTCGGCAGCCAGATTGCGGAGCGCGCTCGCGCATTCGGCGAGCGCCACGGCGCTTGCGACGATCCTGACGATCTCCCCGGCCGTGGCGCAATCTGCTCCCGACGCGGCGAGCGACGAGGACGTGATCGTTGTCACGGGCTTTCGTGCCTCGCTCGACGCCTCGGCCAAGATCAAGCGCAATTCAGCCGCGATCCTCGAATCGGTTTCGGCCGAAGACATTGGTAAACTGCCCGACGTTTCGATTGCCGACTCGCTGGCCCGCCTTCCCGGCGTCACGGCGCAGCGCCTCGAAGGCCGCGATCAGCGCCTTTCGATCCGCGGCCTCGGCCCCGATTTCTCGACGACGCTGCTTAACGGACGCGAGCAGGTCACGGTGGGCGACAACCGCGGCGTCGAATATGACCAGTATCCCAGCGAGTTCTTCCAGAACGTCGTGGTCTACAAGGCGGCCGATCCGTCGGTCGTCGCGGCCGGCATTGCCGGCACGGTCGATCTGCGGATGCTCCGCCCGCTGACCTCGACTGCGACTACGCTGGCCGTTCAGGTCCGTGGCCAGATGAACGGCACGAAGAACCTCAATCCCGACTCGCCGCGCTTCGGCTACCGCGCTTCGGCGACCTATATCGATCAGTTCGCCGACGATACGCTTGGCATCGCGATCGGCGTCTCGGCGACCTCGGCCCCGTCGCAGAACGAGCGCTACAACGCCTGGGGCTTCCCCAACGATGGCGATGCCGGCCCGGCCGTCGGCAACGCGCTGCGCCTCGGCGGTGCCAAGCCTTATGTCCAGTCCAACCTGCTGACGCGCTACGGCGCGGTCGCTACGGTCGAGTATCGCCCGAGCGACAACTGGCACACCACGCTCGATGTTCTCTATTCGAACTTCCGCGAAACGCAGCGCCTGCGCGGCATCGAATTCCCGATCAACCCCGGCTGGGGCGCGGGCACGACGATCACGAACCCGACGATTGCAAACAATTTCGTGACGGCGGCAACGATCAACGGCGTCCGCGCCGTCCAGCGCAACGACATCAACAAGCGCACCGCCGACAATTTCTCGATCGGGCTCAACAACCGGATCGGCTTGGGCGAAACCACGAACCTTACGATCGATGCGTCCTGGTCACGCGCGACGCGGACCGACTTCCTGCTCGAAACATATACAGGCCCCGGCTATAATCAGACTGGTCCGACCGATACGCTGCGGATCACGCAGAACGCCGACGGCACTTTCCGCATCGTTCCGACCTTCGACTACACCAATACTGGCCCGGGCGGCGTTGGCATCACCGATCCGCGGGGCTGGGGCTTCAACGGCACGACCACGGTCGTCCAGGCGGGGTTCCTCAACCAGCCCAAGTTCAAGGACGATCTGAAATCGCTGCGCGCCAGCCTCGATGGTGAATTCGAAGGCGGCAATTTCTTCAAGGGCTGGGAGATCGGCGCGAACTACAGCCGCCGCCAGAAGACCAGCGCCTACACCTCGTTCTTCCTCTGCCCGCGCGGCGGTAACCCGGATTGCACGGTGCGTGCCGATTTGGTCGGAACGTTCGTGCCCGTGCCCGAAGCCGCGCGTGTCGGCACGGTCTCGCTCGACTATCTTGGCGTCCCGGCGATGCTCGCGCTCGATCCGATCTATCTTTACAACAACACATTGCTGGCGAGCTTCGACAACCGCCCGGGTTCGCTGGTCCGCGACAACGTCATCACCGAAAACGTCCTGACCGGCTATGCGATGCTCAAGATCGACGGCGAAGCGGGCGGCAAGCCCGTGAGGGGCGCGATCGGGGTGCAGGTCGTCAACACGCGGCAGAAATCGACAGGCACGCTCTCGGCGTTCAACGTTGTCAACGGCGTGCCGCAGGTGACGATCGCTCCAGCGAGCGGCGGCGCGAACTACACGAACATCAATCCGAGCGCGCAGCTTTCGGTCGAATTCTTGACGAACACATTCGTCAAACTTTCGGCGTCGCACACCATGGTCCGCGCGCGGCTCGATCGCGAGCGGGTCAATCAGGAAGTCAATATCGACTTCACGCGGCTGGGCAACACCGATCCGGGCAACAGCGGCTTCAGCTCGAATGGCGGAAATCCGGCGTTGCGGCCCTACCAGTCGACCAACATCGACGTCTCGCTCGAGCATTATTTCCAGAAAGGCGGCTATGTCTCGGTTGCGGGCTATTTCAAAGACCTGACTGACTTCGTCGACAACAACAATTCGGTGATCGGCGATTTCTCCGCGCTGGCGACGGCGCTGCAAGCGGCCGTCCCGGGCGTCGTGATCGGCACCACGCAGGGCCGCGTGAGCCAGCCGGGCAACACCGGCGAGGGCTTTCTGCTCGGCGGCGAAGCCACGCTTTCGCTGCCGTTTGCGGTGCTCTCAGACAGTCTCGACGGTTTCGGCTTCTTCGGCAGCGGTTCCTACGTTTTCAGCGAGATCAAGCTGGGGAACAATCCGAACCCGATCCCGCTTCCGGGCCAGTCCGACTGGATCCTCAACGCATCGCTTTACTTCGAGAAAGACGGCTTTCAGGCGCGCGGAAGCTATCGCTATCGCTCGAAGTTCCTCGGCGAAATCGCGGGCCTCTCAGCCAATCCCGATTTCCGCCAGGCGAGCGCCGAGGTCATCGTCGATGCACAGATCGGTTATGAATTCCAGCGCGGCTTCCTGAAAGGGCTGGCGATCACCGCGCAGGGCAAGAACCTGACCGACCGTCCGTTTGTCACGTCGGCGAACGGCGACCCGCGCCAGGTCATTGATTATCAGCGCTACGGCCGCGAATACTATCTCGGCGTCTCCTACAAGTTCTAGTTGACGCCGGGTGGCGGATCGCTTCGCCACCCTCGTCGGCACCGGGAGCAGAAAAGAGGCTGCGTGACTGAAAGCTCTCCGATCCGCATCGCGATCGCTGGTGGTGGTACTGCCGGATGGATGGCCGCGGCGGCCTTTTCGCGGTTCCTCGAAACCGGCTTCGAGATCACGCTCGTTGAATCGGACGCTATCGGAACTGTCGGCGTCGGCGAGGCGACGATCCCGCAGATGCGTTTGTTTAACGACGCGCTTGGGCTCGACGAGGCCGCGTTCATGCGCGCGACGCAAGGGACGTTCAAGCTCGCGATCGAATTCGTCGACTGGCTGCGTCCCGGCCATCGTTACATGCACGCCTTTGGCGACGTCGGGCGCGATGTCGGACTGATGGCGTTCCAGCACAGCTGGGCGCGCGCCCGGCGCGAGGGGCTCGGCAAAGAGCTGGCGCATTATTCGCTCAACAACATGGCAGCGCTCGGCGACCGGATGCAGCGCGGCCCGCCACGCACCGCAAACGTCTTCGGCGAAATGCCCTATGCGTTCCATTTCGATGCCGGGCTCTACGCTGCCTATCTGCGCCGCTACGCCGAGGCGCGCGGCGTCACGCGCGTCGAAGGCCGCATCGTCGATGTCCGCCGCGACGGCGAGAGCGGTGACATCGCATCGCTCGCGCTCGAAGGCGAACGCGCGGTCGCGGCCGATCTGTTCATCGACTGCACCGGCTTCATCGGCCTGCTGATCGAAAAGACACTGCAGGCGGGATATGAGGACTGGACGCACTGGCTCCCCGCCGATCGCGCCGTCGCGGTCCCCTGCGAACGTACGAGCGCGCCGATCACGCCTTACACCCGCTCGACCGCTCGCGCTGCAGGCTGGCAGTGGCGCATCCCGCTCCAGCACCGCACCGGCAATGGCATGGTGTTCTCCAGCGCGTTCATGAGCGAAGACGAGGCGACCGCAATCCTGCTCGCCAATCTCGACGGTGCGCCAACTGCAGAGCCGCGCCCGATCAAGTTCGTGACCGGCAAGCGCCGCGCTTTCTGGAAGAACAACGTCATCGCCGTCGGCCTGTCGTCGGGCTTCATGGAGCCGCTCGAATCGACGAGCATCCATTTGATCCAGTCGGCGATCCAGCGGATCATGAAGCTGATGCCGGGTCGCCACGCCGCCGAGGCTGACCGCCGCGAGTTCAACCGCCAGAGCGATTATGAGTTCGATCGCATCCGTGACTTCATCATCCTCCACTATAAGGCAAACGAACGCGAGGGGCCATTCTGGCAGCATTGCCGCGACATGCCCGTCCCCGAATTCCTCGCCGAAAAGATCGCGCTGTTCCGCGCCAACGGGCATATCGTGCGCGAGCATGATGAGCTTTTTACCGAGGTCGGCTGGTTCCAGGTCATGGCCGGACAGGGGATCATGCCCGAAGGCAATCACCCGATTGCCGACACAATCTCGAAAGCAGATCTCGCCGAATATATGGATACGCTCGAAAAGCTGATTGCCCGCGAAGCCGCGCAAATGCCCGGCCACAGCGACTTTGTTGCCCGCTATTGCGGGGCTGCAGCCGCCGCGAGGGCGGCGGCATGAAGCGTTTCCTTCCGCTCCTCCTCGTTACGCTTGCGGCACCGGCCTTGGCGCAGCCTGCCGCCGTGCCCGATTACCGCGACCGCCTCGCGCAGGACGAGGTCATGTATTTCGTCCTGCCCGACCGCTTTGAGAACGGCGATCCTGCTAATGATCGCGGCGGGTTCAAGGGCGACCGACTGAAGACCGGCTTCGATCCCGCTTCGAAGGGCTTTTTCCTCGGGGGCGATTTGAAGGGGCTGATCCAGCGGCTCGACTATATTCAGGGGCTCGGCGCGACAGCGATCTGGCTCGGTCCGATCTTCAAGAACAAACCCGTCCAGGGCGCGCCCGGCGAGCAGTCGGCGGGCTATCATGGCTATTGGGTCACCGATTTTACGACGGTCGATCCGCATTTCGGCACCGATGCCGAGATGAAGGCCTTCGTCGATGCTGCGCACGCGCGCGGGATGAAGGTCTATATGGACATCATCGTCAACCACACGGCGGACGTGATCGCCTATAAGGAATGCCCGAACAGCAGCTGCGTGTATCGCAGCCGCGCCGATTTCCCCTACCAGCGTCGCGGCGGGCCGGCCGGTGCGCCGATCAACCCGGGTTTCGTCGGCGACCAGACGATGACGGCGGAAAATTTCGCGCTGGTATCCGATATGACCTTCGCTTACACGCCTTTCGTCCCGAAAGGCGAGGAGACGGTGAAGGTCCCCGCCTGGCTCAACGATATCAAACTCTACCACAATCGCGGCAACACGACCTTTTCGAACGAGAGTTCGACAATGGGCGATTTCGTCGGCCTCGACGATCTCATGACTGAACATCCGCGCGTCGTCTCGGGCATGATTGACATTTTCGGTGGCTGGATCGACCGCTATGGTATCGACGGATTCCGCGTAGATACCGCGCGCCATGTGAACCCCGAGATGTGGCAGCAATTCGTACCCGCGATGATCGCGCGCGCCAAGGCGAAAGGCATTCCAAATTTCCATATCTTCGGCGAGATCGGCGGCGTTGGCCTCGAACCGGGCAAGCTCGCGGTCCACACGCGCGTCGATGGCTTTCCGGCGACGATCGACTTTGCCTTTCGTCAGGCGGTGATCAACACCGTTGGCGGCACGGCAGGGACCGAGGATCTGGAGCTGCTGTTCGCGCAAGACGCGCTCTACGAGGGCGGCGCCGCGGCGGGGCTCATCCAGCCGACCTTCATCAGCAACCACGATAATGGACGCTTTGCCTATTTCGTCCGCCAGGCGCTGCCGAAGGCAAGCGATGCCGAGGTACTGGCGCGCGTCAAGCTCGGCCATGCGATGATGCTGTTGCTGCGCGGCGTGCCGGTGATCTATTCGGGCGACGAACAGGGCTTTGCGGGCGACGGCAACGATCAGGATGCGCGCGAACCGCTGTTTGCATCGAAGGTCGCATCGTATCTCGATAACCGGCTCGTGGGCACGTCGGCGACGCACGCGCAGCCCAATTTTACGCTCGATCATCCGCTCTACACCGAGATTGCAAAGCTCGCGAAGCTGCGGCAGTCCGAACCGGCGTTGACGCGCGGGCGGCAGCTGCTCCGCGCGCGGTCGCCCAAGCCCGGCCTGTTCGCGGTCTCGCGGTTCGATCCGAACAGCGGCCGCGAAGTCGTGCTCGCGTTTAACACCGGCACGACCGCGCTCGACGTGAATGTCGAGATCGACATCAAGTCGCTCGATTTCCGCACACTCGCTGGCCAGTGCGCAGCCAAAGCCTCGGCCCCCGCCACGCTGCGCCTGTCGTTGCCGCCGCTGTCCTATGCGGTGTGCGCCGCCGCAAGTGCTCAGTGAGCGAGCCCTTGCGGATCAGCGCGTGCGAGACCGAGCCGTCCCGCGAATGGTGGCGCGGTGCCGTCATCTATCAGATTTATCCACGCAGCTTTGCCGATGCCAACGGCGACGGCGTCGGCGATCTTCCCGGGATCACCGCGCGGCTTGACCACGTCGCCTCGCTCGGCGTCGACGCGATCTGGATATCGCCTTTCTTCACTTCGCCAATGAAGGATTTCGGCTATGACGTTGCCGATTATCGCGCCGTCGATCCGATCTTCGGCACGCTTGACGATTTCGACCTGCTGATCGCGCGCGCGCATGCGCTCGGCCTCAAGGTTCTGATCGATCAGGTCTATGCGCACACGTCGGACCAGCACGCCTGGTTCGCCGAAAGCCGCGCTGCTCGCGAAAACCCGCGTGCCGACTGGTATGTGTGGGCCGATCCCAAGGCCGACGGCACGCCGCCCAACAACTGGCAATCGGTGTTCGGCGGCCCGGCGTGGACGTGGGACGCGCGGCGTGGCCAGTATTTCATGCATAATTTCCTGAGTTCGCAGCCGCAGCTCAACGTCCACCATCTCGACGTGCAGGATGCGCTGATCGATGTCGCGCGATTCTGGCTCGATCGCGGTGTCGATGGTTTCCGCATCGATGCGATCAACTTCGCGATGTTCGATCCAGCCCTTGCCGACAACCCGCCCGCGCCGTCTTCAAACCGCCGCAGGTCGCGCCCGTCGGATTTCCAGATCCCGCAGAACAACATGTCGCATCCCGACATTCCGCACTTTCTCGAACGCCTGCGCGCAGTGATCGATCGTTATGATGCGCGCTTTACTGTCGCCGAAGTCGGCGGAGATCATGCCGAGCGCGAGATGAAGGCGTTCACCCACGGCGACACGCGGCTCCATAGCGCTTATGGCTTCAATTTCCTCTACGCGCGCGACCTGACGCCTGCGCTCGTACGCGAGACGATCGACCAATGGCCCGACGCAGTCGATATCGGCTGGCCGAGCTGGGCATTCGAGAACCACGACGCGCCGCGCGCGGTTTCGCGGTGGTGCGCGCCGGTGCACGCTGCAGCTTTTGCGCGGATGAAGATGCTGCTGCTCATGTGCCTGCGCGGCAACGTCTTTCTGTATTTCGGCGAAGAGCTCGGCCTTGACCAGGTCGAGATCGGTTTCGAAGATCTGCGCGATCCCGAAGCGATCGCCAACTGGCCGCTGACGCTGAGCCGCGACGGCGCGCGCACGCCGATGCCCTGGGTGCGCGATGAAGTGGGGGCCGGGTTCACGACGGGGAAGCCGTGGCTGCCGCTCGGTGTTGCCAACCGCGCCCGCGCCGTAGACGTGCAGGAAGCCGATACTGAGTCGCTCCTTCACTTGACCCGACGACTTATTGCCTTTCGGCGCGCCAGCGAAGCGCTTTCCGCCGGAACCATGAAGACCGTGGAGGCAACGCATGCGCTGCTCGCCTTCGAACGCACCGCGCCTGGCGAACGACGGCTGTGCGTCTTCAACATGAGCGATGAAGCGGTCGAGTTTCAGCCGCCATCGGGCACGCGCTGGCGGATTGACGAGCGCGTGGGCGATGCAACGCTTGTCCGGCTCGATGGCTTTGCCGCTTACGTGGCCTCCGCATTTTGATGGGAGACGTTGCATGAACCGTGGCGCATGGGCGATGATCGTGGGGGGTTTGCTGGTGGCGTCGCCCGCGCTGGCGCAGGAGCGACCCCTTGCCCAAGCCAGCTCGCCCGACGGCTCGGTATCAGTGGCGATCACGATCGATGGCGACGGGCGGGCGTCTTATAGCGTCAGCCGAAAGGGCAAGCCGATCCTCGCGCCCTCGAAGCTCGGGTTCCTGTTCACCGATGTGCCGAAGATCGACCGGAGGCTGAGCGTCATCGGGCAGGCAACGCGCGACTTCGACGAGACCTGGGAGCAGCCGTGGGGCGAATGGCGGTCGATCCGCAATCGCTACCGCGAACTCAAGGTCGAGATGAAGGAAACGACCGCGCTCGCACGCGTCTTCACCGTCACGTTCCGCATATACGATGACGGCGTCGGATTCCGCTACGAATTCCCCGACCAGCCCAATCTCAAAGCGGCGAACATCGCCGACGAACTGACTGAATTCACCTTCGCGACCGAGGGCACGGCGTGGTGGAAGCCCGCATTCCTGTGGAACCGTGAGGAATATCTCTACAATCGCACGCCGGTCTCGGGAGTCGGCACCGCCGATACGCCTGTCACGATCAAGCTCGCCGACGGCACGCACGTGGCGCTGCATGAAGCCGCGCTGGTCGATTATTCGGGCATGGCGGTCGCGCGGACCGAGGGGACCACGCTTCGCGCGCAGCTCACGCCCGGTGCCGGACGCGCCAAGGTCGAGAAGAAAGGTGCATGGCAGACGCCGTGGCGCACGCTGATCATCGCTGACGATGCGGGCGGCGTTTACACCAGCCACCTGATGCTCAACCTCAACGAGCCGAACAAGCTCGGCGACATGCGCTGGTTCAAGCCGGGCAAGTTCGCGGGCGTCTGGTGGAACATGATCAAGGGCGAATGGAGCTGGGCGCGCGGGCCGAAACACGGCGCGACCAATGCCAATGTGAAGCGCTACATCGATTTTGCATCGGCCAGCAATATCCCCAACCTTCTCGTCGAGGGCTGGAACGTCGGCTGGGACGGCGACTGGTTCGGCAACGGCAACGATATGGATTTCGCGCAGCCGACCGAGGATTTCGACGCGCGCGTGCTCGCCGATTACGCCAAATCGAAGGGCGTCCGCCTCGTCGGGCACCACGAAAGCGGCGGCTCGGCGAGCCACTATGAAAACCAGTTCGAGAAGGCGTTCAAGTTTTCGGCCGAACACGGCCAGATGATCGTCAAGTCCGGCTATGTTACCGATGCAGCGCAGATCGAGCGCGTCGATGCCGACGGCACGCGTCTGCGCGAGTGGCACCAGGGCCAGTGGATGTCGAACCACTTCATCCGCAATCTCGAGGCGGCCGCAAAATACAAGATCGTGATCGACAGCCACGAGCCGATCAAGGGCACCGGGCTTCATCGCACCTATCCGAATTGGGTCGCGCGCGAGGGATCGCGCGGGATGGAATACAACAGCTGGGCGGGCAAGAATCCGCCCGAGCACGAGGCGAACCTTGTCTTCACGCGAATGCTCGAAGGCCCGATGGATTTCACCCCCGGCGTGCTCAGCCTCGAAGGCGAGAAGGGCAGCGCGATCCTTTCGACGATCGCCAAGCAGCTCGCGCTTTATGTCGTGATCTATTCGCCTATTCAGATGGCGGCGGACACGCCCGAGAACTATGCGAAATACCCTGCGCCGTTCAAATTCATCCGCGATGTGCCGACCGACTGGGACGAGACGCGCGTGCTGAACGGCGAGGTCGGCGATTATGTCACCATCGTCCGCAAGGAGCGCGGCGGGCCGAACTGGTATCTCGGCGCGGTCGGCGACGAGGAAGCGCGTTTGACGACGGTCAGGCTCGATTTCCTGACACCGGGCAAGCGCTACACCGCCGAGATCTACCGCGACGGCGACGATGCCGACTACCGGACGGCCAAGCGCCACAGCATTGCCATCGAAAAGCGCATCGTTTCGAGCGCCGATACGCTGACGCTGCGGCTCGCGCCCGGCGGCGGACAGGCGATCCGCTTCGTCGCGGGCAAATAGGAGAGCAACTATGGCCGGTGCCGTCATCGCAGACCCGATCGCCACTTCAGACGACAATGGCATCAACGCGCCAGGGCTTCAGCTTTTCGTTTTCTCGCTCTTTTTCATCTTCGGCGGAATCACGAGCCTGAACGATGTCATCATCCCCAAATTGAAAGAGCTTTTCACGCTCAATTTCTTCCAGGCGATGCTTGTCCAGTCGGCGTTCTTCGCCGCCTATTTCGTGATCGGCCTGCCCGGGGCGGCGCTGGTGAGAAGGCTCGGCTATATGCGCTCGGCGGTCGCCGGGCTGCTTACGATGATGGCGGGTTGCCTGCTTTTCATCCCGGCCTCGCAGACCGCGATCTACGGCGTGTTCCTTCTTGCGCTGTTCGTGCTCGCCAGCGGGGTCGTGATCGTCCAGGTCGTCTCGAATCCGCTGATCAGCCTGCTCGGGCCAACCCGAACGTCGCACAGCCGCCTGACTTTCGCGCAGGCGTTCAACTCGCTGGGCACCACGATTTTTCCAGCCGTCGGCTCGGCGCTCATCCTCGGCAGCCTTGCGGGCGTCAGCGCATCGGACCTGTCGGGAGCGGCGCTCGATACCTATCGCACGACCGAGACGCAGGTGATCGTGAACACCTATCTCGGCCTTGCCGCCGCACTTGCGGTGGTGGCGGGCGTCGTCTGGCTGTTTCGCAATGCGCTCAAGGACGAGCGCCATGCGCCGGGCACGATGTTCGGCGGCTTCAGCCTGCTCGAGCGTCCGCGCTTCGGCTTCGGCGCGCTGTGCATCTTTCTTTATGTCGGTGCCGAGGTCGCGATCGGCTCGTTGATCGTCAATTATCTGATGCAGCCGGGGGTGATGGCCCTTGAGCAGCAGGCGGCAGGCGACATGATCGTCTATTATTGGGGCGGCGCGATGATCGGCCGCTTCATCGGATCGGCGGTGTTGCGCGTCGTCAGCCCCGGCCTGGTGCTTGCCTTCGCGGCAGCGGCCGTGATCGCGCTTATCGCCGTCTCGGCAAGCACCACCGGCGCGGTCTCAGGCTACAGCTTGCTCGCGATCGGCCTGATGAACTCGATCATGTTCCCGACGATCTTCACGCTGGCCTGCGAGGGGCTCGGCGCGCGCGCGGCCGATGGTTCGGGCGTCATCAACGTCGCCATCGTCGGCGGTGCGATCGTCCCCCCGCTGACCGGGCTTGCCGCCGATGGCTTCGGCAGCCTGACGATCGCGCTCGCCATCCCGGCAGCTTGCTACCTCGTCATTGCGCTGTTCGGGCTCTACACCGCGCGCCGGACCGCATGATCCGCGCGCTGCTCGCGCTGCTGCTGATGCTGCCGGTGGCGGCGTCGGCAGGCGAGCGGGCGGTGGATCGCGTCGATCCCTTCATCGGCACTGACGGGACTGGCCATACCTCGCCCGCCGCGACGCGTCCTTTCGGCATGGTCGCGCCGGGGCCTGACAATGCCGATAGCGGTTGGGACTTCACCAGCGGCTACCAGTATCGCGCGTCCGAAATCCTGGGCTTTTCGCAGACACGCGCGAGCGGGACCGGCATCCCAGAGTTGGGAGACATATTGCTACAGCCGATGGCGACGCCGCGCGCCGACGGCTTCGCCAGCGATTATCACAAGACGAGCGAGGCCGCGCGTCCCGGCTATTATTCGGTAAAGCTCGTCCGCAATGGTGCCCGCGTCGAACTGACTGCGACGGCGCGGGTCGCGCTGCATCGCTACACCTTCGATGCCGACGGTCGGGTCTGGGTGCTCGCCGATTTCCAGCACCGGCTGCGCTTCCTCGAAGGTCCGCGCGTCACCGCAAGCGACGTTGTCCCGCGCGCGGACGGCATCGACGGCACCGTCAGTTCGACCAACTGGACGACGCGCACCGTGGCCTTCGCGCTGCGCTTCGACCGGCCGGTTGCCGAGACGCGCCTGCTGCCCCCGCGACCGGGCGACAAGGCACCCCGCTACCTGCTCGGCTTCGATCTTGGGGCCGGCCGGATACTGCGCGCGAAGATCGCGCTGTCGACCACCGATGTCCCCGGCGCGCGGCGCAATCTGACCGAACTCGATGGCTGGGATTTCGACCGTATCGCGGCTGCCGCGAGTACCGAATGGAACGATCTGCTCGGTCGCGCGACGATCGACGCCGGCGCGACGACGCAGCGCATCTTCACCACCGCGCTTTATCACGCATTCCTCCACCCCAGCGTGATCTCCGACATCGACGGGCGCTATCGCGGCCCCGACGGGCGCATCGCAGTCGCGCGCGGCAAGTTATATTACTCGACCCTGTCGCTGTGGGACACGTTTCGCGCGGCGCACCCGCTCTACACGCTGCTCGTGCCCGAGCGCGTCGACGATTTCGTGCTGACGATGCTCGATCATGCCCGGGCGGCCGGGACGCTGCCACTGTGGACCATCTGGGGCGGCGAGACGAACACGATGATCGGCACCCCTGCCCTGCCCGTCATCGCCGATGCCTGGGCCAAGGGGTTTCGCGGTTTCGACGGACGCGAGGCGCTGGGCGCGATGGTCGCAAGCTCGACACGCAACCATGCACAGTCCGATTGGGATCTGTTCGATCAACGCGGCTATTACCCGTTCGATCGTGTTCCCAACGAAGCCGTTTCGCGCAGTCTCGAGGCGGGGGTCGGCGACGATGCCACCGCGCGCATGGCGGCGATGCTGGCCGATCCGGCGGGCACTCGTTTTGCAAGGCGCGCGGGCAGTTACACGCTGCTGATCGATCCGGACACGCGACTTGCCCGCGGGCGTGACAGCGAGGGTCAGTGGCGCAGCCCGTTCGATCCGCTGCTGGTCACCTCGCCGCTTGGCACGCCGGGCGACTATACCGAGGCGAATGCCTGGCAATACAGCTGGACGCCTGCCCTCCATGATCCCGCCGGGCTGATCGCGGCGATGGGCGGCAAGACACGCTTTACCGCGATGCTCGACCGCTTTTTCAGCCTGCCGGGCAAGGAAGACAAGTTCCAGGGGCAGGAAGCACTGATCGGTCAGTATTCGCACGGCAATGAACCGGGGCATCATGTCGCCTGGCTCTACAGCTATTCGAACACTCCCGCGCGCGGCGCGGCGCTCGTGCGCGACATCGCGACACGCTTCTATCGCGCGACCCCCGATGGCTTGATCGGCAATGACGACGCGGGGCAGATGAGCGCATGGTATGTCTTTGCCACGCTTGGCTTCTATCCGGCGCAGCCCGCAAGTGGGCGCTATGTCGCAGGCCTCCCGCTGGTCGAGCGCGCGACACTGCGTGTGCCCGGCAAGCCGGTGCTGAAGATCCGCCGGAATGGCAGTGGTGGTGCGCTGCGCTCGGTGCGGATCGGCGACAGTCGGCTCGATCCGCTTGCCGTGCCGCATGCGGCGTTCACGCAAGGCGGAACGATAGTATTCGATACCCGCGAAGGCGGAGGCCGATGAGGCTGCTCAGCCTGTTCGTGGCCCTTATCTTTGCGGTGCCCGTGGCCGCGCAGGATGAAGGTCGCTTCGTCGAAATCGCAGCGGTTCCGTCGCAGCATATCGCGCCGCCGCATGTCGTCGTCTGGCTTCCGCCCGGCTATGACGCGAGCCGCCAGCGCTATGCCGTCGTCTATATGCACGACGGGCAGAACCTCTTCTTTCCTTCGCGCTCGAACTTCAACAAGGTCTGGGCGGCGGACCGATCGGCGCTCCGGCTGATCGCGGCAAAGCGCGTTCAACCTTTCATTATCGTCGGCATCGATCAGCCCGGCGAGGCGCGCTACCGCCAGTATTTTCCGGTCGGGCTGCACGGGCTTGCGGCCGCGAGCCTGAAACTATCGATCGAGGGCAGGGCAAAGGGACCGCTTACGGGCAACGCCTATCTCCGCTTCCTCGTGAGCGACCTCAAGCCGATGATCGATCGCGATTACCGCACGCGCAAAACGCCCCGGCACACGGCCATCGTCGGCTCGAGCATGGGCGGGCTCATCGCGTGCGACGCCTTCATGCGATATCCGAAGGTGTTCGGCCGCGCAGGCTGCGTCTCGACGCACACGCCGCTCGTCGATCCGGGCGCGGTCGGGAGCTTTCGCGAGGACGTTGCCGATGCGTGGCGCACCTATCTCGCAAAGTATCTCGGCAAGCCCGGCGGGCGGCGGCTCTGGATGGACCATGGCACGGAGACGCTCGACGCATTCTACGCGCCCTATCAAGCGCGCATCGATACCCAGATCGTGCAAGCCGGGTGGCGCCGCGGCCGCGATTTCGAGAGCCGCGTGTACACGGGCGCGCCGCACGAGGAAAACGCGTGGGCTGCGCGCGTCGACGATGTTTTCGGCTGGCTGATGCGATGAGCGCGCCGCCGAAAAGCGTCGTCATTCTCGGCGGCGGGACCGCGGGCTGGATGGCCGCGTGCCTGATCGCGCACCGCTGGCCACGCACTGCAGTGACGCTCGTCGAATCGCCCGACATCGGCATCATCGGTGTCGGTGAAGGCTCGACCCCGCAGCTGAAGGCGATGTTCGATACATTGGGTATCGCGGAAGGCGAATGGATGCCCGCCTGCAACGCGACCTACAAGACCGGGATCAGCTTTCATGGCTGGTCGAGCCGCAAGGGTTTCGCGCATTACTTCCACCCTTTTCAGACCGCGCTCGACAGCCACACCGCGCCGCAATTCTTCTTCCACACCCGTGCCCGCCGCACCGGCCGCGCCGTCGTTGCCCATCCCGACGCCTTCTTCGTGCCCACCCGCCTTGCCGCCGAACACCGCGCACCGATCGCGCCGCCCAGTTTCCCGTTCGACATCGGCTATGGCTATCATTTCGATGCAACGCTGGTCGGCCAGTTCCTGCGCGACCATGCAGTGGGCAAGCTCGGCATTGCGCACCTTGCGCGCACCGTACGCGACGTCGCTCTCGATGCACGGGGCGATGTCGCGAATCTCGTCTGCGACGATGGTGAACGCGTCGAGGGCGAATTCTTCATCGACGCCTCGGGTTTCCGCGCCGCGATCATTCAGGCAGCGCTCGGCGAACCTTTCCGCCCCTTCGCCGAAAATCTGTTCAACGACCGCGCTGTCGCCATGCCGACGCCGAACGACTCCGGCCCGTTGGCCTGCGAGACCCGCGCCACCGCGCTTTCGGCCGGCTGGGTCTGGACGATCCCGCTGACGAACCGCGCGGGCAACGGCTATGTCTATTCCTCGGCGCACCTCAGCGAAGATCAGGCTGAGCGCGAACTCCGCGCGCATCTGGGCGTCGCCGAAAAAGACCCACCCGCACGCCATCTCAGGATGAAAGTCGGCCGCGTCGAACGCAGCTGGGTGCGCAATTGCCTCGCAGTCGGCCTGTCGCAAGGGTTCATCGAACCGCTCGAAGCAACCGCGCTCCACATCGTCCAGGCAACGGTCGAAGGCTATCTCGACGCGGTCGATCACGGCGGCACGCGCGACGACTTCAACCGGCGGATCGCCGCGCGCTATGAAGGCATCCGCGATTATATCGTCGCGCATTACCGCTTCAATTCGCGCACCGACAGTGACTATTGGCGTGCCAATGCTGCGCAGCAAAACCTGTCGGATTCGCTCAAATCGCTGATGACATGCTGGTTCACCGGCGGCGATCTCGTCGAGGACATCGCGCGGCAAGACATCGCGAAATACTATGCGCCGCTGTCGTGGCACTGCCTGATGGCGGGTTACGGCGCGTTCCCCGACGATGCCAAGATGCGTGTCCCCGAAGCCGGTCTCCCGCTCGCCGATATGGCAAAGGTCGATCGGTTCATCACCGGTTGCGCGGCCAATTTCCCATCACACGACATGGCTTTGGCAGCACTGGCGCGAAGACCCGATGACTGCAGGAGTAGCACGGCATGATGCGACGTTTGGCTTTCCTGCTCGCGCTGCTCCTCGGCGCGCCCGCGCTGGCCGCCACACCACCGCTGCCGCTGACCGAGGGGACGACCGCCGTGGTGCATCCGGCATGGGCGCGGTCCGCGAACATTTATGAGGTCAATATCCGGCAATACACGCCGGAAGGCACGTTTCGAGCGTTTGAAAAACATTTGCCGCGCCTGCGCCGCATGGGCGTCAAAATCCTCTGGATCATGCCGGTGAGCCCGATCAGCAAAAAAATGCGGAAAGGGACGCTCGGCAGCTATTATGCCGTCAGCGACTATACGGCGATCAATCCCGAATTCGGGACGCTCGCCGACTTCACGCATCTGGTCGCTACCGCGCACCGCCTTGGCTTCAAAGTTATCCTCGATTGGGTTGCGAACCATACCGGTTGGGACCATGTCTGGGTGACGCAGCATCCCGAATGGTATATACGCAATGCAGCGGGCGAACTCGAAGGCTATCGCTACACCGATCTGAGCGACGGGCATCAGGAAGTGTGGGCCGATGTTATCGGCCTCGACTATTCGAAACCCGCCGTGCGCGCGGGTATGATCGCGGCGATGCGCTGGTGGGTCAGGACCGCCGGGATCGATGGTTTTCGCTGCGACGTGGCGTGGACGCTACCGACTACTTTCTGGGAAGAGGCGCGCGCCACGCTCGACGCGATCAAGCCGATGTTCATGCTGGCCGAGGCCGACACGCCTGAAATGCACAGTCGCGCTTTCAACATGACCTATGACTGGACGCTCAAGAACGTGCTGGTGAACGTCGCCAAGGGCGAGGCCGATGCGCGTGACCTTGCCAAACTCTACACGGCACCAGCGCGCCGCTATCCGGCAGGTGCCTACCGCATGACGTTCACCAGCAACCACGACGAAAATTCCTGGAAAGGCTCCGACCGGGAACTTTACGGCGACGCAGCCGATGCCATGACGGTGCTCGCGGCGACGCTTCCGGGGATGCCGCTGATCTACAGCGGACAAGAAGCCGACCTCGACAAGCGCCTCGCCTTTTTCGAGAAGGACCAGATCGACTGGGGGACGTACCACCGTGCGCCGCTTTACGCCAAGCTGCTCGCGCTGAAGCGCCGCCACCCCGCGCTGACAAGCGCAATGGTGCCCGGCAATCTTGAGCTGATCGAGACCGGCAACGCCAAGGTTTTTGCGTTTCGGCGGATCGCGGGGCGCGACCGGGTGACCGTGGTCGTGAATCTCTCGCCCGCACTCGCGACGGTCACTCTGTCTAGATCGAAGACCATCGCGCTTGCGGGGTGGGGTTGGTCGATACGCTGAGCCCTCAAATGCTGCCCAGTCGCAGCGGGGACTCGCCACCTTTAATCTCGTCGAGCGCTGCGGGAAGGCCAAGAAGGACCTGAACGCGCGCACGTATCGTGTTCGCCGCTGCAAAGGCGCGACCCATGGCGATCCATTGCGCAAAGGCGATCGTGAACGGATTGTTAGAGCGGAGCGGCTTGACCAGGCCATAGCTCAGCCCGCCTGCATCAGGTTCAGCGGCAAAGGTGCCGAACAGCCGGTCGAAGACGATCAGGACGCCGCCGAAATTCTTGTCGAGCAGGGCTTCGTTCGAGGCATGATGCGCGCGGTGATGCGACGGCGTGTTGAAGATGTATTCGATCGGTCCCCATAGTTTCGGGATCGCTTCGGTGTGCAGGCCATATTGATAGATCAGATTGGCACCGAGCAAGCCGACGATCATCACCGGTGGAAAGCCGACCGCAATCAGCGGCAGGAAAAACATCCAGACGCCGCTGACCTGTCCGGTCCAGCCGAGGCGGATCGCGGCAGGCAGCGTCATTTCGTTCGCGCTGTGGTGAACCGCATGCGTCGCCCAGAACCAGTTCACCGTATGGCTGATGCGGTGGAACCAGTAGTAAACGAACTCGACCGCAAAGAAGGCGACGAACCAGATGCGCCAGTCTTCGATCGACAGTTTCACCGGCGCATGAACATGAACGGTCATGAAGACCGCCGTGACGAAGCCCGCCGTCAGCGGCTTGATGAGGAACTGTCCGATCCCAATTCCGATCGAGCCCATGCTCGCGCGCCAGTCATAGCCGCGCTTTGCCACGCGCGTGCGCCAGCCATATTCGACGAGCGCGAGCGCGAGGAACACCAGCAGGATGACGGGATTGCGCGAGATGATTTCGGGCATCGCTAGCGGCCCGCGCGGGTTTTGGCGGCGTCGATTTCAGCGCGAGTCAGGCGATTGTCGCGGTCGACATCTGCGCGGTCGAACACCGGAGTGGGCCCGGCGACGAATTCGGCGCGGGTTACCTTGCCGTCACGGTTTGCATCGAACTCGGTCCTGAGTTCAGCAAAGCGCTGACCAATCGCCGAGCCGCGCAGGAATGCGGGTATGTCGGCGTCGGTCAATATGGTGTCGCGGTTGCGATCGAAGCGCGCGAAATTCGCGGTGCGCGCGGCAAGCATTTCGGCACGTGTTATGATCCCGTCGCGATTGGTGTCGGCCTCGATCATGCGGTTGAGGATCGGACCATCGCCGGTCTGTGCTGAAACCGGCGCACTCATGAAGGCGACCACAAGAAGCAGGGCGCGGTGCATAGGGATGGGACTTTCGGTTTGCAGAAAGGGATGCGGTTCCGCCGCGTTCGCTGGAGGGGGGTGTCGCGGAACCGCATCAGGTTTATCGTCTCAACGCGGGCAGGCGATCGTGTTGCCGGTGGCGTCGGTGCAGGTCGCCGAACGGGTCACGCCGTTCGTCGAGTCATAGGTCGTCGAACCCTTGTAGGTGTTGCCGGTGGCAGCATTGGTCGCAGTCGTCGCGCGGCTGCCGCTATAGGTGCCGTCGGCATTGCGCGCGGCGCTGCCTTCGCTGGCAACGCTGCCGCGCGCGCCGCTGGCTGCAAAGCCGCCGCGGCGGGTTGCCGAGCCATCGGGATTGACGGTCGTCTGCGAGGCGCGGGCACCCCATGCGCCATTGGCAGCCTTGAAGGCACCGCCACTCGTTGCGGTCGTGGCATCGCTTTCGCTGGTCGTGACGGCGCGGCCGCGCGCCCAGACATTGCCGTTGGCCGAACCGGCAACGGCAGCGCTGCCTTTGCCATTGCGCGCGGCGACCCGGCCGGCTTCGGCTGGAACAATGCTCGCGGTGAGGAAAGCTGCGGTCACGGCGAGGGTGCCGAACTTGATGAGCGTGTTCATCGTCAATCTCCTTCGAATGTGCGGCCCGGCGGAGCGCCTTGCCTGCAGTCGTTAGACGATCGAACCGTTTCGAGCCTGTGAGCGCGGCGGACGTAGATGTTACAGGCTGTTACGGTGGCCCGGCGCTGTAACAATTTGTGATGACTGGCTGGCGGGGCCGCGCCATCACGTTGTCATGTCAGGGCACGAACCACGGGTGATCGTCGTTGATGACGACAGCGAATTGCGCGCGTTGTTGCAGCGCTTCCTCACCGGGCACGGCTTTGCCGTGCGCACCGTGCCCGACGGTGCGGCGCTGAGCAAACAATTGGCCCGTGCGCCCGCCGATGCAATCGTGCTCGATCTGATGATGCCGGGCGAGGACGGGCTGGCGGTCTGCCGCCGTCTCCGCGCAGACGGCGACATGACGCCGATCCTGATGCTCACCGCCAAGGGCGATCCCATGGACCGCATTCTCGGCCTCGAAATGGGGGCCGACGATTATCTCGCCAAGCCGTTCACGCCGCGCGAACTCGTTGCGCGCCTGTCTGCAATCCTTCGCCGGACCGGCGGCCAGACCCGCGCGGCGGCCGAACGCCGCGTGGCGATCGGGCCTTTCGTCCTTGATATCGAGCGCCTGACGCTGAGTCGTGACGGCGAACCGGTGCCGCTTTCGTCGCGCGAATACGCAGTTCTTGCGGCACTCGCGGGCAGCGCGGGACGACCGCTCAGCCGTGCCCAACTGATCGAGCGTGCGCATGGCCGCGACGCCGAAGTCACCGATCGCGCGATCGACGTCCAGATTGTGCGGCTGCGCAAGGCGCTGGGGGACGATCCGGCGGAGCCGCGCTGGATCAAAACGGTGTGGGGCGTCGGCTATGTGTTGACCGAGGCGCGACCGTGTTGAGTTCGCTGCGCGGGCGCAATGTCGCGCTGATGGCGGGCATGCTGTTCCTCGGCCAGTTGCTCACCATGTCGCTCGTCGCCGCGTTTGTGATCGTGCCGCAGGCTGACCGGATCGCAACCATCCTTGCGCGCAATGTCGAGATGGTCGGTGCCACGCTCGACGCGCTGCCGCGGGAGGAGCGCAGCCGCTTTATCGCTCGCATCAATGCCGGGCGGGCCTTGCGAATCCAGTTAGCGCAGGGCGAGCCGCCCGGTGTCGATGGTACGCCGACCTGGCTCGAAACCCTGGTGCTGCAGCGCCTTGCTGCAAATCTCGGGCAGGTTGAAACGATGGTCTGGCGCGGCGGCGGACGTTCGTCTTTATGGGTGCGAATGCGGCTTGGGATGGGCGAGCATTACTGGGTCTCGCTGCCGCCATCGATGGGTTGGACGCCGACCGGTGCCCTGCTCGGGGCCGTGTCGATCGGACTTGTGTTGTCGCTTGCGGCGGGTCTTGCGCTGCAACGGCGAGTCAACCGACCGCTGACGGCGCTGGCCGATGCAGTCGATGCGATGCCCGATACGCAGCCGCTGGGCAGTCTTGCCAAGGACGGACCAGTGGAAATCGCGGGTGTCGCCGCCGCGTTCGAGCGCATGGCCGCGCGGTTGGCGGCGCAGGAGGCCGACCGCGCCTTCATGCTCGCCGGCATCAGCCATGATCTGAAAACGCCGATCGCGAAGCTGCGCCTCGCCGCTGCCTTGCGACCGAATGGCGAGCCCGATGACGATGCGATGATCGCGCGCCAATTCGAACGGATTGAGCGGATGCTCGATCAGTTCCTCGATTTCGGGCGCGGAATCGATGCCGAGCAGCCCCGGCGCATCGATATCCGAAAAGCAGTCAGCGACGTCGCAATGTCGGCGGGACTTGGCAGCGCGTGCGTGCGGGGCGAACGCGATGTTTTTGCGATGGTCCGGCCGATCGCTTTCGAGCGCACTTTGGCCAATATCATCCGCAACGCGTTCGTCCACGGGAGCGAGCCGGTCTCGATCGTGATCGGCAAGGAGGGGGCAGGCGTCACTGTCGAAATCATCGATAGCGGCGGCGGTGTCGATCCGGCACTGCTCGATCAACTGGACAACCCGTTCTTCCGCGGGGACGCCGCGCGTCCGAGCGACGGCGGCGTTGGTCTGGGGCTTGCGATTGCCGCGCGCTTCGCGCGTGAACATGGCGGCAGCCTGAGATTCGCGAATGGCCAAGCGGGCGGCTTCAGCGTCAAACTCGTTCTTGCGACAGCTTAAGCCGACTGCGCCATGGTCGCGGTCAACGCCCGGTGCCGAGTGAGCACCAACGATCCCAGAGATGCGTCCCTATGATCTGGCGCTTTTGCTACGTCAGGGCTTCGGCGTCAGCTTGAGCAGGCGACCGCTGCCGCCGTCTTCGAGCACCCAGATCGCACCATCGGGCCCCTGCTCGACGTCGCGGATGCGTGCGCCCATCGCATAGCGGACGGTCTCGGTGGCATCGGCACCGTTGAGCGTCACGCGGATGAGTGCATTGCCGCCGAGCGCGCCGAGGAAGGCGTGGCCGCTGAATGCCGGAAACAGGCTTCCTGAGTAGATGACAAGGCCCGAGGGCGCGATCGACGGGTCCCACCAGACCTTGGGCGCGACCATATCGGGGCGCGTGTCGTGGTTAGGGATATCGTCGGTCGATGCGCCGTAGTTGCGGCCGTTCGATACCGTCGGCCAGCCATAATTCGCGCCGCGCACGACGAGATTGAGTTCGTCGCCCCCCTGTGGGCCGTTTTCGTGTGTCCACAGGCGTCCCGCGCTGTCGAACGCCATGCCGAGCAGGTTGCGATGCCCGAGGCTCCAGATGTGGCGCTTGGGCAGCGGCCCCTGGAACGGGTTGGTGGGAAGGGCCCAGCCCGCCGTGTTCATCCGCAGCACCTTGCCCTTGGCCGAGGCGAGCGCCTGCGCGGGAACCGCCTGCTGGCGGTCACCCGATGTGACGTAAAGCATGTTGTCAGGGCCGAACGCGAGCCGCGCCGACATATGCCCGCCGCCCTGGTTGATCTTGACCGGATCGCGCCAGATCACTCTGAAATCGACGATCGCATTGTTGACGAAGCGGCCAAAGCCGACCGCGAGACCACTGGTGCCATTGGGTCCGGGCTCGGAAAAGCTCATGTAGATGCTGCGGTTGCCCTTGGCAGCATTCCAGTGCGCAATCACGTCGAGCAACCCGTTTTGCCCGCCGAACTGAACCGCCGGGACGCCGGGCAGCGGAGCCGACACGCTGCCGTTGGTGGCGACCACCCGGAGCCGACCCGACTTTTCCGAGACCAGCGCGCGACCGTCAGGCAGGAACGTCATCGCCCAGGGCTGGTCGAAAGTGGCAACCGGCGTAATCGTGAACACCGACGACGCCGCAACCGTTGGCGCGGTCCCTTGGCCGGGGTTTTGCGCCAAAGCGGCAGGGGCGGCGGTCAGAGCGAGCGGGAGCAAAAACAGGCGCATGCGGGATTCCTCCGTTGATCGAACCCCGCCCGCGTCAAAGGTTAGCTGCGAAACAAGACAAATTTGTCATCAATCGCGGCTCGTTGCCGGTTAACCGCGATAGCTGCCGCACATAAGGCACGGCTCGCCGCCAGAGCCGTCAGCGCGGCTCGAGCTTGAGGAGCCGCCCCTGCGATCCGCCGCGGCTGTCTTCGAGAAGCCAGATCGTGCCGTCCGGCCCTTCCTCGACTTCGCGAATGCGCGCGCCCATCGGCCACTGATCGCCCTTGACGGCGTTCGTGCCGTCAATGTCGACGCGGATCAGCGCTTGGCTCGAAAGTCCGCCGATGAAGGCATCGCCGCGCCATTGCGGCCAGCGCTTGCCCGAATATATCATCAGCCCGGCAGGCGAGATCGACGGCGTCCAGTTCACCTTGAAGCGCTCGAGATCGGGGCGGGTGCCATGGTCGGGTATGTTCCTGTCGGGGACCGGCTCGCCGTCGTAATGGTCGCCGTCCGAGACGAGCGGATAGCCATAGTTGCGGCCCGGCAGGACAAGATTGAGCTCGTCGCCGCCCTTGGGGCCCATTTCCTGCTGCCACAGATTGCCCTGTGCATCGAAAGCGATGCCGAGCGGATTGCGGTGGCCGTAGCTCCAGACCTCGGGAAGAAAACCTTGCGTCGCTAGTGGGTTTTCAGGGGCAGGCTTGCCTTCAGGGGTCAGGCGGAGAACCTTGCCGAGGGTGCCGCCCTTGTCCTGGGCAGGTAAGAACTTCTGCCGGTCGCCAGTGGTGAAGAACAGGAATTTCCCGTCCGGCGAAAAGGCGATGCGGCCTGCGTAATGGCCGTTGCCGGTGACGAACGGGCTTGCCCGGAAGATCGTTTCAAAGCCTTCGAGGCGCGAAGCGCCATCGGCTTCGACAAGGCGGCCACGGCCGAGTGCGACGCCCTTACCGTCGGTGCCCGCTTCGGACCAGCTGAGATAGACCATCGCGTTTGTTGCAAAATCGGGATGGAGCACGACATCCATGAGGCCACCCTGACCGGCGCTGTCGACCGTTGGGGTTCCTAAGACAATACCGCGCTGTTCGGAACGCGGGTCATAGCGCATAAGTGTGCCGCCCTTTTGCGTCACAAGCATGTCGCCGCCGGGCAGGAACGTCATCGCCCAAGGCGCATCGAACTGGGCCACGGGGGCCTCGCTGAAGGGTTTGCCATCCGTGGTTGATGCGGGTGATCCGCCCGGCTGCGCAGTGGTCGGTTGCGACGAGCATGCGGCAAGGACGAGGGCGAGAGTAGCGACGGCAGTGCGGTTCATGCGGGCGGCTCCAATGTGGGTTGCTCGATGGCGACAACGCGCCTATACCAGTTTTGTCTTCTTTACATCGGTGACTTTGTAACGAGGCTGGAGCCGGGGCGGTTCCAGCGGCGCGGAAGGCATGGTTTTTTGCCGGAGACTGCGTTGGCGGACATTGCCGCACTGACCGCGTTGATCGAACCCGAAGCGAAAGCGCTCGGGCTTTCGCTCGTGCGCGTCGCGATGTTCGGCGGGACCAGTGATCCGACGTTGCAGGTGATGGCCGAGCGGCCCGATACGCGGCAATTGCTGCTCGACGATTGCGCGGCGCTCTCGCGCGCGCTGTCCGAAGTGCTCGATGCGGCCGACCCGATCGAGCACGCCTATCGCCTCGAAGTGTCGTCGCCGGGCATTGACCGGCCGCTGACGCGGCTTTCGGATTATGCCGACTGGGTCGACTATGAAGCGCGCGTGCGGCTGGGCACGGCCATTGACGGGCGCAAGCAGTTCGAAGGCGTGCTTGCCGGGGTTGACGATGATATGGTGCTGCTTGATGCGGCGAAGGTGGGGCAGGTCCGGCTGCCGTTCGCCGATATCGTGCAGGCCAAGCTGCTTTTGACCGACAAACTCATCAAGGCGACCGCGCCGCTTTCGACCGACGGTGCCGACAAGATTTTGGAAGAAGGGTAAGACGATGGCGACGACCATGACCGCCAACAAGGCCGAACTGCTGGCAATTGCCGATTCGGTTGCCAAGGAAAAGCTGATCGATCGCGCCATCGTGATCGAAGCGCTTGAGGATGCGATCCAGCGCTCGGCGAAGAACCGCTATGGTGCCGAGATGGACATCCGCGCCAAGATTGACACCGAGACCGGCGATACCCGGCTGTGGCGTGTCGTCGAGGTCGTCGAGGAAGTCGAAGATCTCTACAAGCAGGTGACGCTCGAACAGGCGCAGAAGCTCCAGCCGGGTGCCGCGATCGGCGATTTCATCGTCGATCCGCTGCCGAACATCGAATTCGGCCGAATCGCTGCGCAGGCGTCGAAGCAGGTCATTTTCCAGAAGGTCCGCGATGCCGAGCGCGAACGGCAATATGAAGAGTTCAAGGATCGCGCGGGCGAAATCATCATCGGCACGGTCAAGCGCGTCGAGTTTGGGCATGTCGTGGTCGATCTCGGGCGCGCCGAGGGCGTGATCCGTCGCGACGCGCAGATCCCGCGCGAAGTGGTTCGTGTCGGAGACCGGGTGCGCTCGCTCATCCTCAAGGTCGTGCGCGAGACGCGCGGGCCGCAGATTTTTCTGAGCCGCGCGCACCCCGATTTCATGAAAAAGCTGTTCGCTCAGGAAGTGCCCGAGATCTACGACGGCATTATCACGATCATGGCGGCGGCACGCGATCCCGGTTCGCGCGCGAAGATCGGCGTCATCAGCCGCGATGGTTCGATCGATCCGGTCGGCGCCTGCGTCGGCATGAAAGGCAGCCGCGTGCAGGCGGTGGTCCAGGAAATGCAGGGCGAGAAGATTGATATCATTCCGTGGTCGCCCGATACGGCGACGTTCGTGGTCAATGCACTGCAGCCCGCCAATGTCAGCCGCGTCGTGATCGACGAGGAGGAAGACCGGATCGAAGTCGTCGTGCCTGACGATCAGCTGAGCCTTGCGATCGGGCGGCGCGGGCAGAACGTGCGGCTCGCAAGCCAGCTTACCGGCAAGGCGATCGATATCCTGACCGAGACCGATGCGAGCGAAAAGCGCCAGCGCGAATTCGTCGAGCGCTCCGAACTGTTCCAGCAGGAGCTCGATGTTGACGAGACGCTCGCGCAGTTGCTGGTCGCTGAAGGGTTCACCAGCCTCGAGGAAGTTGCCTATGTCGAGGTGAGCGAAATTTCCGACATCGAGGGCTTCGACGAGGAGCTTGGCGCCGAGCTGCAGAACCGCGCGACCGAAGCGCTCGACCGGCGCGAGGAATCGAACCGCGAGTTGCGGCGTTCGCTCGGCGTCGAGGACGCGCTTGCCGAAATGCCGCATCTCAACGAGGCGATGCTTGTGACGCTGGGCAAGGCCGGGATCAAGACGCTCGACGATCTTGCCGATCTGGCGACCGACGAGCTGATCCAGAAGCGCCGGATCGAGCCCCGCCGCAAGGCTGTGCCGAGCACCGAGCCCAAAGGCGGCGTTCTTGCCGAATATAATCTGAGCGAAGAACAGGGCAACGAAATCATCATGGCCGCGCGCGCGCACTGGTTCGAAGAGGAGGACGCTGTTGCGGACTCCTCGCAATGATGCTTCGGCGTTAGAGAGCAAGAGCCACCCCCAGCTCCTCCCCGAAGGCGTGGAGGGGAGTGGCGTTGCATGCATAACTTCTCCCCTCCCGGCCTTCCGGGAGGAGCCGGGGGTGGGGTGTTCTTCTTCGGCAGAGCGCACCTGCATCCTCGGTCGCACGCATGGCCAGCGGGAGCGACTCATCCGGCTCGCACTTGCGCCCGATGGCACAGTGCTGCCCGATATCCGCGCCAAGGCGCCGGGGCGCGGCGCCTGGATTGGGGTCGCGCGCCCGGCGCTGGAAACCGCGCTGGCGAAGGGCAAGCTGAAGGGGGCGCTCGCGCGGGCGTTCAAGACGGCAGACATTGCGATCGCCGATGATTTGCCCCAGCGCGTCGAGGACGCACTTCGGCGCGATGCGCTTGACCGGTTAGGGCTTGAAGCGCGCGCCTCGACGCTGGTGACCGGGGCCGCGCGCATCGATGAGACAGCGCGCGCCGGGAAGGTTGCGTTGCTCCTGCACGCTGCCGATGCGAGCACTGATGGCAGGCGCAAGCTCGATCAGGCCTGGCGCGTTGGTCAGGATGAAGAAGGCTCGGGTCGCCAAGGGGTGGCGCTGGCGGCCGATCGCGCTATATTGTCGGCAGCGCTTGGGCGAGACAATGTCGTCCATATCGGGGTGACGGACGCGCGCGCTGCGGCGCGAGTCGCGCTGGCGCTTGACCGTTGGCATGGTTTTATCGGGCTTCCGCTGACCGGCTGGCCTTGCGCGAGTGATGCGCAAGGTTCATCGCCGTTTGGCGGGCGCGTGACGGAATGAAGGGTTTCAAGGCGTATCTATGAGCGAGACGGACAAACCAAAGCTGGGCATGCGCGCACCGCTGGGACTCAAGCGCACGGTCGAGACCGGCAAGGTGAAGCAGAGCTTCAGCCACGGCCGCTCGAACACGGTCGTGGTCGAAGTCAAAAAGCGCCGTATTGTCGGTCGTCCCGGTGAGGGCGAAACATCGGCTGTTGAAAGCTTGATCGAAGAAGGCGCGCCACTGGCCCCCGCTGCAGCTCCTGCTCCGGTCGCAGCCCCTTCCGCGCCGCCGCGCCTTGCGCCATCTGCCCGTCCGCTGACGCCGCTTGAGCGGCGCGAACAGCAAGAGCGCTTGCTGCGTGAGGCTGAAGAGGCGCGCATGAACTCGCTCGAGGAATCGCGCCGTCGCGAGGATCGCGCCAAGGTCGAGTCCTCGGAAGAAGAAAAGCGGCGCGCCGATGACAATCGCCGGGCCGAAGAAACGGCAAAGTCCGAAGCCGAAACGGCCGCCAGCGCGCCGCCTGAAGCTGCTGTCGCGCCGCAGGCCGAGCCCGAAGTTCAACGCGCACAGGATGACCGCGCCGAAGAAGAGCGGCGGTTCACGCGTCCGTCGGCCGCCCCCGTTGCGCGCCGCCCCGAGCCCGCGCGACCGGCAACACGTCGCGGCGCTGACGATCGCCGCGAACGTGGCAAGCTGACTGTCACCAAGGCGCTTGACGGGGACGACGGCGCGCGTGCCCGGTCGCTCGCGGCGCTCAAGCGCGCGCGCGAAAAAGAACGCCGCAGCCACATCGGCGCCGGCCCGCGCGAAAAGCAGATCCGCGACGTCGTCGTCCCTGAGACGATTACCGTCGGCGAACTTGCCAATCGCATGGCCGAGCGTGGGGCCGATCTGGTGAAGGCGCTGTTCAAGATGGGCATGCCGGTCACGATCAACGCGTCGATCGACCAGGACACCGCCGAATTGCTCGTGACCGAGTTTGGCCACAACATCACGCGCGTTTCGGATTCGGACATCGAGATCGACACCAAGGCCGATGTCGATAGCGACGAGACGCTGGTGCCGCGCGCGCCGGTCGTCACGATCATGGGCCATGTCGATCATGGCAAGACGTCGCTGCTCGACGCGCTGCGCGGAACCGACGTCGTTTCGGGCGAAGCGGGTGGCATTACGCAGCACATCGGTGCCTATCAGGTGACGCTCAAGGACGGGTCGCAGGTCACGTTTCTCGACACGCCGGGCCATGAAGCGTTCACCGAAATGCGCCAGCGTGGCGCGAACGTGACGGATATCGTCGTCCTCGTTGTGGCGGCCGACGACAGCATCAAGCCGCAGACCATCGAGGCGATCAGCCACACCAAGGCGGCGGGTGTGCCGATGATCGTTGCGATTACCAAGATCGACAAGCACGAGGCGAACGCACAAAAAGTGCGCGAGGCCCTGCTGCAATATGACGTGATCGTCGAGGCGCTGTCGGGCGACGTGCAGGATGTGGAAGTTTCGGCGCTCAAGAAGACCGGGCTCGACGAACTGATCGACAAGATTCAGCTTCAGGCCGAACTGCTCGAACTGCGCGCCAATCCTGATCGGCAGGCTGAGGGCACGGTGATCGAGGCGCAGCTCGATAAGGGACGCGGCCCGGTGGCGACCATCCTCGTCGGGCGCGGCACGCTGCGCGTCGGCGATATCGTGGTCGTGGGTGCCGAGAGCGGCAAGGTTCGCGCGATGGTCGACGACAAGGGGCGGCAGCTCAAGCTCGCCACCCCGTCGATGCCGGTCGAGATTCTCGGGCTCACCGGCGTGCCGCGGGCCGGCGATCCGCTGTCGGTCGTCGAAAACGAGGCGCGTGCGCGCGAGGTTGCGGCTTATCGCACACAGCTTGCGACCGCCAAGCGCACCGGGGGCGGCCCGGCGAGCCTTGAGTCGATGTTCTCGGCGCTGAAGGAAAAGCAGGCGCAGGAATATCCGCTGGTTGTAAAGGCCGATGCGCAAGGGTCGGCTGAGGCGATCGTCGCGTCGATCAACAAGATCTCGACCGATCTTATCCGTGCCCGCGTGCTGCATTCGGGTGTCGGCGGGATCACCGAAAGCGATGTGACCTTGGCGGGCGCATCGGGCGCGCCGATCATCGGCTTTAACGTTCGCGCGAACGCCAAGGCGCGCGAGATCGCCGAGCGGCAGAAAGTCGCGTTGAAGTATTACGACGTGATCTACGATCTGCTCGACGACATTCGCGCCGGGATGGCCGGACAGCTTGGGCCGGAATATTTCGAAACTGTCGTCGGTCGCGCAGAAATCCGCGCGGTGTTCCCGGCAGGCAAGACCGGCAAGGCGGCCGGCTTGCTCGTGACCGAAGGCGTCATCCGCAAGAACCTCAAGGCGCGTATCACCCGCGATGACGTGATCATCTACAATGGGCAGGTCAATTCGCTGCGCCGCTTCAAGGACGATGTCGCCGAAGTCCGCGCAGGTCTCGAGTGCGGCGTCACCTTTGATGCGACCAACGACATCAAGCCGGGTGACTTCCTCGAAACCTATGAGGTCGAGGAACGTGAGCGGACGCTCTGAACCCGGCGTCCGCACCCTGCGGGTCGGCGAAGCCGTGCGCCATGCGCTTTCGGACATATTGATCCGCGGCGACGTGCACGACGACCTGCTCGCGGCGACGAGCGTTTCGGTGACCGAAGTGCGGATGTCGCCCGACCTGCGCCACGCGACGGTGTTCGTAAAGCCGCTGCTGGGGCGCAATGAGGAGGCCGTGCTGAAGGCGCTCCGAACGAACACGGCCTATCTGCAAAGCGAGGTCGCCCGGCGAGTTCAGGCGCGGTTTGCCGCCAAGCTGAAATTCGTCAGCGATGCGAGCTTCGACGAAGGCAGCCACATCGAGGCCGTGCTGCGCGCCCCGAAAGTGGCGCGGGATTTGTCCCGCGATTGACGTTCGTGGCGGTAAGACCTAGCTTACCACAATGGCAACCGCGCAATTCTCGTCCAAGGGTCAGATCGTTATCCCCAAGGCGATCCGCGATCGACAATCCTTTGTCGAAGGCGCAACGGTCGAGGTCGTCGAGACACCTGCAGGCGTTCTGCTGCGACTACCCCAAGCCAAAACGGGTGAATCGTTCGAGACCATCACGGCGCGTATTCGGGCGAGGAATACGTATCATGGACCGCCGGTCAGTATTGCCGAGATGAATGAATCGATCGACGAGATGTTTCGCAATCCCGAAAAATTCGAACCCTGGTGAGGGCGCTCGATACCTGCGTCCTCGCGCGTTACCTCGTGGGCGATGATCCGGATCAGACAGTGCTTGCCGAGCAGGAGGTCGCAAAAGGGGGTTTCGTTCCGATCACGGTGTTGCTTGAGCTCGCCTGGCTGTTGCGCTCGCGCTACCAATACTCCCGCCCGGCGCTCGCAGATATGATCGCAGACCTGTGCCGCTTGCCCGCCATCGTTGTCGCCGAAGAAGGCGCGATGGCGTGGGTGGACGAACGCCTTCGGCGCGGTGCCGATGTTGCCGACCTGATTCACATCGTTGCGGCGAACGGCTGCGAAGCGCTGGTGACTTTCGACGACATGCGCAAACAAGTCGGCGACAACGTCCCGCTCAAGATCGAATTCATCGGTTGAACAACAACGGCGCGACGGGGATGTCCCGCCGCGCCGCCATCGCAATTACCAGTAAAAGTTGCGGATCACATCGACGACATAGCCGCGGCGGACGTCGATCAGCAGGACGTCGTTGTAATGGCGGACCCAGCGCTGGCCATAGCCCGGGCGTGCAAGACGATACCGATTGTAGTCGTTCAGCTGATAGCGCGGCGCATAATAGCCGATGCCAACCCGGCTTCCGGGGCGGAACGCGTGGTAACGATAGTCCGAACGCCAGCCATGGCTGCGATAGAGATCGCGATTGCTTCGGCGATAATCGCGCCAGTCATTGCGACCCCAGTCACGACGGGCATCGCGATAAGTTTCGCGATAGTCGCGCTTGGCGTCGCGCAATTCGCCGCGTTCTTCGCGAATGTCGTCGCGGTCACCGTAGCGATAGGCGCGGTCGAGGTCGCGGCGCTCGTCACGAATTTCGGCGCGATCGCGGCGCAGTTCGGCACGCTCGCGGTTGTCGATCCATTGTGCTTGTGCGGCGGCGGGCAGAATTGAGGCTGCCATCACTCCCGCAATTAGAAACTTACGCATGTTACTCTCCTTCGGACCTTCGAGGACAAGTGGTGGATTAGCCGAGTCGCAATGAATGTGTTCCGAATTGGATTGTCAGCAACCTGAAAGCCTTAAATCCAGTTGCGTTCGCGAAACCATTTGGTGACAATGGTTTTTACGCCCGCCGTCACGGGCAGGCTTTCGTGATAGGATTGCTGGCTCGGTCTGCCGCGATCATCCATGTTGTTCCAGGTCAGGAGCATCCGCGCGCGCGGCGTGACTTTGAGTCCTGCGGCGCTGAACCAGGTCTCGCCGCCGCCCAGCGGCTCGTCGAGATAGATCATCGCGGTCCAGCTGCGTTGTCCGCCGCGCTTGCGCTCTTCGGGCCAATAGGCCTGATCGACATGAAACCAGTCATGATGCGCCTTGAACTGCTGGCCGACGGCATAGCGCTGGCCCTGCAGCGTTTCGCCCTGGCGCGGCTTCTGGCCGAGGAGCGTGCAGATGCGTTGGTCGATCGCCTCGACCCGGGGGTGCCAGCGATCGAGATCGCAGCTTTCGCTGGTGCGGAATTCGGGATCATAGCCCGAAGACAGCAATGTAGAGGGCCTGCGATCCGCCGCGATCAGGGCAATCAGCGCGCTGCATTCCGCCGGATCGAGGAAATTCTGGACGACGTAGAGATCGATGCCCTGTCCGGCGACCATCTGGACCTGCGCGTTGCCGGTCAGGCGCGCGGAGACGGTGCGGCCGATTTCAGCGAGTCGACTCTCCATATTGCGGGCGTAACAAGCTTTGCCTGGCACCGCCAAGGGGTGCCGGGCCTTGCTGACAGATTACCAGAAGAAATTGTGGATCACGTCGACGACATAGCCGTTGCGCGTATCGACGAGGAGGACATCGTCGTAATAGCGCACCCACCGATAGGGCCAGCTCGCCTGTGGCAGGCGATAGTCATAGGGATTATCGAGGTGGTAGCGCGATCCGAAGAACGCTGAGTCGAGATAGACACCCACCCCGAATCGCTGATACGAATGGCCGTAGCCATAGGGTGAATAATAGCGCGGCTGGCGAAAGAAGCTGCGGTTCGCATAGCGGTGGCGCTGCCAGTCGTAGCGGCGGTCATTGCGCCAGTCGCGGTTCCAGCGCTGGTCGTAGCGCCCGCGATTGCTATTCCAGTCACGCGCGCCATCCCGATTATAGTCGAAGCGGCGATCGACGATGCCGTTGCGATTGCGGTCCCAGCGCGGATCGACGCGGCCGTCGTTGTTGCGGTCCCAGTCGCGGCGATTGCGGATGCCGTCATTGTCCCGATCGCGGTCGCGCCCATCGCGAATACCGTCGCGGTCGCGGTCAAAGCGGCGATCGACGACGCCGTTGCGGTTTCCATCCCACCGGCGATCGACGCGGCCGTCGTTGTTGCGATCGAAGTCGCGCGCGTTGCGGATGCCGTCGCCGTCGCGATCGCGGAACGGGCGCGTTGCCGGAGGGGCGCTGCCGAGCACAGGAGCTGCATTCACGACCGGGGCCTCGCGCCGCCGAAAGCGACGATAGTCGGACTGGGGTGCCGGCGCAAAAACGCCGCCCTGCGGAGCCGCCTGCGCAACCGGCGCTTCGCGGCGCTGGCGCCAACCATTGCCATCACCACCACGCCGCATCGATCCGTCGGGCCGGGGGGCGCGGTCGGGCGCGGACTGGGCAACCGGTACCTGCTGCTGAACTTGTGGCGCAACCTGGCGTTCGCGCCACTCACGCCGCGTTTCGCCGCCGCCATAGGGATTGCGCGCGACATCGCCGCGCTCCATCCGCTCGGCGCGGGGGCCGCGCTCGCCGTTGCCCATTTGTGCGGCCACCGGAGTGATCATCGATCCCGCCAGCAAGGCGGCCAAAAGCATGCGCGTGCGCATCGTCATGAGCCCTCTGCAGAAAGCACTGCCCAAGCGCAGCCTAACCCTGTGTGGTGGGGAATGCGACTCGCGGGTTGAGCGCAAGCTGAACTGCGCCGACAGCTTGGTGAAAGTTTTCTAGCGCGGAGGTGGCGTCAGCGCAGGCACGGCGCGTGCGGCGTCGGCAGGATCGATGCCCGGCGGGGGTGCGGCGACAATCGTCTCCAGCCCTGCGCCCGCTCGCGCCGCGCGGCGGATTGCGCGGCGGATACGGTTGTAGGTGCCGCAGCGGCAAATATTCGGGATGGCGGCGTCGATCTCGGCATCGGTCGGATTTGGTTTGGCCTTGATAAGTGCGGCGACCGCCATGATCATCCCCGGCTGGCAAAAGCCGCATTGCGGCACTTGTTCGGCGACCCACGCCTGCTGCACCGGGTGGCTGCGGTCGCGCGACAGCCCCTCGATCGTCGTCACGAATGCGCCTTCGACCTGCGCGAGCGTGACCATGCAGCTCATGACCGCGCGGCCGTCGATATCGACGGTGCAACCACCGCAATCGCCAGTGCCGCAGCCGTATTTCGTGCCGGTGAGGTTCGAGGCGTCGCGCAACGCCCAGAGCAGCGGCGTTGCCGGGTCCATGCGGTAGCGGACGGCCTGGTTGTTGACAGTCAGGCTAGTCACGCCAGCTCGTATCGTTGCGGTCGACGAGGCGGACCATCGCGTCGAATTCGGCCTTGCCGGGGCCGCCGGGAAGCGCGGTCTTGCCGATGTCGCGCTGGTGCACCGCGACGACGTCGGCGGGGATCGTGATGGGCTTGCCCATCGAGAGCGTCGCCAGCTGGATTTCACAGGCGCGCTGCAGCGCCCAGTGCTTGAGGAACACCTCGGGTAGCGTCTTGCCCATCACGAGAATGCCGTGATTCCGGAGCAGCATCATCGACTTGCCGCCGAGCGACTCGAGGAAGCGCGGGCCTTCCTCGTCGCGAACCGTGACCCCCTCGAAATCATGATAGCCGAGCTGGCCGATGAAATTGCATGCGTAGAAATTGATCGCCTGCAGCCCGCCGTCGAGACTCGCGACGGCCATCCCGGCGGTCGTGTGCGTGTGCGCAATGGCATGGGCATCGGGCACGTGCCGGTGAAACAGCGCATGCTGCACGAAGCCCGCGCGATTTACATGCCATTCGGTCTCGCTCAGCACATTGCCGTCGATATCGATCTTGACGAGGCTTGAGGCCGTAATCTCGCTGAAGTGCAGCCCGTAAGGATTGATCAGGAACGCGCCATCTTCGCCGGGGACCTTCACCGTGATGTGGTTGAAGATCAGCTCGTCCCACTTCATGTGCGCGAAAATGCGGTAGCAGGCGGCGAGCTGCTGGCGCGCGGCCCATTCGGCATCAGACATCGTGTGGGCTTTCGGCGCGGTTGCCATGGCTCTCTCCCGTCGCATGGTGACTAGACTCGCGCGCGCCCTTGGGCAACCTTCGGGCGCGCAATTCGGGGAAGCGGGCGGATGCAGGCCAAGGGATATATGCTGGCAACGCTCGCGCTGTTTGCCGCGCCGCTCGTTGCGCTGAGTGATGGGGCACCGCAGGTCGTCCTCGCAACGCCGGGATCAGCGGGGGGGACCAGCGGGACGATCACGCGGTTCACGCTGCGCTTTTCGGAAGCCATGGTTCCGCTCGGCGATCCGCGCGCGACCGCGCCAGTTGCGGTCAAATGCCCGGTCAATTCGGGCGGGCGCTGGATCGATCCGCAGAGCTACATCGTCGAATTCGAGCGCCCTTTGCCCGGCGGCATTAGCTGCACCGCCGAGTTACGCGAGAAACTGGCGAGCCTGCGCGGCGTCGCAGTCGCGGGCGCGCGGAGTTTTACGATCGATACCGGCGGGCCTTCGGCGCGCGCGGTGCTGGCGGGCGGGATCGACGGGATCGAGGAAGGACAGGTGTTTCTTGTGGCGGCCAATGTCGCGCCGTCGCCGCAATCGGTGGCGGCGAACGGATATTGCGCGGTTGACGGCATCGGCGAGAAGATCGCGCTCGATGTGCTCAAGCCCGAGGTCGTGGCGCAGATCGCCGAGGGGCTCGGCAAGGACAATTGGGAGCTGCGCAACTTCCTCGAAACCGCCGGACTGCCGCAGCCGCTGCCTGCCGACGCGGCGGAGAAGGCGGCGGCGCTCAAGGCCGTGACCGCAGTCAAGTGCCGCCGCCCACTGCCGCCGGGGCGCGAGATGGCACTGGTGTGGGATGCAGGGATCGCCGATGCAAGCGGGCGCACGGCGGCGCGCGACCAGCGCTTCGATTTCACGGTCCGCAAAGGCTTTGCCGCGCGCTGGGAATGTCGGCGGGTCAATCCGCAGGCCGGGTGCAATCCGGTGACCGACGCGAATGTGCGCTTCACCGCCGAGATTCCGATGGCGCAGGCGCAGGCGATCCGGCTGACGTTCGCCGATGGCAAGAGCTTTGCGCCGACGATTGCCGATGATGCAAGGAGCAATCCGGCGATTTCCGATCTGACCTTCAAGGGTCCGTTTCCAGCGGCGCAGGCCGCGACGCTCACCCTGCCCGCCGATATCAAGGATGCGAGCGGGCGCGTGCTCGAAAACGCCGCGCGCTTTCCGCTGCAAGTCAAGTTCGATGCGCCGCCGCCGCTTGTGAAGTTTGCAGCGCCGTTCGGCATATTGGAGGCCAAGGAAGGCGGCGTGCTGCCGGTCACCGTGCGCGCGGTCGAGCCGCAGCTGGCGCAGCGCATCACCGCGATCGGCGGGCAATCGCTGCGCGTGGACGGATCGGACGGGCAGGTTGCGGCATGGTTGCGCAAGCTCGACGATGCGCAGGACGATGATTTTCGCGAGGAAGGCCCCGAGGGCAAGACCGTGACGGTCAACTATACCGGCGCGACGCCGCTGCTCGCCGGGCAGGGCAGCGCGCTGCAGTTCGGGCTGCCGGGCAAGGGCAAGGAGTTCGAGGTCGTCGGCATTCCGCTGACGCAGCCGGGCTTTTATGTGGTCGAGCTGGCCAGTCCCGTTCTGGGACAGGCGCTGCTCGGGCGGGCACAGCCGCGCTATGTAACGGCGGGGGCACTCGTCACGAACATGGCGGTGCATTTCAAATGGGGGCGCGAAAGCTCGCTCGTGTGGGTGACTGCGCTCGACAGTGGCAAACCCGTCGCCGGGGCGGACTTGCGGATCACCGACAGTTGCACCGGTGCGGTGCTCGCCTCGGGCAAGAGCGATGCGCAGGGACGCGCGCTCGTCCGTTCGGGGCTGCCCGAACCGGCGACCTACGGCAGCTGCGAGGGCGAGACGCATCCGCTGATGGTCTCGGCGCGCTTGGGCAACGATTTCAGCTTCACTCTGACCGACTGGGGCGACGGCATCCGGCCCTATGACTTCGACCTGCCCTATGGCTATTCGGCGCGCGGCGATATCCTCCATACCGTGTTCGACCGGACGCTGATGAAGGCGGGCGAAACGGTCAACATGAAGCATATCCTGCGCAAGCCCGTGGGCAGCGGCTTTGCCATGGGGGAGGGCATCGACGGCACGCTGACGCTGACGCATCGCGGCTCGGACACGCAGTTCGATATGCCGGTGAAGATCGGTGCGGATGGCGTGGGTGAGACCGTCTGGACCGCGCCGACCAGCGCGCCGATGGGTGATTATGACCTGCGCGTCGCAGTTGGCGATACGACGATCGACACCGGCCAGTCGCTGCGAATCGATGAATTCCGGCTGCCGACCATGAAAGCGACAATCGATGGGCCAAAGGCGGCCGTCGTCCGCCCGGCGAGCGTGGCGCTCAACCTGTTCGTCGGGTTCCTCTCGGGCGGCGGTGCGGCGAATCTCCCCGTGGCCATCCGGACCGCTTTTGCCGCCGATGGGTCGACGCCCGAGGGCTGGGACGGGTGGAGCTTCGGCGGCGACCCGGTCAAGGAAGGGACGACACCGCTCGATGGCGATGGCGAGCCCCCCGCGCGGCCGCTGCCGATTTCGCAGACTTTGCCCGTCACGCTGCGCGGCGACGGCACGGCGCAGACCAGCATCGAGATTGCGCAAGCGGTCGAGACGACGACCGCGATGACTGTCGAGATGGATTATCAGGATGCGAACGGCGAGACGCTGACGGCGTCGCGATCGATCCTGCTGCACCCGTCGGCGATCCGGCTTGGCATCAAGACCGACGGCTGGCTGATGCGCGACAGCGATTTACGCCTGAAGTTCGCGGCGATCGGCGTCGATGGCACGGCCAAGCGCGGGCAGCGGATCAGCGTGAGCCTGTTCAGCCGCGAAACGATCACGGCGCGACGGCGGCTGATCGGCGGCTTCTATGCCTATGACAATCAGGAAAAGGTGACGCGGCTGCGCTCGTCCTGTTCGGCGACGACCGATGCGCAGGGGCTCGCCGCGTGCACGATCGACGCGGGCGTCGCGGGCAATGTCACGGTCGTTGCCGAAACGGTCGATGCCGATGGCAATGTCGCACGCGCGGTGCAGTCGGTGTGGCTGGCGGGCGAGGACGACTGGTGGTTCGGCGGCGACAATGGCGACCGCATGGACCTGATCCCCGAAGCCAAATCGTACAAGGCGGGCGAGACCGCGCGGCTGCAGGTCCGCATGCCGTTCCGCGCGGCGACTGCGCTCGTGACCGTCGAGCGCGAGGGCGTACTGTCGAGCTTCGTCACCCAATTGTCGGGCAAGGACCCGGTCGTCGAAGTGCCGATGCCCGCGGCCAATGCGCCGCAGGTCTATGTCTCGGTGATGGCCGTGCGCGGCCGGGTCGGCGGGTGGAGCCTGTGGTGGTCCGAACTGGCGCGGAACTGGGGGCTGCCCTTCCTCAGTCGTGAGGGCGGCAAACCGACCGCGCTCGTCGATTTGGCCAAACCGAGCTACCGCATCGGGATCGCCAAGGTTCAAGTCGGCTGGGAAGGGCACCGGCTTGCGGTTGCCGTGAAGGCCGACAAGGCGAAATATGCCGTGCGCGAGACGGCGCAGGTCGATGTTGCAGTGCAACAGCCCGATGGCAAGCCTGCCGCGAGCGCCGAGATCGCATTCGCCGCAGTCGACGAAGCGCTCTTGCAATTGCGCGACAACGAAAGCTGGAAGCTGCTCGACGCGATGATGGGCGAACGCACGCTCGATGTGCTCACCGCGACCGGCCAGACGCAGGTCGTCGGTAAGCGGCATTTCGGGAAGAAGGCGGTCGAGGCGGGCGGCGGTGGCGGCGATGCGAGTGCGGCCACGCGTGATGATTTCCGCCCGGTGCTGCTCTGGAAGGGCCGGGTCGCGCTCGATGCGCAGGGTCGCGCCCGCGTTCCGGTTGCGCTGTCGGACAGTCTGTCGGCGTTTCGGCTCGTCGCCGTTGCAACTTCGGGTGCGCAATTGTTCGGCACGGGCAGTATCAGCGTCCGAACGTCGCAGGATTTGCAGCTTTTTTCCGCGCTGCCGCCGCTAGTTCGCACCGGCGATTTTTATGGCGCGAGCTTCACGCTGCGCAATGCCTCCGACAAGCCGATGCAGGTGACCGCCACAGCCCGGGTCAATCCGGCGATCGCGGTCGGCAAGCCGCTGACGGTGACGATCCCGGCAGGTGGCGCGGTGCCGGTCACGTGGAATCTGCTGGCGCCCGACGGCATCGCCAAGCTCGATTGGGTGGTCGAGGCCAAGTCGGCCGACGGCAAGGCCGATCGGTTGGCGATTTCGCAGGACGTGATCCCGGCGGTTCCGCTCGAGGTCTGGGCCGCGACACTGGCGCGGGCACCGGCGACGATCCCGATCGCGCCGCCCGCAGGCGCGCTGCCGGGGGGCTTTGTCGATATCAAGCTGTCGGACAGTCTGGCTCCGCCGCTAGCCGGTGTGCGCGCCTATATGAGCGCCTATCCGCACAATTGCTTCGAGCAGCAATTGAGCCGCGCCGTCGCGCTTGGCGATGCCGGGCTGTGGGGCGGGCTTGCGGGGGCGATCCCGACCTATCTCGATGGCGACGGGCTGCTGCGCTACTTCCCCGTCGACCGGATGCAGGGATCCGAAGCGCTCACTGCCTATGCGCTGACGATCACGGCTGAGGCTGGCTTTGCCGTTCCGGATGCGGCCAAGGGTCGCATGGTCGAGGCGCTGAAAGCCGTTGTCGAGGGCCGGGTGACGCGTGATGCCTATGGTCCGGCCGACAAGCGCTTGCTGAAGGTTGCAGCCCTTGCCGCGCTCGCGCGCAACGGCGCGTCGACGGCGGGGTTGGTCGGCGCGATCGACATTGCGCCTGCCGACATGCCGACCGCGACGCTTGCCGACTGGCTGGTCGCGATCGACCGCACACCGGGCCTCGCGAACGCATCCAGCATGCGCGGGCAAGCCGAACAAATGTTGCGCCAGCGCATCGTATATGAGGGATCGCGCGTCGACCTGAGCGATGCCGTCAACGCGCCATGGTGGATGATGACGAGCGGCGATGAAAGCGCAATCCGGGCGCTGAACGCCATTCTCGGGCGGTCGGGCTGGCAGGCGGAGGGGCCGCGCATGATGGTCGGCGTGAGCCTGCGCCAGCGACGCGGCCATTGGGATACGACGCTGGCGAACGCGTGGGGCAGCATCGTCGCGCGGCGCTTCGCCGGGCTGTATCCGGCATCGGCGATTACCGGCACGACGACTGCGACCCTGGGGACGGCCAGCCGCACCCAGGGCTGGCCGATGGCGAGCTCGATTGCGCCGCTGCGACTGCCGCTGGCCGCCGGGCCGCTGAGCTTGGCGCAGGCGGGCGGCGCGGGGCCATGGGCTGCGGTCTCTGTCTCGGCTGCCGTGCCACTGCGCGCGCCGCTGTTTGCCGGATATCGGATGACCCGAACGACAAGCATTGTTTCGCAAAAGACCAAGGGCGTGCTGACGCGCGGCGATGTGATTAGGGTGACGATCAGCGTTGACGCGAGTGCCGCGCGCAACTGGGTTGTGGTGAGCGACCCCGTGCCACCGGGGGCAACGATTCTCGGCGATCTTGGCGGGCAATCGGCGATCCTCGGGGCGGGCGGCGCAAGCGAAGGTGTGACCCCGGCCTACATCGAGCGCGGCCGCGAGGCGTGGCGTGGCTATTTCGAATGGGTGCCGACGGGGCGCTTCACCGTCAGCTACGCCGTGCGGCTGAACGGCACCGGGCGCTTCACGCTGCCGCCGACGCGCGTCGAGGCGATGTATTCGCCCGACATCCGCGCGCAGGTGCCCAATCGGGGGCTCGAGGTGCGGATGTGAGGGCAAAGCCGCAGGCTCTGCTTCGCGTCTTAGCGTCTTCGCGTGAAACATTGCAGGGGTTCGCGCGAAGACGCGAAGCCGCGAAGGGTGCGCATGTGTTGCGGCCTTGGCTCTTCAAGGCGGGTTTGCTGGCTGGGCTTGCGGTGGTCTTGGCAGTTTATGCCGCCACGTTGCCGCCGTTGCTGCCCTCGCATGCGCGGGTGGTCGCGGGTTGGCAGCCGTCCGAATCGTGGCTTTACGATCGCCATGGCGCGCTGATCGATAGCGAGCGGATCAATTTCAAGGCGCGGCGGCTCGGCTGGGCCAAGCTCGCCGACGTCGCGCCCGTCATTGCCGAAACCGTTATTGCTGCTGAAGACAAGCGCTTTCGTGCGCATGGCGGGGTCGATTGGCTGGCACTTGCAGGGGCAGTGCGGGCGCGGATCGACGGCAGCCGTTCGGGCGGGGCATCCACGCTATCGATGCAGGTCGCGGCGTTTCTTGCGCCTGATCTTGCACCCCCGGGACGGCGCGGGTGGCGCGACAAGGTGCGCCAGATGCGCGCCGCCTGGGCGCTCGAGTCGCGCTGGTCGAAAGACCAGATCCTTGAGGCCTATCTCAATCTCGCCGGGTTTCGCGGCGAGGCGCAGGGGATTGGCGCGGCGGCGCAGACGCTGTTTGGCAAGACCCCTGACGCGCTGGGGCGACAGGATGCGCTGCTGGTCGCTGCCTTGTTGCCCGACCCGCGGGCGAGCGTGGCTGATGTGGCGAACCGGGCCTGTCGGCTGCACAAGCATTCGGCTTCGGGTTGCGAACCGCTGCGCCAGGCGGCCGCTGCCGCGCTCTCGGCCGAACGCGCGCGGACCCTCGATCCCGGACTTGCGCCGCATCTCGCCGCGCGGCTGCTCGGTGGGCCGGGGCTTCGTGTCGCGACCACGCTTGACGCGGGTGTGCAGCGGCTTGCGACGGGCGCGTTGCGGCGTCAGTTGCAGGGCCTCGGGCCGGGACGGGCGCGCGACGGCGCGGTCATCGTGCTCGACAATGCGACCGGCGACGTGCTCGCTTATGTTGGCGGCGTGGGGCTCGGATCGACGGCTGCGGCAGTCGACGGCGCGAGCGCCTATCGCCAGGCGGGATCGACGCTGAAGCCGTTCCTCTATGCCCAGGTGATCGAGAAAGGCTGGCTGACGGCCGCGTCGATCCTCGATGATTCACCGGTCCAGCTCGATACGGCATCGGGGCTTTACGTGCCGCAGAATTACGATCGCAGTTTCAAGGGACCGGTGAGCGTGCGCACGGCGCTTGCGGGGTCACTCAACGTGCCCGCCGTGCGTGCGTTGCTCGTCGGCGGGGTCGAGGCGTTCCGCGACCGGCTGTGGGACAGCGGCTACAAGGGGCTGACCGAGGATGGCCAGTATTACGGCTTTTCGCTTGCGCTCGGCTCGGCCGAAGTGACGCTGCTCGAGCAGGCCAATGCCTATCGCAACCTTGCCAATGGTGGTCGTTTCGCGCCGCTGCGGCTTCGTATGGATGATCCCCGGGGTGCGATGCGCCCGATGTTGAGCCCGCAGGCTGCATGGATTGTCAGCGACATTCTGGCCGACGCATCGGCGCGGTCGGGGACGTTCGGGATCGACAGCGCGCTGGCACTCCCGTTCTGGGCGGCCGTCAAGACCGGCACGTCGAAAGCGATGCGCGACAATTGGTGCGTCGGGTTCACTGATCGTTTCACCGTGGCGGTCTGGGTCGGCAATCTGGAAGGTGATTCCATGAAGGCCGTCTCGGGCACGAGCGGCGCGGCACCGGTGTGGCGCGATGTGATGCTGGCGCTGCATGCGGGCCAGCCCGGCCGTGCGCCACCGCGACCGGACGCCATCGAAGCGCGGCAGGTCGCGTTTGCCGACGGGATCGAGCCGCAGCGTCGTGACTGGTTTCTGCGCGGGACTGGTCAGCGCGTGCAGAGCTTCGCGCCCGCGACAGCCCGCCGCCCCCGGATCGCCAATCCGGTTTCGGGCAGCGTCTATGCGCTCGATCCCGATATTCCGATCAACCGGCAGCAATTGGCCATTGCCGTCACCGGCGCGGTGTCAGGGCATCGCCTTGTGCTCAATTCGCGGCAGCTCGGCGCGGCAGACGTCCCGCGACACGTGCGTGCAGGCCCCGGCGCTCACAGCCTGGCGCTGCTCGACGATGGCGGACGCGTGATCGACCGGGTTCGCTTCACTGTGCGCTAAAATTGCGGTAGGCCGCCTGCGATGATTACGGCCCTCGCCCGGCGCCCGCGCTCAGCGCTCCGGGCGTTCCTGCGCTCCGAGGCGGTCGGCGGGATCCTGCTGATTGCCGCCGCGGCCTTGGCGATGCTCGCCGCAAATTCGGCGCTGGCCCCTGCCTATTTCGCGCTGCGCGACTGGGAGATCGGCCCCGAACTGACGCCCAAGCTGGCGCCGATGACCGTCCATCTCTGGATCAACGACGGGCTGATGGCGCTGTTCTTCTTGCTCGTCGGGCTCGAGATCAAGCGCGAGTTCGTCGACGGGCACCTCTCGACCTGGGCGGACCGGCGCTTGCCCATTATTGCCGCGCTGGGCGGCATGATGGTTCCGGCGCTGGTCTATCTGGCGATTGCGGGGCGCGATCCCGCGCTGGTGCGCGGCTGGGCGATTCCGGCCGCAACCGACATCGCCTTTGCATTGGGCCTCCTTGCGCTGCTCGGCAAGCGCGCACCGGCGTCGCTCAAGCTGTTCCTGACCACTGTGGCGATCGTCGACGACGTCGGCGCAGTGGCGATCATCGCGATGTTTTACACCGCCAAGCTCGATCTGTTCGCGTTTGCGATGTCGCTGCTGGTCCTCGGCGGCATGTTTGCGATGAACCGCAGTGGCGTCCGCCACCCGGGCTGGTATTTCGCGGCGTTCATCTTGCTTTGGTATTTTGAACTGCTCTCGGGCGTACATGCGACGGTCGCCGGGGTGCTAGCGGCGCTTGCCGTGCCGATCGCGAATACGCCGGGCGCGCCCGATGCGGCGCACTCGACGCTGCACCGGATGGAACACGCGCTGCACCCTTGGATCGCCTTCGGGATCGTGCCGCTGTTCGGCTTTGCGAACGCGGGCGTGGCCCTGGGGAGTGCAGGATCGCCGTTTGCGACGCTGCCACTGGCGATTGCGCTGGGGCTGATCGTCGGCAAGCAGGCCGGTGTCTTCGGCAGCGTATGGCTGGCGGTCCGGCTCGGGCTGGCAAAGCGACCGGCCAACGCGAGCTGGACGCAACTCTATGGGGTTTCGCTGCTCTGCGGCATCGGCTTTACGATGAGCCTGTTCATCGGCGGACTGGCGTTTCCCGACGCGCCTCAGGCTGACGCGGTCAAGATCGGTGTGCTGCTGGGATCACTGGTTTCGGCGATTGCGGGAACGCTCGTGCTGCGTTTTGCGCCAAAGCACGCCACACTGCGCCGATGATTACCCGATTCGCGCTGCTGACGATGCTGTTGCTCGGGCTTGCGGGTGCCGCACCGCGCAAGAAGCCGGTGGCGCCGCCAGTGCCGCTGCCCGATCTGGTGCGCGTGATGATCACCACCGAGTTGGGGCCGATCCTCGTCGAACTCGATCACAAGCGTGCGCCCGTTACGGTCAAGAATTTTGTCCGCTATGTCGATGCCAAGCGGCTCGACGGCACGACGTTTTACCGCGCGATGCGGCTCGATTGGGGCACGCCGCCCAACGGCCTCGTCCAAGCGGGGCCGCGCGGCGATCCAACACGCGTCTATCCGCCGATCGCGCATGAGCCGACGGGCATGACGGGCCTCAGCCATGTGGTCGGCACGCTCTCGATGGCGCGCTTTGCGCCCGGCACCGCGACTGCGGACTTTTCGATCCTGCTTGCCGATATGAAGGGCCTCGACGCGAGTGCGGCCGCCGGTGGCGATCCCGACGGCTATGCCGCGTTCGGCCGTGTCATCGTGGGAATGGAGGTTGTCCGCAAAATCTGGGACGCGCCGACCTCGCCCACGCTGGGCGAGGGGTTTCTGAAAGGTCAGATGCTTGAAAAGCCGGTCAAGATCGTGTCGGCGCGGCGAGTGATCACTCCGCCTCCAGCAGCGCCCACCAGTCCTGCGCCGCGTGCAGGACGCGAATGATGGCGACCGTGTCGGCCGACGGGCGATAGAAGATCAGCATGCGAGGAAATCCATCGACCTTCCATTTTCGCATTTTGATGAAGCGGGCTCTGCCGCTCCCAATTACGGGGCCAACCATCGGCATTTCGGCAAGCTTGTCGAAGGTCGAAATTGCCGCTCGCGCGAATCGTTCGGCGACTTCGATGTCGGCTTCAGCGCGTAGCCATAACACATAGGAATCAAGATCGCTGCGCGCAGCGGGCTGGATCTCAACCTTCCGGAACGTCACCGTCCGGTCGTAGCCAATCTGATCAATCGCTCCGCATCGGCTTTAGTCCACGGGGTCGCCTCCCCCTCAAGCCCCTCCAGCAGCAATGCCTCGAGCTTTTCCTGCGCCTTTGCCTTTTGGTCAGCGCGGATCAACTCGGACACATAGTCGCTAACGCTGGGATATTGCCCGCCGGCCACCTGATCCTCGACGAACGCCTGCTGCGAAGCCGGGAGCGAGATACTAAGATCGTCCATCAGTCGAAATTACTCAGAGCGAATTGGGATGGCAAGATTGGCCTGTCAGCGTGCGTCAGTCGATCGCGTCCTGTCCGGCTTTACCGACCGATTCGATGTCGCGGCCCAGTCCTTTGACGGTTGCGCAGCCGACGAGGATCGTCGTGAGCAAAGTGAGGGCAATTGCGCGTGTCAGCATCACGGTGTCCTCCGTTTGGCCCGCATCCTTTCCGCCAGTGCCTTTCGAGGGGCTGAACGGCGATCTAAAGCCGCTCGGTCAGCTCGGGCACGATCTTGAACAGGTCACCGACCAGGCCGATGTCGGCGACCTGGAAGATCGGCGCGTCCTCGTCCTTGTTGATCGCGATGATCGTTTTCGAATCCTTCATGCCCGCCAGATGCTGGATCGCGCCCGAGATGCCGACCGCGATATAGACTTCGGGAGCGACGATCTTGCCGGTCTGGCCGACCTGATAGTCATTGGGGACATAGCCCGCGTCGACGGCGGCGCGGCTTGCGCCGACGCCCGCGCCGAGCTTGTCGGCAAGCGGCTCGATGAGGCTGTGGAAATTCTCGCTGTTCTGCAAGGCACGGCCACCCGAGACGATAATCTTGGCGCTGGTCAGTTCGGGGCGTTCGGATTTGGCGATTTCGGCCCCGACGAAGTGCGAAAGCCCGGCGTCGCCCGCTGCCGATACGACTTCGACCGGTGCGCTGCCGCCGCTGCGCTCGGCCTTGGCAAAGGCGGTGCCGCGCACGGTCAGCACCTTTTTGGCGTCGGACGATTGCACCGTTGTGATCGCATTGCCCGCATAGGTTGGGCGCACGAATGTGTCGGCGCTTTCGATAGCGACGACTTCACTGATTTGCATGACATCGAGCATGGCAGCGATGCGCGGCGCGATGTTCTTGCCGTGCGCAGTCGCCGGCGCGACGAACGCGTCATAGTGCGCCATCAGTGCGATCGCGAGTGGCGCCACATTCTCGGCGAGCATATTGGCATAAGCGGGATCGTCGGCAAGGAGCACTTTGCTCACGCCTGCGATCTGCCCCGCCGCTTCGGCAACGCCCGCGCAATTTGCGCCCGCGACGAGGGCATGCACTTCACCCAGCTTCGCAGCAGCAGTCACCGCCGCGAGCGTGGCGTCCTTGAGTTCGGCATTGTCATGTTCAACGAGGACCAGAACGCTCATTCGACCACTCCCAAAACCTTGAGCTTGCCGATCAGTTCGGCAACGTCGGCAACTTTCACGCCCGCCTGGCGCTTGGCGGGCTCTTCGACCTTCACCGTCGTGAGTCGCCGCGTGACATCGACACCGTAATCGCCCGGCGTCTTCTGCGCCATCGGCTTTGACTTGGCCTTCATGATATTGGGCAGCGAGGCATAGCGCGGTTCGTTCAGCCGGAGGTCGGTCGTGACGATCGCGGGCATTGTCAGCGACACCGTTTCGAGGCCGCCATCGACTTCGCGCGTGACTTTCACGGTCTCGCCGTCGACTTCGACCTTCGAGGCAAAGGTGCCCTGCGGTCGCCCGAGCAGCGCGGCGAGCATCTGGCCGGTCTGGTTGCTGTCGTCATCGATCGCCTGCTTGCCGAGAATGACGAGGCCGGGGGCTTCTTCTTCGACGATCTTGGCCAGGATCTTGGCAACGCCGAGCGGCTCGACTTCGGTCTCGCTGACGACCAGGATCGCGCGATCGGCCCCCATGGCGAGCGCGGTGCGCAGCGTTTCCTGCGACTTCGGTTCGCCGATGCTCACCGCGATAATCTCGGTCGCGACGCCCTTTTCCTTCAGACGGATCGCTTCTTCGACTGCGATCTCGTCGAACGGGTTCATGCTCATCTTGACGTTGGCAAGATCGACGCCCGAGCCGTCCGCCTTCACGCGCGGCTTCACGTTATAGTCGATGACCCGCTTGACGGGGACGAGAATCTTCATGCGCGGCTCCCAGAGAATCGCTTTACGTTTACGTCAACTCAAAGGCAAATGGCGAACCTGAACGATGCTTGCAAGGGTTAAGCTGTCAGTTCGAGGCGCCGCTCGATACGGTCAAGCCGACCGTTGATGTTGTCAACGGCGATCTGCTGAGCCGCGTCGACTGCCGAAAAATGAGCAAGGTGCTGAACGATGGCAGCCTGCCCGCTCTCCAAATTGGCGAGCCGATGCGTGTGTTCGTTAAGAGTCCGCTCCATGCGCTCGAGCGTGCCCTGAAATCGTTTGAGATGCTCGAGCATCAGATTTTCGACATTATCTGTCATGGCGCGCTTTCTACGCTGCATTCCTGACTTCGGCCACAATCTTCTTCGCCGCATCGCCCAGATCGTTCGCGGCCACGATCGGCAGACCCGAATTGGCGAGGATGTCCTTGCCCTGCTGCACGTTCGTGCCTTCGAGGCGGACGACGAGCGGAACCGAGAGATTCACTTCCTTCGCCGCCGCGACGATACCGTCGGCGATGATGTCGCACTTCATGATGCCGCCGAAGATGTTGACGAGAATGCCCTTCACTGCCGGATCCTGCAGGATGATCTTGAACGCGGCCGTGACTTTTTCCTTCGAGGCACCGCCGCCCACGTCGAGAAAGTTGGCCGGGAATTCGCCGTTCAATTTGATGATGTCCATCGTCGCCATGGCAAGGCCGGCACCGTTGACCATGCAGCCGATGTTGCCGTCGAGCTTGATGTAGGCGAGGTCGTATTTCGAGGCCTCGATCTCGGCGGCATCCTCCTCGGTCAAGTCGCGCAGCTCGGCCAGATCCTTGTGGCGATACATTGCGTTCGAATCGAAGCCGACCTTGGCGTCGAGGACGAGCAGCTTGTCGCCGCAGACCGCGAGCGGATTGATCTCGATCTGCGCAGCGTCGGTGCCGAGAAACGCGTCGTAGAGCTTCGACGCGACGCTGTGCGCCTGTTTGGCGAGGTCGCCGGTCAGCCCGAGTGCGCCCGCGACCGCGCGGCCGTGGTGCGGCATGAAGCCCGTCGCGGGATCGATGTCGATCGTCATGATCTTTTCGGGCGTGTCGTGCGCGACTGCTTCGATGTCCATGCCGCCCTCGGTCGAGACGACCATGCCGACACGCCCCGACGCGCGGTTGACGAGGAGGGCCAGATAGAATTCCTGGTCGATATCGACGCCGTCGGTCACGTAAAGGCGGTTGACCTGCTTGCCGTTCGCACCCGTCTGGATCGTCACGAGCGTATTGCCGAGCATGTCAGTAGCCGCCGCGCGCACTTCGTCGAGGCTGCGGGCAAGGCGAACGCCGCCCTTGGCCTCGGGAGGCAGCTCGGTGAACTTGCCCTTGCCGCGCCCACCCGCGTGAATCTGTGCCTTGACGACGTAAAGCGGCCCGGGGAGCTTTGCGGCAGCGGCCACCGCTTCATCGACCGTGAGCGCGGCATGGCCGGTGGGGACCGGAACGCCGAACTTTGCGAGCAATTCCTTGGCTTGATATTCGTGGATGTTCACGGTGCGCCGCTCCTGTTGGTCACCGCCCTAAAGCACGCCCGGCGCGGCCCTGCCAACCCTTAAACAGGCTAGGCCTCAACTGGCGATCGCGCATCCCAGGCCTGCGGTTGTCATCACCGAAAGGATTTCGGGATCGCCCAGCGCGCGGGCCCGCTGCAGGAATTCGCCGACGGTGAGGTCGCCGATCCGGGTTTCGCGCAGGCCTGACAGGTTTGAAAGCCTTTGCAACTGGGCAAGGCTCAGCCGATCGACCATCCGCTGCGCCATGCAAGTCGCAACCGGTTTCGACAGGCCGGCGTTGACGAGCGCGGTGCGGACCCGCGATTCGGGCGTGGCGCAAGCGGCGAGAGCCAGAAATGCAAAGGAACAAGCAAAGGCGTGACGCATAAGAACTCCGTGCAAGGGCGATCATGACTTCGGTCATGTCGCCCGGCGGAATTGCACCCGGTGTATGAACATAAGCTGTTGGGGCACGCCAGCTTGCCGGTCCGTAGCGCTCATAGCGTTGCTCCAAAACCTACACCGAAGCGGATCAAATACTGGTTCATTTCTTGCGATGAAACGGCAACGATCGATGCGTGACAGCGATCGAAATCCTTCGGGTCATTCATATCAGCCAAGATCGCCGCGTGCTGGCCATCAGCGAATATCCGGGCACGGCGAGCGGCGTGCTCATCCCTGTCCGCGCGATCCTTGCCGATCTGCTGCGGCTGCACAGCGCGGGTCTGGTGCTGTCGCACAACCACCCGTCGGGCGATCCGACGCCGAGTCGTGCCGATATCGCCGCGACCCATGCGTTTGCGCGCGTGATCGAAGCGCTGGGCGTGCGGCTCCACGATCACCTGGTGCGCGGCAGTGGCCGCTTCGTCAGCTTCCGCGAGCTTGGCCTGCTGTAAAGCGCAATGGCGCTGGATGCCCCGCGAGGATTCGAACCTCGATAAACGGTATCAGAAACCGGTGTCTTACCATTAGACGACGGGGCAATGCGCGCCGCGCGGCCATAAGGGGGCAGAGCCCCTCAAGTCAATGTCGCGCGGTTGCGTGATGGTCACAATCGCGTTACTGAAGTGTTCAAGTGCCGGAGCACGATCAAGTGCGCGGTGAAGGCAGGCCATTGCCATGGCGGACGGAGACGACGCTGCCCCGCGCAGGTGGCGCGAACAAGGCAGCAGTCCTCCGCGCCACGCGCCCCGGAAAACCTATGCGGCGCTTGATCTGGGCACCAACAACTGCCGCCTGCTGATCGCGCGCCCCGATGGCGACGGGTTCATTGTGGTCGATGCGTTTTCGCGGATCGTCCGGCTGGGGGAGGGGCTGGCGGCGAGCGGACGGATCAGCGATGCCGCGATCGAGCGCGCGATTGCAGCGCTGAGCATCTGCGCCGACAAATTGATGAAGCGCGGGGTTCATGTGTCGCGCGCAGTCGCGACCGAAGCGTGCCGGCGCGCGGAGAACGGTCCTGAGTTCGTCGCGCGCGTCTATCGCGAAACGGGCATCCTGCTCGATGTCATTCCGCCGGGCGAAGAGGCGCGGCTTGCGGTTGCGGGTTGCCATGCGCTGCTCGAGGCGGGGAACGGCCCGGCGCTGATTTTCGACATCGGCGGCGGCTCGACCGAGCTCGTGCACGTTGAGACGGATGGCGATAGTCTGCGCATCGGCGATTGGCTGAGCATTCCCTGGGGAGTCGTCTCGCTGTCCGAAGCCGAACCGCATGCCATGGCCGATCGTGACGAACGGCTTGCGGCATATTCCCGGATGCGCGCGCGTGCCGCCGAAAGCATGGCGCGGTTTCCAACGGCCGACGCCTGCGGCACGCCGCGTTTGCTCGGGACCAGCGGCACGGTGACGACGCTTGCGAGCGTTCACCTTGGGTTGACCAGCTACCGGCGGCAGGCAGTCGATGGTCTGCGCGTCGCCGCGACCGACTTGCGCGCGATCAGCCAGCGGCTGGCTGCGCAATCGCATGCCGAACGCGCGGCGATGCCGTGTATCGGTCCCGAACGCGCCGACCTCGTGGTTGCGGGCTGCGCGATCCTTGAGGCCATTCTTGATCTTTGGCCCGCACCGACGGTTGGCGTTGCCGATCGCGGCATCCGCGAAGGCATTTTGCGCGGGCTTATGGACGGCAGCCATTGAGGCCCGCCCGATGAGCCGTGGCAATTCGGGCCTCCACACGCGCGTGCGCACCGCGCGCGGGCGGAGCGCGCAATCGACGCGCTGGCTCGAACGCCAGCTCAACGACCCCTATGTCAAGCGCGCCAAGGCCGAAGGATTTCGCAGCCGCGCCGCCTATAAGCTGACCGAGCTCGACGAGCGCTTCGGGTTCCTCAAAGGTGCGCGCCATGTCGTCGACCTTGGTATCGCGCCCGGCGGCTGGGCGCAGGTGCTGCGGCGGCAATGCCCGAAGGCGCGCGTGGTGGGCATCGACCTGCTCCCGGTCGATCCGATCGAGGGCGTCGATATTCTCCAGCTCGATTTCATGAGCGATGCAGCGCCAGCGCTGCTGCTCGAACGGCTAGGCGGCGCGCCCGATCTCGTGCTTTCGGACATGGCGGCGAACACCGTCGGCCACCCGCAAACCGACGCGCTGCGCACGATGGCGCTGGTCGAGGCGGCGACCGACTTTGCGCTCAAGGTGCTGCAGCCGGGCGGGGCGTTCGTGGCCAAGGTCTTCGCTGGCGGCGCGGACAGTGCGCTGGTCGCTGAACTGAAACGCAACTTCACGACTGTGAAACACGCGAAGCCTGCGGCGAGCCGCAAGGGGTCGTCCGAGTGGTATGTCGTGGCGCAGGGTTTGAAGGTGTCAATCTAGGCAGCAGCGTCCAGCCGATCGGTTAGCCACATTCTGATGAGCGCCTGCCGCGAAACGCCGCGCCGCTTTGCTTCGCGATCGAGGCGCGCGACCATCCATTCCGGGCATTCGAGTTCAACCGGCTGAGGGTCAAGACCGGGGCGCTGCGCCGATGACCAATCGATATAGTCCGACATATCCTCACCTGCATCAAAACGGGCATCGAATTCAGTCGCTGAGATTTTGGGCGTTTCCATAGCTAGCCAACTCCTTCTCCCGCGCACGACGCACGGAGATAATCCTAATCTTGTCGCCCCGATAGGTGATGGCAGCGGCCCAGACGATACGACCGATCTTGCCGATCACCATCCAACGCGGTTCACCCTCGGACCGCGCAGGACCCTTGATACGATCGGCATCGGTCCACAACGCTTGCGCTGCTTCAAAATCAATCCCGTGCTTGGCAAGGTTGGCCGCGCTCTTGGCCGGATCATATTCAAACACCGGGAAGAGCTATCACCGTCATCACGATCTTCCAAATGTCAGCGGGTGGCCGACGAGCCCGCGACAATCCGCCGGAACCGATCACGGAACGCCTGCAGTTCCGCACCGCTGAGCAGCGACGTTGACGCGAAGCTCACGCTCGACGGGTTGACCGCCACGCCCCTGCGATAGACTTCGAAATGGAGATGCGGTCCGGTCGAGAACCCGGTCGAGCCGACATAGCCGATCACCTGACCCTGCGCGACGCGCGCGCCGGGTTCGACCGCGATCCGGCTCATGTGCGCATAGCCCGAGCCGAGGCCGCCGCCGTGCTGGAGCTTGACCATCTTGCCATGCCCGCCGTGCCACCCGGCGAAGGTGACTGTGCCGTCGGTCGCGGCGCGAATCGGCGTGCCGTGCGGTGCGCCGTAATCGGTGCCCTGATGGAAGCGCGAATAACCGAGCAGCGGATGGATGCGCCAGCCGAAGCCGCTGGTCTTGCGCGCGCCGGCCACCGGGGTTGCGTAGCCGGGGCGCTGCTGGCCGACACCTGCGGCATCGAACCATTCCTTGCGGCCGTCGATCGTCCACTGGATCATCCGCGTGGCGCGCTCGCCCTGCGTCAGACCCACGTACAGCAGCTTGCCGAAGCGCACTTCGCCGGTCGCGGCGCGATCGCGCTCGACGATCAGGTCGTAGCGCGCGCCCGCATCGAGCGCGCCGAACTCGACTTTGGGGGCGAGCGCGCGGATGTAATCCTGCACAGCTTGCGGCGGTGCTCCCGCTGCGGTCGCCGAAACGTAAATGCCCTCGCCGACGGGGCCGCTGATGCGCAGCGGCGTGCTGTCAACCGCAATGGGCTGGCGCTGCATGACGAGCGTGCCGCCGACGCGCGTAAAGCTGACGCGCGTATCGAAGCGCGCGCGGAACGTGAGTGCGTCGAGCGGGCGGGGGACAGTCGGCGTCGCGCGGCGACCGAGGGTGAGCGCGAGGGCCGTGCCGGGAGTAATGGCGCTGGGATCAACGACATCGCTGGTCAGCGCCAAGACGCGGGCCGCGTCGCTTTTGCCGACCCCGGCGCGCTGGAGTGCATTGCGCAAACCGTCGCCCTGTCCGATCGATGCGGTGAGTTCGATGAGCGGGCGCTCGGGCGTGCCGGAAAGCGGCTGCACGGCATCGGTCGCGCCCATCTTGCGGCCTGTGTCCGCGCCCCAAGCGAGCGGCGCGATCGTCTGCGCGCGCGCCTGTTCCCAGGCGTCGGCGGGCATTTTCGGGGCAGAGGCAAGGATGAGCGGGTCAAACCCCGGTGCGAGCATCCCGATCGTGGTGCAAAGGGCAATGCATGTGACAAGCCCGCGCCACCAAGTGCGGCTGCCGATATCGACGCCGAGATCGGGCGTGTAATCGAATAGCGGCTTGGGCGATTTTGCATCGGCGCGGCCGAAGGCGGGAGTTCTGAGCGGCAGCGCGCGGTCGAGCGTGAGGGCCGCTGTGCCCATTCCCCCGCCGAAGCTGCCTGAAAGCTGCTGATACAACCGGTTCGCCCTTGCGCCCGCCACAACCCGCGCGACCTTTTGGCCGTCGGTTACAGGCGTAGTGAAGATGTTCCGTTAATGTCAAACTAACGCGCGGGATGCTGCCGCAAAAGCGCGGCCAACCGAAACGAGGCTTGCATCGCGGCCGCGCGCGTCCAATCTGGCGGACATGTCCAGCCCCGCCGCCGCGCCCGTCAAGGCGGTGCTCGGCCCGACCAACACCGGCAAGACCTATCTCGCGATCGAGCGGATGTGCGGGCATTCGAGCGGGATGATGGGGTTTCCGCTGCGGCTGCTGGCGCGCGAGGTTTATGAGCGCGTCGTCGCGATCAAGGGGCCAAAGGAAGTCGGGCTGATCACTGGCGAGGAGAAGATCCTACCGCCGGGGGCGCGCTGGATTTTGTGCACGGCGGAATCGATGCCGGTCGCGCGCGACGTCGCCTTTGTCGCGCTCGACGAGGCGCAGCTGGGGGCGGACCCCGAGCGCGGGCATGTGTTTACCGACCGGTTATTGAACGTGCGCGGGCGCGAGGAGACGATGATCCTCGGTTCGGCAAGCTTGACGTCGATGGTTCGCGCGCTGCTGCCCAAGGCCGAGATTATCGCACGGCCACGCTTTTCGACGCTGCGCTATGCGGGCGCCAAGAAACTCTCGCGGCTGCCCAGGCGTTCGGCGATCGTCGCGTTCAGCGCCGAGGAGGTCTATGCCGTCGCCGAGATGCTGCGGCGGACGCGCGGGGGTGCTGCCGTCGTGATGGGCGCGCTCAGCCCGCGTACGCGCAACGCGCAGGTCGCAATGTATCAGGCGGGCGAAGTCGACTATCTGGTCGCGACCGATGCGATCGGCATGGGGCTGAACATGGATATCGGCCATGTCGCTTTTGCGTCGTTGAGCAAATTCGACGGGCGGCGGCAGCGGCGGCTGACGGTGGCCGAGATGGCGCAGATCGCCGGGCGCGCGGGGCGGCACCAGAAGGACGGGACGTTCGGTTCGCTCGGCAGCGCCGAAGGGCCGGGAGCCTTCACGCCGGAAGAAATCGCGGCGATCGAGGAGCATCAATTCCCCCGGCTTGAGCACCTCTACTGGCGCGAGGGCAACCCCGATCGCGCGAGCGTCGGCGCGCTGATCGCGTCGCTCGAAGCGCGCCCGTCGAACGCGGTGCTGCGCGCCGCACCCGAGGCGGTCGATCTTGCCGTGCTCAAGCGGCTGGCCGACGATCCGCTGGTGCATGATCGCGCGCGCAGCCCGGCGATGGTCGCGCGACTGTGGACTGCCTGCGGGCTGCCCGATTTCCGGAAAGTTGGCGCGGATCATCATGCGCGCACGGTCGCCCGCATCTTCCGCCATCTGAGCGAGGGCAATGGCACGATCCCGGCGACATGGTTTGCCGAGGAGATCGCGCGACTCGACCGGACCGAGGGCGATATCGACACGCTCGGCGGGCGGATCGCGGCGGCGCGGACCTGGGCCTATGTCGCGCACCGCGCCGACTGGCTCGACGATCCGGCACACTGGGCGGGGCGCAGCGAGGCGCTCGAGGAAAAGCTGTCGGACGCGCTGCACAAGAAGCTGACCGAGCGCTTCGTCGACCGACGCACCGCCGTGCTGATGCGCGATATCGGGGCCGACGTCGGCCTGCTCGACGTGCAGGTGCAGGGCGATGGCACCGTGACGGTCGAGGACGAGGCGATCGGGCGGCTCGACGGCTTTCGCTTCTCGGTCGACCCTTCGGCGCGCGTGGGCGATCGCAAGCGGTTGCTCGCGGCGGCCGAGCGGCGGCTGCCCAAGGAACGCGCGCGGCGCGCGGCCGCGCTCGCCGAGTCCGACGATGTCGAGTTTACACTTGTCGAGACCGCGATCCGTTGGCGGGGAAACGAAGTCGCGTGGCTGGCCCCCGGGCGCACGCTGCACAAGCCGCGGATCACGCCCGATGCGGCGCTCGGCGCGCTGGTTCCGCTCGATCGCGAGCGGGTGTGCGCGCGGATCGAGGGCTGGCTCGATGCCGTGCTGCGCCGTCATCTGGGGCCGCTGTTTGCGATGGCGCGGACGGGCAGCGATCTGTTCACGCCGCCGCATGTCCGCGCGCTGCTCGCCCCGCTCGCGGCAGGCGGCGGGATGATTGCGCGCGCCGCCATCGACGCGCAGCTTGCTGCGCTCGATCGCGACGATCGCCGCATTCTGCGCCAGGCCGGGCTTACGGTGGGAACGCTGGACGTTTATGACGCGCGGCTGCTGAAGCCTGAACCGATCCGGCTGATCGCGACGCTTCAGGCGGTGCGCGGCCGGGAGCCGGTCGTCGCGCTGCCGCCGCCGGGGACGACGGTCAGTGCGTTGAGCGCCGCCATTCCCGGGTTCCGCCGCTTCGGGACTGTGCAGGTGCGCATCGATCTGGTCGAGCGGATTGCGCGCGCGCTGCATGACAAGCGGACCGCGCGCGAGGCTTTCGTGCCCGATCCTGCACTTGCGACATCGTTCGGCATTGATGACGACACTTTTGCCCTGATCCTCCGCGCGTGCGGGTTTCGCGCCGATGGGGCGGGGGGCTGGGTCTGGCATAGTCGGCCGCGGGTTGCGGCATTCCCGCCAAAGCCATCGACCGGGCATTTCGCGGCGCTCGGGGAGCTCACCGGCCTTGGCTGAGACGGGCATGCGGCTCGATCGTTTTCTGTGGTTCGCGCGGCTGTGCCCGTCGCGGCGCGTGGCGCGTGATCTGGTGGCGGAGGGGCATTTGCGGATCGATGGCCGCGCGGTGACCAAGCCTTCCACGATCGTGCGGATCGGCACTGTGCTGACGTTTCCGACCCCCGGTGGCCGCGTCGCGATCGTCCGGATCGAAGCGCTGCCGGTGCGGCGCGGACCGGCGGCGGAAGCGCGCGCGACCTACACCGATCTCGTGATTGACGGCGGCTCGCCGCAAACCTAACGCTTGCGTCAGTTCACCCGGGAGCGCGCCTGCAATGACCTATGTCGTCACCGATGCCTGCATCAAGTGCAAGTATATGGATTGTGTCGAAGTCTGTCCGGTCGATTGCTTTTACGAAGGCGAGACGATGCTCGTGATCAACCCCAGCGAGTGCATCGATTGCGGCGTGTGCGAACCCGAATGCCCCGCCGAGGCGATCCTGCCCGATACCGAGAGCGGGCTGGAAAAATGGCTCGAGCTCAACAACACGTTCTCGGCGCAATGGCCCAATGTGACGCGCAAGAACGACCAGACCCCCGCCGATGCTGACGAGCACAAGGGCGAAGAGGGCAAATTCGAGAAGTATTTCACGCCTGAGCCCGGCGCTGGGGACTAGGCGTGACGATCGCGATGCCTGTAAATGTGCAGCAGGCAGTCAAGCTGCGGGTGGATGATTTCATGCTCTTGTGCGAGCACGGTGCCTTCGTCGATTACGGCAAGGTCGAACTCATCCATGGAGAGATTTTCGCTTTGAACGCCCAATTCAGGCCGCATTTGAGAGCGAAGAAATTTTTTTACGACGAATTGCGTGACGCCCTCCGCGCAACCGATCCAAATCTCACGGTGTTCACCGAGGGATTTGTGGCTTTGTCTCCAGACAGCATGCCCGAGCCCGATGTCATCGTGACCGATCAGCCTGACGGGGGTGGCCCGCTTCCAGCCGTATCGGTGAAGCTGGTGGTTGAGATTGCCGATACGACTGCTGCTTTCGACCTTGGCCCGAAGCGCGCGCTTTATGCGCAGCACGGCCTTGCAGAATATTGGGTGGTCGACCTGAACGCGCGTTGCGTTCATCAGATGTGGTCGCCGGGCGACGATGGTTTTGGTCAAGGCCAAACGGTAGCGTTCGGCTCGGCGCTGACAGCCTTCCACTTGGACGGGCTAACGATCCAGTTGCCCGAGAAGTTTTGACGCCTGTCGCGCGATCGGCCTAGGGCCTGGGCATGAGCACGACCGACCTCAGCGACCACAATCGCATGGATGCCGACGATCGGTTGCGTCCCGAATTCGTGCGCGAGGTGCTGGCGCGGGTCGATCATGGCGATGCGCAGGGGGCGCGCGATCTCGTTGCGCCGCTGCACCCGGCCGATCTTGCCGATCTCTTCGAACTGACGCCGTCCGACCAGCGCGCGGCGCTCGCGAGCGCGGTGGCGGACATGCTCGACGGCGACGTGCTCGCCGAGATGAACGATCACGTCCGCGAGGAGCTTATCGACGCGCTCGATGCCGATCAGGTGGCCGGGATCGCTGCCGAACTCGATACCGACGATGCCGTCGCGATCATCGAAGATCTCGACGATGCGGACCAGCAGGCGGTGCTGCGCGCGCTCGAGCCCGATGACCGCGCGGCGATCGAAGCGGCGCTTTCCTACCCCGAAGAGTCCGCCGGGCGACTGATGCAGCGCGAACTGATCGCGGTGCCCGAGCACTGGTCGGTGGGCAACGTTATCGATTTCCTGCGCGATTCGCCTGAGCTGACGACCGATTTCTGGGAGATTTTCATCGTCGATCCGGGGCACAAGCCGGTCGGCACGTGCCAGTTGTCGTGGATCCTGCGGACGCCGCGCGAGATCGCGCTGGGCGACGTGATGAAGCGCGAGCAGACGCTGATCCCGGTCGACATGGACCAGGAGGAAGTGGCGCTGCGCTTCCAGAAATATGCGCTGATCTCGGCGGCGGTCATCGACACCGACGGGCGGCTGGTCGGCATGATCACGGTCGACGATATCGTTCACGTCATCAGCCAGGAAGCGGGCGAGGATATCCTCAAGCTTTCGGGCGCGGGCGACGGCGACATCAATATGGGCGTCTTTGCGAGCTACAAGGGCCGCATCCGCTGGCTGATCACCAATCTGGCGACGGCGCTGGTCGCTTCGAGCGTGATCGCGCTGTTTGAAGGGACGATCGCGCAGATGGTCGCGCTGGCGACGCTGATGCCGATCGTGGCGGGCGTCGGCGGAAATGCGGGGACGCAGACGATGGCGGTCGCGGTGCGCGCGATTGCGACGAACCAGCTGACCGAGTCGAATACGATGCGCACGATCGTGCGCGAGATCCGCATTGCGCTGCTCAACGGCGCGACGATTGCGGTGATCATCGGGCTTGGCGTCAGTCTGGTGTTCTGGAATCCGCAGCTCGGGCTGGTGATTGCAGCGGCAATGATGACGAATATCGTGATCGCCGGGCTTGCCGGCGTGCTCGTGCCCGTGCTGCTCGACCGGATGGATGTCGATCCGGCGGTCGCCTCCTCGGTGTTCGTCACGATGACGACCGATTCGATGGGCTTTTTCGCATTTCTGGGGCTGGCGACACTGGCGGGACTGACGGGCTGAGATGCTGCACCTGACCAAGGTGGCGTTCGGCTGCGTGAGCCTCGAGGATTTGAGCGCGCGGATTGCGGCGCGCGCCGATGTCGTCCGGCTGACGACGCGCTACCGGCCAAAGCGCCATGCCGAGATCGTCGGCGGGTCGCTCTACTGGATTCTGAAACACCGGCTGGTCGGGCGCAGCGAGATCGTGGCGTTCGAGGAGGCCGAGGGCGGGCGGACCGATATCGTGATCAAGGCGCACGTGATCGCGACGGTCGCGCAGCCCAAGCGCGCGCATCAAGGGTGGCGCTACCTGGAAGCCAGGGATGCGCCGCGCGATCTGGGCGATGGCGCGGACGGGGCGGATGCGCTTCCGGCGGCGCTCGCGGGTGAATTGGCGGCGATGGGGCTGATCTAGCGCGAGCAGCGCGCGCTGCCTGAGCCGCTTTTCGCGATTGCGCAATTCTCGGTGCCAGTGACGGCGACATCGCCCGAGCCGCCGACAGCGATCGTGGCGCTTTCGCGAACGTTCGCGCCGATGTTGCCCGATCCTTCCGCGGCGATCGTCGCGCGCTGGGTGACGAGGTTGCGTGCGTCGATATTGCCCGAACCCTTGACGGCTATCGCCGCATCGGCAGCAGCGCCTGCGATCGTCATCTCGCCCGAGCCCTCGACGGCGAGTTGCGCGCGTTTGACCGCCATCGCCGCGATCTTGAGATTGCCCGATCCGCCGACGGCCGCCCCGAACGCATCCCCGTCTGCACGGTCGACGGTCATATCGCCCGATCCGCCGACACTGACGGCGTTGATCGTCGGCATGGTCACCGTAATCACGGCACCGCGATAATCGCCGCTTTTCCAGCTCAGGCCGTCCGACTTGCGATCGATCTTCAGCGTGTTGCGTTCGACACGAATATTCAATTGGTTGAGAACCCGCTGCGGCCCGGTCGCCGTCACGCTGATTGCCGCACCCCGCACGACGCGGACATTGTCCGACCCTTCGAGGCTGACCGCATTGAAGGCCCCGACGGCGAAGGTCCGCGTGCCATCGGGCCCGGACGCGCGCGACTCGCTGTTGGCCACGCCACAGGCACCGAGGCTCAGAAAGGAAAGGGCGATCAGACCGCTGCGCATGACCCATACTCCACTGTATTGACACAACAATACAGCGGAGTGGTCAACTGCGCAAGCTAGGCTGCAGGCTTGTTGTAGATCGCAGCCGAGGCGCGCAAGATTCCGAGGAGCTTTTCGAGCGCGCCCTTTTCGTCGAGCTGCTCCATTGCGCCGAGTTCGCGCGCGAGGCGGCTGGCGGCGGCTTCGAAGATCTGGCGTTCGGAATAGCTCTGTTCGGGCTGGTCCTCGGCGCGGAAGAGATCGCGGACCACCTCGGCGATCGACACGAGGTCGCCCGAATTGATCTTGGCTTCATATTCCTGCGCCCGTCGAGACCACATCGTGCGCTTGACGCGCGGCTTTCCTTTGAGCGTTTCGAGCGCTTCGCCCATCTGCTTGTTCGACGACAGCTTGCGCATGCCGACGCTTTCGGCCTTGTTGGTCGGCACGCGGAGCGTCATGCGCTCCTTTTCGAAGCGCAGAACATACAGCTCGAGCGCCATGCCGGCGATTTCGGACCGTTGCAATTCGACGACACGGCCCACACCGTGCTTGGGATAAACGACATAATCACCGACATCGAAGCTTAATGCCTTCGCAGCCATTCGTTAACCTTTCCCGTGGACCGGTATGACAACGCTGTCCCGCAACCAAAGGTTGCCGTAGCGGCATCAAGTTCATGCGGAGCTGTTGCGACCCGGTCCGAATTGACTCTCCACAGCCGGGGCGTAAGCCGCCATCGCCTGTTCGAAATGCTTTTAACAGATTCGCAACAAAAATGCCAGCCTTTCGCATTGTATTGCGTCGCGCCGCGTCTGTCGGCATGAGCGCGCAGCAATTCTGGAAAGGAAAACCCGTGGCCGAGACACTTCACCTGACCCTCGATACCGGCGACGTGACGATCAGGCTGCGCCCCGATCTGGCGCCCGGCCATGTCGCGCGGATCAGCGAGCTGGCCGGCGAAGGGTTTTACGACGGGGTGGTGTTTCACCGCGTGATTGCGGGCTTCATGGCGCAGGGCGGCGACCCGACGGGCACCGGGACTTCGGGATCGTCGAAGCCCGATCTCAAGGCCGAGTTCAGCCGCGAGCCGCATGTCCGCGGGGTCTGTTCGATGGCGCGAACCAACGCGCCGAACAGCGCCAACAGCCAGTTTTTCATCTGCCTCGATAATGCGACCTTCCTCGATGGGCAATATACCGTCTGGGGCGAAGTCACCGAGGGCATGGACGCGGTCGATGCGCTGCCCAAGGGCGAGCCGCCGCGCACACCGGGAAAGATCGTTTCAGCGAGGGTAAGCTAAGCGGCCATCGCCTCGACGAGCCAGTCGCGGAACAATTTGACCGGGCGCTGGCTGAGCGCGCGCGGGCGGCAGACGAACCAGTAGCTGTAGGGGCTTTCGACTTCGGCGTCGAACAGCCGGACGAGGCGCTCGTCGTTCGCGTCGGCGAGGTGGCTTTCGTGCATGAAGGCGACGCCAAGGCCCTGCGCTGCGGCGTCGAGCATCAGTTGTCCTGAATCATAATGGTCGATCGCGGCGGGCTCGAGATCGTGGAGCTGCATGGCGCGGCGCCATTCAGTAAAAGTATCCGGCATATCACGGTGCAGAATGACCGTGAGGTCGCGCAGCTGCTCGGGGCGCGTGATCCCGCCGGGACCGTGGCGATAGTGGCGCGCGGCGATGGGGAAGACCTTGTTGCGATCGAGGCGCTCGGCATGGAGCGCGGGATCGAGCTCGCGCGCCAGCACGATTGCGGCATCGAGGCCCTCGCCCAGACGCTGCGCGGCATGCGGGCCGGTTTCGATATCGAGATGCAGGGCGGGATGGACTGTGCGCAATTCGGTGAGGCGCGGCATCAATCGCTGCGTTGCAAAAAGCGGAAGCACGCCCAGCCGCAAGCGCATGACCTCGCCGTCGCTCGCCAGGCTTTCGATCGCGTCGGACATTGCGGAAAGGGCCGGAGCAACCAATGCGATCAAGCGTTCGCCGTCTGCGCTGAGTGTCATCGACTGGTGACGCCGCTCGAACAGGGTTCGCCCCGTAAACCGTTCGAGCGATTGCACCCGCCTGCTAAGTGCTGGCGAAGACAGCGATAAATCTTCGGCTGCGGCTTTCACCGAGCCCGTGCGGGCAACCGCGACAAACGCTTCGATTCCCGACAAGGACGGCAAACGGCGCATGACTGCGACATCCTTTTCCCAAGCGCCGGGCGGCACGATAGCGAGCCCGTGTCGTTCTCATGATGGTGCCTGGCGCCCACAAGTTTCAAGATGCAATTAACGCAATCCCGGTTTTTCTTTTCGCACTTGCAGCAAAAGGCGCTGCGCTGCATTAAGAACAGGCCTTTCAGGCATCCTCTCCTAAACCTTTCAAGGGTCGGTCCCCCGGGATCGGCCCCTTTTTTTATTGTTTTCGGGCGAGCGTGCGCCATGCGTAGGCCGTCAACACGATGCAGCCCACCGCAGCGACCGCAAAAGGCAGCGGGCGCGACACCTCATACATGGCAACGCCGAGCGAGGGGCCGAGGACGAATGACGCGCCGTTGACCGCGGTCACGCGTCCGGCGACCGACGCCTGCAGTTCGGGGCCGACAGCAAGTGACGACCCGGCCGTATAGCCCGGGCGCACGAACCCGAATCCCGCCGAGGCCAAAGCGAAGGCGGTCGCAAGGCCATAGAGCGAACTCGCATTGGCGACGAGCGCACAGCCGATGCCGCTCACGGCCAGCCCGGCGATCACCAGCACGCGCGGCGTGAGGTTCAGCAGGGGGATAAAGCCCCATTGCACAAGGAGCGCGGCCCCCGCGCCGGTCATCAGGACTAGCCCGATCGACGGCTGCGCGAGCATCGGCGGCAGCCCCATCCGGTCGATCACGAGGAACCCGATCGCCTGGCCGACCATCGCCTGCGCGTGGCCCATGACCAGCCCGATCAGCAGCCACGGCCAGATCCGCGGATCGGTCATCGCGATCTTGGCCTGCGAGGTTTCGGCGGTTGCGGCGGTCACGCTCGCGCCGGTCAGGTTACCGCCGATCGAAGGATAGCTGGTGGCGGCACCGCGCGTGGTGCTGCCCGCCACATCGTCGGGCAGATAGCGCCAGACGGCGAAACACACGACAAAGCCGCCGAGCGCAAAGACATAGGCCGGGCCGGCGAGGCCGACGCCGGGGAGCACGAAGAACGGCGCGAGGGCGGGGCCAAGAATCGTGCCTAGTCCAAAGGCGGAGGCGAGCAGCGTGAGCGCCTGCGTCCGATCCTCACGCGAGGTTCGCCCGGCAACCAGCGCTTGCGCGGCGGGGGGCGCGGCCGCCCCGAACAGCCCGTAGATCACCCGGGCACTGATGAAGCCGATAATCGTGGCCAGCGGCAGTAGCGCGCCATGGATGCCAGCGGTCAGAATGAAGCCGCACAGGAGCACCGACACCGAAAACCCCATGGTCCCGGTCAAGACCATGCGCTTGTGCCCGATCCGGTTCGACCGGTTCGCCCAAAAGGGTGCCGCCACAACCCACACCAGGGCCGAGACCGAAAAGGCGATGGCGATGACGCTGTCCGCGATTTTGAGCGAGCGGCCGATCGCGGGCATGACCGATTGCAGCGCGGTGTTGCCCGCGCCGATGATCAGCATCACGGCAAACAGCAGCGCGAATTCACGCTCGATGCGGGGGCGGGTGGGGAGCATGGGGCGCTGATAGGCGGGATGCGCGCGGATGCAATCGTTTGGCGGTTCTCAGCCGACGCCGATATTCAGCCTGCGCGTCACGTTGTAGTCCAGCACGGCGACCACGAAGTAGCACAGCGCCCAGCGCAGCTTGGATGGCCAGCGGTGCCAGCCGGTGAACTCGGCGAGCGTCATTTCGGACGATTGGGCGATCTCGCCATCGATGTAGCGCTCCACATGCGCGGCAAAACCTGCGTCCTCGACGCGCAGCATGATCTCGAGATTGAGGAACAGGCTGCGCATGTCGAAATTGGCGCTGCCGATATAAACGGCATCGTCGACGACGATCAGCTTGGTGTGCAGTCGCAAGGGTTGATACTCGAAAATCCTGACGCGCTTGCGCAGCAATCCGGCATAGGTCCAGCGCGCCGCGCCGATCGTTGCCAAGTTGTCGGTCTTTGAAGCCGTCACGATCCGCGCTGAGCCGCGCATGCCGATCCGATCGAGGCGGCGCAGCATGGCGGGGTTTGGCGCGAAATAGGCCGCGATCATGGAGAGGCGGCGCGCTTTGATGAGGTCAGTGCGCACCGCGCGGGCCCATGGCGACAGACGCCGGACCGGGCCGCCGAGCAGCCAGCGCATCGCGCCTTCCGGATTGCTCCACCGGCGCAGGCTTTTGCGCAGCGCGCGCATCGGGGTTCGCGGCGTTTTGATCCAGCGCTGCAGCGTATCGAAATATCCAACGAGCTGCACGACGGCATCGCCATCGATCAGCAGGCCGAGATCGCGCCAGGCGGTGTCGCCGTGCTCGGCGAAATAATCGTCGCCGATGTTAAAGCCTCCGACCAGCGCGCGCGCTTCATCGGCAAGCGCGAGTTTCTGGTGATTGCGCAACAGATAGCGCCGCCCCCAGCGTGGATGGAACGCGGATACGTCGATACCGGCGGTCTGCAATATCTCGAAGAAGTCGTCTTGGCCCGCAACGTCGCTGCCGAAGCCGTCGACGATGAGCGCCACTTGCACGCCGCGGGCAGCGGCGGCGACCAAGGCGTTGTGGACGCGCTGGCCTGCGCCGTCCGCGCTATAGACATAATAGAGCAGGCGCAGGCTGGTCGTGGCGCCGTCGATCAGCGCGACGAGCGCGTCGAGCCGCGCCGGGCCCTCGGTAAGCAGCGTCAGGTTATTGCCGGCGACGGTGATCGGGGTGTCCATGGCGTGCCATTGCGGTTGCGGTGCGCGCTGGCAAGCCGGTTGCGCCGCGCGGCCTTGCCTGCTAGTTCGATCAATTCACCTGATTTGTAGATTACGAAGGAATCGCTGCATGGCGCGCGTCACGGTCGAGGATTGCGTCGACAAAATTCCCAACCGGTTCGATTTGGTTCTGCTTGCAGCGCAGCGCGCGCGGCAGATTTCGGGCGGAGCCGAGCTGCTCGTCGATCGCGACCGCGACAAAAACCCGGTCGTGGCGCTGCGCGAGATCGCCGAAGATCTGGTCGAGCCCGAGGAGCTGCGCGAAGCTGTCGTCGGCAATCTGCAGCGCGTGCGGATCGATGACGACGATGTTGTCGATGAACTCGGTTCGCTCAGCCAGTCCGCCGAAGCCCTGCGGCTCACGGCGGCGGCACCCCCGCGCAACCAGAATCTGGGTGCCGATTACGACGGGTGATGCTGGCGCTGATCGCGCATCCGCTTTCAAAGGCGGGGGCCGTCGCGTCGATTTCAGTTGACGTCGCGCGGGCGCAAGCGGCGCTGAGCGTTCGGTTCGAACTGCGGGGCAGCATCGATGCGTTGATCGTGCCGCCACATGCCGCGCCAGCACGGACGGATGGCCTTTGGCAGACGACGTGCTTCGAAGTCTTCATCCAGCCGATCGGCAGCCCCGACTATTGGGAACTCAACTTTTCGCCCTCGACGGCGTGGGCCGCCTATCGTTTTTCGTCATATCGTAGCGCGATGACTGACGGACTTGCTGCACCGACGATCGCCTGCACTGTAGCGCCCGATGCGATTGTTCTGGACGCCGCATGCGTGCTCGACGGGCCATGCGCTGACGCGGAATGGGCGCTCGGTCTGTCGGCGGTGATCGAGGCGCGTGAGGGCGAGAAGGCGTATTGGGCGCTGGCGCACCCGGCGGGCGCGCCCGATTTTCATCATCGCGATTGCTTCGCTGCGCGGATCGCGCCATCGGTGCGCTTATGAAGTTCGGGATTGACCGGCTGCTGGCCGACCCTGCGCTCCGCGCGCCGCTTGCGGGGAAGCGGGTTGCACTGCTCGCGCATCCGGCTTCGGTGACCGGAGACTTGACCCATTGCCTCGATGCGCTTGCCGCACTGGGCGACATTCGGCTGAGCGCGGCATTCGGCCCGCAACACGGGCTGCGCGGCGACAAGCAGGACAATATGGTCGAATCGCCGGACTTCTTCGATCCGGTGCACGGCATTCCGGTGTTCAGCCTTTACGGCGAAGTGCGCCGACCGACACCTGCGATGCTGGACAGCTTCGATACGATCTTGATCGACTTGCAGGATCTCGGCTGCCGGATTTATACCTTCATCACGACGCTGCTCTACGTGCTCGAAGCGGCGGCGCAGACGGGCAAGAGTGTGTGGGTGCTCGACCGGCCCAATCCGGCGGGACGACCGGTCGAGGGGCTGGCGTTGCGCCCCGGCTGGGAGAGCTTTGTCGGCGCGGGGGCGATCCCGATGCGCCATGGGCTGACGCTGGGCGAACTGGGGCGTTGGTTCGTCGATCACTACCGGCTCGACGTCGATTACCGGGTGATCGCGATGGAAGGCTATGATCCGTCCGCCGCCCCCGGCTTTGGCTGGCCTGACCGGATCTGGATCAACCCGAGCCCCAATGCCGCCAATCTCAACATGGCGCGGGCCTATGCGGGCACCGTCATGCTCGAGGGGACGACGCTCTCCGAAGGGCGCGGGACGACGCGTCCGCTCGAAGTGCTGTTCGGCGCGCCCGATGTCGATGCGCGCGCAGTGCTTGCCGAAATGCGCAAGCTGGCGCCGCAGTGGCTGGCGGGGTGCGCCTTGCGCGAAGTCTGGTTCGAGCCGACGTTTCACAAGCATGTCGGCGCGCTGTGCAGTGGCGTCATGATCCATGCCGAGGGGGGCGGTTATGATCACGCGGCGTTCAAGCCGTGGCGGATGCAGGCGCTGGCGTTCAAGGCGATCCGGCGGCTTTACCCCGACTATCCGCTGTGGCGCGATTTTCCGTATGAGTATGTCCAAGACAAGCTGGCGATCGACGTGATCAACGGCGGTCCGGGCTTGCGCGAATGGCTCGATGATCCCCACGCAAAGCCCGGCGATCTCGATGGGTTGGCCGCAACCGACGAGGCGGCGTGGCGCGAAGCCCGCCGCCCCTATCTGCTGTACTGACCTTTACTGCGACGGCGCGAGCTTGGTGTTCAGCACCCAACCGACATTGTCGTTTTCGTCGGCCACTTCCCACCACAGTCCGCTCTTGTTGCCGGTCGGATAGACGATCGATCCTGGCGTGAGCGTGCGCACGACTGCGCCTTTGGGGCTGGCCGTGCGACGCATGGTCATCGCCGCCTGCGCGGTGAACGTCTTGGCCGGTGCCGCTTCGGCGGTGCCGGCCGAACCGGCCGCGATGCCGCCCATCGCGGTCACGATCTTGCTGTAGGCCTGGATGAACGCCAGCGTGACGATCCGGCCGATATCGGTGTTGTCATAGCCGCCGCCGACTGCTGCTGCGCCGATGCCGCCGAAGATGCCGCCGCCGCCGCCGAAGCCGATGTCGTTCTTGGCGGCATAGCCGTCTTCGGTGGCGATCGTTTCGGTCGTGCGCACGTTTGTGATCGACAGGACGGTGTTCGCTTCGAGCTTGCGGCTGCGGATGCCGCCGATCAGCCCGCCGACGGGCCCGAACATGCCGCCGATGGCAGCGCCCGCACCGCTCCCTTGCGAATTGCTGTTCGAGGCCTGCACTTCGGCGACAAGCACATAGTCCGCCGCCTTGATCTGGCCCTGGCCAACGTTCGACCGGCGCTGAAGCCCGAGATTGCCGCCGATATTGCGCTCAAGCTCGGCCGCCTGGAGGCCCGAGCCGCGATCGACCAGATTGAAGCAGCCCGAGCGCTGGATGAGAACCTTGAGCAGCTTCTGCGGCGGGGCCAGGCTGTACTGCGTCCAGCCGCGCGGATCGTCGCCGTCGACAACCGAAATCGTGCCGAGCTTGCGCACACAGCGCGGGACATCGGCCATGGCCTGCTGCTGCAACTGCTGGGCGTTGGATGCCTTGGCCTGCTTCGGCGCGGCGTGCGCCGGAAGCGAGGTTGCGACCAGGGCGACGGTCAGGATTGGAACGAGCATAGTGCGCACGATGGAAAGTCCCCCGCAAAAAGTTTGCCAGCCGATTGTTTCGCTCTGGCCTTGGACACCGCAACCCTTATTCCTATTTTCCTAACATGCCTGATATCCCGACGGAAGCGCCGCAATGATTTTGCTCGCGGGCGCACGGCCTGCTAGGCGCGCGCGATGACCCCACTCGACAAAATCCGCAATTTCTCGATCATCGCGCATATCGATCACGGCAAATCGACGCTGGCCGACCGGCTGATCCAAACGACGGGGGGCCTCACCGCGCGCGAAATGTCGGCGCAGGTGCTCGACAATATGGACATCGAGAAGGAGCGCGGGATCACGATCAAGGCGCAGACCGTGCGCCTCGACTGGAAGGGCTATGTCCTCAATTTGATGGACACGCCGGGCCATGTCGACTTCGCCTATGAAGTCTCGCGCAGCCTGGCCGCCTGCGAAGGCGCGCTGCTGGTCGTCGATGCGGCGCAGGGTGTCGAGGCGCAGACGCTCGCCAATGTCTATCAGTCGATCGAGCATAATCACGAGATCGTGCCGGTCATCAACAAGATCGACCTGCCTGCCGCCGAGCCCGAGATGGTGCGCAAGGAGATCGAGGATATCATCGGGCTCGATGCCTCGAACGCGGTGCTGACCAGCGCCAAATCGGGGATCGGGATCGAAGCGGTGCTCGATGCGATCGTCGAGCGCATTCCACCGCCCAAGGGCGATATCGATGCGCCGCTGAAAGCGATGCTGGTCGACAGCTGGTATGACCCGTATCTCGGTGTCGTCATCCTCGTGCGCGTCATGGACGGGAGCATCCGCAGGGGCCAGCAAATCAAGTTCATGATCGCAGGGACGACGCATCTGATCGACCGGGTGGGCTGCATGCGGCCCAAGATCGAGACGCTCGAGGCGCTCGGCCCCGGCGAGATCGGTTTCATCACGGCGCAGATCAAGGATGTGGCGCAGGCGCGCGTCGGCGACACGATCACCGATGCCCGTCGCCCGGCCGCAGCGCCCCTGCCGGGGTTCAAGGAAGTGCAGCCGGTCGTTTTCTGCGGGCTCTTCCCGACCGATGCGAACGACTTCGACAAGTTGCGCGAATCGATCTCGAAGCTGCGCCTCAACGATGCGAGCTTCAGCTTCGAGACCGAAAGTTCGGCCGCGCTCGGCTTTGGCTTCCGCTGCGGGTTCCTCGGGCTGCTTCACCTCGAGATCATTCAGGAGCGGCTCACGCGTGAATATGATCTCGATCTGATCACGACGGCGCCGTCAGTCGTTTATAACATCCACCTGCAGCATGCCGATGCGGCGGGCGTGAAACTGCTGCAGCTCCACAATCCGGCCGACATGCCCGATGCGAGCCGCATCGCCAGCATCGAGGAGCCGTGGATCGAAGCGACGATCTACGTGCCCGACGAGTATCTCGGCAGCATACTGAAGCTCTGGCAGGACCGGCGCGGCATCCAGAAGAACCTGACCTATGTCGGCGGCCGCGCGCAGCTGACTTATGATCTGCCGCTCAACGAGGTGGTGTTCGACTTTTACGACCGGTTGAAGAGCATCTCGCGCGGCTATGCCAGCTTCGATTATCACCAGATCGGCCACCGCGAGGGCGACCTCGTCAAGATGAGCATTCTCGTGAACAACGAGCCGGTCGATGCGCTGAGCATGATCGTGCACCGCGGCACGGCCGAAACGCGCGGCCGGGGCATGTGCGAGCGGCTGAAGGACCTGATCCCGCGCCACCTGTTCAAGATCCCGATCCAGGCGGCGATCGGCGGCAAGGTGGTCGCGCGCGAGACGATCGCGGCGATGCGCAAGGACGTGACCGCCAAATGCTATGGCGGCGACGCGAGCCGTAAGAAAAAGCTCCTCGAAAAGCAGAAAGAGGGCAAAAAGCGCATGCGCGAATATGGCAGCGTGAGCATACCCCAAGCGGCGTTCATCGCCGCGCTCAGGATGGGGGAAGAGAGTTAGGTGCAACGATTCTGACGCAGCGGAGTCACTTGCGCGTCGTTTTTTTCTCCCATTGGGCCTCAAGCTTCAGGGAGATTCGACATGGCACTTTACAACGGAACGCCCGGCAACGACGTTTATGTCGGCACCGGTGATGACGACCAGATTTTCGGGTTCGACGGCGACGACAATCTCAACGGCGCGGTCGGCAACGACCGGATCGAGGGCGGCAATGGCAACGACGTGCTGCGCGGCGCGCTCGGCAATGACACCATTCTCGGTGGTGCTGGCAATGACGTCATGGACGGCGGCGACGGTATCGACACGCTGAGCTACGCCAACGCGACCACCGGCGTCATCGTCGGCCTCGCCTTCACGTCGCAGCAGAATACCGGCGAAGGCATCGACGCGGTTATCAACTTCGAAAATCTGACCGGATCGGCGTTCAACGACCGGTTGAGCGGCGACGCGCGCGCCAATGTCCTCGACGGCGGGGCGGGCAATGACGCGCTCATCGGCGGCCTCGGGAACGACACGCTGATCGGCGGTCTCGGCGACGACACGATGGACGGTGGCGCGGACATCGACACCGTGAGCTATGCCGACGCTACGGCGGCGGTCTCGGTGAACCTGTTCTTCACGACGCTGCAGAACACGCTGGGCGCGGGCAAGGACACCATCGTCGGCGTTGAGAACCTCGTGGGTTCGGCGTTCAACGACACGCTTTCGGGCAGCACCGGAAACAACATTCTCGATGGCGGTGCCGGGAACGACCGGCTGGTCGGCGGCAACGGCAACGACACGCTGCTCGGCGGCACGGGCGATGATGGCCTGGTCGGCGGCAGTGGTGACGATCTGCTGATCGGCGGCGACGGCAACGACGCGTTCGACGGCGGCGCGAATATCGATACGATCGACTATTCCGCAGCGACGGCCGGCGTGAACTTCAACCTGTTTTTCACGACCGCGCAGAACACTGGCGGGGCCGGCATCGACACGGCGATCGGCGTGGAAAATCTGATCGGCACGAGCTTCAACGATCAATTGTCAGGCAACGCAGCGGCCAATATCCTTGACGGCGGCCTCGGCAATGATGGTCTGATCGGTGGCGCGGGCAACGACCGGCTCATCGGCGGCGAGGGCGACGACGCGATGGACGGCGGCACGGGGATCGACACCGCCGACTACGCAAGGGCAACCGGCGGCGTTATCGTCAATCTCTCGGTCACGACCGTGCAGAACACGGTCGGCGCGGGCGTTGATGGCCTGCTCAACATCGAGAACCTCACGGGGTCGAGCTTTGACGACCGCCTGAGCGGCAACGCGCTGGCCAATGTTCTCGACGGGGGTATCGGCAACGACGTGCTGCAGGGCGGCCTGGGCAACGACACGCTGATCGGTGGCGACGGCGACGATACGATGGTTGGCGATGCCGGGGTCGATACTGCGAGCTATGCCAGTGCGGCGGCGGGCGTGAACGTCAATCTGTTCTTCACGACGGCGCAGAACACGGGCGGCGCGGGCATCGACACGCTGGCGGCGATCGAGAACCTGACGGGCTCGGCCTTTGCCGACACGCTTTCGGGGGGCGCAGGCGTCAACGTGATCGATGGCGGGCTCGGCGACGATATCGTCATCGGCGGCGCGGGTAACGATACGCTGACCGGCGGCGCGGACAATGACGAACTGACCGGCGGCGCGGGGGCCGACCGTCTGCGCGGAAGCGCGGGTGCCGACCTGTTCCGCTTCGTTGCGATCAGCGAAACGACTGTGGCGGCTGCGGGACAGGATACGATCCTCGATTTTTCGGCGATCGACGGTGACAAGATCGGTCTCGGCGTCATCGATGCGAACACCGCAACGATGGCTGACGATGCGTTCACGCTGGTCTCGGCCTTCAGCGGCGTTGCCGGTGAACTGGTTTCGACGGCGGTCGGGCTTTCGGGCAGCTTCCTCGTTTCGGGTGACGTGAACGGCGACGGCGTCGCGGACTTTGCGTTCCGCGTGTTCGCGACGACCCCGCTCGTTTCGGGCGACTTCGTGCTCTGAGACTGCAGTGGCGGTGCGGGCCCATGCGCCCGCACCGTCTAGCTGCGGAAGCGGTGCGCCAGATTGTCAAAAATTGCCGGATGCAGCGCATGGGTCAGGCGGCAACCGTATTGATCCCTGTTTCGCCACGCGATCGTCGCTTCGAGCGGTGCAAGGCCCGGGAACGAGATGAACACCCGTGCGCCCGGCGCGAACGCATAGAGGCTTTCGAAGCGGAAACCGTTGATCGACAGATCGACCAGATCGATGTCGAGCCGTTGCGAACCGGCTTCGCGAATCAGCGCCCGGACGCGGACCCACCGGCGTTCGCTGGACCGTTCGTCGGTAAAACTCGGTTGGGCAACCATGAGCGGCTTAACGGCTGCCTTGAAACCCGGTTTAGAGCGTCGTCATGCCGTGACGCTTGCGGCAATCACTGCGCGGGCTCAGTCGGCGGCGGGGTGTCGGGTATGAGTTCGATCATTTCGAGGCGCGCGTCGTCGGGTGCGCGCCCGGGCAAGGTGAGCCGCCAGCGAAACTCGCCGATCCGTTCGAGCACGCCTGCCCGGTCGCGGCGCGCATCGGCACCATAGGGTGGCGGCGGATCGCGATCGCGCTCGGCCACGGCTCCCAGAAACACCAGCCGGGTCTCGCTTTCAGCCCACAGCCGACCGCCGGGCCGCTTCGTCCCGGTTCCTTTGACGAACGTCAAAAGGTCGCCCTCGGCCTCGATATAGCAGAAATACGGCTTGAAACGCGCGAAGGACGGGCCCGAGCGGGCCGCTGCCTGCCCGATCCGAACGATCCGGCAGCGATAGCGACCGGGCGGCGGCGCCACGCGCACAAGGGCTGCGTCCGGATCGAGAAGGGCACCCTCAGCCTCGACCGCCGTGCTGAAGCGATCATTGCGCGCCTCGGCAAGGGCAGTTGCCCAGATCGCCGGCAGCGTGGTCAGGCGCACGCTATCGGCCGGTTTGATGACCGATTTCCAGTCTTTGGACAGAACTGTTTCGGGCGCTTCCACACTGACGCTGGTCGCGACCGCCGGTGCAGGACGCGCGGACTGACGCGCGCAGCCGCTGACAGCAGCGATTGCGAGCAACGCAGCAAAGGCGGATCGGCAAGACATCGTTAATCTTTATTAACGGGAAAAACGTTAACAAACAGTAAAGATCGGGGTCGCCTGCTTGCTGTCATGCGTTGGGCTATAATCTACAATTGCGGTCATCGAAATGTCGCATAAACGGGCTTCGCTCCGGAAAGCGGCTTGACGCCGCTGCAATCGCCTTACATCCCTGCATGCCGCGCCCGCCGGGCGCATCGAAACGACAGGGAGGACCTCCAATGGCGGACGCCAAAAAGCCCAATGCCTTGCAACAGCCGCTGAAACCGTCGGCGGAATTGGCCGCCGTCATCGGCGCCGGGACCGTGACGCGCGGCGACATGGTCAGCAAGATCTGGGCTTACATCAAGTCAAACAATCTGCAGAACCCGGAGAACAAGCGGGAAATTCTGGCGGACGCAAAGCTGAAGCCGATCTTCGGGCATGACAAGGTTACGATGTTCGAGATGAACAAATATCTCGCGAAGCATCTCAGCTGATCGCGCAAGCGGGCCGGGCCGGGTGCCCGTCCCGCTTACTCCTTGCGGTAACGCGCCGCGATGTGATCGAAGACCGCGCCGTAAAGCGCGCGATCAAAATGGGCACCGTAGATGAAGCTGCGCCCCCAGGCGACGGTCGCTTCGATCGACGCAAGGCCCGGAAAGCTGATGAATACGCGTGCGCCGGGCTTCAGCGTGAAGCTCGTTTCGAAGCGCATGCCCGTCATCGAGAGATCGATGACGTCGACTTCGAACTTCTGGCCCGACCCGGGTTCGCGCAGCCCGGCCTGAAGCCGAACGTCAAGCCGCATCGTTCGGCGCGCGTCCCTACGCAACACGTTCGTTCTCATCCCTTGGCCCCATCCGCGGCGCGCATCCCGAATCTCACGCCCATGCGCTGTGCACGAGGTTCGGTTTAGGGCAGATTAAAGACGTGCTTATTTTGTCGGGCGCGCCATGGCGCGAACGGCCGCAAGCGTTCCCTCGACGTGACCATCGGGTGATTTTGCCGCGTAGGCGAAAGCAATCCGGCCGTTGCGATTGATGACATAGGACGTACGATTCGATTGTGCAGTCGTTGCGAGCCGAACGTCAAAGCCTTCGATCATGGCGGGCGTCGCCACCGCGACCGGGAATTTGCTGCGGCATTCTTCGATCGAGAAGCGCGCGAGCGTCTCCAGCGGATCGGCGGAGAGGCCGATCAACGTTGCGCCGGCCTTGGCAAAGTCGTCGGCAGCCTCGGCAAATCGTCGCGCCTCGATCGTGCACCCGGGCGTGAAGGCGGCGGGGAAGAAGAACAGGACGACGGGACCACGCTTGAGCGCGGAGGCGAGCTGGAACGCGAACGGCTTGCCCGCGCGCGCGCCCCGCGTGACGAAATCGGGCGCTTTGGCCCCCACTGGCAACGCCGCTTGCACCGGCGCGGTGATGGCCAGGGCGAGGAGCCCGAAAAGTGAAACGTGGCGCATGATCGACGAGTCCTTCGGCGTGGCACGCCCGCCATAGCGGAAGTGTTGCGTCGACTAAAGTTGTCACGCGCCCAGCCGTTGCACTGCTCATGGTGCCTCCAGCCGCCCGTTCATTCTGTCTCGTATCGGGACAGTCCTGTTGCGACACAGGCAAACTCGCGTTCATGGATAGCCGCCGCCCGCGCGCTCTCGGTAGCGTCGCGCGCATGCGTCTCGCCACCCTTCTCGCCGCCGCTCCGGCGATCGCGAGCGCTTCGGTGCCCGCGCCGGTCCCGCGTTCCGCAGTCGTCGTCACGGCGCGGGCAACGATCGTGTCGGGCGCGCGCCTGACAAAAGAGGGGCAGGTGTCGTCACCCAAGACTGCGGGCGACCCTGTGCCCAAGCCGCGCGCGCGGGCCTGCCCCGAACGCGCGACCGCGCCGTGTCGCATGATCGTGACCGATTTGCCCTGACGTCGTTGCACGCCGTTCGCGTGCGCGCCATATGCCGCGCGTGCCCCCCCTGTCCGAAACCCCCGACGCGCCCGCCAGCCTGACGACGCTGCGCCGCTTCCTTCCCTATCTCTGGCCGAGGGAGGACTTTGGGCTGCGCGTGCGGGTGGTGGTGTCGATGCTGCTCGTGCTCGCCTCGATCCTGGTGACGACGCTGGTGATGCCGAAAGCTTATGGTGCGGCGATCGACCGGCTGGTGGCGGGGCAGGACGCGGGGATTGCGATCGCGATCGCGCTGATCGCCGCCTATGCCGGTGCGCGCTTTACTGGCGTCGTGCTCGACAATCTGCGCAACGGCATCTTCGAAAGCGTGGGGCAAGACGCGACGCGGCGGCTCGCCGACAATGTGTTCGCCCATCTTCACCGGCTTTCGCTGCGCTTTCACCTGCAGCGGCGCACCGGTGCCGTCACCAAGGTGATCGAGCGCGGCACCAAGAGCATCGACACGATGCTCTACTTCCTCCTGTTCAACATCGTGCCGACGCTATTCCAGCTCGCGATCGTGCTGATCCTGTTTGCGATCGAGTTCGGCGCGGTGCTCGTGATCGTCACCGGGATTGCAGTCGTCGCCTATGTCGCCTTCACCCAGCAGATGACCGAGTGGCGCACGCGGCTGCGCGAGCAATGGGCCGAGCATGATACGATGACGACGGCGCGCGCGGTCGATTCGCTGTTGAACTACGAAACAGTCAAATATTTCAATGCCGAAACGCGCGAGGAAGCCGCCTATGCGCAGGCGACCGCTGCGCTGGCGCGCACCACGGTCAAGGTCGAGACGTCGCTGGCGTGGCTCAATATCGGCCAGTCGCTGATCACCAACCTGCTCATGTTCGGCGCCATGGGCTATGTCGTCTGGGGATGGAGCGCGGGGCGCTTTACGCCGGGCGAAGTCGTGGTGGTCAATACACTGCTCGCGCAGCTTTTTCGCCCGCTCGACATGCTCGGCATGGTTTACCGCACGATCCGGCAGGGCCTCGTCGATATGGCGGCGATGTTCGAGCTGGCTGATACGCCCGCCGAGATTGTCGATAGCCCGGGGGCATTGCCGCTGAAGGTCGGGCCGGGGGCGGTGCGCTTCGAGAATGTGGTGTTTGCCTATGATCCCGAGCGGATCATCCTCAAGGGCCTGGATTTCGAAGTTCCCGCAGGGGGAACACTGGCCGTCGTCGGCCCATCGGGCGCAGGCAAATCGACGCTCGCGCGGCTGCTCTACCGCTTTTACGACGTGACGGGCGGGCGCATCACGATCGACGGGCAGGATCTGCGTGACGTGACGCAATCGAGCTTGCGCGCGCAGATCGGGATCGTCCCGCAGGATACCGTGCTGTTCAACGATACCATCGGCTACAACATCGGCTATGGCCGCGAGGGCGCTTTGCAGGGCGAAATTGAGGCGGCAGCGCGTGGGGCCGCGATCCACGGCTTCATCGCCTCGACGCCCGATCAATATGCCACGCGGGTCGGTGAGCGCGGGCTCAAGCTCTCAGGCGGCGAGAAGCAGCGCGTGGCGATTGCGCGCACGCTGCTGAAAAACCCGCCGATCCTGATCCTCGATGAAGCGACGAGCGCACTCGACAGCCGCACCGAGGCCGAAATCCAGACGACGCTCAAGCGGCTGGCGGCGCAGCGCACGACGATCGTGATCGCGCACCGGCTGTCGACGATCGTCGATGCCGACGAGATCGTGGTGCTGGAGGCGGGACAAGTGGTCGAGCGGGGTGCGCATGCGGCGTTGCTGGCGCGCGGCGGGCTATATGCCGATATGTGGGCAAGGCAACAGGCCGAGCAGGACGAGGCGGTGGCGGCGGAATAGCGTTGCTAGAAGCGCACGTTACGTGTAACGCAAGTTGGATGTCCAGCGTCCGTCCCATGTCTGGTGCCGAGCGGGTCGCAAAGCGACGTGCGACGTTGCGTGCGCAAGGACTGCGACCGCGCACTTTTTGGCTGCCCGTGATCGAACCCGAAAGCTTCCGTCAACGGGTGCGCGCTCAATGTGAGCGGCTGAACCGGCGTGCCAGCTTCGAGGAGGACATGGCGTTCATCGAGGCCGTGCGTTATTGGCCAGAGGAGGAATATGATTGGGGTCCAGGTGGCCCGCCGTGAGGCGCGGCGATATCGTCAGCGTCGCCGCCCAGACCGCATTCGGGAGCAAGCCCCGTCCATCGTTGATCCTTCAGTCGGACTATTTCGAACCTCTGCGAACTGCGACGCTCATCGGTTTCACCAGCCAGTTCGATGATGCGCTCGACATGCGGATCGCGGTCGAACCGAGCCAGCTGAACCAACTACGCGTAACCTTCTATGCCATGGTCGATGCTGTTACGACCGTCAGACGCGAAGATCTGGGCACCATCATCGGGCATATCGATGCCTCCGACCTAGAGCGGATTGAGCGCGCCACACTTATCTTTTTGGGCTTTCATGGCTGAGATGGCTGATCCCCTCGGCATCCTCCAGACGACGTTCGGCTTTCCTGCGTTCCGGGGGATGCAGGAGCGCGTCGTGGGGCGGGTGATGGCGGGGGCGCATACCGCTGCGATCATGCCGACGGGCGCGGGGAAGTCGCTGTGCTATCAATTGCCGGCGGTTGCGCTGCCGGGGACGTGTGTGGTGATCTCGCCGCTGATCGCGCTGATGCACGATCAGTTGCGCGCCGCCGAGGCGGTTGGCATTCGGGCGGCGACGCTGACCTCGGCGGACAGCAATCGTGCCGAGACGATGGCGCGCTTCCGCGACGGGGCGCTCGATCTGCTGTATGCCGCCCCCGAGCGTGCGTCGCAGGAGGCATTTCGCGGGCTGCTGCGCGAGGCGCCGTTGTGCCTGTTCGCGATCGACGAGGCGCATTGCGTGAGCGAATGGGGGCATGATTTCCGCCCCGATTATCGCCTGCTGCGCCCGCTGCTCGATGATTTTGGCAGCGTCCCGCGCCTCGCGCTGACGGCGACGGCCGACGCCCATACCCGCGCCGATATCTGTCAGCAGTTGGGGATCCCGGGTGACGGCCTGATCGTCGCCGGGTTCGATCGGCCCAATATCCGCTACGCCGTGACCGAGACGACCGCCAAGGCGCGCGATATCGCAGCGCTCGTGCGCGCGACGCCGGGCGCGGGCATCGTCTATGCACCGACGCGCGACGGGACCGAGAAGCTTGCCGGGCAACTGGGCGCGCAAGGGAGTTCGGCGCGCTTCTATCATGCGGGCATGGAGCCCGATCAGCGCAGCGCGGCGCAGGCGGCGTTCGTGCGCTCGGAAGACATGACGATGGTGGCGACGGTGGCGTTCGGCATGGGGATCGACAAGCCCGATGTGCGGCTGGTCGCGCATGCCGGGCTGCCGAAATCGATCGAGAGCTTTTATCAGGAAAGCGGGCGCGCGGGGCGCGACGGCGATCCCGCAGTGGCGCATTTGTTCTGGTCGGCAGGCGATTTCACGCTCGCGCGGCAGCGGCTGCGCGAAGTGCCCGACGATCGGCGCGCACAGGAAACGGCGCGGATCGATGCTCTCGCCGCGCTCGTCGAAACGGCCGGATGCAGGCGCGCCGTGCTGCTGCGGCATTTCGGCGAGGAGCCGCCCGAGCGGTGCGGCAATTGCGACAATTGCCTCGATGCGCCGGGCGTGATCGATGCGACCGAAGTGGCGCGCAAGTTGTTGTCTGCCATCTACCGCACCGGGCAGAGCTTCGGCGTCCAGCATATCGAGCGCGTGCTGACCGGTGCGCGCGACGATCGCGTGCTGCAGCGCGGACATGACCGGCTGTCGGTTTATGGTATCGTGAATGGCGACGAGGCGGCGCTAATCAAGCCGGTGGCACGGGCGCTACAGGCGCGCGGCAGCGTGATCGCGACCGAACATGGCGGGCTGGCGCTGGGCGGCGATGCGCGCGCAATCCTGAAAGGCGAGGGTCAGGTGATGGTGGTCGTGCCGCCCAAGCGCGAGCGGGCGCGTGACCGGCGGGGCGGCGTGCCGAACCCGGTCGGCGATCCGCTGTTCGAGGCGTTGCGCGACTGCAGGCGAACGCTGGCGAGCAAGGCCGGGCTGCCGCCTTATGTGATCTTCCATGATTCGACGCTGCGCGAAATGGCTGAGGCGCGTCCTGCGTCGCTTGCCGCGCTGGGGCGGATCACTGGTGTCGGCGCGCGCAAGCTCGAGGCCTATAGCGATGCGTTTCTGAATGTGATTAGGGCGCATTGATGCGGGTGGACCATTCGAACTCCCCTCCACGCCTTCGTGGAGGGGCTGGGGGTGGTTCTTCTAGTCTTGGACGGCAACCGAGCGAAGAAGAACCCACCCCTAGCCCCTCCCGGAAGGCCGGGAGGGGAATCAAGATTGTTCAACTGATACGGGAGGCAGGTGGATGTTTCGCAAGCTCGACGATGCCGTGCTGGTCGCGCCGCAGCTCGCGATCGATGACGTTGCGGAAGCCGCGCGGCAGGGCATTGTCCTGATCGTCAATAACCGCCCCGACGGCGAGGAGCCCGATGCGCCGCAGGGGGATGCGATCAAAGCCGCCGCACGCGCGGCTGGCCTCAATTATTGCGCGATCCCCGTGACGCATGCCGGATTTTCGGGCCCGCAAGTCGACGCGATGGCGCACGCGCTTGATGGGGCGCGCGGGCCGGTGCTCGCCTACTGCCGTTCTGGGACGCGTTCGACATTGCTCTGGGCGCTGGCGCGGACGCAACTGGGCGACGACAAGGCGACGCTGCAGGCCAAGGCCGCGGAGGCGGGCTATGATCTTACGCCGATTGAAGCGCTTATCGATCTGCTTGCCAAGCAGCGGTAGCGAGATCGCCTCGCTTTAGGGACTTGTCGCCGACAGCGGCGCGTTGCAAGCTGCAACCCGAGCGATACGGCGGGCATGATCCGGCGACGCGGGAGGAGCGCGAGGGTTGCCGCAGAGCATCGAGGAATTCGATATCGTCGTCGTCGGCGCAGGCTCAGGCGGCAGTGCTGCCGCCGGGCGGCTGAGCGAGGGCGGGCGCTATAGCGTCTGCCTGATCGAGGCGGGCGGGCGCAATACCGGGTATCGCACGATCATTCCGGGCTTCGTCGCGTTTCAGACGCCCAGGACCAACTGGGGCTTCGAGACCGTGCCGCAAGCCGGGCTCAACGGGCGGCGCGGCTATCAGCCGCGTGGGCGCGGGCTTGGCGGATCGAGTGCCATCAACGGCATGGTCTACATCCGTGGCAATGCCTGGGATTACGACAATTGGGCGGCGCTGGGCTGCACTGGCTGGTCGTATGCCGATGTCCTGCCCTGGTTCAAAGCGGCCGAGCGTCATGTGCGCGGGGCCGATGAATTTCATGGCGGCGACGGGCCGCTGTGGGTCAACGACCTGATCTCGCCCAATCCCGGCAGCCTCGATTTCGTCGAGGCGGGCGCGTCGCTCCAGATCGCGCGCAACGACGATTTCAACGGCGCGCGGCAGGAGGGGATCGGGCTGTTTCAAGTGACCCAGCACAATGGCGAGCGCTGGTCGGCAGCGCGCGCCTTTGTCGAACCGGCGGTCGCGCGGGGGCATCTGGACGTGATGACCGATGTGACGGTCGAGCGTGTCCTGTTCGAGGACGGGCGCGCGGCGGGCATTGCCTATGCACGCAAGGGCAAGGCCGGCAGTGTGCGGGCACGGCGGGCGGTCGTGCTGGCGGCGGGGGCGTTCGGCACGCCGCAACTTCTGATGCTGTCGGGGATCGGGCCGGCCGAGCATCTGCGCGCGCACGGGATCGCGGTGCAGGTCGACCGCGCGGAGGTGGGCGGAAATCTGCAGGACCATCTCGATTATTCGGCGGCGTTCGAGTGCGACGACACGCGCTTTCTGGGGCAGTCGCTGACGGGGATGTGGAATTCGGCCTGGGCGGTGGTCGAGTGGTTTCGCAAACGCAGCGGCCCGATGACGACGAATTATGCCGAGGCGGGAGGCTTTCTCAAGCTCGAGCCGGATGCGCCTGCGCCTGATGTGCAGCTGCATTTCTTCCCTGTGGCACTCGAGGATCATGGCCGCACCGTGGTCAAGGCGCACGGCTATAGCGGGCACGTTTGCGTGCTGCGGCCCGAGAGCCGGGGGACGGTGCGGCTGGCTTCGGCAAGGGCGGGCGATGCGCCGCTGATCGATCCGGCGTTCCTCTCCGATCCACGCGATATGGCACTGCTCAAGAAGGGCGTGAAGGCGATGTATCGGATCATGGAAGCGCCGCCGATGACCGCGTATCGCGGGCGCGATCGCAATCCGTTTTCCAACGAGGCGGCGCTCGAGGCGCTGATCCGCAATCGCGCCGATACCATCTACCATGCGGTCGGCACGGCGCGGATGGGAGCGGACGACGATGCGGTGTGCGACCCGCAGTTGCGCGTGCGCGGGGTTGCGGGGCTTTACGTCGCCGATGCCTCTGTGATGCCGCGGATCGTTTCGGGGAACACCAATGCGCCGACGATCATGATCGGCGAGCGCTGCGCTGATTTTGTGCGTGCCGATCTGGCGCGATAAGCGCGATCGAATTTGCAAAGGCCGCAGTCCTGAGCCTGTCGAAGGACGGTTTGCGTTAACCGTCCTTCGACAGGCTCAGGACTACGGGTCAGGTCAAGCAGATCGCATTCGGGACCAAGCGATATCGGCTCCCTTCCACGCCTTCGTGGAGGGGCTGGGGGTGGCTCTTCTTGCCTTTGGAATCGGCACTTTGCTGGATGAAGAAGAACCCACCCCCGGCCCCTACCGGAAAGCCGGGAGGGGAGAGGCAGTTAGAACGTCTTGCGTGCCGTGATGCCGATCGTGCGCGGGCTGTTCGTGCTGAAGCCGAGGCGGGCGCGGCCGCCGCGTTCGCGGTCGAAGGCGAGGAGCGCGTTTTCATCGAGCAGGTTGTTGACGTAGATCGACACGTCAAAGCTCTCGGCGAATTCGATACCCGCGCGCAGGTTCACCAGCTGATACGATGGCAGCTTGAGATCGAGAACGGTCGACGCCGTGCCGGTCGCGCCACCGAATGCGAGCCCGCTTACGAAGGTGCGCGGGTTGTTTTCCTGATCGCCGGGTTGCGTGAAGCGGCTGCCGATGTGCTGGAACGAGGCCGAGAGGCTGCCGTTTGCACTGCCACCCAGCGGGAAGGTGTAGCTGGCGTTGGCCGAGATCTGGAACTCGGGCACCGACGGCAAGCGGTTGCCGTCCTTGATCCCTTCGATGACCGACCCGTCCGGCCGTGTCAGTGTGGAGTCGAACCGGGCTTCGAGCAGGCTGCCCGATACATTGAGTTCGAGGCCGCGCACCGGCTGCGCCGAAATTTCGACCTCGACGCCCATCGTGTGCGCCTTGGGCACGTTGAACACGATGCGCGACGAGCAACTGCCGGCATCGGCCGTCACCTGCAGGTTCTTGATATCGGTGTAGAAGCCGGCCGCGTTGAACGTGATGCCGCCGAATTGCGCCTTCACGCCGCCTTCATAGTTCCACAGCGTCTCGTCACCGTAACGCGGGCGGTTGCCAAAGGTCGCGGCATCGGGTCCGGTCGCGCCGCCCGAACAGAGCGGGATATTCAGCGGATCGTTGACCCCGCCGAGACGGAAGCCTTTGGCGGCCTGCGCGTTGAACGTGATCCGGTCCGACGCTTCGTAGCTGAGCAGCAGGCGCGGCGAGAAGCCGGTCGATTCGGTGCGATCGAGGTTGTTGTCGCCATTGGCGAACAGGCCGCCCGATTTGAACGTCCGTTCCTCATTGTAGGCATAATACCGCCCGCCCGCCGTGATCTTGAAGACCTCGGCAAGCTCGAGGCTGGCTTCGCCGAAAATGGCGAGCTGCTTCAGCGTGTAGGGGATATCGGCGTTGTAGGGTGACTCCAGCGGGAAGCCGTTGGCAACCGCGACCGACGTTCCGGCCCCGAAGCGCGCGTCCGTAAAGGCGTCATAGCCCGGGGTCGGCAACCGCTGCGTGTAGGTCCGTTCGGTGTTGGCGTAAAACCCGCCGACAACCCACTGGAACGGGCTTTCGTAGCTCGACGCAAGCCGGATTTCCTGAGTGAGGGCCTTCACATCGGTCGTGTCGCGCAGGTTGGACGGGAGCAGGACGCCGGCCGTGGGGAACCCGAGATCCACCGAGACGCTCCCCGTAAGCGCGCTGGCGTCGCGGCTGACGAGGATGTCGCGCTTGGTGTAGCTCGACACCGACGTGATATCGACGCCGCCGAGTTCGGCCTGAATGGTCAGATCGGCGATCCGCACTTCGTCGGTGAACCGCTCGCCGAGCAGCAGGAACTGTTCGCGTTCGTTGAACGTGACGGCGGGCCGCGTCGTCGTGAACGGGTTGGCGTAAAGGTTGAAGCGCTCCTGGCGGTTGAAGCCGTTGACTTCGATCCGCTGGAAAATGAAACGCGGTGTGATCGAGACCGTGTCGCTGGCCTCGATCCGCAGTGCGAGGCGGCCACCGTAGCGCTTGCCGTCGTTGACGTCCTCGTCGATCGCGCCGCCCTCGCGGCGTGCGTCGATGAAGCCCGCATATTTCGTGTAGTATCCGACCGCGCGCAGCGCGATGCTGTCGGTGACGGGCAGATTGATCGCGCCCTTCAGATGGCCACCGATGTCGTTTTCATCGACGGTGTTGATGTTGCCCTCGATCGCGCCCGAGACGGCGTCGGTGTTCGGCTGGTTGGTGATGTAGCGGATCGTGCCGCCGACCGAACCCGAGCCGAAGAGCGTGCCCTGCGGCCCGCGCAGTGTTTCGACGCGGTTCAAGTCGAACAGGTCAAGATCGGGGGTGAAGAGCGAGAGCGAGATCACGCTTTCGTCGAGATAGATGCCGACCTGTTCCTTCACGCCGGGCTGGTCGCGCGCGATCTGGCCTGCTGAGACGCCGCGGACAGCGACTTGGCTTTGGCCCGGCCCGAGGTTCTGGATGGCGAGACCCGCCACGTTGCGCGAGAGATCCTCGATCGTCGTCGCGCCCGAGCGGCGGATGTCGGCCTCGGTCTGCGCGTTGATCGAAAAGGGAATGTCCTGGATCGTGCTGGCGCGCTTGTTTGCGGTGACGATGATTTCGTTGCCATCGACCGGATCGGCTGCGTCCTGCGCGAATGCGGGGTTTGCGGCTGCGATCGACACGGCCAGTGCTGACGCGCCCAGCAATGTGCGGCTCATGGTCTTCATGCGGTATCTCCCGGATCAATAAGTGAACGGGGACCTATGTCGCGAACCGCGCATGCTCAAGGCCGATCCGCCGATTGTTGCGTCACCGTGGCATTCGCGCATCATCATGCGGCAAAAATGCCCCGGAAAGATTGCTCTTTCCGGGGCAGGGGTTCGCAGGAGGAACCTGGTTTGGGGTGGCGACGGAGCGGGGAGAGGACCGCCGCCGACACCCCAAGCTCGTCAATAATTATAGGCGCGCTCGCCGTGTTCGGTGAGGTCGAGCCCTTCGCGCTCGGCCTCCTCGCTCGGGCGCAGGCCGATGGTGAGTTTCAACGCGTAGAAAAGGATCGCCGAGACGATGCCCGACCAGAGCAAAGTGATGCCGACGGCCTGCGCCTGGATCAGGAGCTGGCCCGCAGTATCGTAAGCCTCCGGCGCGATCGCGACGGCAGGGAAAACCTTGTAGTCGAAATAGCCTTGCCCGCCGAGGCTGGGTGCCGCGACGATCGCGGTGCCGAGCGCACCCACGATACCGCCGACGCAGTGGACGCCGAACACGTCGAGCGTGTCGTCGTACTTGAAGGCGTTCTTGATCGTCGAGACGAACAGGTAGCAGATCGGCGATACGACGAAGCCGAGGATGATCGCCGTTCCCGGTGCGGCGAAACCCGACGCCGGGGTGATCGCGACAAGGCCTGCCACCGCGCCAGTTGCTGCACCAAGCAGCGACGGCCGACCATGGTGGAGCTGTTCGACCAGCGCCCAGGCGACGGCCGCTGCGGCGGTTGCAACGAAGGTGTTGATGAAGGCCACTGCGGTGACAGCGTTGGCTTCGAGGTTCGATCCGGCGTTGAAGCCGAACCAGCCGACCCAGAGCAGCGAGGCGCCGATCATCGTCATGGTTAGCGAGTGCGGCGGCGTCGCTTCCTTGCCGAAGCCGACGCGCTTGCCGACGATGAGGCAGCCGACGAGCCCGGCGATGCCCGCGTTGATGTGCACGACAGTGCCGCCAGCGAAGTCGAGCGCGCCCATGCCCCAGAGCAGCCCATAATCGGTCGGCGCGTCAGGCAGGAAGTCCGGGCCCGCCCAGTACCAGACCATGTGTGCGATCGGGAAATAGACAAGCGTCAGCCACGCGACCGTGAAGATCATCAGCGCCGAGAATTTGATCCGCTCGGCGAACGCGCCGACGATGAGCGCAGGCGTGATGCACGCGAAGGTCATCTGGAAGACGACGAAGACGAATTCGGGAAGATAGACGTTGTTGCTGAACGTCGCGGCATAGGTACCCGAGGTGACATTCGCCAGAAACGCCTTGTCGAAGCCGCCGATGAAGGCAGGCGCGATGCTGTTCGTCGACGTGAACGCCATCGTATAGCCCCAGCCGACCCAGACGAGTGCTGCGATGCTCACGATCATGAACACCTGCATGAGCACGCTCAGCATGTTCTTGGTGCGCACCAGCCCGCCGTAGAACAGCGCAAGCGCGGGGACCGACATCATCAGCACGAGCGCCGAGGAGACGAGCATCCAGGCGGTGTCGCCCTTGTCGACCATTCCGGCCATCTGCTCGACCGTGGGTGCCTTGATCGGGCCGTCCTGCGCGAAGGCGGGGCTTGCAAGCAGCGCCGCTGCCAATCCTGCCAGCCTGTGTAGTATCTTCATACGTCCCCCTGTTGTTCTAGAGCGCGTTATTGTCGGTTTCGCCGGTGCGGATGCGCACGGCTTCTCCGATCTCGAGCACGAAAATCTTGCCGTCGCCGATCGCACCGGTATTCGCCGCGGCCTGGATCGCCTCGACGACGCGCGGCGCAAGATCGGTCGGGCAGGCCACTTCGATCTTGAGCTTGGGCACCATGTTGGTCGAATATTCGGCACCGCGATAAATCTCGGTCTGCCCCTTCTGACGGCCGAAGCCCTTGACCTCGGTGACGGTCATGCCTGTCACGCCAAGCTCGGTGAGGCTCTCGCGCACCTCGTCGAGCTTGAATGGTTTGATGATTGCAACAACGAGTTTCATGCCGCCCCCTAGGCTGTGTTTGTCGAAACGCAGCAAGGGCCGTGCCAGATGGCGCTGGGGAGAGAGATCGGGGTACCGTCGCGTTCGGTTGCCGATCGATTGTGCAGCTGCGAACGAAGATCTGCCTAAGAAACGGGCATTCATGCGGAATGCGGTCCTGCAAACGAAACGGTAGCCCGTCGATGCTCTTGTTGCGATTCCGTTGATAGGCCAGCAACTCGGAATCTGAACAGTTCTGCGCAAACTTCTTGAGGGTTTGGCTTTCGCGTTCGAATGTCATCAGCGGCACGCCCCAGCCAAGCCGGCATGGTCGTCGGTGACGTGGTCGGTGAAATCGGACATATAACTGGCTACGCAATTTTTGGGAACTATATATCTAGCTAGCCACCGGCGTTGGATCCTCGGCCAGTCCTCAGGATCCGCCTTCTTTGCGTCGCCCCGTGTCCGGCGGGCCGAACGCACAAAAATCGAGTCGATTGAATCACTTAGCTAAATTTGACTAAGCTGCTGATTCTGCTATATTTTCTGTATGGACGCCACATATAACCTTAACGGCGGGTTCAAGCCGACGATGAAACGGTTCGCCGACCTAGACGGCCCCGACTTCTTTCCTACGCCCGCTTGGGCCACTCACGCCCTGATCGACAATGAAGATTTCAGGGGGGATATCTGGGAAAGTGCGTGCGGCAACGGTGCCATGTCCGAGGTCTTGGAAACCACGGGCAACACGGTGATCAGTTCTGATCTCTACGACCGTGGCTATGGTGATGCTGGAGTGGATTTTCTCAACGGCCATCGTCGCCGAACTGCCAACATCGTTACGAACCCGCCCTACAACGCAGCAGAAGGGTTCGCGCGATCGGGATTGGAGAGCGCTGACAGGAAATTTGCGCTACTTCTGCGGCTAGCGTTCTTGGAAGGGGCCAACCGCCAGCGAACGATCTTCACCGATGCGCCGCCATCGCGCGTTTGGGTGTTCAGCGAACGAATCACCTTCTACCCCGCCGGGGCTGTGCAAAAGGGGACAGGGACGACCGCTTACGCATGGTTTGTATGGGATAAGGACGCGACCAGCGGGACCGAGTTGAAGTGGCTTAAGCCGGGCTATAAGGCACTCTACGGCTAGGCTTTCTTCTTCACCCAGAAACGTCCAGCATCGGTTATCCCCATAGCTGCTGGAGAGTATGAGAGCAGCCCGTCTTGGATTGCGTTGCCGTCCGTTTGGCGATGGCTAATGATATTGCGCACTTGTTGTTCCCACACCTGCTCGTTGTCCCTTGTTGGAGACTGCTCTAGGTCGGGTGCCGTGAGGTTGATGAAGTTGGGAACGTGCTGCTTTATCTCAGCAATCGACGCCTCTCCGGATGGCGTGCTGTCCAAATAGCGAAGGACGGCCAAGGCGATATCATGCTCGGTAGAACGGCCTGCCTTGTTGGGCATTTGATTTCTCCTAAGTTGGATTGCGGGAGTTTCGCAGAATCAATTGCGAGCGCAACCCATTAGCCTTTTCGAAATTCCGAAAAAAACGTCCACTGGGCATCCATCGGCCCAAACCGCTTCTCGTAGAGCCGTTTGAAGTCGTCAATGTCGTCCGACAGTTTCAGCATTGTCAGAACCTCTTGGCGCTGCTCACGAAGCTTTTCGAGGCCGAACCCCTTGCTCATGAAAGAGTGCAGCTTGTCCTTGCGGGATCCTGTGATAGCGATCTTCGGGTTGAGGCGTTGAAGCTCTTTAAGCACTTCCCCGTCCTCAAGCGGCCCATAGACATACTTGTTCGTGAAGTTGCCGAAGTGTTGGGGCTTGTTGATAACCAGCGAGCCGCTGGCCTTTGCGATGTAGGGATCGGATCCGTAAACCTTGTTCAGAGTCAGATAGAAGTCATCGGGAAACTCCTTTTCCCACTCACGCTTTTCCTTCTCGATGTAGGCTTGGACCAGTAGGCGAAGTGCGTCAGGGCTGCGTTCGGTCTGATAGCCAGTGGCCTCGTCAATCAGTGCGGCGATACCAACCTTGGCGAGCGCGTTAATGATCGCACGTGCTTGGTGGGCCATCGGCTTTTGCGATTCTAGCAGCTTCCCGGCATCATCAGCACGAACAACGGCTTTGCAGACATCGACAAGCGTTTCGGCTTCAAATCCATGGCCTGGATCCGCCCCTACGATCTCAAAAACGATTGGATTTTCTAGGTTTTCACGAAGTTCTTCGGTAATTTCGGATCCGAGCTTCTTCCCACCCAGCGTCTTGAGAAATGCATTCCCACCTTCCGATTTCAAGCCAAGTGCGCGAGCCATGCCACGTTTGGCAAAAACTCGCCGACCATCCTCAAGAACGTAAACCTCAAGCTGTAAGCCGCCGATAGGAAGGATTCCCCGATGGGTCGCGGCGACGGGTTTTGCGGGCGGATCCGGCGCAAATGTCATGGCGCGGGCAACATCGTCAAAATCCGCAGCGATCGGTTCGATGATTTTATCAGCCATTGGTCAAAGCCTTATACGTGAGACGCTTGCCCAGCATTTGGCTGATCGTCGCGTCGATGAATGCCATTGTGCCGCCTTTTGCGGTGTTATGGCGGAACGAAAACTCGTTAACGTAGCGGTGAAGGTGCTTCGGCGACATGAAGTGATAGACGCCGTAGTGGCCGCGCTTGAGCAGCGCCCAGAAGCTTTCGATGCCGTTCGTGTGGATGCAATAGTGTCGGACATATTCGCCCGCGCTGTGATTGACGGTGTGGTGAATGAACCCTTTGGCCGTGAGGCTGCGATAGGCCGAAAATTCGTCGGTCACGATTGAAGCGCCAGCAGGCGCATTGTCCTGAATGAAGCCAACAAGGGTTTTTGCGGATGTGTCGGCGACCGGCTTGGCGCGGACTTGATCGTTCTCGTCGCGGATCCCGACGACCGCCACCTTACCGACGCCGCCGCGACCGGCGTGAAGCTTTTTGTCACCGTGCTTGTTCTTCTCCTTGCCGCCAATGAAAGCTTCGTCGGCTTGCAAGTGCGCGCCCATGTCGCCTTCCGATTTGCCCAGCCAAGTTTCGCGAATGCGCTGCGCGAGAAACCATGCCGACTTTTGAGTGATGCCTAGTTCGCGCGCCATTTGCGTCGATGGGATACCCTTACGCGCCGTCGTCATCATGTAGATCGCCATCAGCCACTTGTGCAGCGGCAAGCGGCTTTCTGCGAGAACGGTGCCAGTGCGGACGCTGAAATGCTGACGGCAGTCGCGGCAACGGTAGGGCATCGGCTTCATGCTCTTGACCGGCGCAACCGAGAGGCTTCCGCAATGGGGGCAAGACACTTCGCCAGCCCAACGGTTTTGCTCGAAATAGGCCCGCGCTTCGGCTTCACCGGGAAAGCGCTGGAAGAATTGATAGAGGCTGATGGTTTCGGGCTTGTCGGTCATGAACTCTAACTAGCCAAGCCGTTTGCCCCCGTCAAGCGCTTTTTGGCTAGTTAGGTATATAGTTCCCCAATTTTTGGTCGTAATTCCAATTATGCTTAGCATTCCGCTTGCAGACAATTCGGTAACGATTCATATGTACGTCCCATTCCGAGTTCGGTTTGGTTTTGCCCGAGGGAGAATGCGAATGGCTGCGCGAAAGCCAATGATTGGGCCGAAGCCAGCACGAGACGAACTGGATTGCATGGTAAAAAATGCACTGTCGAAACCTATGACAGATGCGCAGCTTGCCGAGCAAAGAGTTAGTTTCGCGTATGGCAATGCCCCCGATTCCGAGTTTATCTCAAAAGATAGTGTTCGGAAGGCGATAAACAGCTTTAGACTGCAACCCGCCGGTTAAGGATGGGCTCGGGAAACCGGGCCCACTTTTTTATGTTGGTATCAGAAGAACAACACCCAGAACTCTACGCGCGTGTGCAAGAGAGAAACTTGATCCGGCAATATGATCTGCTGGTGAACTGCATTGAGATTGGCCTTTCTCAAGGCCCGTATTCTCTTGATAAGTATGTGCTTTGGGCTCTAAATCACGTGGCTGTTGCTAACATATCGCAGTTTGGTGGGAGGTTCCGCAATGAGCCGATTTACGTGGGGAACCACATTCCGCCGCACTTCAAAGACGTACCCGATCTCATGGACCGATTCGTATCGTTCATACACGAGAACTGGTTTAACTTAGGGCCTACTCAACTTGCAGCATATGGCCTTTGGCGGCTGAATTGGATTCATCCATTCATTGAGGGCAATGGTAGGACGGCGCGAGCGGTATGCTACTACTTGCTATGTGCTAGATATGGTGGGCTGCTTAGCGGATCAAAAATTGTTCCGGAACGTATTCGGGAAAATCGGCCAGCTTATTATGAAGCGCTTCGTTCCGCCGACAAAGCTTGGGAAGCGGGCAACTTGGACGTGTCTGAGTTGGAAGCGTACATCGCGCAACTTCTACGTGACCAGCTGTCCGACTGACCGCTCACTCTAAGCCGCCGTCCCGCCCACGGTCAGCCCATCAACTAACAAAGTCGGCTGCCCGACGCCTGCGGGCACCGACTGCCCGCCCTTGCCACACATGCCGATGCCTTCGTCGAGTGCCATGTCGTTGCCGATGCCGAGCACCTTGGTGAGCACGCTCGGGCCGTCGCCGATCAGTGTCGCCCCCTTGATCGGCGCGCCGAGCTTGCCGTTTTCGATCCGGTAGGCTTCGGTGCAGGTGAAGACGAACTTGCCCGAGACGATATCGACCTGCCCGCCACCGAAGCTTTTTGCGAAGATACCCGATTTGACGCGCGACAGGAGCTCGCCCGGATCGTCATTGCCACCGCGCATGAAGGTGTTGGTCATCCGCGGCATCGGCGCATGGGCATAGCTTTCGCGGCGGCCGTTGCCGGTGGCGGGGACGCCCATCAGCCGGGCATTGAGCCGGTCCTGCATATAGCCCTTGAGGATACCATCCTCGATGAGGATATTTTCCTGCGTCGGCGTGCCCTCGTCGTCGATGCTGAGCGAGCCGCGGCGGTTTTCGATCGACCCGTCGTCGACTACGGTCACGCCCGGCGCGCCGACGCGCGTGCCGACCCGTCCCGAGAAGGCCGAGGTCTTCTTGCGGTTGAAATCACCTTCGAGGCCGTGACCGATCGCTTCATGCAGCAGGATGCCCGGCCAGCCGGGGCCAAGCAGCACGGTCTGCTCGCCTGCGGGCGCGGCGACCGACTCGAGGTTGACGAGCGCCTGGCGCAGCGCTTCGTCGATCGCGCGGTTCCAGGTCGCGGGCTCGAGCAGCGTGTCGTAGAGATAGCGGCCGCCCAGCCCGAAGCTGCCGCTTTCGCGGCGATCTCCCTGCTTGGCGACGATGCTGACGTTGAGGCGCACCAGCGGGCGGATGTCGCTGGCGACAAAGCCGTCGGCGCGGACGATGTCGATGACGCTCCAGCTGCCCGAAAGCGAGACCGAGACCTGCGCGACGCGGGGATCGCGCGCGCGGGCGGCGGCATCGATGGCTTCGCACAGCGCAACCTTTTCGGCAAAGGGCACCGCCGACAGCGGATCGGCGTCAGTATAGAGATGGCGGTTGCTGCGGCGCGGGGGCGGCGCGGGCGCGTCGGCTGCCGGATCGAGCAAAGTCAGCGTCTGCGCGGCGCGGCGGATGGCGGCTTCGCTGATCTCGTCGGCATGGGCAAAGCCGGTCGCCTCGCCCGAAACGCCGCGCAGGCCGAAGCCGGTCTCGGTGCCATAGTCGGCGGTCTTGAGACGGCCGTCATCGAAGCCGAAGCTCTCGGTCATGCGGTGCTGGAGATAAAGCTCGCCGTCGTCGCAGGAGGCGAGTGTCTGCTGGGTCAGCCTGGCGGCGATTGCGGGATCAAGGTCGCGGTAAAGAAGCGAGCGGGCGTCGAAGGCATTGGTCATGCCAATGATATAGGCGGTTCAGGCGGTTGCGCCATCCCGGTCGGCAGGGCCGCCGATCAGCACGAAGCGCCGGTCGCAATAGCCGCAATCGACATAGCCGGTCGCGTCGATCTCGTAAAAGGTGCGCGGGTGGCCGAGGGCTGCGGGAACGTCGCCCGAACCGTCGCACGCGACACGCGGGGTTTTGACACGAACGACTTCGGGCGGCGAGATCATGGCGAGCCGCTTAGCGACGCGGCACGAGAGCGTCTACTGGTAGAGAACGGTGACCGTGAACGTCCCGGCATAGTCGCCCGCCGCCTGATTGGCAGCCACGACAAGCGTGCCGCCGACCCGGACGTTTAGTGTTCCCGCCGCCGTGAAGCGCCGCAGGCGTGCGCCGTTCAGCGTGAGTGCCGCGAGCGCCATCGTCTCGGTGCCGCCCGCGCGGACGAGTGTGGGGCGCGGGCCGACGGTGATCTGCGCCAATGCGCGCGGCGTTCCCGTCACGGCAAAGCGCGCGGCCCCGGGCGTGCCCCCGCCGATCAGCGTCGTTCCGCCGGTCCGGGTGCGCGCGTCGGTGTTGGGATTTATGACGACGCGCCCCAGCGTGTTGGCGATGGCGATCCGGCCGAAATCGAGATCGCGGACGCGTGTGACGACCAGCGAGCTGGCAGTGACCGCGCGACCATTGGCGGGCTGCGTTGCGGACTCCGCGATCGTCGGGATCGTGAGCGCGGCGGCGCCGAACATAAGGGCAGTGGCGCGCATCAGAAATAGGTCACAATGATCTGGAAGGTGCCTGCATAGGCCCCATGCATCTGGTTGGCGCGGACCGCGAGCGTTCCGCCCACGCGCAGATCGAGCAACCCGGCGGAGGTGAGGAAGCGCGTGACCGGCCCGTTCAGCGTCAGCCCGGTGACATTCATCGTGGCGCCGCCGCCTGCGCGGCTGAGCACCGGCAGCGGGCCGCGATTGACCTGCAGTGTCAGCGACGGGGTGCCGTAGGTGTAGAATTGCGCGGCTTGTGGCGTGCCGCCTGCGGCCAGCGTGCCGCCCGTCGTCGTGCGGACGCCCGTCACCGGATTGACCACGATTGTCCCCGCCGTCGCCCCAGCGATGGCATTGCCGAAGTCGAGTTCGGTCAGGTTGAGCAGCGACAGCGGCCGCAAGGTGATGACCGACAGCGAGCCTGCGCCACCGGCAGCGTGCGCCTCCGTGACGAGCGCTGATGCACTCAGCGCAGCCGCAACCATCACGGCTTGGCAGAATATCGTCCTGGTCCCCACGCTTCCCGCCCTAGGTTTGGCGACCTAAGCAAGCATGAAGCCGCGTAGTTAACGGGATTTTCATCGGCGCGAACGCTTTGCCTCGGGCCGCACCCGCGCTAAGCGCGCTGGCGTGACTGACGCCGCCATTGCCATCGAAGCACTCGAAAAAACCTATGCCGGCGGCAAGCGCGCACTCGACGGCGTGACCTTTGACGTGCCGCGCGGGCAGATCTTCGGTCTGCTCGGCCCCAATGGCGCAGGCAAATCGACGATCATCAACATCTTGTCGGGCATGGTCGTCAAATCGGGCGGCAGCGCGCGCATCTGGGGCTTCGACATCGATGTCCATCCGCGCAACGCCAAGCTCTCGATCGGCATCGTGCCGCAGGAAATCCTCTTCGACCCCTTCTTTACGCCGTTCGAGACGCTCGAACTGTTTGCCGGGCTGTATGGCGTGCCCAAGGGCAAGCGGCGCTCGATGGAGCTGCTGCGCGCGGTGCGGTTGGAGGACAAGGCCAACGCCTATGCGCGCACGCTTTCGGGCGGGATGAAGCGGCGGCTGCTGGTGGCCAAAGCGATGGTCCATTCGCCGCCGGTCCTCGTGCTCGACGAGCCGACGGCGGGGGTCGACATCGAATTGCGCCAGCAATTGTGGAGCTATGTGCGCGACCTGAATGCGCAGGGCGTCACGATCGTGCTGACCACGCATTATCTCGAGGAAGCCGAGGCGCTGTGCGACCGGATCGCGATCATCAATCACGGTCGGCTGATCGCGAACAAGCCGACGCGCGAATTGGTGGGCATGGCGCTCGAAAAGGTCGTCGAGGTCACCGTCGATCGCGATCTGGCGGCACCGCCGACATCGCCGGTGTTCGAAAATGTCGTGCTCAAGGGTGAGCGGGTGCTGGCCATTACTTACAACAAAGCGCGCGCCAACGCAGGCGACGTGCTGGCGGCGGTCGGCGCGGCCGGGCTTGGCGTGGTCGATGTGTCGACGCGCGAGGCCGACTTGGAGGCGGTGTTCCTCAATCTGACGCGGGCGGTGGCTTGACGCACCGGACTTTGCTGGTGATACTCGTGGTATGAAAGTTGCCGTCTCGATCCCCGATCCGATCTTCGAACGTGCCGAAGCGCTTGCAGCGCGGTTGATGCTTTCGCGCTCAAAGATCTACGCGCAGGCCGTAAGCGAATATGTGGCGCGTCACACCGACGAGGAATTGACACGTGCGGCCAATATGCTTGCCGATATGATGGACGACGAAGATCGTGCCTGGCTCGACGCCGGTGCTCGCACGGCAGCGCGCCATACCGAATGGTGAGTCGGTTACGTTGAACGTTTCGCAGCGCGATGTCTGGTGGTCGACCCTTCCCGATCCCGTTGGATCAGAAGCGGGCTATCGTCGCCCGGTCATCATCGTTCAAAACGACACGATCAACATCACGCGCCTGGCAACGTATCTGTGTATTCCGATGACCGCCGCGCTTCAGCGTCAAGCGATACCTTGGAACTTGTTGTTTCCTCAAAGTACGACGGGGCTACCGACCGACTCAGTGGCCCAAACGAGTCTGCTGTTCGCTATCGATCAATCCCGTTTGATTGAGCGGACAGGTCGGATCACCGAAGGCCAACTCCAGCGCCTCTTTGCGCGGCTCGATATCGCGCTTGGACGACATGGCGTCTAGTTTCGCTTCCTCCTTCGACATCCTCATCGTCGGCTCGGGCGCGGCGGGGCTGACGGCAGCGCTTAACCTAGCCGACCGCTTCAAGGTCGGCGTGCTTGCCAAGGGCGACGTCAGCGACGGCGCGACGGGATGGGCGCAGGGCGGGATCGCGGCTGTGCTCGAGCCCGGCGATACGTTTGACAGCCATATCGAGGATACGATGGTGGCCGGGGCGGGGCTCAACGATCGCGCCACGGTCGAGTTCGTGGTCGAGGGTGCGCCCGCTGCGATCGAGCGGCTCGTGGCGCTCGGCGTGCCGTTCAACACCGACGGAAATGCGCTCCACCTGACGCGCGAGGGGGGGCACAGCCACCGGCGGATCGTCCATGTCGACGATGCGACGGGCTGGGCGATCCAGGTCGCGCTCGAAGCGGCCGCCCGCGCCAATCCCAATATCACGCTGATCCCCGATATGGTCGCGATCGACCTGATCATGGGGCGGCATCAGGAACATTTTTCGACCAGCGGTCGCATTCATGGGCTTTACGCTTTCAACCGGCGCGCCAAGCGCGTCGAAACGCTGACCGCGCGCGCGACGATCCTCGCCACCGGCGGCGCGGGGCGCGCCTATCTCTATTCGACTGCGCCGCGCGGTGCGACCGGTGACGGCATCGCGATGGCATGGCGCGCGGGGTGCCGCATTTCGAACATGGAGTTCATGCAGTTTCACCCGACCTGCCTTTACAATCTTGAGGTCAAGAACTTCCTGATCACCGAGGCGGTGCGCGGCGAAGGCGGGCAGTTGAAGCTCCCGACGACGGGCGAGCGCTTCATGCCGGGGTTCGACCCGCGCGAGGAGCTTGCGCCGCGCGATATCGTGGCCCGCGCGATCGATCACGAGATCAAGCGGCTCGGGCTCGATTTCGTGCATCTCGATATCAGCCACAAGTCGCCCGAATTCGTGCGCGAGCATTTCCCCAATATCCATGACAAGCTGCTTGGGCTGGGCATCGACATCACGCGCGAACCCATTCCAGTGGTTCCGGCGCAGCATTATACTTGCGGGGGCGTGCTGATCGATCGCGACGGTCGCACCGATGCCAAGGGGCTGTATGCGGCGGGCGAAGTCACCCAGTCGGGCTTGCATGGGGCAAACCGGCTCGCGTCGAACTCGCTCCTCGAATGCCTCGTGTTCGGCGAGGCGGCGGCGCGCCATATTGCGGCGCATTGGGACAGCTTTCCGGCACCGCCCGCGATCCGCCCGTGGGACGAAAGCCGGGTCACCGACAGCGACGAGGAAGTGGTGATCCAGCAATGCTGGCGCGAAATCCGCAGCTTCATGTGGAATTTCGTCGGCATTGTGCGCACGACCAAGCGGCTCGAGCGCGCCGCGCACCGCATCGCGCTGCTCCGCCGCGAGGTGTCCGATTATTATTCGCACTTCCGCGTGACCGCCGATCTGATCGAACTGCGCAACCTTCTCGAGGTCGCCGATCTGATCGTCCGCTCGGCGCTCGACCGCAAGGAAAGCCGCGGGCTGCACTACACGACCGACTTTCCCGACACGCTGCCCAACGCCGTCGATACTGTGCTGGTGCCTTGACGAAGGATATTTCCTTTGCCGCGCGCCCGCCCTATTTCAGCGGAATGATCAATCTCCGCCCGACCGCATTTCTGATCGCGCTGGCTGCGACGCCGGCGTTTGCCCAGACCGCACCGCCTGCCGTCCCCGTGACGGCACCGCCGACTGTGGTGCCGACACTGGCTCCGCCGGTCCCTGCGCCTGCACCGGTCATCCTTCCCACGCTTTCGGACGCGCAGGCGGCGTTTCTGCAGCAATGGCTGCGCGCAGGCAGCGCGGAGGGGATCGGCGGCGCGCCCGACAAGACTGACGGGCTGGGCGGCGAGGCGCTCGTCCGTGCCGCGCTTGACCGCGCGCGCGCGCTGCGCACCGGCCGGATCGAGGGCAGTGATTTCCTCGAGGTCTGGGCACTGCGCCCTGCGCTGTACGATCCGCTCCCCGATTTCGCCGCAGCGGTTGCGAGCGATCGGCTGGCACCATGGGCGGCGGGCCTGACGCCGCGCTATGCGGGCTATGAGGGGTTGCGCAAAGGGCTTGCTACCTACGAAGCGATCCGCGCGGCGGGTGGCTGGCCGGTGCTGACAGCCAAGGCGATCCCGGCGGCCATTCGCGCCCGCCTTGGGATTGAGGATGCAGGCGTATTTCCGACCGAGACGGTCGGTCCCGCGCTCCAGCGGGCGCAGCGGCGCTATGGGTTGAACCCGACTGGCATGCTTGATGCCCGGACGCTGGCCGCTCTCAACGTGCCCGTGGCGGACCGGATTGCCGCGATCAAAGCGAATATGGAGCGCTGGCGCTGGCTGCCGCGCGACCTTCCAGTCAACCGGGTGCAGGTCAATATTGCGGCTGCCGTTTTGACAGTGTTCGAAGGCGATGCGCCGGTCACGTCGATGCGCGCCGTGACGGGACGCCCCGGCAACGAGACGCCGATGCTCACGTCGGCGATCCATTCGATCGTGATCAACCCGCCGTGGAACGTGCCGATGTCAATCGCGCGCAAGGAACTGTTTCCACAAGGGCGCGCGACGCTGAAGGCCAAGGGCTACCGGATCGTCGGGACGCCCGAAGGCGGCGAACGCATCGTCCAGCCGCCGGGGCCGAACAATGCGCTGGGGCAGCTCAAGTTCGATTTCGACAATCCGTTCGCCGTGTATCTGCACGACACGTCCGCGCGCAGTGGCTTTTCGAGCTACGACCGGCTCGCCAGCCACGGCTGCGTGCGGTTGCAAAAGCCGGTGCCGCTGGCGCAGCGCTTTCTCGAGGCCGATCCCAAATGGACGCCCGAAGCGCTGCAGGCAGCCCTCGACAGCGGCAAAACGCAGCGCGCGCAGCTCCCTGAGAAAGTCACGGTGTTCCTGCTTTACTGGACGGCGTTTGCCAGCGCGAACGGGATGATGAACTTCCGCGACGACCCTTATAATTGGGACACGCTGCTGGCGGCGCGGATCGACCGGGCAGCGCAGCGCGCGGCGGCCCCAGTCGCGACGACTGCCTTGAAAGGATCATGATGACTTCACGTTTTGCTGTGCCGGTTCTGGGGGCGCTCGCCGTGCTGGGTGTTTTGCCTGGGTGTTCCGGCCGTGGCCCGGAGCCGCTGCCCGAGAATTCCGCAGTCGAAACGGTGGTCAATGAATCGCTGCCGACGGTGGTCGAAGAGCCTGACGAGGCCCCGATCGAGAGCAATGTGACGAACACGGCCTCGGCGCTGCCGCCGCCCGAAGTGCCCGACGAGGAGCAGATCCGCGACGATGCCGACGCAACCGGGCTGACCGCGCGTCTGCCCGAAACCGGCGCGCCCGCCGCAGACAACGCGACAGCGCCCGCGAATTAGGCTATGCTCGGGTGATGACGCGGCGTGATTTCGTCCTGCTTGCCGGATCGGGCATCGGCCTTGCGGCCGTTCCCGGGACATTGGCGCGCGCGACGTCGATGCTGGAGCCGCTCCTGCCCCCTCCGCCTGCGCCACTGCCGTTGAGCGGTGCTGCGCAAACGAGCCGCGCGATCCTGCTCGACCGCGCCAAGGCGGCGCTCGACCGCCATCGTAGCGCGTTCGCGCTGCGCGACCGGGTGGCGCTCGCCGATTTCAGCATCGCCTCGCGCGATCTGCGCTTCCACATCGTCGATCTGATCGCGGGGCAAGTCGCGAGCTACCTCGTGGCACACGGTCGCGGGTCCGACCCCGAGCATTCGGGCTGGTTGCAGCGCTTTTCGAATGAGCCCGGCAGTCTGGCCACTTCAAACGGTGCATATCGGACGGGTGAAATCTACGACGGAGTGCACGGGGCCGCGATGCGGTTGATCGGTTTGGAGCCGGTCAATGACAATGCGGAGCCGCGCGCGATCGTCATCCACGGTGCCGATTATGTGAGCGAGGATCATATCGCGACATGGGGCAAGCTGGGGCGCAGCGAGGGCTGCTTCGTGTTTGCCCGCCACATGGTCCCGCAGGTGCTCGGGCTGCTTGGCCCCGGGCGGTTGCTGTATGCAGACCGTGTGACGGTCTGAAGACGGGGCGATACACGGGCTGTAAAAGCGGCTAGGGCAGTCATGGGCATTGGCCCGTGAAAGACATGATGATGGCAAAGAGCCAGAAAAAATCGAGCAAAGAAGCGCGCAAGCCAAAGGCCGAAAAGGCACCAAAACCTAACGCATCAAAGCCCAGCACCAAGGGCAATCCCGTCGGCATTGTCACAATTCAATAGGGTCAGCTACCGACAGGCTGTTCAGGCAAAACCGGGACGCTTTGCCGCCCAAGATTTGTGACTTTTGGCACGCGATTTCGGTGTCGCCCTGAGTTTCGGTGGCCTTTTGCACGCCGCAGCAGCGATTGCGCAGAAATCGAGTAGTTTGTTTCCACTCTCCTACCCATATGGGTATGGTCGCGCCAAATAGCGCATCCTAGCTTTCGATTAGGGTCGTCCGGCAAAGAACCGGTTGTTTTCAGCTCTTGTGGGGGAACTCTAGTCATGACTATTCCGACACCCGGCGACGATTCAATTTTTGGAACAATCGACGATGACATCATCCGCGCACTGGCCGGTGACGATCTTGTGCGGGCACTCGACGGCAATGACACCGTGATCGGCGGCGATGGAAACGATATCATTCTCGGAGGCGCTGGCGACGATCACCTTCAGGGCGATAATGGCGACGATCGCATTTTTGCCAATATTGGCGATGACGTAGTCTTTGGCGGTGACGGCAATGACTATCTGGTGGGCGGGGACGGCAACGACAGGATCACCGCGGGGGCTGGCGATGATATCGTCCATGCGAACATGGGAGATGACCTGATCTTTGGAAATGCGGGGAATGACATCATCTATTCCGGAGCCGATAACGACCGGATTTTCGGCGGCACCGGCGATGATATCATCTATGCTGGCACCGGCGACGACATTGCAAATGGAGAAGACGGCTTTGATCGCGTGCTGGGCGAAGCGGGCAACGATCGGCTCTCCGGTGGTGCCGGAGACGATATCCTGCACGGACTTGCTGACGACGACATTCTCAATGGCGGTGGGGGCAACGACCTCCTTTTTGGAGGCGACGGCAATGACGTGCTGGGTGGCGGGACAGGTGATGATCGTCTGAGTGGCTGGAACGGCGACGACCGCCTTGGCGGCGGCAGCGGCAACGACTTTCTGGTCGGCGGCGAGGGCAATGACTTCCTCAACGGCGATGTCGGCAGCGACCGGCTCGAGGGCGGCAACGGCGACGACCAACTGCATGGTCTGACCGATGACGACATGCTGATCGGCGGCGCAGGGTTCGACAAGCTCAACGGCGGCGACGGCAATGACGTTCTGGATGGCGGTGCCGACGACGACTTGTTGGCCGGAGGGCTTGGCGACGACATCGTGCGCGGCGGCCTTAGTATCGACACCATGGCGGGCAATGCGGGGGCCGACGTCTTCGTATTCGGTCGCAATGATTCGGGAATTGGCGAAGGCGGGCGCGACATCGTGCTCGATTTTGCCAGCGGCACCGATCAGGTTTCGCTCAAGGGCCTCGGAGTCCGCGCGCAGGATCTGACCTTCACCGCGTTCAACGTGGGCGTAGGCACCGTTGTCGGCGTCGATGCCAACCGCGACGGATCGGTCGATTTCGAAATCCAGCTCAATGGCGCAACGGGCATTACCGTTGCGGATTTCATCCTCGTCTGACAGGCGAAGTTGAGGGGGCCCGCGCAGCGATGTGCGGCCCCCCTTTTGGTTCGGGGCCCTGCGCGATTTTGATCTGTCATTGCGTCGTCGGCGCTGTAGACCGGCACAAATGGCGGTGAGGATGCAATGGGCGGGCTGCGGGCAGGCGCTGTGACGCGCGTCGAAGACGATGCGCCGGGCTTTGCTGCGCGCCTCATGCGCCGTGCGCTGATCGCTCTCTATCGCCATGGCGGCTGGGTCTCGACCGGCACCGTGCCCGAGCCGCAGCGCTTCGTGCTCATCGCGGTGCCGCACACCAGCAACTGGGATTTCCCCAATTTCCTTGGCGTCACCCAGGCGCTGGGCATCCGCATGCATTTCATCGCAAAGGCCTCGCTGTTCCGCTGGCCGTTCGGCGGCTTCATGCGCCAGGTCGGCGGCATCCGGCTCGATCGCGCGACCGCAAAAGACACCGTTTCCCAGATGATCGCCGAATTCGCCCGCCGCGACGAGTTCGTGCTCACCATCGCGCCCGAGGGCACGCGCGGCGCGGTCAAGGCCTGGCGCAGCGGCTTTTACCAGATCGCGCTCGGCGCGGGCGTGCCGATCGTGTGCGGCTATATGGACTATGCCAAGCGCACCTCGGGCCTCGGCCCGGTGATCATCCCGACCGGCGACTATGACGCCGACATGGCCCCGGCGTTTGCGTTTTATGCGGGGATCACAGGGAAGCACCCTGAGCGGACGGGGTCGTCCTAGCGGCGACGTCTCCCCTGACAATGCAGGCTGAGTCAGTTACGACTGCGGACTTGACGAGGAGGCACAACTGCGATTCTAATGGAATCATCGGAGCATTGGACGGTTTTCATGACTCACGAACGTCAGCGCCTCGAGGTCGATCGCAATTATGATGTGTTCGCACGCGCACTCGGCGGCATTATCCCTGCGCACCGCGACCAGTTTGCATTGATGCACGCTGGCAAGATCATCGCTTATTTCGACAAGCCAGGTGATGCCTATCGCGAAGGCGTGGCGCGCTATGTGGACATGATTTTTTCGATTCAGGAAGTGACCGACGAACCGATCGATCTCGGCTTCTGGTCGCATGTCGCGCACGATTGAGTGGCGGCACGACGGCAGCCGCCTCGTCGTTCCGGTTTCTGTCTACCCGCCGCTTACGGGCACGACGTTCGAGGGCGTCGAGGGCAAGGCTCTTATCGATACCGGATCGACGACGACCGGCGTTACCGCAAGGATCGCTCAAAGACTTGGCCTGCGGAGCATCGGCAAGCGCCTGATTTCGACGGTTGGCGGCGAAAAGCATATCGATCGTTACATCTTCAGGATGGCCTTGACGGGCGAACCGATGCCAACGATGCGCCAACCTTCCCCTTCATCTTCGAGGAGGTCGTCGGCTTCGAGCTTCTCGACAGTTTCAGCTTCGATGTCCTTTTGGGAATGGATATCTTGCGGCAATGTGAGGTGCTCATTGCGCCGGGGAACCGCTGTCGGCTGACGTTTGGCCATTGAGTATAGTGTCCCCGGAACTGTCTGGCGGGCGGTGCTGCCTTGGAGTTAAGTAAAGTGTCACCGTAACCCTAGACTGTCACCGTAGTTCTGCAAATCTTCAGCATGAATACTCTGCCTCTACACTTTTCAAGTCATTTTCGATGTGGGCGGTATTCTGATATGGTCCCCACTTTCCATTTCTCAATTCAAAGCCCCAACCTACGAGTCGACGACAGTCCGCAAATCTGCCTTCCCCAGGAACCCTACAATCTCTACGAACCGAAGCCACAAAAAAGTCGAAACTTGGTGAGGAGTGCATAACTCTTTCGCTTTCAGATGATGTCAAAACTATCAGCTGATTATTGGTTGAAGTGACGATGGATTGGAATATCAGTCTACTTCGCGAACCTCCTTTATACTTGCTCACGATAGCTCTTGGCATATCTTTGAGCCTGATTGTCAGAGACTTCCGGATTTTTGACTCATCGGATTGGGCAATGCCTGATGCCAGATCTGCAGGGCACAGCCGTGCACCGTGACGAAGAAAGTCAGCTTTAGGTTGGGCTAAGCCATGTTCACGTAAAAGTTTTGCAATTTCGATCCTATCCTTACTCGTCCCGACACCTAGAGTATCCATCCATTCCAGCGGAAATAGTATCTCGCGCTCCACTTCCATATTCCACCGGCCATCAACCGTCTGTGCGGGATGTGGATATGCGCCTGCCTGCAAGAGTGTACGGACCATTGGCAAATTCGCATAACGAAGGGCATACCACAGAGGCTGCCGCTCGATAAACATCTCGTGATCTCTGTCTGTAATTACGTCGTTTGCGTCGAACCGATCCCGTCCAAACAGCCGCGAAAAAACCGCAATTGATTGGGGGTTTCGAGTCCGATCTGCAACCACAGCAATTACGGGCCTTTCATCATTTGACACTTGCTGAAGTGCCTGCCTAACGGTCCCGGGACCGATCAGTGCTCCTCCCTTGTCCAGAAACGCAGCAATCGTGGATTCATTTCCATCAATCAAAAGATTAGAGAGCTGTTGAGCCAAACTGGTCTGTCGATCAGCTTTGAGGATTGCTTGATTCTCCTCTGCTAGCCTATTAGATTTTATCGCCTCGTCCGCAGCGATTGTCGCTTGGTCTTGAGCCTTTTCGGCACTTTGTGCTGTTTCGCTGATTCGCGTTTCGATACGGGATAATGTAGTTGCGAGATAGCTCTCACCAGTGCCAACGAACGCATGAAGACAGGCTGGCACGGCGAGCGCGAGACTGGCACCGCCTACCCTAGATATAGTTCGAAACCTTAGACGCCTTTTTTCGCGGTCACGAGGATCAAGTCGAAAGCCTGCCTTTGCTATCTCTCTGCCACACCAGAACACTGCAGCAATGGCCATGAAGAACGCAACAGTTGCTAACCAGGGATATGAACCTAGTAGGTCACCCACTAATGCGAAGAAACCGGCGATGATCGTTATACCGACTTTATCGCGACCTTCGTCAGTTAGCCCACGACCGAGGCGTTCAAATACAGCTTGAACTCGCCTTTTTTTTAGGGATCGGTACCAGAATGTACGCATAGGCTTCTCCGAATCGAGTACAAGGCCTTACATGAGACCCGCATCGCCTCAAACAGAGTTCCGGGGACACAATACGAAACTCACCCCGCCTTGTGCATTTCGTCCTCGACCACCTTGCGCAGCGCGGCGTTCATCGCGGTCTGGTAGCCGCGTTTGCCGTCCTTTCTGGATTACGGTGCCAGTTTACTTAACTCCAAAGTCAAGCCGCCTCGAGAAACGGTATCCGGTCGAGCGCATCGCCCAGTTCGGCTTCGGCGATCTTGAGGTCGTAGTTGCGCTGCATGTTGGTCCAGCTTTCGGCGCTGCCGCCGAACATCTTCGCGAGGCGCAGCGCCATCGCGGGGGTGACGGGCTGCTTCTCGTTGATGATGTCGTAGAGCGTCTGGCGCGAGATGCCGAGCAGGCGGGCGATCTCGGTCTTGGGGCGGCCGACGGCGGGGAGGATGTCCTCGCGCGGCAGCTCGCAGGGGTGGATCGGGCGCAGGCCCTTGAGCAGCGGATTGGGCATCAGTGATAATCCTCCAGATCGACGTCGACGGCGTGGCGACCGTCCCATGCAAAAGTGATCTGCCAGTTGCCCGACGCATCGACTGCGTATCGCCCCTTTTCCCGGCCTTTCGGCCAGTCTGTCAACCATAGCCTTACACGCTTGGGTCAGTCGTGCGCGCGGTCGCCTTGCCCCAGGTAGAGTTCGCGTCCGCTTTCCTCATAGACCTCGCTCATGTGCGCCATGCCCGCCTCGGCGTCTTCGGCGGCGATGAAACCAGCGCTGTCCTGATTCTGCAACCGCGCGAATTCCCGCACTTCCTGGCTGATCTTCATCGAGCAGAATTTCGGGCCGCACATGCTGCAGAAATGGGCGGTCTTGGCGCCTTCGGCGGGGAGCGTCTGGTCGTGGTATTGCTCCGCCGTATCGGGGTCCAAGGACAGGTTGAACTGGTCGCGCCAGCGGAATTCGAAGCGGGCCTTGCTGAGCGCGTCGTCGCGGACCTGGGCTGCGGGGTGGCCTTTCGCCAGATCGGCGGCGTGGGCGGCGAGCTTGTAGGTGACGACGCCGACCTTCACATCGTCGCGGTCGGGGAGGCCGAGGTGCTCCTTGGGCGTCACGTAACAAAGCATCGCGCAGCCATACCAGCCGATCATCGCCGCGCCGATGCCGCTGGTGATGTGATCATAGCCGGGCGCGATGTCGGTGGTGAGCGGGCCCAAGGTGTAGAATGGTGCCTCGCCGCAGGCCTCGAGCTGCTTTTCCATGTTGACCTTGATCTTGTGCATCGGAACGTGGCCCGGCCCTTCGATCATGACCTGAACGTTCTCGGCCCAGGCGCGCTTGGTGAGCTCGCCCAGCGTATAGAGCTCGGCGAACTGCGCCTCGTCGTTCGCGTCGGCGATGCTGCCGGGGCGCAGGCCGTCGCCCAACGAATAGGCGACGTCATAAGCCTTCATGATCTCGGTGATCTCGTCGAAGCGCTCGTAGAGGAAGCTCTCCTTGTGGTGCGCGAGGCACCATTTCGCCATGATCGAGCCGCCGCGCGAGACGATACCGGTGACGCGCTTGGCGGCGAGCGGGACATAGGGGAGGCGGACGCCGGCGTGGATCGTGAAATAATCGACGCCCTGTTCGGCCTGCTCGATCAGGGTATCGCGGAAGATCTCCCAGCTCAGCTCCTCGGCGACGCCGCCGACCTTTTCGAGCGCCTGATAGATCGGAACGGTGCCGATCGGGACGGGCGCATTGCGGACGATCCATTCGCGCGTGTCGTGGATGTTGCGGCCGGTCGAGAGGTCCATGACGGTGTCCGCGCCCCAGCGGATCGACCAGACCATCTTGTCGACCTCGCTCGCGACGTCGGACGCGACCGCCGAATTGCCGATATTGGCGTTGATCTTGACGAGGAAATTGCGGCCGATCGCCATCGGCTCGCTTTCGGGATGGTTTATGTTTGACGGGATGATCGCGCGGCCTCGCGCCACTTCGTCGCGGCCGAATTCGGGGGTGACGTAATCGGGGATGCTAGCGCCGAAATCCTCGCCGTCGCGGACGTAGCTGGCGAGCCGGGCGCGGCCGAGATTTTCGCGTTCCGCGGCATATTCCATCTCGGGCGTGATGATCCCGCGCCGCGCGTAATGCATCTGGGAAACATTCGCGCCCGGTTTCGCGCGCAGCACCATCTTGCGGACGTTGGGGAAGGGCTCGACGCCGCCGCTCCGGTCAGGCCCCAGCTGGCCGTTGTCCTCAGGGCGGACTTCGCGCTGGGCGACCTCCTCGACATCGCCGCGCGCGCGGATCCAGTGCGCGCGCAGCTCGGGAAGGCCGCCGGCAATGTCGATGCGCGCATTGGGATCGGTATAGGGGCCGCTGGTGTCATACACGCGCACCGGTGCCTCGCCGCCGGCGAGATCGATCTCGCGCATCGCGACCTTCAAGGGGCCGACGTGGATTTTGCGGCTGCCGCGAATGGGGCCGGTGGTGACCTTTGGCGTGGCGGGGGCAGTGTAATCAGCCATGGTGCGCTCTCCTCAGGCGGGACAGAGCGTTCCTTCGACAAGCTCGGGTTCGCGCCCTCCCTACGCCCGTGCTAACGGGATCAGGTTCGCGGGTTTCGGCAACGTGCCGATCTCAGTCCCAGCCTGCGCTGGGACACCCCGGGGTTGCGGCAAGTGTAGCGGGTTTCGACCGCTTTGAAAACAGGCACTACACCTTATGCGCGTCGAGCACGGCCTCGTCTGGATAGCCGAAGGTAATGACCGGATGAGAAGCTATCGAAATACGGTCGCCGGGTTCAATGCGACCGCTGCCCGTGGTGTCGAGATGCGCTCGCAGCGAATAGTGCGCCCGGTCGTCGACTTCGGGGACGGTTAGCGAGAAGGGCAGGGATTCGCCGACTGCAAGCTGCCGGTTGATGGGGAAAGCGACTTCCGCAACGACTTCTGCCGCCGCGTCGGCGCGTGACACGTCTTCGACCCGGACATACAGCACGCCTTCGGGATGCTCGAGCGCCTCGAGCATGCGCACCTGCCCCCGCACGGTCCGGGGGCCCCTCATCGCTGCCTCATCCGTTGAGGATTGCGTAGCGCGCCTGGAAGGTCAACGGCCCGCCGGTCAGGTTTCGCGCGGTGATAAACCATTTGGTCAGATTGGTGGCCTGGCGCGTGTTGCGCACCGTCCATTCGATCTGGGCATTGCCGTCGACGACGGGCGCGGTCGGCATGCAGACCCAGACGACGTTCCAGGCCGAATTCCAGCTGTGCGTGAACCAGGTTTGCGCCTGGTTTGGGGCCAGTGTGCCCGTGAACTGCGTTCCAAACAGAATTGCCATGGCTGACTATCCTTTCCTATGCACTTGCCGGACCGGCACCGGCATCATTGCCGACACCACCGCTGGGTTCTTCAGACATCGTCCCTCCGGCTGGGGAGGCCGAAAGCGCATCGAGCAGCGCCTGCGGCGGGCTGCCGCCATCGGCGTCGCTACCGCTTTCGGCTGGCGCGTCCCCGGAAGGACCGGCCCCGCCGTCCATGCTGCCCGCGCCATCCGTTCGGTCCGAACTCGTGTTGCCGGGCTCGGGGGCTGCCTGTGGCATCGCGGCCGGGCCTGTGCCATCGGTTTCGATCGTGATCTTCACAGTCTTGCCCTTTCCTATCGGAAGCTGGGGTGCCAACCGAGCACCTCGTAGCGCGCCTGAAAACTGACCGGCCCGCCCGTCACGTTGCGGATGCTCAGATGATATTTGACCAGCTTGGCTGCAGCATGATCGGCCTGCCGCGACGTGCGCACAGTCAGTTCGAGTTGCGCGTTTCCATCGACAACGGGCGCGGTTGGCATGACCGTCCAGACGACGAACCAGTGCGAAGGCCAGCTGTGCGTAAACCAGTTGCCGGTCGCATTCGCGCCGACGGTGCCGCTGAACTGGGTTCCGCGCCAGCTCTGGCTGGGTTCAAGCTCGGGATACATCGCCCGGATCGCGGCGATATCGCCCGCCGACAGCCCGTTGCGCTGCCCGATCGCCTGCCCGCCGAGCGGCACGATCGTGTCTTGATTGTTGTTCGAGAACGCGCGCCGACCGTAATGCATGAGGCTGCCGAAGTCATAGGCCCCGATATCGTCGCCATCGACGATGTGCTGATTGAAGTTATGCTCGCGGCCCGCCTGAATATTGGCCCAGACGATCCGCACGTTGCGATCGCGGTCTTCGCGGCTCTGCTCGTGCCACAGGCCCAGCGCGTGACAGATTTCGTGAACGGCAACGCCGAGCGTTTCGCAACCGGCCCCGAGCGAAATGACTTGCATTCCGCCCTGCATGCCGACCTGCGACCAGCAACCGGCACGCTGTTCGAACGAGACCCAGTTGGGAAATTGGGCGGCATTCGCTGCAGTGCGCTCGACGAAGCGTATTCGGGTATTGGCGTTAAAATGAGCAATTGCTAGGTTGACGATCGGGCGCAGCGCCGCGACGACCGTGTAGGGCATCAGGCCGCCCGGCCAGCGGAAGCGCAGTCCGGGCAGGCCGACGCCATGCACAACCTCTCCCGGCGCGGCAGAAGACGCGAGGCTCAGCGCCTCTTCGGTCGTTTCTGCCTGCACCGACGCGGTAACGGCATCGACGTCATCGGGTGTGCCGAGCGCGATATCACCCTCGAATATGGCCATGCCTTCGATCACATTATACGTGACTGGCCGGGCGTCGAAATTCTCGATGCCGCGGACAAATCCCTGACGAACCTCGTCCGAAGACCGGAACCAGCAAGTTTCGTCGCACGGCTCGCCATCGACTATCGTCGCAACGCCGCCGTCGTCGCCTGCCTCGTCCGAAGACCGACCGCCTGCGTCCTTTTGTCTTGTGCCTGCCATGTCAAGCTCCTGCTTGAACCGTAAGCGATGCGCTCCGGATCAATCCAAAGAAGTGTGAAACACCAACCGCCGCTGGCGCGAACGGGATGATTACTTTGCAGATTTTTGTGACTTGTCTTGCGACTTGGTTAGGAGAACACCATGATTCGCTTGCTGTGTCAATATGGCACAGCCTTTACTGCGACGAAACGTTCGCTGTGATTCTCGTTGTTTTCCAACGTGATACCGATGGCCACGCCGCGCTTCCGACCTCACCGCCGCCGCTTGTGATAAAAATCACGGTCTTCGATCGTCGGTTGCCTGCCCAATGTCCGCTCGGGCCAGCGGGCTAAGTTTGCCGCTCAGAAGGTGTAAGCCAGCCCTGCAAAACCGAACCATGATCCGGTGCGGCCGACCGCGACAATCGGCGAGTGGCGGTATTTGCCGAGCAGTTCGGAATAGCCGCCGAGCGCGAAGACGCTGAGGCCGACGCGCGGATCGGAGCCCAGCCCTTGGGCCAGCAGCAGCGTGCCGCCTGCACTTTTGAAGCCGCCGTTTTCGATCGTGTAGGTAGGCAGCCCGCTTGCCGCGCTGCCTGTGGGCGTGACGCCGAAATAGCGCTGGCCGTATTTCGCGCCGACATGATCGGCAGCGACACCCACGATGGCGAGCGTGCGCCGCGACAGGGGCGTTTGGTAACTCACTGACGGCGTCACGATCGTGCTGCGGTGGATGCCCGACACGTCATGCGTCGCCGCCACTTCGACTGTCAGCTTGTCGAACGGACTGATGAGCCGTGAAATTCCGATACCGCCAGCTAAACCAAGTTCAAAGGCGGGCTTGATGCTGCCGAGCGCGCGCACTTGGCTGTCGGTGATGCTCGAAGCCTTGGTTCGCTCGGCGCGCAATTGGAAGAGCGGCCCGAACACGAAATCGACTTTGGCGCGCGAGGTTTCACGCAGGAGATCGACCGAGAGATTGGTGCCGCGCGCGGCAAAATCGAACCCCTCGATGCTCCCCTGAAAAAGCCCGCCCGGGCGCAGCCGATAATCGTCGGAGCCCTCGTAGCGCGGGCCTGCACCAAGCGCGAAGCCGATCGTGAGGCGGGTATCGTCTTCCTGCGGCCCCGGCCGGATGACCGATGGCGGCCCGACGGTTTGCGCAAGGGCGGGCAGGGGGGCACTCAAAAGCAAGGCAAGACCGACGCGACGCACAAGCAACTCCCTGTTCATTGTGAACACGTAACGGCGCTGCGCCGTCAATGTTTCAGAACAGATATTTCATCCGCACGTTTTCGTCAGCAGTGCCTGCCGTCACGGTGACGCGGGCCTCGGCAAATTTGGGCGGGCCGAAGCGGATCGCGGGGTTGCGCGAAAAGCCGAAGCCCTCGCGCGGAATGCCCATCAACGTGTCGAGCTTGCCGTTGCCGTTTTCGTCATGGATGAGCGCCAGCGCATATTGGCCGCTCGGCAGATCGGCAAAGCGCAGTTCGGCGGCGTGCGCAGTCGGCAGCGTGAAGCGGCGCGCTTCGGGGTCGCGCTGGCAATCGGGGAAGCGATCAGGCCGTGTGGTCAGGCAGGCGAGCACCTGGCCCTTTGCGGAGCGAAAGCCGGTGATTTCGGCGTCAAGCGATCCCGGCAGCGCGGCCCCCGCCAGACTGGCGAGGATCGTCAAAGCGGCCAAGGCCCTTGTCGGTGCCGCAGATGCGATCCCAGTGCCGGAAATAAAGGCCATAATTCCCCCGATATTCGGCGTGGTGCCGCTGATGATGGCTCGCTGTTATGAGCCATTTGCCTAATGGGCCGTGAATAACGGCCTTGGGAAACAATTCCCAGCCCATGTGATTGGTGACACCCATAACCGTCATGATCGCCAACACCACCCCCAATGCGGCGGGATGAATGGGGATGACGAAGACGAGCGCGGGGATGACGACGGCGCCGGTGAGCGCTTCCCAAGGGTGAAAGCTCATGGCGGCCCAGGCAGTCGGCGGGCGGCTGGCATGATGGACGGCATGCGCGATGCGGAACAGGCGCGGCGTGTGCATCCAGCGGTGTGTCCAGTAGAACCATGTGTCGTGCGCGAGGAGATAAAGGAGGACGCTGACCGGGAGATACCAGAGCGGATAGCCGGCGATGTCGGTGTAGATGCGTGTCCAGCCATGCGTGTCCCAGCCCCAGGCAACGATGCCTGCGGGCACGCCGTAAATGGCGGCGGATGCCAGACTCCAGCCGATTTCGCGGCGGATCTGCGGCTGGAGCGCGGCATACAGGCCGGGGCGGACTTTGCTGGTCGCATAGGCAAACGCACCGCTGACGACGAGATAGCGCAGGCCGACGATAAGCGTCATGGCGAGGGCGGAGAGGAGGAGGGCGAGCATGGCTCCGTGTATGCGGGGATCGCGCCCAGACTTCAATCGCGTCGCGGACGACCGACAAGCAGGCGCAGTTCGTAGAGCTTTACGAACCAATACGCGCCGAAGAGCCAGATCGCGACGGCTTCCAGCCAAAAAACCCAATGGCTTTTGCACGGCAGCGTGAACAGCGCGTGGGCCAGCACGATGCCACCCGGGATCACGATCATGCCAAAACCGATGACGTTGTAGGCCCAGCGCAACCGCTCGCGCAGTGGTGGATGAATGATCCGTTCGAGGCCGACCTTGCCGAGAAACACCGAAACTACGAACAGGCAGGCAAAGAAGGCGACTGCGAAAGCGAGATGCCACGAGAACCGGAATTGGTCGCAAGCGGCGACGACCGTGCTGATCGCCTGTGCACCGGCCGCCACCTCGCACGGGCATTGCACGGTCCCCATTGGCACCATGGCGACGCCGATGGCGCAAACGCCCGCCAGATTGAGGAACATCCACTCCCAGAAAGTGTAGCCTTGATACAGGATCAGAAAGACGCCGGTCGCCCAAAGCGAGCCGACGAAGATGTCCCGGCTCCAGCCGCCACGATGGTAGAAAAAGCTGATCGAGTAATTCTCGTGTAGGCCGCCCACGGCGACGAGGAGGAACGGCAGGGCGATCGCGACGATCCCGATCCCGAGGCACAGGCTGAAATAGCTATCGACCGATTGCGCGATGATCTGGCGCTGGATCGGTCCCTTTTTGCTCCATGGAGAAACATACCGCATGCAATGCCCTCTCAGTTCACGAGGCGTTGCATGCCTTCGACGCTCGGCACTCCCCGTCCCCTCGCGAACACTATCATGGTCTGGTGTTATTAATAGCGGCGGGGATCGCCGGACCATCGCGGCAGGTGCGCGGCGCATCGCGGGTCACCCGTCCCGCAACGGGCCACCGCAAAGGTGCATTTTGTCACTGAAACAAAACAGATCGTCGTGTATTTAGCGACTCGGCGAATAAGGGAGGCCGAGTTATGGTTGCAGCCCGTCATGAACCGGTGCCGTTTCCGCGCAGGGGCGGCTTTGTCGTCGGGTTTCATCCCGATACCGTGAATTATTGCCCGGCATGCAGCCGCAGCCACTGGCTGGTCGGGCGGCTGTCGGCGCAATGCGCCTTTTGCGATACCGCACTGCCGATCGTTGCCCAGGCGAAAGCCTATGACTGGTCCGAAGCGCGCGCGGCCTGAAGCCAGGCGGTCACGCGCAGCGCGAGATCGGTGAAAGGACTATCGGCAGCGGTGGCTGCGGGGGGCATACCCGCATCCGAGGCCGCGCGGATCGCAATCGTCAGCGGAATGCGCGCCAGGAACGGCAAGCCGCGCGCTTTCGCCGCCGCCTCTGCACCACCGCTGCCGAAGGGATCGCTGACCACGCCGCATGACGGGCAGGCATAGCCGCTCATATTCTCGACAATGCCGATGATGGGGACGCCCGCCTGATCGAACAGGTCAATCGCGCGGGTGGCGTCGATGAGCGCCAGATCCTGCGGCGTCGAGACGATGACAGCTCCGGCGGGCTTGTGCTGCGCAATCATCGACATCGGGATGTCGCCCGTGCCCGGCGGCATATCGACGATCAGGACTTCGGCGGCACCCCAATCGGCGTCGAGGAGTTGCTTGAGCGCATTGCCCGCCATCGGCCCGCGCCAGGCGATCGCCTTGCCTGGCGCGATGAGATGGCCGATCGAGAGCAGCGGCACGCCGAATGCGCTCGGCACCGGGATGAGCCGGTTGCCTTCGGCATCGGGGCGGATGCCTTCGGTGTCCATCAGGCGCGGCTGCGAGGGGCCGTAGACGTCGGCATCGACGAGGCCGATGCGCAGGCCGGTGCGCGCGAGCGCGATGGCGAGATTGGCGGCGACGGTCGATTTGCCCACGCCGCCCTTGCCCGAGGCGACCGCGATGATCCGCCGCCCGGTTTTTTCGGCAGTCAGCGCGACGCGCGCCTCGGTGACGCCGGGAACCGCGAGCAGCGCGCGTTCGACGTCGGCCTTGAGCGCATCGCGCGCGGCGGCGTCGAGGCCGGTGACGTCGAGAATCAGGCTTGCGCGCCCGTCGGCAAGGCGCGGCGGCGCCGCGCGCCCCCGGGCCGCTGCAACGGCGTTGAGTGCTGCGGCAAGCGCTGCAACATCGGTCATCAGGAACCCCCTGTAATTCGCTGCGCGCCTACCTATAAAGGGAGGATGACAGCGAATGGAATGTGGCGCGCGGCAATAGCCGCAATGCTCAACGAGAACAGCCCCTGGGGCGGACGTGGCGGCGGCAAGAGCGGCGGCGGCGGATCGGGCGGGGGCAATAATGGCGGCGGGGGCGGTAATGGTGGCGGCGACGGCAAGGGGCCGCGCAATCCCTGGAACTTCCCGCCCGACGGCGGCAAGGGCGGCCGACCGGGACCGTCGGCGCTCGACCAGTTTCTCAACCAGGCCAAGGGGCGCTTTGGCGGCCAGATGCCGACGAACGGGCCGAGCCCGAAGCTCTGGGGCTATGCCGCGCTTGGGGTCGTGGCGCTGTGGGTCGCGTTCACGAGCTTTCACCAGATTGCCCCGCAGGAGCGCGGCGTGGTCACGCGGCTGGGCAAATATTCGCACACGCTCGAGCCGGGCGTGAGCCTCACGCTGCCCGCGCCGATCGACCGGGTGCAGAGCGTGGACGTGCAGAACATCCGCAGCGTCGATATTCCCGGTGGTTCGGGCGAGAAGCTCGTGCTGACCAAGGACGAGAACATCATCGATCTCGATTATGCGGTCAGCTGGAACATCAAGTCGCCTGAGCTTTTCCTGTTTCAGCTCGCGCAGCCCGAGCAGACCATCGAGGCGGTGGCCGAATCGACGATGCGCGCCGCAGTGGCGAACGTGAACCTCAATGACGCGATCGGCTCGGGCCGGACGTCGATCGAGGGCGAGGTGCAGCAGCGGATGCAGACTTTGCTCGATCGCTATCGCTCGGGGGTGCGCATCCAGAACGTCGCGATCAAGCGCGCCGATCCGCCCGAAGCCGTGAACGAGGCGTTCAAGGAAGTGTCCGCCGCGCAGCAGAATGCGCAGACCAGCGTCAATCAGGCGCGCGCTTATGCACAGCAGATCCTCGCCAAGGCGCAGGGCGAGGCGGCGGCGTTCGACCGGGTTTATGTGCAATATCGCGAGGCCCCCGAAGTGACGCGGCGACGCATGTATTATGAGACGATGGAGCGCGTGCTTTCGAAGGTCGACAAGACCGTCGTCGAACCCGGCGTGACGCCATACATGCCACTGCAGGGCCCACGCGCGCTAACGCCGCCCGCCGCACAGGCACAGGGAGGCGCACAGTGACCGCCTGGCAGACATTGATGCGTAACCCGGTGTTCGCGGGGATTGCGGCGATCGCAGCGCTGCTGATTGCGGTCAGCACGCTTTCGATCGTTCCTGAAACGCGGCAGGGGGTCGTGCTGCGCTTCGGCGAACCGGTGCGCATCATCAACCGCTATCAGCCCAATGAGGTGTTCGGGCAGACGGGCGCGGGGCTCATCGCGCTGATCCCGTTTGCCGAGCAGGTCGTGTGGATCGACAAGCGCGTGCGCGATGTCGAGATGGAGCGCCAGCAGGTGCTCTCGACCGATCAGCTGCGCCTCAACATCGATGCCTTCGCGCGGTTCCGGATCGTCGATCCGCTCCGGATGGTGATCACCGCGCGGACCGAGGAGAATGTCGCCGATCAGCTGCGGCCGATCCTGGGGTCGCAGTTGCGCAACGAGCTCGGCAAGCGGCCGTTCGCATCGCTGCTCAGCCCCGAGCGCGGCGCGGTGATGGAAAATATCCGCAAAGGGCTCGACCGGGTGGCGCGGCAATATGGCGCCGAGATCGTCGACGTGCGGATCAAGAAGGCCGATCTGCCGACCGGCACGCCGCTCGACTCGGCCTATCAGCGGATGCGCACCGCGCGTCAGCAGGAGGCGCGCACGATCGAGGCGCAGGGCCTGAAGCAGGCGCAGATCATCCGCGCCGATGCCGATGCCGAAGCCTCGGGCATTTATGCCGCCGCGTTCAACAAGGACGCGGATTTCTATGATTTCTACCGCTCGATGCAGAGCTATGAGAAGACGTTCGGCGTCAACGGCAATACCGCCAGCGGCCAATCGTCGATAATTCTTTCGCCGAGCAACGAGTATCTGCGTCAGTTCCGGGGGCAGCGCTGAACGCCATTCAATCTTCGTTCAGCCGTTGCGCAGCATCGGCGATGCGAAACACCACCGGAGGATTTTGACAGGTGCGCAACATCACTGCGATCACGACCGCTCTCCTGATCGGCGGCACTGCCGCGACGATCGCACTGCAATCGCCGTCGAACGCGCAGACCGCGCAGAACGAGCCGGGCGCGATCCAGATTCCGGCCCCGCGCCCCGGCGCGCCGATGAGCTTTGCCGATATGGTCGCCAAGCTGCAGCCCGCCGTCGTTAATATCTCGACGCGCCAGCGCGTTCCGGTGGGCAATGCCAATCCGTTTGCGGGCACGCCGTTTGGCGATCTCTTCGGCGGCGGCGCGCCCAACCGGCCGATCACGCGCGAGGCGACGTCGCTCGGATCGGGCTTCATCATCTCGTCCGACGGCTATATCGTGACCAACAATCACGTGATCGCCAATCCGCAGGCGGGCAGCAATCCGGTCGGCCAGATCACGGTCACGCTTTCGGACCGCAAGGAATATCCCGCGACGCTGGTGGGGCGTGACGCCTCGTCCGATCTCGCGGTGCTCAAGATCAGTGCGCCAGGCGCATTGCCGTTCGTCAAGTTCGGTGATTCGAGCCGCACGCGCGTGGGCGACTGGGTGATCGCGATCGGCCAGCCTTATGGCCTCGGCGGCACGGTGACGGCGGGGATCGTCTCGGCGCTTCACCGCAATATCGGCCAGGGCGGGGCCTATGACCGCTATATCCAGACCGATGCCTCGATCAATCAGGGCAATTCGGGCGGCCCGATGTTCGATCTGCAGGGCAATGTGATCGGCATCAACAATGCGATCTTCTCGCCGACGGGCGGCAGCGTCGGCATCGGCTTTGCCATTCCAGCCGAGCAGGCCGCGCCGGTCGTGCAATCGCTGCGCAGTGGGAAGCGCCCGCAGCGGGGGTATCTCGGCGTGCAGATTCAGCCGCTCGACGAAGGTGCGGCCGACGCGCTCGGCCTCGAGAAGAATCGCGGGGAGCTCGTCGGGCGCGTCGAGCCAGGTCAGGCTGCGGCGCGCGCCGGCATCCAGCAGGGCGACGTTATCGTGCGCGTCAACAACCGCGACGTCTCGCCTGATGACACCTTGTCGTTCATCGTCGCCAATCTGCCGGTCGGCTCGCGTGTGCCAATCGAACTGATCCGCAATGGCCGCCGCATGTCAGTGACCGCGACGCTTGCCGAGCGGCCGACCGACGAAGTGCTTGCGCGCTCGCTGGGCGGCGACGACGAGACGCAGGGCATGATCCCCGAGAACGCACAATCGACGCAGCAGGCGACGCGCGATGCGCTGGGCCTCGCGGTCCAGCCGCTCACGCCGCAGATCGCGCGGCAGGTCGGCGTTCCGGCCGAAACACGCGGTGTCGTCGTCGGCGCGGTCGATCCGTCGAGCGATGCCGGGCAGAAGGGACTGCAGCGCGGCGACGTGATCCTGTCGATCAACCAGCGTCCGGTTGCGACCGTAGCCGACGTGACCGGTGTCGTGGCGGCCGCCAAGACGGCGGGGCGCAACAACGTGCTGCTTTACGTGCAGCGCGGAGCCAATCCGGCAATCTATCGGGCGGTACGGCTGAACGAGAAATAGCCTCCCACTGGTTTGCCCGCCCGATCGTGCTGCGTTAGGCAGGCTTGATCGGGAGGACAGGCATGGCGGAAAACGGGATTTTCATCGGCACGGGCGGCAATGGCACGCGGCAGGTGCTCAACCTCAAGCGCGCGAACCGGCACGGGCTGATCGCGGGCGCGACGGGCACGGGCAAGACCGTAACGCTGCAAGGCATCGTCGAGGGCTTTTCGCGCGTCGGGGTGCCGTGCTTCGTCGCCGATGTGAAAGGCGATCTGGCGGGGCTTGCCATGGCGGGCTCGCCGACGGCCAAAATGCATGAGATTTTCGCGGCGCGCGCCGCCGAGATCGGCGATGCCGACTGGGCCTACAAGGATTGCCCAGTGCAATTCTGGGACTTGTTCGGCGCGCAGGGCCACCCGATCCGCACGACCGTTTCCGAAATGGGGCCGCTGCTGCTCGCGCGGCTGATGGACTTGAACGACGTGCAGGAAGGCGTGCTGACGATCGCCTTTCATGTGGCGGACAAGGACGGGCTGCTGCTGCTCGATCTCGACGATCTGCAGGCGATGCTCGCCGAATGCGCGGGCAATGCCGATGAACTGACGGTCACCTATGGCAATGTCTCGAAGGCCTCGGTGGGGACGATCCAGCGCGCGCTGCTCCAGTTGCGCACGCAGGGCGGTGAGCATTTCTTCGGGGAACCCGCGCTCGACATCGCCGATCTGATCCGCACCGACGATGCGGGGCGCGGCGTGGTCAACGTGCTGGCGGCCGACAAGCTGATGGCCAGCCCGAAGCTCTATTCGACCTTCCTGCTGTGGCTGCTTTCCGAGCTGTTCGAGACGCTTCCCGAGATCGGCGATCCCGACAAGCCGGTGCTGTGCTTCTTCTTCGATGAGGCGCATCTGCTGTTCGCCGACGCGCCCAAGGCGCTGCAGGAGAAGATCGAGCAGGTCGTGCGGCTGATCCGATCCAAAGGCGTCGGTGTTTATTTCATCACGCAGAACCCGATCGACATTCCCGATACGGTGGCGGGGCAGCTCAACAACCGCATCCAGCACAAGCTGAACGCGTTCACGCCGCGCGATCAGGCGGCGGTGCGCGCGGCCGCCGAGACGTTTCGCGCCAATCCCGGCGTCGACGTCGCGACCGTGATTACCGAACTCAAGATCGGCGAGGCGCTGGTGTCGCTGCTCCAGCCCGACGGATCGCCGAGCCCGGTCGAGCGGACGCTGATCAAGCCGCCCGCGAGCCGCGTGGGGCCGCTCGATGCGAAGGAACGCGGCGTGATGATCGCGACCGATGCGGTGGGCGACAAATATGACACGCCCATCGACCGCGAATCGGCCGAGGAAATTCTCGCGGCGAAATCGGGCGAGGCTGCTGCTGCGGCTGTCGCCAAGGCATCGGACGAAGCGGCGAAAGCCGCCGCCGCGCAGGCCAAGCTCGATGCAGCCGCCGCCAAGGACGCGGCGCGGGCGCAGCTTGCGGCGCAAAAGGAGGCCGATCGGCAGGCCAAGGCCGCGGCGCGCGAGGCGGCCAAGCCCGGGATGCTCGATCAGGTGCTGACCTCGGCGACGCGCTCGGCCTCGTCGAGCATGGGGCGCGCGGTGGCGAGCGAGGTGACCAAGGCGGTGTTCGGCGGCGGGCGTGCGCGGCGGTCGAGCGGCGGGGGCTTTGCGGGGCAATTGGTGCGCGGGATCTTGGGCGGGCTTTTCCGGAGCTAGTTTGCGCCAAGCTGCTTGAGAACGTCGGCGGCCGCTATTGCCGCCGGGCCTTCGGGCTGAAGGCGCACGGCCGCTTCCCAAGCGGTGCGTGCGGCATCGGTGTTGCCCGAGGCGAGCGCGATATTGCCGGCTTCGAGCGCGACCGAGCTGTCGTCGGGCGCGCGGGTGAGTGCTTCGGCACTGTCGGTTTGCGCGCGCGGCAGGTCG
>JBJXFA010000102.1:0-2591 GCA_046153865.1 Sphingomonadaceae bacterium
ATCAAACTTGCGCCCTATATGCGGTTAATTCGTCCCGATGAAGTAATGGCAATGTCTTTTAGTTGTTTGCCGCCAGTGTATGCCACCACCGAAGGGGGAATGAAGCGGTTGCGTTACCATGCCAGGATGCAAATTGGTTCGGAAATTGCGGAAGTAGTGACCAAATCTGTCGTAGAAGTTGGGCAAGAAGTCAGTCGAGATTTTAAGGTTCCCCCCTTAATTTTTCAAGGTATTCGACAAGAACGCCAGGAAGGAATTTCTAAGCTAAATTGGATGCTAAAACGTAAGGATATCACTTGGGAAAATGTGCCTCAAGTTGTTTCTCTCGCAATTGATGAACTCCAGTTAACTGGAAATTTGAATTGGCAACGTATTACTCCCGTGGATGAGTAGCACTTGCTGCCATTGTTGGGGGGTATTGCAATTAAACAATTCTGTTGGCTCAACTTGAGGAATCGCTTGCACTGTTAACATGTTTAACCATCGTTGAAACGATCGATCGGAGTCAATCAAAAACTGACCTAAAGCATGCTGACAATCAGTACGATAAAATCCGCAAAGGGGTTCCCATCTTTCGCGTTTGGGTAGATAGGCCATCACCTGAGGAGGCAACAATTCTAACGCTTGAGACCATTTCCCGATCGATCGTGATGATATTTGGGGGAGGTCACAGGCTAACAGCAACACCCATGGATTTGCTATTTTTCCTATTCCCAAATAAAAAGCTTCTAACGGTGAACTAGAACATTCTTCTAATATCCATTCACACTTTTGTACTCCTGGTAATATCTGATACCGATCGGGCCAAGGTGTCACGATCGTGACTGTCTGACTGCCTGACTGCCAAGCAACTTCCACCGTTCTTTCGAGTAAGTATTGATGCTTTAAGTTTAACAATGCCTTATCGGTTCCCATCCTGCGACTGAGTCCCCCAGCGAGAACGATCGTGCTGAAAAGTTTATTCATGCCATCCTACTAAAATCAACGTTCTGGATAAAGATTGCTTGACTCTTGTTGCATAACAGAAGAGATATCAGAAAAACTATACTTACTACGTTTTAGCGCTATAAATATGAACCAGTGAAAATTTTGAATGAAAAAATTGCTTAAACTTTTGATCCTGGATTATCAAATCTCAATCATTACTAACTTCTCTAAAACAATTAGTAAATTCCCTCGATCGTAACTGTCTTGTACATAGGTTTATGTTTATATTTTTTATTAATTTTACTGTTTTCCAATGATAAACTTTTTCTATGTCTTAAACTTTTCCAAATATTATGGATGAAATCTTTGCTCTCTACGAAACCCTTGCTAAGCAAGTAGCTTATGTAGACGATAATCCCAACTTTGCCCCATTGGTGCAGGGATTTCTCCAGCAAGGCGGCTATCGCATCGATCGGACATTTGATAATCCCCAAACTGGACTTCATGGCATTGGATTAATTTCCATTACGGGCAACAATCCTCCTGTGTTGGTTTTTCGGGGAGCAGATGATTTGTCTGATGACCCAACCCTGGTTGATCCTCGGGGCATTGGACTACTGCAATTAAATACCGATCGGGATGCAATTTCTCAGTGGCTCCGCGACGCGCAACAACGATCGGGGCAATTACCAGATATTTTGGGGCATAGCTTAGGGGGGGCAGTAGCTCAACAAACCGCCGCCGCTTTCCCCGCACTATTTAACCGATTAGTTACCTTTAATTCTCCTGGAATTGGTCAAGCGTCAGTAAATAGTTATCTTGCTAGAGTAACCCTCCCTGTTGGAGGGATTGATTCGAGAATTACCCATTTCATTGTGGATGGGGATTTGGTGAGTTTAATTGGACAAACCTTCTTACCCGGACGCGTCTTTTGCAATCCTTTTTTGATCTCAATCTCAATCCAGCAGTAGTAATACCAGGCTCAGCCTTTGATAATGTCCCTGATAAGCACACCGCCCAAGGACTGCTGTCTACCCCACCAGCCGATTTCCTTAGCCAGCCCCTAGAAGTGAGTTTGCTCAATAGTCCCACTTTTACTTTTACTGGTGCCGATTTTAGGGAATTTGTTTCTTCCATCCCCCAAGCCATTCCTCTCCTATCTACCCTTACCCTTAATCGCCAGAATCTCGAAACCCTCCGGACTTTTCCTGGGGCTTCGTTCTTTGGGATCGTAAACCTGATTGACACTGGACTAAGTTTTACCCAAGCCAACTTTTTAGTAGGAACTGATTTGGCAGATACCGTATTGGCGCTAGATGGTAATGATACGGTAGTCGGAAATGGCGGTGATGACTTTTTTAATGGGAATCAAGGCAACGATAGCCTCTCCGGAAATACTGGAAACGACACACTTCTTGGCGGGAAAGGTGACGATATCATTACTGGTGGATCTGGAAACGATTGGCTGAATGGCAATATCGGCAACGATCGAGTAGAAGGCGAAGCCGGCAATGATACCCTGTTTGGCGGACAGAACAATGATATTTTGTTGGGTGGTGACGGCGACGATCGGCTGATTGGAGATTTAGGTAACGACACTTTGGTTGGGGCCGCAGGTAGCGATCAGTTTTTATTGTCCAATGGGCGCGGCACCGATCGGATTG
>JBJXFA010000014.1:0-14325 GCA_046153865.1 Sphingomonadaceae bacterium
TGTACTCGTGGTCGGCGCGCCGCACCGCGAGAAGGGGCTGACGCCGCTCGCGTTCGTGGTGCCGGTCGCCGGGCGCAAGCTGACGCATGATGACAAGCGGCGGCTGTTCGATCTGGTGCGCACCGAAAAGGGCGCGGTTGCCGTGCCCGCCGACTTCATCGAAGTCTCGCAATTCCCCGAAACGCGCAGCGGCAAATACATGCGCCGCATGGTGCGCGCGCTCGTCGAGGGGACCGACGTCGGCGACGTGACGACACTGCGAAATCCCGAAAGCCTGACCGAACTCAAGACCGCGATCGACGACTGGCAGCGCAAGCAGCGCGCGTCCGAAGACCAGTCGCTGTTCGAGCGATATCGCTATTTCCTGATCCAGTATAACGCCGTCGCACCGGGCAAGCGGGTCGCAACCGTCACTGTCACCAACCCGCCGGTCAACGCGCTCAACGAACGCGCGATCGACGAACTGGCGATCGTCGTCGATCACTTGTCGCGCAAGGACGATGTTGTCGCGGTCGTGTTTACCGGTGAAGGGACGGCGTCGTTCGTGGCGGGGGCCGACATCCGCCAGATGCTCGAAGAGGTCCACACGCTCGACGAGGCGATAGTGCTGCCCAACAACGCGCAGTTGGCGTTCGCGCGGATCGAGGCGATGGGCAAGCCGTGCATTGCGGCGGTGCAGGGCGTGGCGCTGGGCGGCGGCATGGAATTCGCGCTCGCGTGCCATTATCGCATCGCCGAACGCACCGCGCGCTTCGGTCAGCCCGAAATCAGGTTGCGGCTGCTGCCCGGCTATGGCGGCACACAGCGCCTGCCGCGGCTGCTCGGCGAGGTGCGCGGGGCCCAAGGAGTGCGTGACGCGCTCGACTTGATTCTCGGCGGGCGGAGCATCGATGGTGTCGTAGCCGCAGCGATTGGCCTGGTCGATGTTGTGGTCGAAGGGGGCGACGATGCCTTGTCACAGGCGCATGCCGCTGTCCGCGGCTATGTGAAGGACGGTGCGGCCAGTGCGCTCGGGAGAGCCTTTGCCGCTCGGCAGGCGATGTCAGCGCGCTGGGCCGAACCGTCGGCGGTGGATCTCGACGAGGTGCTCGCCGACGACTTTCTCCAGCGCATCCTGCGCCAGCTCGACTGGGCCGGACGCGGTTTGGCGGGGGCGCGTGCGCTCGATGCGGTGCGAACCGGCCTAGAAGCGGGCATGGCGGCGGGGCTCGCGCGCGAGGCGGCACTGTTCGCCGAGGCGATCGTCGATCCGGATGGCGGCAAGACGGGCATCCGCCAGTTTCTCGACAAGACCAGCCCGCCGCTGCCGGTGCGGCGCGACGGGGTGTGGATCGATGCCGATCATGCACCGCGCGGACGAATGCTCGAAGCCAGCGGCGATTTGTTGCCGGTTGGCGCGCCCTTCTATCCCGGCGTGTCCGCGATCCCGGCCTGGCAATATGCGTTCGGGATTGCCCGCGACCCTGATACGGGCGCGCCGCGATTTGGGCCCCCCGCGACGCACGAGCGCGAGTTGATCGTCAAAGTGCCCGAGCCCGCGCCGAACGAGGCATTGCTTTACATGCTGACCAGCGAGGTCAACTTCAACGACATCTGGGCGCTAACCGGGATCCCCGTGTCGCCGTTCGATGCGCACGAAGAGGACGTGCAGATCACCGGTTCGGGCGGGATCGCACTCGTCGCGGCGCTGGGCAGCGAGACCAAGGCGCAGGGCCGCGTCAAGGTCGGCGACATGGTCGCGGTATATTCGGGGACCAACGATCTGCTCAGCCCGCAGGTCGGCAACGATCCGATGTATGCCGGGTTCGCGATTCAGGGCTACGAGACCGAGACAGGCACTCACGCGCAATTCCTGACGGTGCAGGCACCGCAGATGCACGCCGTTCCGCCCGATCTGACGCTCGAGCAGGCGGGGAGCTATATTCTCAACCTCGGCACCGTCTCGCGCTGTCTGTTCACGACACTGCAGATCGCACCCGGCAAAACGCTGTTCGTCGAAGGCGCGGCGACGGGAACTGGACTTGATGCGCTGCGCAGCGCGGCGCGGACTGGTTTGCAGGTGACCGGGCTCGTGTCGAGTTCGGCGCGTGCCGATTTTATAGCAACGCAAGGCGCAGTCGGGGCGCTCGACCGGAAGGACACTCGGTTTGCCGCGCTGTTCACGATAGTGCCCGAAGACGCTGAAGCTGCCCGCACATGGGAGGCCGCCGGTGCACCGCTGATTGCCGAGTATGAGCGGCTCAACGGCGGCAAGCGCGCCGATTATGTTGTTAGTCATGCGGGCGAGACCGCGTTTCCGCGCAGTTTCCAGCTGCTCGCCGAGGGGGGGACGCTCGCCTTCTATGGCGCTTCGTCGGGCTATCATTTCAGCTTCATGGGCAAATCCGGGGCTGCGTCGCCCGAAACGATGCTACGGCAGGCGACACTGCGCGGCGGCGAGGCGGTGCTGATTTACTACGGCCCGCGCTCGACCGAATTGCTCGACGAAACGGGGCTGGAGATCATCGAGGCGGCGCGGCGCTGCAATGCGCGCAGCGTCGTTGCCACCACAACCGACGGGCAGCGCGAGTTTTTGCAGTCGCTCGGCCTTGAGGATGCCATTGCAGGCATCGTCAGCCTCGAAAGCATTCGCCGCCGCGAAGGCGCGAATTTTGACTGGCCCGACACGATGCCGCGCCTGCCCGATGCCAAGACCGATATCGAGAGCTTCAAGGCGGCGGTGCGCGACTATCAGGACCGGGTGATGAAGCCGTTCGGCTCGGCAGTGGGCAAAATCCTGCGCTCACCCGACAATCCGCGCGGGAGCCCCGACCTGATCTTCGAGCGGGCAGGGCAGGACACGCTGGGCGTTTCGACGTCGCTGGTGAAGCCGTTCACCGGGCGCGTGGTGTTCGCCGAGGACATGGCGGGCCAGCGCTTCACCTTCTATGCGCCGCAAGTGTGGACGCGGCAGCGGCGCATCCTGATGCCGACTGCATCGATTCTGGGCACGCATCTGTGCAATGCCTTTGAGGTTGCGCGGATGAACGACATGATTGCGGCAGGGCTGCTCGACGTCACCGAGCCGGTAGTGGTCGCTTGGGACGAACTGCCCGAAGCGCATCAGGCGATGTGGGAAAACCGCCACTCGGGCGCGACCTATGTCGTCAATCATGCTTTACCGGCGCTCGGCCTGCGCAGCCGCGATGCGCTGCTCGAAGCATGGGCGGCGCAAACGACTTAATCTGGGAGAGACGCGATGGCGAAGGCAAAACCCGAAGCAGCAGCCGCGATCGCGCACGCGACCGGAAGGCTGGCGGGCAAGATCGCGGTCGTGACCGGCGCTGCGGGCAACCTTGGGGGCTATATCGTCCGCCATTATCTGCGCGAAGGCGCGACGGTTGTAATGACGGGACGAACCATTGCGCGCCTCGAAGCGGCTGCCGATGCGATCCGCAGCGAAGCCGGTGTCGGAGTTGAACGGCTTGCAACCGTCGTGCTCGACGGCGGCGATCCCCAATCGGTGCGCGACGGGATTGCCAGCATTGTCGCGCGCTTCGGCCGCATCGATGTCCTCGTCAACAATGCCGGATCGGCCGGGCCGAAACAGCCGATCGAACAGCTCCCGTTCGATGCCGATGAACTGGCCGCGCAGCAGAAGCGCGGATCGACCGACTCCGAAACCGTCGGCGATGCGATGCGGAATATCCTGGGTGTCGCGCTCAACCTCGCGCGCGCTGCGGCGGCGGCGATGCAGGAGGGCGGGTCGATTATCAATGTTTCGACGATCTTCTCGCGGACGCCCTATTATGCGCGTGCCGCCTATGTGGTGCCGAAGGCGGCAATGAACGCCTGGTCGCGCGAGCTGTCGCTCGAGCTCGGTCCGCGCGGTATTCGTGTCAACCTGGTGTTCCCGGGCCCCATCGAAAGCGAGCGCATCCGTTCGGTGTTCGCAACGATGGATACGCTGCGCGACGACGATCCGGGGACCACCGCAAACCAGTTCTTCGGCATGATGTCGCTCGAACGCAGCACCGCCGGCAAACCACGCGCCAAGACCTATCCGATCCCCGACGACATTGCCGCGACCTGCGTGTTCCTCGGCAGCGACGAGTCCGCCTGTTACAACGGCCATGACTTCGAAGTGACGCACGGGATGACCGTCCGCAAGGAGGCGCGCTCGACCTATCTGTCAAGACCGACGATGCGGTCGATGGACGGCGCGGGCCTCGCCATCCTCGTCGCCGCGGGCGACGATTGGGAAGACGCACTTGAAATTGCGCGCATCCAGATCGCTTGCGGCGCAAGCGTGCTGCTTGGCCTTTCGCGTCAGGCTGACGTCGCGATCGCACAGTCACGCGCCGCAGCCGAAGCGATCGGCGATGCGCTTACGATCGTCCGCTTCAGCCGCACACAGCCGGCGGCCATGGAGGCGGCGCTTGCCGCGTATAGCGAAACCAATGCGCCGATCACCGGCGCGATCTTTATGCCAACACATGCGGCGGGCGAGTTTGTGGGCACGCTGATCGATGCGACCGATGACGAAATCACCGATTTCATGGACAAGGAACTGGTCGGCGCGCTGGCGTTGGCACGCACGCTCAGCCGCTACTGGAAGCAGCATGACAGCTTGCTGCAAGCGCCGCGCTTCGTGTTTCTGTCGAACGCGAGCGATGGCAAGGGCGACGTTTACGCCAACGTTCTGCGCGCCGGCGTCGAACAGCTTGTGCGCATCTGGCGCGAGGAATCGGAAATCGACGTCGCGCACGGGCGGCGGCGGCAGGCCGAATGGGGCAACCAGATCGTTCGCTTCACGAATGCGGAGGGCGAAAACACCCGCTTTGCTGCGGGCCATGCTGCGCGCATCCTGATCAAGGAAAGCAAGATCGGCGAAGTCACTCTCTACGTTCCGCAAAGCATCGGCGACGCGACCGGCGCGCGCAAGGCCATGCCGGGGTTCAGCGAGAACATCACCGGCCTGCATCTGGGCAAGGTGGCGCTGATTACCGGCGGATCGGCGGGGATCGGCGGCCAAGTCGCGCGCCTGCTGGCGCTGGCCGGGGCCAAGGTCATGATCGTCGCGCGCCGCGAAAGCGAACTCGCGGTCGCTCGCGCACGCATCGTCAGCGAGCTCGAAGACATTGGTTTTGCCGGAGTCGAACGGCGCGTGCAGACGATGGCCGGGCTCGATGTCAGCAATCTGGATTCGCTCAAGGGCGCGGTCGATGCGACGCTCAAGGCATTTGGCCGGATCGACTATCTCATTAACAATGCCGGCGTTGCCGGGGCCGAGGATATGGTCGTCGATATGAGCGTCGATGCGTGGAACTATACGCTCGATGCCAATCTCATTTCGAACTTCGTCCTGATGCACCACGTCGTGCCGGTGATGAAGGCGCAAGGGTCGGGCTATGTGCTCAACGTCTCGTCGTATTTCGGCGGCGAGAAATATCTGGCGGTCGCCTATCCCAACCGTGCCGATTACGCCGCATCAAAATCGGGCCAGCGCGCCATGGTCGAATCGATGGCGCGCTATCTGGGGCCGGAAGTCCAGTTCAACGCGATTGCACCCGGCCCGGTCGATGGCGACCGCCTGGCCGGAACCGGCGGCAAGCCCGGCCTGTTTGAGCGGCGCGGCAAGCTGATCCTTGAAAACAAGCGGCTCAATGCGATCCATGCCGCGGTCGTGAAGTCGCTGCGGCGCGGCGTCAGAGTCGAGGCGTTGCTGAACCGGCTCGCGCGCAACGACACGATCCGGATGTCGCACGATACCAACAACCCCCGCGAGATCCGTGACCTTGCGCTCGACTGTGCGCGCGAAGGCGACGGCGTGTGTAGCTGGGACCGGTATCTGATGACGCCTGCAATTGCCGCGAGCCTGGTCGCGCGGTTGCGGAATGGGGGCTATTTCCTCGACTCGCCTGGATGGACGGATCGGCCCGACACGGTCGAGGCCAACAGCAACTGGCTGCTCAAAACACCGCCTCCGGAGACGCCGTTTCTGCCCGCCGACCGCATTGCAGCCGAAGCGGGCAAAGTGGGGAAGGGGGTACTGTCGCAGTTGTTCCTCGGCAAGATGCCGACCGAAACCGATGTTGCTCAGGCCACCGTGTTCTTCCTCGCTGACCGCGCCGTCAGCGGCGAGACGTTCATGCCGTCGGGCGGTCTCAGCGTTGAGCGCTCGACCACCGAACGCGAACTGTTCGGCAGCCCCAAGCAGGAGCGGCTCGACCAGATGCGCGGCCGCACTGTCTGGGTCATCGGCGAGCATCTTGTCGACTATCTCGCCGAAACCGTGCGGCAGTTCATCAGCGAATGTCATGTCGCGCGCGTCGTCTTGCTGACCAAGAGCGAGGCGGGCTTTGCCGCGCTGTGCGATGCGCTGGCCGATGTGCCGGACGCGCCCCTCGAATCGATTCTCCTCGATCCTGGCGTCGAGGCAGCGATGGACGATGCGCTGGCACGCTGGGGCCGACCGGCGACCATCGTGTCGACCCCGCTCGAACCGCTGCCGATGCGATTGTTCGAGACCGGCGCGTTGCTCGCGCCCGACGAATTCCGCACGTTGGTGGCCGATAATCTCACCGTCCACTTCCGCGTCGCGCGCAAGGCGTCGCTCTACGACGATTGCCAGCTGGTGCTGGTGTCGCCCGATGTGCCGATGGGCGACAAGAGTCCGGCTTTCGCGCTCGCCAATTTCGTGAAGACGACGCTGCATTCGTTCACTGCGACGCTCGCCGTGGAAAACGAACGGCTTGTCCACGATGTGCCCGTCAATCAGATCAACCTGACTCGCCGCGTGCGATCGGAGGAGCCACGCGACCTCGACGAGCATCTCGAGGAAGTGAAACGCTTTGCCCGCGCGGTCCTGCTGGTGGGGACGCCGCTGCCCGACGCCGAGGATTCCCGCTATCGCGCGCGTATTTATCGCGGCATGTCGATGACCGTGTGACGCAGTATCTGTCGTTCGAAAAGCCGATCGAGGCCCTGGCGGCGAGCGCGGGGGCCCTACGCGACGAAGGCGGGCGCGAAGCCGATGCGGCGATGCTCGACGAGCGGTCGCAGCGCCAGCTTGCCGACCTGTATGCGCGGCTGACGCCGTGGCAGCGCACACAGGTCGCGCGGCATCCCGAACGTCCGCATTTCCGGCATTTGGTCGAGGGGCTGTTCGACGAATTCATGCCGCTGGCAGGCGACCGCGCCTTTGCCGACGATCAGGCGATCATCGGGGGCTTTGCGCGCTTCGGGGGGCGATCCGTCGTCGTGATCGGCCACGCCAAGGGCGAGGACACAAGCTCGCGCCTCAGACACAATTTCGGGATGGCCCGACCCGAGGGTTACCGCAAGGCGATCCGGTTGATGGACCTGGCTGACCGGTTTGGCCTGCCGGTAATCACGCTCGTCGATACCCCCGGCGCATTTCCGGGCATCGACGCCGAAGCGCGCGGACAGGCTGAAGCCATTGCGCGCAGCACTGAGAAGTGCCTCTCGCTCGGAGTGCCGCTGATTGCGGTCATCGTCGGCGAGGGCGGCTCGGGCGGAGCGATCGCGCTTGCGGCGGCCAACCGCGTGCTGATGTTCGAACATGCAATCTATTCGGTCATCTCGCCGGAGGGCTGTGCGTCGATCCTGTGGCGCGGGGGCAACCGTGCGGCGGACGCAGCCGAGGCGATGAAAGTCACCGCTGCTGACTTGCTGCGCCTCGGCATCATTCACCGCATCGTTTATGAACCGACAGGCGGCGCACATCGCAATCACGCAGAAGCGATCAAGCGCCTGTCGCTCGCGCTCCGGGCAGAACTCGACGGATTGACACCGCTCACCCGCGCCGAACTTCGCGCTGAACGCGCAGCCTTTTTCGTGCACATCGGGACCATATGAGTTTTGGACGGCTCGTGATGGGCCTGCCGTAACTGGTTCATGTTTACGACTTGTAGTAATGGCGCAGCGGCGGCGACGCTGCAAATCAGGGGAGACAGGTCAGGCATCTCATTGCAGACCGGTTTGCTGTTGCGTGTCCACGCGAACGACAGCACCGCAAGGTCGGAGCGATCATTATTTGCCCGTGACATTGCAGCCCCATGTCGCTTAGCGCAGGAATTGTGATCCAAGAACCGCGCACCGTCTCCCGCCTTGCCGAAATTGCGGCGGAAGCCGGCGTCTCGGTGTCGACGGTGTCGCGCGCGCTGGCGGGCAGCCCGATGATTGCGGCGGCAACGCGCATCCGGATCAGCGAGATCGCGCGGCAACACGGCTTTCAGATCAATCAGGCCGCGCGAAATCTGCGCTTGCGCCGCACGCACGCAATCGGGCTCGTCCTGCCGCTCGGTCATGAGCGCGGGCAGCACCTTTCCGATCCGTTTTTCAACGCGATGATGGGGTTTCTCGCTGACGCGATCGTCGCGCGCGACCATGACCTCTTGCTGTCGCGCATCATTCCAACCGATGACGGCTGGCTCGATCGACTGATCCATTCGGGCCGCGTCGATGGCGTGATGATCATCGGCCAATCAGATCAGATCGCGGTGCTCGACCGCGCAGCGCAACATTATCGGCCGCTGGTTGTCTGGGGCGCGCACGATGTCGCGCATCGCCACTGCACCGTGGGCAGCGACAATCGGGCCGGTGGCCAACTTGCGGCCGAGCATCTTATTGCCGGGGGCTGCCGCCGACTGGCCTTCCTCGGCAATCCGCTGGCCCCCGAACTCGGCCAGCGCTGGGCCGGGGTCGAGGCGGCGTGTGCGATGGCCGGGCTCGACGCGCCGCGGTTGCTGCCTGTCCATCTGACGATCGACGAAGCCTATGCAATGATTGCCGAGTGCTTGCGCGGGCCGAACATTCCCGATGGAATCGTTGCCGCATCGGACGTCGTGGCGATGGCGGCGATCCGGGCGCTGGGCGAGCGCGGTCTGCATGTGCCCGACGACCTGTCCGTGATCGGCTATGATGATGTCGCGCTCGCCGCGCACACGGCACCGCCGCTGACCACCGTGCGCCAGCCGATCGAGGAGGGGGCGGCGCTGATGGTCGACCTGCTCTTCCGGCGGCTGGCGGGTGAGGATGCGGCGTCGGTCGTTCTGCCGCCGACACTTGTGGTGCGCGGGACGACGCGCCGCCCGGTGTCAGGCCGCAGCTAATGCTGCCTGCCGCGTCCGCACGATCATCGTGGCCGCAGCGCCGGCAATCATCAGTAAGCCCGCCAGGATCAACACGTTGCGCGGATCGCCGCCCAGCAGGGGACGATAGATCAGCGGTAGGGTAAGCGTCTGGATTAGCATGGGGACGACGATAAACATGTTGAAAATGCCCATATAAACCCCCGTCCGCTCGGGCGGGATGGCGTCGGCAAGCATGACATAGGGGTTGCCCATCATGCTGGCCCAGCCGATCCCGATGCCGATCATCGGCAAAAACAGCCAGGCTTCACTGGACATCTGCGGGATCGCCAGCATAGCGATCCCTGAGGCAATCAGCGCAAGCGCGTGCACGGGCTTTGCGCCCAATCGGCGCGTGAAGGGCACCAGCGCCAGCGCCGCCACAAATGCGATAAAGTTGTAAAACGCGCCAACCTGTCCTGATACCAGCGCTGCCTCGCGAAAGCCCGCGGTCTGAACGTCGGCGGTGGCGAACAGGGATCGTGCGATCACAAGCGTGATATACTGCCAATAGCAGAACATCGCATACCATTGGCACAGCATCGCCAGAGCCATTTGCCGCATTGGTATTGGCATCGTGACAATGGCATCGCGAATTTCGCGCAGCGTGTTGCCGAGTGTCAGCGGCGATGCCGCCATTGCCGCTTCCTCTTGCGCGGTCAGTGGCAGCTCGCGGACCCGCAAAACGGAGAAGAGGATCGTCGCCAGCGACAGGACCGATCCGATCAGAAAGGCGATCCGCGTGACATGGGGAATCCCGTTGGCATCGACCGCGTCGCGGCTGATCCCCCACCACACGAGCAGCGACGGCGTCAGATAGGCGAGCGTCTGCGCCAGCCCCGTGAACGCGCTTTGCGACAGGAATCCGAACGGCCGCTGCTCTTCACGCAACCGGTCGCTGACATAGGCGCGATAGGGCTCCATCGTGATGTTGTTCGCTGCGTCGAGGATCCACAGGAGGCTCGCTGCCGCAAGCAGCGTCGGGCTGAGCGGCATCAAAAACAGGCAGATGCTGCACAACACGGCCCCGACAAGGAAGTAGGGCGTTCGCCGCCCCCAGCGCGACCGTGTGCGATCAGACATCGCGCCGACGATGGGCTGGACAAGGAGCCCGGTCATCGGGCCGGCCAGCCACAGCAGCGGCATCGTCGCCTCGTCGGCACCCAGATAGCTGTAGATCGGGCCCATGTTGGATTGCTGGAGGCCGAAACTGAATTGCAGCCCCAAAAAGCCGACGTTCATCTGGGCGATCCGCGCAAGCGAGAGCTTCGGCTTAGAGTCCATGACGATCCTCCCTTTGCCGTCTTACGCGGTCAGCTGTTTTTAATGGCATCTGCAAACGATTGCAAGTTTTGCTTGCAATCGTTTGCGAGAACGGATTACATCGCGATGAGACTGGCAGTGGTCAGCGATTTTGGGAGGACGGCATGAAGATTCGGATACTCGCACTCGTCTCGTGTGCTTTTATTTTTGCGGGAACCGCGGCGCGCGCGCAGACAGCAGCCGCAACGGATGGCGCCGCAGAAGACGCCCCGGAAATCATCGTCACCGGCGTTGCCCGCGGCCAGAACCGGCTCGACAGCTCGATTTCGGTCAGCGCGCTCAATGCCGACGCGCTGGTTGCCGCCACGCCGCGTTCGGCCGCCGAACTGTTCCGCAGCCTGCCGGGCATCCGCTCGGAATCGTCAGGCGGCGAGGGGAATGCCAACATCCAGGTCCGCGGCATCCCGATCTCGACGGGCGGGGCCAAGTTTCTGCAGTTGCACGAAGATGGCCTTCCTGTGCTCGAGTTCGGCGACATTGCGTTTGGCAACGCTGACATTTTCATTCGCGCCGATTCCAGCATTGCCCGCGTCGAAGCCATTCGCGGCGGTTCAGCTTCGACCTTTGCGTCGAACTCACCCGGCGGCATCATCAACTTTATTTCGAAAACTGGTGAGACTGCAGGTGGCGCGGTTCAGGGCAGCGTTGGTCTCGATTATGGCGAATACCGGTTGGACGCCGATTATGGCGGCGAACTCTCGGAATCACTCAGCTTCCATATCGGCGGCTTCTACCGGGTTGGCGAGGGGCCGCGGCGCGCGGGGTATGATGGCAACAGGGGTGGCCAGATCCGCGGCAACATCACCAAGCGCTTCGACGGCGGCTTCTTCCGCTTGAACTTCAAATATCTCGACGACCGGGCGATTGCCTATCTGCCGAGCCCGGTGCGCGTGACGGGAAGCAACAGCGACCCGAGCTATCAGGGACTGCCCGGCCTCAGCCCCAACAACGACACGATTCACAGCATCTTTTTCACGCGCGCCGTGACGCTCGACGGTCGCAACAATCGCGACGTGAACGACATTCGCGACGGGATGCGTCCGATCGTCAAATCGATCGGCTTCGAGGCGCAATTTGACGTGGCTGACGGCTGGACAGTCAACAACAAGTTTCGTTTTGCGGACATCTCGGGCCGGTTCATTTCGCCCTTCCCGGCCACGGTCGATACTGCGCAAAACCTGGCAGACGGCATCGGCGGCGCAGGATCGACGATCACCTATGCCAATGGCCCGCGCGCAGGCCAGGCTTATGTCAACCCTACGACGGGGAATGCGATCGGCATCGTGCTGTTCAACACCAAGCTCAACAGCCTGAACAACATGACCAACGATCTTCGCCTCAGCTATGAAGCTGACCTCGGCGGCGGCACGCTCGACCTCACCGCCGGTTTTTACAAGTCGCGCCAGACGATCGACATCGACTGGACGTGGTCGTCATATCTGCTCGATGCGCAAGGCGACAATGCCGCGCTGCTCGATGTCCGCAACGCCAGCGGTGCCTTGCAGACGGATAACGGCCTGATCGGCTATGGTGCCACATACTTCGGCAATTGCTGCCGCCGGACGTTTGCGCTCGATTTCGATACCAATGCGCCGTTCCTGTCGACGAGCTTCAAGACCGGCGCGCTGACGCTGGACGGCAGCCTGCGCTATGATTTTGGATCGGCGCGCGGTGCCGTCGCCGGCGACGGTCCGGTCGGCACCTTCGATGTTGACGGTAACGGGGTGATTTCGGTTCCCGAAACCGAAGTGACCACCGTGCCTCTCGCCGCGCAACGCCCGGTCAATTACAACTACAATTACTGGTCCTATTCGTTCGGCGCGAACTATCGGCTGACCGATGCGTTCGCAGTCTTCGCGCGCTACAGCCGCGGCGGCCGCGCAAACGCCGACCGGTTCGTGTTCGGCGGCAATACGAGCGCGACGACGGGGAATCTGCTGCCCGGTGCTCGTCCGGTGGATTTCGTCCGGCAGGCCGAGGTCGGTGCCAAATATCAGGCAAGCGGGCTTGCCCTGTACGCGACCGGCTTCTGGGCGCGCACCGAAGAGCAGAATTACGAAGCGACGACGCAGCGATCGACTGCCAACACATACCGGGCCTATGGTCTTGAACTCGAGGGCAGCTACCGGATGGGCGGGTTCACGCTCGCGGCGACCGGAACGTACACCGATGCCAAGATCGTGGCCTCGCTCGATCCGAGCGTGGTCGGCAATCGCCCGCGCCGTCAGGCCGAGTTCAGCTACCGCGTGACGCCAAGCTACACTGCGGGCATGTTTTCGATCGGCGCGAGTGTCATCGGCACCACGTCCAGCTTTGTGCAGGACAGCAACCAGCTGAAGCTGCCCGCCTTTGCGCAGGTCAACGCGTTCCTCTCGGTGCGCCCGATCGAGCGCGTGCAGCTCTCGCTCAATGCGAACAACCTGTTCGACATCGAGGGCTATACCGAGGCCGAAGAGGGTGCGATTCCCGCCAACGGGATCGTGCGCGCGCGGTCGATCAACGGGCGGACGATCGCCGCCGCCGTCAAGTTCGATTTCTGACCGCAGAGCGCGGGCCGATGACGACGATAGCGTGGACGCGCGCGCATCTGTCGGCCATCGGCCTGCGCCCGTTACCCGAGCTCCCGCTCTTCGCACCTGCCGACTGTCCGGTCATTGTCGATGACCATTGGCTCTGGGATTTCTGGCCGGCCGAGACGACGGACGGGGACAGGGCAACGATCGGCCGGGGCGAGCTGTGGTTCGCGCTGTCGGCACCGATCACGGCCGATGGCGATGCGCGTCACGGGGTCGCACGCATTCGCATGCTCCACCGCACCGGGTCGCGCTGGCGTGATCGCGGCCATGTGTTTCCCGACGGTTTTACCCCGGGAAGCCGCGAATGGTCAGGCAGCGCCATTGTCGATCACGGTCGGCTGACGCTTTATTTCACGGCCGCCGGGCGTCGGGGCGAAAGCGTTGCGAGCACCGAGCAGCGCCTGTTTTCGTCTGAAACTGCGATCGACATGACCACTGGTCACGTTGGCACCTGGAGCCAGCCTCTCGAATGCTTCGTGAACGACGGACGGATCTATGAGCACACCGCAGGCGCGAGTGGCGGCGTTGGCACAATGCGGGCATTTCGCGATCCCGCATGGTTTCGCGATTCGGCCGACGGCACCGAGTATCTGCTCTTCACCGGTTCGATCGCCAGGTCTGAATCGCGCTGGAGCGGCTGCATCGGCATCGCCCGGCGCAAGGGGGCAGGTTGGCAGGCACTGCCGCCACTGGTCACGGCGGACGGCGTCAACAATGAACTGGAACGCCCGCATGTTCGCGTGCGAGACGGGGCTTACTGGCTGTTCTGGTCCACGCAGGCGAGCGTTTTCGCACCAGACATGCCGCTCGCGCCGACCGGGCTTTACGCGACCGTCGGCGAAACTCTTTTGGGCGCGCGAGCACTTTTTTCCGGATCGGGGCTAGTCGCTTGCAATCCCGCCGCAGCCCCGGCGCAGGCCTATAGCTGGTGGGTCGGCGCTGACGGCCTCGCGGCGTCCTTTGCTGATCGCAATGGCCTTGACGCCACCCTCGTCGGTCAACGCGCGCCCGATGTGCGGTTGTCCCTGACCTGACTTCGCTGAGAAATTTGGCGCACCGGAAGGGATTCGAACCCCTGACCCCTGCCTTCGGAGCAGGTAGCTTCCGAATCGTTCAAGGAGCGACAATACCTGTCTTTCTACGCCATTCTGCGACGTTGGTAATGTGTTCCCCGTCAGCACCAATGGCACAGATTTGAGGTTGTGACTTAAGGAGTGTTGGGGCTTCGTCGTAGTGACGAAGGAACGAAGATGAAGTCCCAACACTCCTTGAAAAAATCGCCTGCCAAGGCC
>JBJXFA010000020.1:0-59431 GCA_046153865.1 Sphingomonadaceae bacterium
ATGCTGCAGTCCGCCCCGCCCGTGGTGTGCGCTGTACCAGTCAAAATCCTCGGACTTTTTGAAATAGGGCAGCACATCGTCCCAGCCCCAGCCTGGATTGCCGAGCGCTTTCCAGTCGTCGAAATCATGCGGCTGGCCGCGCACATAGACCATCGCGTTTATCGATCCCGATCCGCCGATCACCTTGCCGCGCGGCCAATAGCTGCGGCGTCCGCCCAGCGCTGCGACCGGCTCGGTATCGTACATCCAGTTGATCCGCCGATCGAAGAACGTGCGGCCGTAGCCGATCGGCATCTGGATCCAGATCGACATGTCACTGCCGCCCGCCTCGAGCAGCAGCACCGTCGTCTTCCCGTCCTCGGTCAGCCGGTTGGCGAGCACGCAGCCCGCCGTGCCCGCGCCGACGATGACGTAATCGAATTCCTCGCTCACGATACGGGAAGCTGCGCCATGTCGAGGTGCAGCATGGTGCCGGTGTAGGGATGCGCGCGCGCGACATCCTCGTTGAGTTCGACGCCGAGGCCCGGTTCTTCGGACGGGATCACATAGCCGTCCTCGAAACGGATCGGCCGCTGCAGGATATCGGCGTGAAACCCGCTCCAGTCCTCGATGCCTTCGAGGATCAGGAAGTTCGGGCTGCAGGTCGCGATCTGGATGTTCGCAGCGCCGACCACCGGGCCGCAATAAAGATGCGGCGCGATCTGGACGTGGCGCACTTCGGCCATGCCCGCGATCTTCTTGGCCTCAAGCAGCCCGCCGACGCGACCGAGATTCATCTGCAGGATCGCAGCCGCGCCGCAATCGAGCAGCCGCGCAAAATCATATTTGGTGGCAAGACGTTCACCGGTCGCAATCGGAATGCTTGTCGCGCGCGCCACCTTCGCCATCTCCTCGGGCGCATCAGGCGGCACGGGTTCTTCGAGCCACAGCGGATCGGACGGCTCGAGCCGTTTCGCCAGCCGGATCGCGCCCGCCGCCGTCATCTGCCCATGCGTGCCGAACAGCAGATCGGCGCGGCTGCCCACGGCCTCGCGCAACTGGCGCGCAAAGCGTTCGCAAAGATCAAGCGTCTCGAGCGACAATTGCCGCCCGTCGAACGCCGAATACGGCCCCGCCGGATCGAACTTGAGCGCCGTAAACCCTTGGGCCAGATATTCGGCCGCGCGCGTCGCGGCGAGATCGGGGTCGTGATAAACGTCGGTCGCATCGCCGGGGCGTGGGTAGATATAGGTATAGGTGCGCAGCCGCGCGTGCACGCGGCCGCCGAGCAGCTTGTAAACCGGCTGGCCCGCTTCCTTGCCAACAATGTCCCAGCACGCCAGTTCGAGCGCGCTGAGCACGCCCATCACCGTCAGGTCGGGATGCTGGGTAAAGCCGCTTGCATAAACCCGTCGCCACATCGCCTCGATGTCATGCGGATCGGTCCCGCGCACGTAGCGCGCAAACACATCCTCGATCATCCGCGCCACCAGATGCGGCGCGAAGGGCACGCAATAGGCCTCGCCGATGCCCGACACATTGCCGTCGGTCGTCAGCTTCACAAAAACGAAATAGCGCCCGCCGAAATGCGGCGGCGGGTTGCCGACGACGAACGTTTCGATATCGACGAGTCTCACGTCGCGTAGAAGCCGTTGACGACCTTCACCTCGAGGAAATCGTGCAGGCCGTATTCGCCCCACTCGCGGCCGTTGCCCGATTGCTTATAGCCGCCGAACGGCGATTCATACCCCTGCCCCGCCCCATTGATATGGACACTGCCCGCCCGGATAGCGCGCGCAACGCGGCGGGCGCGCTCGATGTCGCCACTCTGGACATAGCCCGCAAGGCCGTAAGGCGAGTCATTGGCAATCGCGATCGCCTCGGCCTCGTCTTCGAACGGGATCATGACGAGAACGGGGCCGAACACCTCTTCCTGCGCGATCGTCATCGCGTTGTGCACCCCGGCGAAAACCGTCGGCTTGACGAAATAGCCGCGATTGAACCCGTCGGCGCGGCCCGTTCCGCCCGCGACCGGCTGCGCACCTTCGTCGATCCCGGCCTGGATGAGCTTCTGGATTTTCTCGTAGTGAACCTTGCTGACGACCGGACCGAGATGCCGCCCCTTTTCGGTCGGATCGCCGAGCTTGGTTTCGGAAGCGACCCGCGCAGCGATCTTGACCGCATCATCATAGACCGACGCCTCGACGAGCATCCGCGTCGGTGCGTTGCACGACTGTCCGGTGTTCTCGAAACAATGCCGCACGCCGCGCGCCACCGCCTTTTCTAGATCGACGTCGGCAAAGACGATATTCGCCGATTTGCCGCCCAGTTCCTGCGACACGCGCTTGACCGTATCGGAGGCGGACTTGGCAACCTGCACTCCGGCGCGCGTCGATCCTGTGAAAGACACCATATCGACCTGCGGGTGGCTGGTGAGCGCATCGCCGATACCCGGGCCGGTCCCGTGCACCATATTGAACACACCCGCCGGAAAGCCCGCCTCGTCGATGAATTCGGCGAACAATTGCGCGGACAGCGGCGCGATCTCACTCGGCTTGAGCACCATCGTGCAGCCCGTAACCAGCGCCGGGCCGACCTTTGCGGCGAGCTGGTTGATCGGCCAGTTCCACGGCGTGATGAGCGCGCAGACGCCGATTGGCTCGTGGACCAGATTGGCACCCGGCGCGATCACGCGCTCCCAGGCCAGCGCGCGCGCGGCGCGGATGGTTTCCTTCAAATGGCCGGGTCCGCATTCGGCCTGCGCATTGTGCGAAAGGTCGAAGGGCGCGCCCATTTCGGTCGAAATGGCGACAACCATCTCATCATAGCGGCGCTCGAAAACCGCGATCAGCTTCTCGACGAGCGCGATGCGGTCATCGAGCGAAAGCGCTGCATATCCTGCAAAAGCATCACGCGCCGCTGAAACCGCGCGATCGACATCATCGGGGCCGCACAGCGCCACGGTCGCGCAGGGTTCCTCGGTCGCCGGGTTGATTGCAACGAACGTTTCGGTGGACGTCAGCGGCGCAACCCATTGCCCCGCGATGTAAGATTTCAGTGGCACGTCAAACATATCCGATCGCCCTTTTTTGGTCGGCAATGATGTATTTTGCCGCCATGAAATAATGGAACGCTGCCCAGAAACCGGTCGGCGCGAGAATGAGCAGCGCCATCCGCAGCGACGCGGCATCGGCTCCGCCCGGCCCGGCAAACCAGTCGCTGAGCAACCCGACGCCCTGCGGCGCGACGATCAGGTTGAACACATTTGCAACGAGCAGCGCGACAGCACTGAACATGGCGCGCATTTTCGGCGGCGCAAGGTTCTGGCCAAGCGCAAACGCCGGCCCGATGTAAAAATAGATCGCCGGGATGAACAGCCACCACATCAGTGTCGCGAGCGGCAGCGAGGTCGTATAATAGGCGATGAACGACGGCACGGTCGCCACTGCCGTCACCCCTCCGAGCAGCCAGACGATCCGCCGCGGATCGACGAACGACGGCCGCGCGAGCAGCCAGGCCGTAAACAGCGAGGCGGCAATCCCCATGACCAGATGAATGGGGCCGACAACCCCGCCTGCCGCGCCGACATCAAGCCCGTAAGTCCGCTGGATAAAGGTCGGCGTAAACCACATCAGCCCCCAGCCCCACAGCGCCGAAAGGCCGCTGCCCATGATGACATGCACGGCCGCCTTCTGGCTCATCAGGAAGCGCAATGTCTGGGCAAGCGTCGGCGTATCGTCGTTCTTCACGACGTCGAGCCGACCGCGCGGCGGCTCCTTGATCGTCAGCATGATCAGTACGGCCAGCAGCAGGCCCGGAATGCCGAGCACCAGAAACGCCGCGCGCCAGCCATAAGCGGCCGCCACTGCCCCGGCCATGTCCGCGCCGAGCCACGCCCCGATCGGTGCGCCAAGCGCAAAGATGGTGAGCGCCATCGGGCGGCGGCTCGCCGGAAAATAATCGCAGACGATCGAGTTGCATGAAGGCGTCCCCCCCGCCTCGCCGATGCCGACGCCGATGCGCGCAAGCAAAAGATCGTAATAACCGCGCGAAAGCCCGCACAGCGCAGTCATCCCGGACCAGACCGCGACCGAAATCGCCAGCAGATTGCGGCGATTATAGCGGTCCGCGACCCACGATAGCGGAATGCCCATCGTCACGTAAAACAGCGCGAGCGACACGCCGGTCAGAAACGCGACACCACTGTCGGTCAAATTGAGTTCGAGGCGGATCTGCTCGAGCACCGTCGACATCACATAGCGGTCGGCAATGTTCATCGTATAGGCGAGCATCATCACGAACAGTACGTACCAGCGCACTCTGGCAGCAGGCACTTGCGCCGCGTCGATCGGTCCGGTTGTGCTCGTCGATGCCGATGCCATGCGTGGTTCCTTCAGCGGGATTGGAGTTCGGGGCCGAGAACGGCGCGGAGCGGATCGAGCCAGGGCGCAAACTTCTCCCATTGCTCGAGCCCGCTGGTGAAGATCGGCTGCCGCACCTGTTCCGAGCTCGCCGTGCGCACCGCGCGTTCGTTGGCGTAGAAATTGATGCAGCTTTCCTCGAACGGGACACCGATGAAGTCGAGGATGCGCCGGACTTGCGGTTCGAGATCGGCAACGACGTCCTCGTAACGGACGCGCAGCACCTTGCCCGGCAACACCGTATCCCAATGGTCAATCAGCCGCACGTAATCGCGGTAATAATGGCCGATTTCTTCGAGCCCGTACGTAAACTCCTGGCCCTCGGCAAAGAGCTGCTTGAAGCCTGAAAAGCAGCAGCCCATCGCGCCGCGCCGCGCATCGATGATCCTCGCATTGGGCAGGATCAGGTGAATGAGCCCGATGTGCCGGAAGTTGTTCGGCATCTTGTCGATGAAGAACGGCATCCCTGCTTTACGGTGGATCGCGGTATCGCGAATGAACGCCTCGCCGAAACCCGCAAGCTCATCGGCAGTGAGTTCGCCGAGATTGGCAGGATACCGGGCCTCCTCCTCGATGCGGCGCCGACCGTCGAGCCGATGCGCCAGCGCGAGGATATTGGGCAGTTCCATCGTGCCTTCGATCTGCGAATGCGAGGCGAGGATCTGTTCGAGCAATGTCGAGCCTGCGCGCGGCAGCCCGACAATGAAGATGGGATCAGGAACCGGGCAGCCGACGCCCGCGCACGCCGCAAAGAGCTCAGGCCCGCAATGTTCGATCTGCAGCGCGATCTCGTCGCTGATGCGCCGCCAGTCGTAGCGCACTTCCTCGCGCTTCAGCCGGTTGCCGCGCTCGTAATAGGCAAACGCCGGTCCATAATCGCCGCGATCTTCGAGCGCTTTCCCGAGTGCGAAACACAGATGATAGCGGTCGGAGAGCGTCGTTGCCGGCGCTGCCTCGGCGCTTCGCATCTGCGCGATCTCGCTGTCGGGAAAGCGGTAAGTCTTGAGATTGGCCAGGCTCCAGAACGCATCGCCATAATCGGGCTTGTTCGAAAAGGCCCGGCGATAAGCCGCGATAGCCGCATCCTGCTGCCCGACGGTCTTGAGCGCATGGCCCATCGTCAGGTTTATCCCCGGATTGTTCGGCGACCCCGCCAGCAGCTCGCGGTAAACCTCGAGCGCAACATCGAAGTTGCCGACTGCAAGGTTCTCGTTGGCGTATAGCATCTCGACCTGCGGAGTATCCGGGGCCTTCGCGCGCAATGCCGTCGCCTGATCGAGCGCCGCCGCAAACTTCTGGCGTTTGCGCAGCACTTTCACATAATCGAGGTGCGCGTTGATCCCGTCAGGCTCGATCATCACACACGATTCGAGCAGGAATTCGGCTTCGTCATAGGCATTGAAGCGCATGCCGATATCGGCAAGCAGCCGCATCGCCTCGACGTCATGGCCATGTTTCTGGAGATACGCGCGACACAGTGTTTCGGCCTTCAGGATACGCCCCTCGGCGATCATGCTCGAAACCGTCAGCAGTTCGGGCGGAAGGCTCCCCAGATACGCGCACTGTTCGCGTGCATAATCGGCGCGTTCCGGCCGCCCCGCATCAGCATGAAGGTCGACGATCGCGCGCCAGCTCGCGACCAGCGACGCATTGTGCGTCACTGCATTCTGATACGCGAGCAACGCCTCTTCCGCACGCCCCAGCGCCCGCAGCCCATGCCCGCGCTCCTGATAGGCGCGACCGTAAGCTGGATCGGTTTCGATGAGTTGCGTGAGGGTCGCCAGCGCAGCGATGCGCTCGCCACCATAGCGCTGCGCAACCGCAAGCGTGTAAAGCGCATCGCGGTGGCCGGGGGCAGACTGCAGTACCGCTTCACACGCCGCGATCGCAGCTTGAAACCGTGCCTGTTGCAGCAGCGCACGCGCCGCGCGAAGTTCCTGCTCGATCGCCTCGGCATCGAGCGCATCGCGTGCGACCGGCTGGCTTGCAACGACGACGGACATCAGCGTCGCCTCTCCCCGTTCCTTATGGTCTGCCAAACGCGCATTGGCGCAGAGATGGTCGTTCGATGCAATCCCGCTCGGTGATTGACCGACCGGGCGAGGGTGCGGCGCCCCGTCCGCAAGAGCGAGGCGCCGCTGCATGGCTTACATCTTATACGAGACACGCAGACCAATCGTCCGCGGCCGCGAGGTGGTCGTCCGCAGCTCGCCGTCATTGCCGCTCTTAAAGAGTTCGGGGCGTTCGTCGGTCAAATTGTCGCCGAACACCTCAACCCGCCATTCATCCTTCGAAACCCCGAACGAGGCGTTGAACGCGCTATAGGCCGCCAGCTTCTGCGCGGCAGGCAGCGGCCGGATCACGTCGCCCGGGCTGACCAGAACGCCGTTGTAGGTGACGGGGATCGATGCCGCATAGCCAAGCGTCGGGTTCGAGGCCTGGTAGCGGATATCGGTGTTGTCGATCACGTCCGAAATGCTTGAGCCAACGTGACGGAACCCGGCGTTGATAAACGGCGTCAGGCCGGATGCCAGTTCCTTCTGCCAATTGACGCGAATGTTGAACTGGAACTTCGGGCTAAGCGCCAGCGGGCCGCCGAGCGGCCGCAAGACGCGGGTGTTCTGCCGATACCGGCGCATTTCGGAGTCATTATACGAAAAGGCACCGTTGAACGTGAGGTCTGGCGATGCGCGCCAGGTCATATCGCCTTCGACGCCCCGAATCCGCGCGTCGAGCAAATTGGTCGTGAAGGTCTGGTTCGAGATGTTCTGATCGAACACCGTGATCTGGATATTTGACCAGTCGATCTGATATGCTGCGAGATTGATTTGCAGCGTGCGGTTCAGCAGCGCGAATTTGCCGCCAATTTCGTAGTTCTTCACATTGTCGGGAACATAGGTTCCGAGGCGTGCGAAATCTGCAGCCGTCGGGCAAATCGCGGTGCCGATGCGACACGGGCGGCGGTTGAACCCCCCCGGACGGAACCCGTCGGAGTAGGTCGCATAGACCAGCGACCCTTCACCGAATCGGAACGTCAAGTTACCCTTGTAAAGGAAACCCGAATATTTCGCAGGTGAGATATCGGCATAGAGATCGTTAAGGTTGGCGCTCACTCCGTAGAATGCAGGCGGCGTTGCTGATGGCGAGTAGGTTCCGGTCGCTGGATTGTATACTCCGCGTCCACCTGCGGCGAAACTGCCATTCGACGACCCGTTGATCGAGGCATCCTCGTTATAATAACGCAAACCGCCCGTGATCGTCAGTGCGTCGGGGATGATGTCAAACGAAGCCTCGCCATAAGCCGCGAATTGCTTGTCCTTGCGTTGAACGTCGTTGAAGAAACCGACGGCAAGGTCGCGCACGCTCTTGTCGTTTGCATTGACGCTCGGGTTCGGTGCGCGGCGATAGATGAAACCAGCATTCGAATTCAGATAAGACCAGTCAGTATTATCGAACAGCCGGTTGTTGTCATAAAAGACACCAAAGGTGCCGCGCAGACGATTGGCGGCGGGCGTCGTGATCCGGAATTCCTGCGTGAAACGCTCGGTCCGGTTGCGGACCTTGTAGCTCTTGGTCGGCGCATAGCAGGTGTTGCCGATATTGCCGTTATACGCAGCCGTATAGTAAACGCCGCGATCGCATTCGTAATAGGGAAGATACAAGCCGATGTTCGAATAGCCTGCGTAATCGGCAGTCTGCGTTGCACGATGCTTCAGAAACGATCCGGTATAGATGAGGTCCAGTTCGCCGAGGCGACCGCTCAGGGTCAGCGTCGAAAGCGTCACCCGGTCACGCAGGCTGTTGTCTTCGAATTTGGTCACCTGCAGATCGCCCACGTCGGGCTCGAAATCGAACACGCCATCGGTGTCCAGTTCCTGGCGCACATGCATCAGATCGAGCGACCAGTCGTCAGCGATGTTCCAGGTCAACGCAACGCGCGCACCGCGATAGGTTGCGTCGTTGAAATCGTTTTCCACGAAACGGTCGTTGTTGATCGTCTGCCGCGTCGGCACCTGATACAGGCTGCCGGTGCAGTTCGGCACCACGGTGGTCGCGGTTGCCTGACAGGATTGGATCGCCCGCATCACGAGGAGCGGATTGCCTTCAGGCAACCGTCCGGGAATCCCCACATTGCCATTGAACGGCAACTGGAACGTGCCCCGCACATTGTCGATATAGCCGCCCTGACGATCGGTGTAGAACACGGCGCGGAACGCCAGTTTGTCCTTCACGATCGGGATATTGATGAAGGCATCGCCCGCGACACTGTCCTTGCCGCTCTTGGTGAACGCATAGGTTGCGTTGAACCCGGCCTGAAACCGCGTGGAGTCAGGCTTGTTCGTGATGTAGCGCACGGCGCCGCCCATGGCGCTCGCGCCGAAGAGAGTGCCCTGCGGCCCGGCCAGAACTTCGACGCGCTGGAGATCGACAGTGTAAAGGTCGAGATTGCGGCCGACGAGTGAGGCGGGCGCATCATTGATATACAACGCCACCGTCGGCTGCGCGCCCGCTGTTCCCGAGATCTGCAGGCCCGGCGAGTCGGTCGAAAGACCGCGGATGTAGATCGACGAGGCCCCGGGGCCGCGCGAGGCGGCGCGCACGTTGGGCAGCGACTCGATCAGCTTGTCGAACTTGGTGATGTTGAGATCCGAAAGTGCATCGCCGCTCAGCGCCTGAATGGCCAGCGGAATACGGTTGAGCGACTCCTCGCGCCGGGTCGCGGTCACAACGATGTCGGGGATTGCCGAGCGGTCCTGTGCCGCCTCCTGCGCCGCGACAGGCGATGCGCCCGCACCGAATAGCGCAAGCGCGGGCAGCGCAACGGATGCCTTCCAAAGGTTTTTCATGTCGATATCCCCTTATCTTCCTAGTGTCGCCTACCACGTCGCCGCGTGATTTCGTTATTTTTGTGCGGCTCTCAACGCTTAAAAGTCTGTTCCGGTATCGGAACGCTCACAACTAAGCAATTTTGCCACATGCGTAAAATTATTTCATCGACTTGACGGAAATCTCGCAAAACTTCCAATCGCTTCCGGGTATCAGCATATCTAATAATTATGTCCGGCGCGCGCCGTGGCCGCGGTATCCGGTAATCCATCGGCTCGCGTAACGCGGCCTTTTGCGGAGAGGAGCACGTACGTGCCGAGCGCGGTCCTGCTTGCCTTCCTGGCCGCCACATCGCCCGTAACTGCGAACGATTATACACGCGATGCGAACTGGTTGTGCCTACCGGCGCGGCGCGATGCCTGTGCCGTCGATTCCGCAGTGTCGCGCATCGGCCCGGGCGACACAATATTCCGCGAACCGGCGCAGCCAAGGCGCGCGCCAATCGTCGACTGCTTCTATGTTTATCCCACCACGTCGCTCGACGCGGCAGGCACCAGCGACATGATCGCCGGCCAAGAGGAGCGCAACCGCGTGGCCGAGCAATTCGCCCGCTTCGCCGACGCCTGCCGTACTTACGCTCCGCTTTACCGGCAGGTGACGCTGACAGCGCTGCGTGCGCGCATGCGCGATGCCAGCGTCAAGCTCGATTTCGAAACTGGCTACCGCGACATCCGCGATGCTTGGCGTCACTACCTTGCCCACGACAATCGCGGGCGACCATTCGTGCTGATCGGCCACAGCCAGGGTTCACTCATGCTCCAGCGTCTCGTGCGCGAGGAGATCGACGGCAAGCCGGTGCAGCGCCGGATGCTGTCCGCGATCCTGCCCGGCATGAGCCTGCTTGTGCCAAGGGGCAAAGACGTCGGCGGAGATTTCAAGGCAATTCCGCTCTGTCGCGCTGAAACGCAAACCGGCTGCGCCATCACCTGGTCCAGTTACCGCGACACCAACCCGCCGCCCGCCAATGCGCTATTCGGCGTTTCGAAATCGCCCGCCATGGAAGCGGCGTGCACCAATCCGGCGCGGCTAAGCGGCGGCGCGGCACCCCTCGACGCAATCTTTGGATTTCCATGGTGGCGCGGCGGTGTCGGCCTCGGCGCACCCCCCGAAGGCTGGCAGCGCGGCGGAAAGCCCATCGCAACCCGTTTTGCACGCGTGCCGGGCCGACTTACGGGCGAATGCGTGCGCGGCACCCACGGCCATTTCCTGTCGGTTCGGGTCAACATCGCGCCCGTCACCGCCTTCGATCGCGAACTGACCGACCCGGCGGTCATCGGCGACGATGCCTATCCCGACTGGGGTTTTCACGTCGTCGACATCGCGATCGTGCACGGCGATCTGCTGCGGATCGTGAACGCGCAGGCGCAGGCCTGGCGAAAGGCCCGCCGCTAGCCCGTCTGCCCCTGCGCGTTGCTGCTCGCGTCCACCCCCCACAGGTGCATGATATCCTGCAAATGGCTGGCAGCGAAATAGACGTGCGCCCGCTCCTCAGCGACAACGTCGATCCACACGCTGGTGTGGCCGAAGAGGGTGGCGGCGCACTGGCCGACACCAAAGCCAGGATCCTCGGCGTCGAACGCGCCCCCGATCATCAACTGCGCGCGCCAGCCCTTGCCCTCGAGCGTCGCGCGGACCAGCCCCCCACCGATCGGTGTCAGGGCACCGCGATCGCCCAGCGCATTGGCAATCGACGCCTGCGCGGGTCCTGAATCGATCAACCACCAGCGCTGCGGCTCGACCCGCATCGCGCGCGCGCCCGCGAAATCGGGCTGCCCCTCCCAGCAATCGAGGACGACAACATCCCGCGCGGGCGCGAACGTGATCCGGAGCGCAGCCTCAGTCACGATAGCGCAGCCCTTGTGGATCGTAGAAATGCAGCGCGACGACATGAACGCGCACCTGCTTGCCGCGCGTCGGTGAAGAGGCGACGAGCCTTTCGCCAGCGCGCATCCGCCCGCCCGCGAGCAGCGCCAGCGCGATCGACGCGCCGGTATCGATCCGCATCGCAGCGGCCGTCACATGCCCCTCGACCCGCTCCCCGTCTATGGGCACGAGCATCGCGCCTTCGGCAATATCGCCCCGCTCCGCCTCAAGCCCGACAAGCTGCAGCCGATCGGGGGCCGCGAGCGTCGGGCGTTCAAGCGCCGACGCACCGATATAGCCGCCCGCCTTGCGCATCATTTTCTCAAGGCCAAGATCGTGCGCGGTCGTGCGGCCATCGACTTCGCCGCCGACGACGACATACCCCTTTTCGATGCGCAGAAACTCGAGCGCTTCGAGGCCATAGGGGCAGCCCGCACGCGCGCGGACGGCGGCTTCGAGCGCATCCCATACTGGCCCTGCATCATGGCCCGCCGCATAGATTTCGAAAGCGCGCTCGCCGCTGTAGCTTGCGGCGAGCACGAGGACCGGCACGCCGGCAATCGGCCCTTCGGAAGCGCCCATATGCGCAGGCGCGGCGCTCGCCATCAGGTCTTCGAGCACCGCGCGCGCCAAGGGCCCGGCCAGCGCGATCCCGGCAAAATGCTCCTGCGTATCGACGATCGAGGCGCGCAACTGCGGCGCAAGCACGCGCTGCGCATAGGCCAGATGCGCCTCCATCCGCTGCGCCCCGCCGGTCGAACTTGTCAGCAGATAGCGGTGCTCGCCAAGCCGCCAGACCGTGCCATCGTCCATCACCATGCCGTCTTCGCGCAGCATGAAGGTGTAGCGCCCGCGCCCGATGCCGAGCTTGGCCACGCCCGTCGCGCAGACGATCTCCAGCAGCGCCGCCGCATCCGGACCCGTGACCATGAACTTGGCCAGCGTCGAGACATCGACGATCCCCACCGCATTGCGCACCGCGCGGGCCTCGCGCAGCGCCGCCTGCGCCAGCGTCTCGCCCGGTGCCGGATAGGCGCGCGGCCGATGCCAATAGCCGAGCGGCTGCCACAGCGGGTTCAGCGCCGCGTGCCGGTCGTAGAGCGCAATCCGCCGCGTCGGCGCGCCGTGCCCGCCGCCATCGGGCCCCGCGAGCGCACCGAGCGTGAGCGGCACATAGGGCGGGCGAAACGTCGTCAGCCCCGCCTCAGGGATCCGCGCACCCGCCGCCCCGGCCAGCCGCGCCAGCGCCGCCATATTGCTCGTCTTGCCCTGGTCAGTCGCCATGCCGAGCGTCGTGTAGCGCTTCAGATGCTCGACCGAGCGATACCCCTCCTGCCACGCCAGATCGATGTCGGCCGCGGTCACATCATTCTGGAAATCGACGAAACTCGCCTTGGGCTTGCCGAGCGTCGCGGGCACCCCGTCGAGCGCCGCAACCGCGCCCGCCGCCGCGCCAATGCTGGTCATCGGCTGCAGCGTTTCGCCGGGCACAAACGCCTGAATATCCGCGCGCCAGTCGAGCTTGCCCGCGCCATGGCTGTGCAGGTGCACCGCCGGGGTAAAGCCCCCGGACATGGCAAGCAGGTCCGCCTTGAAACGCTGCGCACGCCCGCCAGCCACGACATCGACGCCGGACAAACCGTGCTTGCCGCCACGCGCCGACACGTCAGTCATGCCGGTCACCACGTTGAACGCGCTCGGCACCGAGGGTGCGCCACGTGTGTCGAGAATCGCGACGACCGTGCCCCCTGCCTCCGCAATGGCCTCGGCGGTCCGATACGCATCGTCGTTGTTGGTCACGATCACGGCGCGCTGGCCCGGCAGCACGCCGAAGCGGCGCGCATAGCTGCGCACCGCCTGGCTGAGCATGACGCCGGGGCGGTCGTTGTTGGCAAAGGTCAGCGGCCGCTCGATCGCGCCCGTCGCCGCAACAATCCGCCGCGCACGGACATGCCAGAGGCGCTGGGCAAGCGGCCCCGACTGCCCCGGCTCGATCAGATGCTCGACACAAGTGACAAGCGCGTGATCCCAGACCCCCGATGCCGTGGTCCGCGCCAGCACGCGACCCCCCGCCGCTTCGATCGCCGCGACCGTTTCGGCCACGACTGCGAGATCGCCACCATCGCGCAACAGGCTGCCGCCGAGCACGGCATCCTGTTCGGCAAGAAGCACGCGCTTGCCCGCCTCTGCCGCCGCCTTTGCCGCCGCAAGCCCTGCCGGGCCGCTGCCGACAACGAGCACATCGCAAAAGGCAGCGCGATGCTCGTAGCGATCCGCATCGGCCAGCGTCGGCGGTTTGCCGAGCCCTGCTGCGCGGCGGATGAACTTTTCATAGAACATCCACAGCGACGGCGGACCGAGGAACGTCTTGTAATAAAAGCCCGACGCAAACACCGGCGCGGCAAGCCCGAGCACGGTCCCCAGATCGAAGCGCAGGCCCGGCCAGGCATTCTGGCTCCGCGCAACGAGCCCGTCGTAAACGAACACGTCGGTCGCGCGCGTGTTCGGCGTCGTGCGCGCACCCGTGCCGACCGTGACCAGCGCATTGGGTTCCTCGACACCCGCTGCCATAATCCCGCGCGGCCGGTGATATTTGAAGCTGCGCGCAACCAACGTCACCCCGTTGGCAAGCAGCGCCGCTGCCAGCGTGTCGCCGGGGCGCGCAAAATAGGTGGCGCCATCGAAGGTAAAGCGCAGCGTATCAGCCGCACCCCCGCCAATCCGGCGTGACGCGCCGCTCACATCGCCTCCCACGCGCGCACGGCAAGGATCGCATGCGTCACCCGGTGGCGGCGCAGCACAAGGAACTGGCGGCACCCCTGGCTGTGCCGCCACAGCTCGTCATCCTCGCCGCGCGGATTGGTCCGCGCGTAAAGCGCTGTCATCGCCGCCTCGGGCGCAGCATCGAGCGGCACGATAGCATCGAGCGTCCGCGCATAGTCGAACTCGGTCTGCGCGCGCGAGCCGCAATGGGGGCAGGCGATCAGCAGCATCTAGCGACTCTGCGGCAGCGGGCCCGTGCCCGCTTCGTCGATGGTGGCCCCGCGCGCAAACCGGTCGAACGCGAAGGGCGCGGCCAGCGCATGGCTCGTCCCCGTCGCCAGCAGATGGGCATACATCCAGCCCGAAGCCGGTGTCGCCTTGAACCCGCCATAGCACCAGCCGCCGTTGAGATAGAGCCCGTCGAGCGGCAACTTCGCGATGATCGGCGACCCGTCGAAGCTCATGTCGGTCACGCCCGCCCAGCTGCGCACCATCCGCAGGCGTGACAGCGCGGGCACGAGCGCGATCGCCTCGGCGGCGGCCTTCTCGACCTGCGGCGGCAGCCCGCGCTGTGCATAGCTCGGAAACTTGTCGGGATCGCCGCCCAGCACGATCCCGCCCTTGTCGGACTGGCTAATGTAGCAATGATAGGCGAGCGTCATGATCACGGTGTCGATCATCGGCTTGACCGGCTCGGACACGAACGCCTGCAGCGTCTGCGCCTCGAGCGGCAGCTTGATCCCCGCCAGCCCCGCGACATGCCCGCTGTTGCCCGCCACGCAGATCGCTGTCCGGTCAGCGCCGATCGCCCCGCGCGTGGTCTGCACACCCGTCACGCGCCCGCCTGCCATCGCAAAACCGGTGACTTCGCAATTCTGGATGACGTCGACACCCAGCGCATCGGCCGCGCGCGCATAGCCCCAGGCGACGGCATCGTGCCGCGCCGTCCCGCCGCGCCGCTGCAGCAGCGCGCCATGGATCGGGAAGCGCGCGGCCTGCGACATGTCGAGCGACCGCTCGAACTTCGCTACATCCTCGCGGGACATCAGCTCGGCATCGATCCCATCGTGGCGCAGCGCGTCGCCCAGTTGCGCCAGGCGCACGATGTCCGCATCCGAATGGCCGAGCAGCAGCGCGCCGCGCGGACTGAACATCACATTGTAGTTCAGATCGTCGCTCAGCCCCTCCCAAAGCTTCAGCCCGAATTCGAAGAAATTGTGCAGCGGCGCCTGCCGGTAGTTCGAGCGCACGATCGTCGTGTTGCGCCCGGTGTTCCCACCGCCGATCCAGCTTTTTTCGAGCACCGCGACGTTGCGCACGCCATGCACCTTGGCGAGATAATAAGCGGTCGCCAGCCCATGCCCACCGCCACCGATGATAACGACATCGTAGGACGCTTTCGGCTCGGGGTCGCGCCAGGCGCGCTGCCAGTGCTTCTGTCCGTTCAGCGCGCCGCGCAGGAGTTGCAGCGCCGAATACCGGCTCATGAAATCGGCACCCACCCACGCTTTTCGCGCCAGTCAGCCTCAAGCCCGTCGAAGCGCGACAGCTTGAGGATGTCGATGTTGGCAAACGAGCACGCACCGTCGATCACGAGATCGCGGATCGCGTGCCCCGAGGCGGGCGAGAGGCCGAAGCCGACGCCCGACATCGAGGCGACGACGACATTGTCGGGGCTCGACAGCCGGTCGATGATCGGGCGACCATCTGGCGTATTCTCGATGATCCCCGCCCAGCTGCGGATGACGTTCAGATGCGCGGCCTTGGGCAGAAGTTCGGCGAGGCGGCTGGCGAGATTGCGCATCAGCGGCGTCGAGGGCCGCGCTTGCGGGCCGGTCGCGTCAACATCGATCCACTCATGCGGACCGCCTCCGTAAGCCAGATTGCCGCGCATCGTCTGGCGGCCGTAAAGCTTGTGCCCGTCGATACCGCCGATCGGCATCATCGGCGCGGGTTCGGTGATGATCATCTCAGCGCGCGCAGGCACCACGGGCACAGTGACGCCAAGCTGCGCCATCAGCTGCGGAATCTGCGGACCCGCAGCGACGACCACCGCATCACAGCCATAAGTGACCCCGCCCGCCTTGACTGCCGTCACTTTGCCGCCCGCCGTCTCGAAACCCGTCACCGCGCTATGCTGCACGATCGTGCCGCCCAGATCCTGCAACGCCCAGGCATAGGCCTGCACACTGCGCTGAGGATTGGCATGGCCGCCGAATTTATAGTGCACGCCGCCAAAGCATGTGTCCCCCGCCAGCGGCACGGCTTCCTGCACCTGTTTAACGTCCAGCACCTCGACCGGGTGGCCCAGCCGGTGGTGCCGTTCGGCGACGAAGCGATACTGCTCCCATTGCCGCTCGGTCATGGCGATGATGATGCGCTCTTTCTGGTGCTCGGTCGGATAGCCGAGCAATTCGTCCATCTGCGGCCACATCCGCTGCTCTTCGTCGAACAACGGGCTCTGGTAATGCGACGCCCCGCCGCCATTGCGGCCCGAGGCTTCCCAGCCGACAATCCCCTTGTCGAGCACGGTGACCGAGACGCCCGAGCGCGCGAGCCACCAGCCCGCGCTCAGCCCGGTGACGCCGCCGCCAACGATGACGACATCCGCCCCGCTCATTCGTACATGCCGGTATAAAGCATCGCGCGGTGTTCGTCCTCATGCACCGTGCCGATGTCCTCGACCGGCACCCACTGCGTCGGAATGCCGAACCACACGTCCCACGCCGCCGTCATCGCTGCGGGCTCATGCCAGTCGGCAAGCACCTTCAATGGCAGCGGGCGGACCGGCGCGCGGTGCGTCGCAAGCGGGATCGTCCCGAAGGGTTGGTCCGCCTCGATCGCCAGCAGCATCGCGACCTGATCGCGGCAGCGGCGGCCCTGACACACGCCCATGCCGGCGCGGGTAAGGCGCTTGATCTGGTCGGGATTGGGCGGACCGTCCTCGATCAACGTCGCAAGCGACCGCGCGCACATCGGCGCGGGGCGCGCGAGATAGTTCGGCGGCTGCACCCCGATCAGGTCAGCGCGCGTCACCTCTTCGCACTGGCAGATAATCGTATCGGCCGCGCAGACCGCGCCCAGCGCGCGCATCCAGTCCATCCGGTAAGCGACATGATCGAAGCCACTATCGGCAAGCCCCGCGCAATCGCCGACGGCGGTCACGCGGTCCTCGCCAAGCGGAACATAGCCGCCGCGCAACGGATCGAGCGCGCGCGGCCCGTGCATCGCATCGACCAGTTCGATCGAGGGCACGAGGCCAATCGCGACGCAGATCGTGTCGCAGGCGATCACATCGCCAGTCGACAGCGACGCGCTCTCGACCCCGTCGATCCCGCCCTTCGCCAATGCGATGACTGCGCCGCAATGGATCGCAATTCCCGCCGCTTCGACCTGCGCCACCAGCGCGGGACTGCCCTGCGGCGCGTCGCGCACCTCGACCAGCCCGACGACCGCAATGCCGCGCCCATGCGCGAGAAGCGCGGTCTCCAGCGCCAGATCAGTCGAACCCAGCACGAGCATCCGCTGCCCCGAAAACGCATCGTAGCGCATCAGCAGCATCTGCAGCGCCGCCGCACCCATGACGCCCGGCTGGCTCCACCCCGGGAAGGCCATCGCGAGGTCGCGCGCGCCGGTCGCGAGCACCAGCCGGTCGAAGCCGACCAGCCACGAGCGCTCGGCATCGGCCAGACCAACGACATGATCGGGCAAGCTCGCGACACCGGGTCCGTTGCGATACACCCCCCAGGCCGTCGTCTCGAGATGCACCTCGACACCCGCCTCGATCGCTTCCTCGAGTGCCGGCATGCTCATGAAGATCGCCTCGAGCATCCGCTCGCTGCTCGCCGTCGCCGCCGTCATCCGCCCGCCGAAATACAGCGGCACGTCATTGCCCATCAGCGCACCCGAAACCGGGTTCTCGTCGACCAGCAATACCGATGCGCCGGTGCCCGCGGCGTCGATAGCCGCTGCGACGCCGCTCGGCCCCGCACCGATCACCACAACGGCATAGCGCGCTTCGGGTGCACTGCGCGTGCCATTCACCGCGCACAGATCGGTTCCGGCAAAGTTCAGCTTCATCAGACCGCCTCCAGTGCCTGCGCCAGATCGGCAATCAGATCGTCGACATGCTCGATCCCAACCGACAGGCGCAAGATGGCATCATCGATGCCAACCAGATCGCGCTTTTCCTTCGAGACCGAATAATGCGTCGTCGTCGCCGGATGCGTGATCAGCGTTTCCGATCCGCCGAGGCTCACCGCAAACCGCAGCAGCGCCAGCCGGTCGAGAAAGCGGAACGCCTCGGCCTCGCCGCCCTTGACGCGAAACGAGAAGGTCGATCCCCCCGCGCGGCACTGGCGCTCGTAAACCGCGCGCTGCGCCGTCCCTTCGGCCACGAACCCCAAATAGGTCACGCTCGCGATCTTGGGATGGTCGCGCAGGAATTCGGCGATGATCCGGGCATTTTCCATCGCCCGCTCAACGCGCAGATGCACCGTCTCCATCGAGCGCAGCAGCAACCACGACGTGTAGGGATCGAGATGGCTGCCCAGCGTCGTGCGCAGCAGGCGCAGCGGGGCGATCAGCGCTTCGGTCCCGCTCACGCCGCCCGCCAGCAGATCGCTGTGCCCACCGCAATATTTGGTCAGCGACGTCATGCACAGGTCGACGCCGAGGTCGATCGGGCGCTGCATCAGCGGCCCGAGCAGGGTATTGTCGCACACGACGAGCGGGCGCGGTTCGAGCTCGGCGGCGATCCGCACGACAAGCGCGATATCGACCAGCGCCGCGGTCGGATTGGCGGGCGTTTCGATCACGATCAGCTTCAGCGGCCCCGCCGCGCGCCCGGCATCGACCGCGGCGCGGATATTGGCCTCATCGCAGCCATCGGTAATATCGAAGCTGTGCACGCCGAAATCGGGCATCAGCATGTTGTACAGCCCGTCAGTCCCGCCGTAGATCGGCCGCGTGTGGACCGCGCTGTCCCCGGGCCGCAGGTGCGCCAGCGCGATCGCGGTCTGCGTCGCCATGCCGCTGTTGAACACGGCGGCGGCCTCCGCCCCGTCGAGCGCCGCCAGCCGCGTCTCCACCATGTCTAGCCCCGGATGCCCGAGCCGCGAGTAAATGTGCGCCGCGCCGCCCACTTCGGGCCCGGTGCCGTCGAAATAGGCCTCGTGGATGTCCTTGGCCTGCTGCGCCGAGGCATAGGCGAAGGTCGAGGTCATGTAGATCGGCGGCTTGGCGGCGTTTGCGCCGTCGCGCGGCTGATACCCGGCGCGCACCGCCTGCGTTTCGGGCCGCAGATCAGCCATGCGCGTGGCGGTCGAGATAGCGCTGCGCCGTCTGGCAATACCAGTCGATGAAGCGCATCGTCAGCGGCTCGGCATCGGGCGAATAGGGGCCTGGGATGTAGCCCGGCGAGCGGATCCCGGCATGATTGATTTCGGCAAACGCCTTGTCCTGCAAATTGGTGCGCGTCCACAGCTCGGCGAGCTCGTCGATCGTGTAATCAACGCCTTCGATCGCGTCTTCATGCACCAGCCATTTCGAAGCGACATGCGTTTCGGTGGGGCTGACCGGCATCGCGAAAAAGGCAAACGTATATTCAGCGGTCGAGTGGCAGAAGCTGTGCGGCTCGATTGCCCAGCGCAGCGATCCGATATCGCCGTCGCCCGCGTCGCACATCAGCTTCTTGACGATCGGCGCGCCGTCCATCGTCATCGCAGTCGTCCCGGCGTTGAGCGCAAAGCGCGATGCCTGCCACCAGTCTTCCTCTTCGGGGCCGATCGGCAGGTTGAGCGCCGCCATCCGCGCGTTGAACGCCTGCGATCCTTCCTCGTCGATATCGAAATAGGCCGAAGCATTGACCGGGAATGTCTTGGCCAGCTCGGGATGCCCGGTCGCGCAGTGATAACACTCGCGCCCGTTTTCCATCACGAGCTTCCAGTTGGCATATTCAACCAGCGTCGACTGATACGCCACCTTTGCATGCTTCAGATTGTGCGGCGCCAGCATCGGCGTGAGCTTTGCGCGCAGCGTCTCGAAATCGGGCGGCGTTTCGGCAAGGCAGATGAAGATCGCGCCCGCCACGGTATCGAGCCGCACCGGCGTCAGCCCGTGATCGGCCTTCACGAAATCATCGGGCATCCGCCCTGCCGCCAGCAGCTTACCGGTCAGATCATAGGTCCAGCGATGATACATGCAGGTCAGCCGCGGCGCATTGCCCTGCCCCACCGGGCAGACCAGCGAGCCGCGATGGCGGCACGAATTGTGGAATGCGCGCAATTCCCCGTCGCGGCCGCGCACGATCAGCACGGGCCAGCTCCCGACAGTCATCGACAGATAGTCGCCCGCCTCGCGCAGCTCGGCTTCAAATCCCGCAAGCAGCCAGCTCTGGCCAAACACCGCCTTCATGTCGAAGTCGAGGATGGCGGGATCGATGTAAAGCGCCTGCGGCAGCGCGTGGCCGGGCCGCCGCGTCTCGAACAGCGTCGCAACATCGCGCAACATCAATGCGTTCCTCTTCGCAAACTTTGGCGGTGTTGGCACAAGCGATCGCCAACGCTAAATCGCATTTGGGCATATCCGCATGCGAAATTCGGAATGGGCAGAGCGCACAGCGGCGTTGCTCCGGCGGCCGAAACCCGGCACTTCAGCGCCCAACGATCACTGGTCGCATCAGGAGCTTGCCATCCCGAAGCCGCATCTCATCAATCGCCGGTGGCTCCCGCTGAACGCCCTGCGCGCATTCGAAGCGGTCGGTCAGCGATTGAGCTTCACGGCGGGCGCACAGGCGCTCAACGTGTCGCAAAGCTCGGTGAGCCGCCACATCATCAGCCTTGAAGACCTGATCGGCCACAAGCTCTTCGACCGCACCGGTCCGCGCCTCACGCTGACCGCCGAGGGCGAAGCGCTGCTGGCCGACGTTGCGGCCGCGTTCGACCGGATCGAAGGCCGCATGAATGCGATCTGCAGCCCATCGTCCACCAGCCGCCCGATCCGAATCCACGTGCCCCCGTCGCTGCTGCAGCAGGTCGTGCTGCCGATGATCCGCGATTTCCATGCCGAGCATCCCGACATTAAGATCGACATCTCCAGCACGCGCGTCACCGGGCTGCCGCTCGACGATATCGACATGGCGATCGTGTTCGACCGTCCGCATATCGATGACCGGATCACCGATCTGTTGTGGATGGTGCGCGTAGCACCCGTCTGTTCGCCCGCCACTGCCGCGCGCAGTGCCGGTGCGTCGCTCGCCGCGTTTCTCGCCCAACATCCGATGCTCCATGTCAAGCTCGAGGGCGAACCGCGCGGGCTGCTCTGGGGGCTTTATGCGCGCCAGACCGGGACGGCGCTCGATGCCGATCGCGGCATCGCGTTCGACACATCGCTCCTCGCGGTGTCCTATGCCATGTCGGCGGGCGGGGTCGCGCTTGCCGACATCGACATGTTCGCCGCCGAGCTCAGCGCAGGCACGCTCGTGATGCCGTTCGACGCGGTGATTGAAGATGGGTTCGGCTACTACCTCAAGTTGCGCCCCGAAGATCTGTCGGAACCGGCGATCGCCCTGTTCCGCAGCTGGCTGATCGGTCGCTTTGCCACCCGCCGGACGGGCGAGACCTTGACCGCGCAAGGACTTGCCGCGCAGTGACCGTGACATCGCCCGAACTGATCGCCAATCTCGAGATGCTCGAAACGCGGCTGCGCTGGTTGTCAGCCTGGACGATTCACAATGCCAATCACATCCGCCCCAGTCGCGATGGCCTGAAGGTTGGCGGCCATCAGGCCTCGTGCGCCTCGATCACGGCTATCATGACCGCGCTCTATTTCCACGCCCTCGGCCCGCATGATCGGGTCGCAGTCAAGCCGCATGCCGGACCCGTGCTGCACGCCATTCACTATCTGCTCGGCAACCAGACGCGCGACCGGCTCGAGCGGTTTCGCGGCCTCGGTGGCGTGCAAAGCTACCCGAGCCGGACGAAAGACACGATCCCGGTCGATTTCTCCACCGGTTCGGTCGGCCTCGGCGTCGCCATCACCGCCTTCGCCAGTCTGGTGCAGGATTATCTCATCGCCCACGGCCAGCTCGATCGTTCGGCGGCGGGCCGGATGATCGCGCTCATGGGCGATGCCGAGCTCGACGAGGGCAATATCTACGAATGCCTGATCGAGGCCTACAAGCACGACATCCGCAATTGCTGGTGGATCGTCGATTACAATCGCCAGTCGCTTGACCACACGACGGCCGATCGCATGTTCAACCGGTTCGACGATATCTTCCGCACCTGCGGCTGGCGCGTCGTGACGATCAAGCATGGCAAGCGCCAGCGCACGGTGTTTGCCCAACCCGGCGGCAAAGCGATCGACGACTGGATCGACCACTGCCCCAATGCCGAGTTCGCAGCGCTCACCTACCAGGGCGGCGCAGCCTGGCGCGCGCGCCTCACGCACGACCTCGGCGGTCTCCCGGAAACGACCGCGCTGATCGCTAGCTTTGATGACGACGCGCTGGCCGCGCTCATGACCAATCTCGGCGGACACTGCATCGAAACACTCGTCGATGCCTTTGCAGCGGCGGATGACGACGTGCCGACGATGTTCATCGCCTACACCGTAAAGGGCTACGGCCTGCCCTTCGCCGGTCACAAGGACAATCACGCCGGCCTGATGAACCCCACGCAGATTGCCGGATTGCGCGACAGCCTCGGCATCGCCGAAGGCGACGAATGGGCACATTATGGAGGGCTGGGGGATAATGCCGCCGCATCATTGCGAGCCTTTGTCGAAAGCGCGCCGATCGCGCACATCGCGCAGCCCAAACCCAGCCCCGCCCTCGCCATACCGCCCCGTTTTCCCATCCCCGAAGGGCGCGAACAATCGACGCAGGCGGCGTTCGGGCGTATCCTGCTTGATCTTGCCAAGTCCGGCGATCCCGGCTTGCGCGCCATCGCCGACCGGATCGTGACAACGTCGCCCGACGTAACCGTATCCACCAATCTCGGCGCCTTCGTCAATCAGCGCGGCCTCTTCCGGCGGCAGGAACTGAAGGACGTGTTTCAGGCGGCGCGCATCCCGTCCCCGCAGAAATGGGCCGGCCACACCGCGGGCCAGCACATCGAACTGGGCATCGCCGAAAACAATCTGTTCCTGATGCTCGCCGCACTCGGGCTGTCGGGACCACTGTTCGGCACGCAGCTGCTCCCCGTCGGCACAGTTTATGATCCCTTCATCGCGCGCGGGCTCGATGCCCTGAACTATGCCTGTTATCAGGACGCGCGCTTCCTGCTCGTCGCAACGCCATCGGGCCTGACGCTCGCGCCTGAGGGCGGCGCGCACCAGTCGATCAATGCGCCGCTGATCGGCATCGGCCAGCCGGGTCTGACGGCCTTCGAACCGGCCTATGTCGATGAGCTTGCACTCATGATGCGCTGGGCCTTCGCGCACATGCAAGAAGCGGATGGCGGCTCGGTCTATCTGCGGCTGACCACGCGCAGCCTCGAACAGCCGCTGCGCACGGATACCGCATGGGAAGCCGATGCGCTCGCGGGCGGCTATTGGCTGCGCGCGCCAAAGCCGGGGGCTGAAGCCGCCATCGTGTTCACCGGCGCACTCGCTCCCGAAGCGCTCGCCGCCTGGGGATCAATGATCGACGATGTGCCCGGCCTCGGGCTGCTGAACGTCACTTCGGCCGATCTCCTCCACCGCGAGTGGTCCGCCGCCTGCGCCGGCAGCGCGCCCGAACTCAGCCACGTCGAAGCCCTGCTGTCGGCGCTCGCGCCGCACGCCGGGCTTGTCACCATCGTCGATGGCTCGCCCTCGACGCTCTCTTGGCTCGGCGGCGTGCGCGGGATGCGGGTCAGCCCGCTCGGGATCGATCGCTTCGGCCAAACGGGCGATTTGCCCGACCTCTATCGCACATATCGCCTCGATGCCGACGCGATGATCGATGCGATGGCGGTCCTCTTTCGCTAGACCGTCGCTAAATCTCTGGCCGCCTGCACCAGCGCCTCGTGCAGCCAGGGCGCAAAGCTGCGCCACACCTCGACCTCGAACCGATCGGCCGCGTGCTTCATCACCACGATTTCGACCGTTTCGTAGATCGTTCGCGTGCCGCGCCCCGGCGCGAGCCGATCGAGATCGAGCGGGCAGCCGGACATCAGCACCTCCGCCGCCCGCGGCCCGGCCAGCGCAAACGCCCCCTGCCGGTCGCTGATGTCGACAATGCCGACCGGCGCACCCGAACCGGAATGGGCGACGTCGCCAAGGTAAAGCCACTCATCCGGCCCGAGCATCAGCGCTGACCCATCTGCGCCAATCGCGATATCGCCGATCCGGCCGGGCAACGGCCCCGGCACGAATGCTTCAAGATCGCTGGCAACACCGCGCAACGCAAAGCGCCGCCGCTGCGGCAGGAGCGCGATCGTCACCCCCGCGCCGATAAAAGGCTCGGCGGCGATCACGTCGCGCGCGACCAGAGCCTCAGCCATCAAGCCGCGCCCCTTGCGAATCATAGAACACCGGATCGCAGATCACTGCGCGATGCGTCGCCCCCGGCATCGGGATATGCACGCCCTCGCCCATCCGCCTACGCCCGCCCGCGACGACGGCAAGCGCAATCGAGCGCCCCAGCGCCTCGCTCCAATAGCTCGACGTTACATGCCCCACCATCGTCATCGGGATCGCCTGTGCCGGATCGAACACGATCTGCGCGCCTTCCTCGAGAATATGGGTCGGGTCCTCGGTCAGCAGGCCGACGAACTGCCGCCGCCCCGCCGCCGCAAGGTCGGGCCGCGCCAGCCCGCGCTTGCCCACGAAATCGGGCTTCTTGGCTCCCACCGCCCAGCCGAGCCCGGCATCATCGGGCGTCAGCGTCCCGTCGGTATCCTGGCCCACGATGATATAGCCTTTTTCGGCGCGCAGGATGTGCATCGTCTCGGTGCCATAAGGCGTGATCTCGTGCGCCGCCCCCGCCGCCATCATCGCCTCCCACACGGCCAGCCCATAGGCCGCCGGCACGTTCACTTCGAAGCCCAGCTCGCCGGTAAAGCTCACCCGGAACAGCCGCGTCGGCACGCCCGCAATGTGCCCCTCGCGGATGGCCATATGCGGAAACGCCTCCGGCGACAGATCGATATCGTCGACCAGCGCGGCAAGCACCGCGCGCGCCTGTGGGCCGTTCAATGCGATCACCGCCCACTGCTCGGTCGTGCTCGTCAGCCACACTTTAAGATCGGGCCACTCGGTCTGGAGATAATCCTCCATCATGTTGAGCACGCGCGCAGCGCCGCCGGTCGTCGTCGTCAGGTGAAAGCGATTCGGTTCCAGCCGAGCGCTTACGCCATCGTCCATGATGAAGCCGTCGTCGCGCAGCAGCAGGCCATAGCGGCAGCGGCCGGGGGCCAGGCCCTTCCACGGGTTCGTATACATGCGGTTGAGGAATTCCGCCGCATCGGGCCCGACGACTTCGATCTTGCCGAGCGTCGAGGCATCGAAAATGCCCACCGCGCCGCGCGTCGCCCGGCATTCGCGGCGCGTGGCCGCCGCCATGTCTTCACCGGCCTGCGGGAAATAGCGCGCGCGCCGCCACTGCGCGGCATTTTCGAACACCGCGCCGTGGCCCGCGGCCCAGGCGTCGATCGGCGTCTTGCGCACCGGCTGAAAGAGCGGACCCTTGTGATGCCCGGCGAGCGCGGCAAACGTCTGCGGCGTATAGGGCGGACGGAACGTCGTCAGCCCCATGTCGGGGGCCGTTTTCTTCAGCAGTTCGGCGGCGATTTCCATCCCGTTGATATTCGACGTCTTGCCCTGATCGGTCGCCATGCCGTTCGTCGTGTAGCGCTTGACGTGCTCGATCGAGCGAAAGCCCTCGCGCACCGCCAGCCGGATGTCGCGCGCGCAGACGTCGTTCTGGAAATCGACGAAAGCCTTGATCCGCGCCGGATCGCGATCGGTTGGCAGCGCCGCCATGGTCGTCCCGCTGCCCAGCTTGAGGTCGCCCGCACATCCGCCGACCGCACGACAGGCCTCGTGCGTCTTGTCGGGCACATAAGCGCCGAGATCGTCGCGCCACCGGATCGTCCCCTTGCTGTGCGACCAGAGATGGATGCTCGGCGTCCAGCCGCCCGCCATCAGGATGGCGTCGCAGGCGATGGTGCGACTGATCCCGGCGACATCGTGTTCGACAAAATCGGTAACGCGCGCCGCGCGCACGGCGCTGCCGCCGGACACCGCCGTCACTGCCGCCGAGAGCACAATGGGAATCCCCAGCGCCTCGGCGCGCGCCTTGAGTTCGCGGGCAACATCGGCGCGGCAATCGACGATCGCAGCCGGCGTCGCGCCCGCCTCGGCATAGTCGAACGCGACCTGCCAGCCGCTGTCGTGGCTCGCCATCACCAGCGGCGACTTTCCTACCGCAACGCCGTAGCGATTGAGCCAGGTCCGCGCCGCGCTTGCGAGCATTACGCCCGGCGTATCATTCCCGGCAAACACCAGCGGCCGCTCGATCGCCCCCTGCGCCAGCACGACTTCGCCCGCGCGGATGCGCCACAGTTTCTCGCGCGGACCGGCAGGATTGCCGGGCAGATGGTCCGCCAGCCGCGACACGGCACCGATGAAATTGTCATGATAATGGCCGAATGCGGTCGTGCGCGTCAGGATGCGGACGTTCATCGCTTCGCCGAGCGCGGTCACGCTCCGGTCGAGCCATGGCCACAATGCGGCGTCCGAGAGCGCACCGCCGCCGATCTCGGCCTGATCGTCGATCAGGATCACGCGCCGTCCGGTGTTGGCGGCCTCGAGCGCGGCATCGATCCCGGCCGGGCCCGCGCCCACGATCAGCAGTTCGCAATGCGCATAGGTCGCCGCATAATGATCGGGATCGGCCTCGCGCGGCGGCTCCCCCAGCCCGGCCATCTGGCGGATCGCGGGTTCGTAGAGCCGTTCCCACAAGCTGCGCGGCCACATGAAGGTCTTGTTGTAGAACCCCGCCGGAAAAAGGAACCCGAGCTGGTTGGTCATCGCGCCGAGGTCGAACGCCAGGCTCGGCCAGCGGTTCTGACTGATCGCGATCAGCCCGTCATACAGCTCGACCTGCGTCGCCAGCAGATTGGGCGTGCGCCGCCCCGCCCCGCGATCGACCGTCACGAGCGCATTGGGCTCTTCGGCACCGGCGCCCACGATCCCGCGCTTCCGGTGATATTTGAACGAGCGGCCAAACACCGTCACCCCATTGGCGAGCAATGCCCCCGCCAGCGTATCGCCCGCGCGCCCCGTGTAGGCCACGCCATCGAACGTGAAGCTCAACGAACGCCCGGCGCCCCCCCGCCCGCGCCCGGCAATGCGAAAGCCGCTCACCGGCGCGGCTCCCCGGCCTTGTAGGTCGTCTCGAACACATCGGTCACGGTATCGCGCACGGCGTTGAAGAAGCGCCCACAGCCGTGGACATGCCGCCAGCGCTCATGATGCCGCCCGCGCGCATTGGCGCGAATGTAGAGAAAGGCTTCCCAGTCGGCATCGCTGACCGCACCCGGATCAGCAGGCCGCGCGACATGCGCTTGCCCCGCATTGGCGAATTCGATCTCGGGGCGCTGTTCATCGCAATAGGGGCAGTGAATGAGGATCATCTCAGTGCGCCACCGCTGCGGCAGCCGCTTCGTCGATCAGTCGCCCGCTGCGGAACCGGTCGAGATTGAACGGTGCGTTGATCGGGTGCGGTTCATCCTTCGCCATCGTATAGGCAAGCAGGTCGCCCGCGCCCGGCGTCGCCTTGAACCCGCCCGTCCCCCAGCCGCAATTGACGTAGAGGCCCGGAACCGGCGTTTTGCCGAGAATCGGCGAGCGGTCGGGCGTCACGTCGACGATGCCGCCCCATGTCCGCAGCATCCGCATCCGCCCGAAGATCGGGAAGATCTCGGTGATCGCCGCCAGCGTGTGTTCGATAATGTGAAGTGCGCCGCGCTGCGAATAGCTGACATACTGGTCGGTCCCCGCGCCGATCACGAGCTCGCCCTTGTCCGACTGGCTCATATAGGCATGCACCGTGTTTGACATCACGACGCAGGGGAAAATCGGCTTCACCGGTTCGGAGACCAGCGCCTGCAGCGGATAGCTTTCGAGCGGAAAATCGAGCCCCGCCATCGCCATCACGACCGAGCTATTGCCCGCCGCCGACACGCCGATGCGCCCCGCGCGGATGCTGCCGCGCGTTGTCTCGACGCCCGTCACCCGCCCGTCAGACGCGCGATTGATGCCCGTCACCGCGCAGTTCTGGATGATATCGACGCCGAGTGCAGCAGCCGCCCGGGCATAGCCCCACGCCACGCTGTCATGCCGCGCCGTCCCCCCGCGCCGCTGCAGCGCGGCCCCGAGCACCGGATGCCGCGCGCCCGGATGGATGCTCAGCGGCGGGCAATAGGCCTGCGCCTCCTCCGCCGTCAGCCACTCGTTATCAACGCCATTGAGGCGGTTGGCATGAATGTGCCGCTGCAAGCTCTGGATGTCGTGAACATTATGCGCGAGCATCATCACGCCGCGCTTCGAATACATCACGTTGTAGTTCAGCTCCTGGCTCAGCCCGTCCCACAGCTTCACCGCATGGTCGTAGAGATGCGCGCTTTCGTCATAGAGATAGTTCGAGCGGATGATCGTGGTGTTGCGCCCCGTATTGCCGCCGCCGATCCACCCCTTTTCGAGCACCGCCACGTTGCGGATGCCGTATTTGCGCGCGAGATAGTAAGCCGCTCCCAGCCCATGCCCGCCGCCGCCGACGATGATCGCGTCATAGGCCGGTTTCGGGCTCGCATCGGGCCATTGCTCGGGCCAGTCCTTGTGCGCATTGAGCGCCTTGGCGAACAGGTTGACGAAGTTGAAGCGCGTCATGCGGCGACCCGCTCCAGCGCGGCGCGACTGGCGTCCACGTAAAACGTCTTGAAACGCTCGACGAGCTTTTCCTCGGGCGCATACGGCCCTTGGCGATACCCGTCGGTCCCAATGCCGCGATGATTGAGCGCGGCGAGAAACCCGTCCTGTCGGTTGGTCGCGCGCCAGACCGCAGCCAAGTTCTCCGGATCATAATCCACCCCCTCGACCGCGTCCTCGTGCACCAGCCAGCTCGTGCGGAGCAGCGTCTTGTCGGGGCCAAGCGGAGTCAACGAAAACGTCACGACATGATCGCAGCAGAAATGGTGCCAGCTGTTCGGCTGCGTCCAGATCGAAAGGCTCGACGTCTCGGGCGCGGCGAACGGACCGATCAGCTTCGCCGAAGCGACCTTCCCGTCCAACGTCTGCGACACGGCACCATTGGCAAGCGGCAGCCGCGCGATCCGATGCCACCAGCCGTCGGGAAACTCGATCAGCTCAGCCCCGAGCCCCAGCGCCTGCCACTCCGCGCGCTTGGCCGTGATGTGCGCTCCGGCCGTCGCATCGGCATTGCCGTCTTCGGGCAGCCCCTTGCCGAACCCGTCGTTGCCCAGACACGCGAGCAATTCGGGATGGTGCGCATCGCAGTGGTAGCACTCGCGATTATTCTCCATCACGAGCTTCCAGTTGGCGTCCTCGATCAGGTCGTCCTGCACGGCGACCTTGCAGCGCTCGAGATCGAACATCGCGATCTGGCCTGCAATGTCCGCCTTGACCCGGTCGATCGGCGGCGGCGCATCGCTCAGGCACAGGAAGATCAGCCCGCCAACATTCTCGACTGCAACCGGCGTCAGGCCGTAAAGGCTGCGATCGAAATCGGCCCCCATGGCACGCGCGCCGAACAGGCTGCCGTCGCTATTGTAGGTCCATTGGTGATAGGGGCAGATCAGCTTGGGCGCCGATCCGCGCTGCGTCTGGCAGATGCGCGCGCCGCGATGCCGACAACTGTTGAAGAACGCGCGCACCGCCCCGTCGCGACCGCGGATCACGATCACCGAATTGTCGGCCATCTCGAAGAGAAACCAGTCGCCAGGCTTGCGGACGTGCGCCACGGTCCCGGCATAGAGCCACACGCTCGGCAGCATCACCTGCGTGTCGAAGCGGAACGCCTGCTCGCTGACGTAGAGCGCCTGCGGCAGCGTCGTGCCGGGGCGGTCTTGCGCGAGCAGACCTGCGATCGCGCCGAAATCCCCGCTCATCCGCGCAGCCTTTCATTGCCCGGATCGAACGGCGAGTCCGCGATAATCACGGCCTTGTGATGCGTACCGAGGATCGCGATCTCGAACGCTGTGCCTATCGCGGCAAGCGCAGGCGGCACCATCGCCAGCGCAAGCGACGTGCCCGTGCGCCAGCCATAGCCACCCGATGTCGCGCGACCGACGAGAGCGCCGTCATGATAGATCGCTTCCGAGCCGCGCGCATCGGCATCGGTCACGCCATGGACTTCCATCGTCACCAACTGCCAGCGGTCGCCTGCCGCGTGGGCCGCGATGAGGGCGTCGCGGCCATGGAACGCCGGCTTCTTCGTGCCGATGAAGCGATCCAGCCCGCTTTCAAACGCCGAATATTCGATCGAAAGCTCGCGCGGGATGAGCTTGTAGCTTTTCTCCAGCCGCATCGAATCCATCGCGCGGATGCCAAACGGCTTCAGCCCGAACGCCGCGCCAACTTCGAACAATTTGTCGAAGATATAAGCCTGCATCTCGATGGGATGATGGATCTCCCAGCCCAGTTCGCCGACGAAATTGACGCGCAGCGCCTCGACGGTCGCAATGCCGAGGCTGATCGGCTTGCCGGTCAGCCTCGGAAAGGCTTCCGACGAAAGATCGGCATCGGTCAGTTTCGCAAGGATCGCGCGCGCCTTCGGCCCGGCCAGCACGAGCACGCCCATCGCCGTCGTCAGCCGCTCGAATTCGACCGAACCGTCGCGCGGCATCGCCTTTTTCAGATAATCATGGTCGTGCCGTTCGTAAGCCCCTGCCGAGACGAGGTAGAAGCTGTCGGCGGCCTCCTTGTAGACGGTGAATTCGCTGCGAACGCCACCATTCGCGGTCAGCAGATAGGAGAGCGTCACCCGGCCGGTCGTCTTTGGCACGGTATTGCTCAGCAGCCCGTCGAGAAAGGCCGCTGCGCCGGGCCCCGAAATCCGGCATTTGGCGAAGGCGGTCATGTCAAGCAGCCCGGCAATCTCGGTGACGTTGCGCACTTCGGCCCCGACATGCTCGAAATAGTTTGAGCGCCGAAACGACCATTTCTCGCGCACTGCCTGGCCCGCAACATGCGGATGATTGTGGTTGAGCAGCACGTCGGGCCGCGCGAGATCGGCATCGCTCAGCGCATAGCCCTCAGGTGCGAACCAGTTGGCGCGCTCCCAGCCAAACACCGTCCCGAAGACAGCGCCCATCGCCTTCAGCCGGTCGTGGCACGGCGAGCGGCGCAGTCCGCGCGCCGCCTCGCGCTCCTCGTCGGGATAGTGCACAGTGAAGACCTTGGCATAGGCCTCCGCGTTCTTCTCGATCAGATAGCCGCGCCCGGCATAGCCACCGAAGCGGCGCGGATCGACGCCCATCATGTCGATCGACGGTTCGCCCTCGACGATCCAGTGCGCGAGCTGCCAGCCCGCGCCGCCCGCCGCCGTCACGCCGAAGCTGTGCCCCTGGTTGAGCCAGAAATTGCGATGCTTCCACGCCGGGCCCACGATCGGCGAACCATCGGGCGTATAGGCGATCGCGCCATTGTAGATGCGCTTGATGCCGACTTCGCCGAACGCAGGCACGCGCGCGATCGCGCTCATCACATAGGGCTCGAGCCGTTCGAGCGCGTCTGGAAACAGCTCATATTCGCTGTCCACCGAAGGGCCGTCACGGTAGCAGACCGGTGCCCCGATTTCATACGGCCCGAGCAGCAGCCCGCCCGCCTCCTCGCGCATATACCAGCTGCTGTCGGACTCGCGCAGCACGCCCATTTCGGGCAGCCCCGCCGCCCGCCGCGCCATGATCGCTGGATGCTGCTCGGTCACGATATACTGGTGCTCGACCGGCATGACCGGAATATCGAGCCCCACCATCGCGCCCGTCTGCCGCGCGAAATTGCCGGTGGCGGAAACGATATGCTCGCAGACGATCTCGCCCGCATCGGTCGTCACCCGCCATTCGCCGCCCGCCGTCTGCGCAATCGCGGTCACTGCCGTGTTGCGATAGATCGTCGCGCCAAGCTGGCGCGCGCCCTTGGCGAGCGCCTGGCTCAGATCGGCGGGCTGGATATAGCCGTCATCGGGATGCTGGATCGCGCCAAGGATCCCCTCGGTCTCGCACAGCGGCCAGATCGACTTGACCTCGTCCGCGCTCAGAACATTGACATCGACGCCGATCGTCCGGGCAACCCCGGCATAATAATGATATTCGTCCATCCGGTCCGCCGTGCGCGCAAGCCGGATGTTGGACACTTTGGCAAAGCCCACGTTGAGCCCGGTCTCGGCCTCGAGCGTCGGGTAGAAACCGACCGAATATTTATGCAGCTGGCCCACGGCATAGCTCAGGTTAAACAGCGGCAGCAGCCCTGCGGCATGCCAGGTCGATCCCGACGTTAGCTCCTTGCGCTCGATGAGCACGACGTCGGACCAGCCCAGCTTCGCCAGATGGTAAAGCGTGCCGAGCCCAACGACACCACCCCCGATCACGACGACCCGCGCTGTTGATTTCACGCCATGCTCCCCGCCGCTGCACTGACCATTTTTGGGAAATCAGATGCGGCTGACTTGCCTATCGCACGCGCGCAAGCCGCAGCGTATAGCAAAATCGCATAGCCTTATCACCCGGCCGCTTCCCCGGGCCAGCGGCCCGCCTTCAGATCACGCCATCAGCGCGCAAGGCTTCCAGATCGGCGTCGGTCAGGCCCAGCAGCGCGCCATAAACCTCGGCATTGTGCTGCCCCACAACCGACGGCGCAGGCGAGCGGATGCTGCTCGGCGTCTCCGAAAGCCGCGGCACCACATTCTGCATGCGCAGCGGGCCAAACCGCTCGGTCTCGACCGTGACGATCGCCTCACGCGCCTGAAAATGCGGATCGGCAATCATCTCGGGTGCACGGTAAACGCGGCCTGCGGGAATCGCATGTTCGACCATGAGCGCCTCGACTTCGGCAACGTCGAGACCATTAGTCCACGCGTTGATCAGCGCATCAAGCTCGCGCTGATTGGCCCCGCGCGCCAGATGCGTCGCATAGCGCGGGTCGTCGGCAAGGTCCGGTCGGCCCATCGCCGTACAAAACCGCCTGAAGATCATGTCGTTGTTCGCCCCGATCATGAAATCCTGATCGCGGCACTTGTAAACATTCGAAGGCGCGATGCCCGGCAGGATCGATCCCGATCGCTCGCGGATAATGCCCATGCGGTCATATTCGGGAACCAGGCTTTCCATCACCTGCAGCACCGATTCATATAGCGCTGTATCGATGACCTGCCCGCGCCCGGTCGTCGTGCGCGCGTTGAGCGCGGCGAGCACGCCGACGCAGCCGAAGGTCGCGGTCAGCGTATCGCCGATCGAAACGCCCATCCGGCTCGGCGGCCGGTCGGGCTCGCCCACGATATGGCGCCACCCGCCCATCGCCTCGCCGATCCCGCCAAAGCCGCCGCGACCGGAATAAGGGCCGGTCTGGCCATAGCCTGACATGCGCGCGATGATCAGCCCGGGGTTGGCGGCATGCAGCGCCTCGGGGCCGAGCCCCCATTTCTCCAGCGTGCCGGGCCTGAAATTCTCGATGAGCACATCGGCGGTCGCGGCCAGTCGCCGCACCAGCTCCTGCCCCTGCGGCACACGCAGATTGGCCGAAACCGACCGCTTGTTGCGCGCGATCACCTCCCAGTTCACCTTGTCCGCGCCCTGACCCCACAGGCGCATCGGGTCGCCCGCGCCCGGCGGCTCGACCTTGATGACATCGGCCCCCATGTCGCCCAGCAACTGCCCGCAAAACGGCCCGGCCAGCAATTGCCCAAGCTCGATGACCTTGAGGCCGCGCAATGCGCCGTTGTTTTCCAAATTCCACTCCGACGTCGAATACCGGCGAAGCGATGCCAGCGAGGCGCGCCAAAGCCAAGGCCTTCAATCGGCCAGCCGCGCGCCGATCCGCTGCAAATCCGCTACGAACCGCGCATATTCTTCGGCTGCCGCACCCGCATCCTCGATGCGCAGCAGAAAGCTCGGGTGGATCGTAATCCAGGTCTCGCCGCCGCCGGGGCGTTCGAGCGCACGACCGCGCGATGCCCCGATCGTCATGGCCTTGCCAAACAGACTGCGCGCCGCCGTCGCCCCGAGCGCCACCGTGATCTTCGGCGCAACGATGCTCAGCTCCTGATCGATCCACCAGCGGCACGCCTCGATCTCGCCCGCGCCGGGCTTGGCATGGATGCGCCGTTTGCCACGCGGCTCGAACTTGAAGTGCTTGACTGCGTTGGTGACATAGGCCCGCGTCCGGTCGATTCCCGCCTCGGCGAGCGCGCGATCGAACATCTGCCCCGCCGGGCCAACGAATGGCCGCCCCGCCAAATCCTCCTGATCGCCCGGCTGCTCGCCGACGAAAATCAGTGCCGCATCGGCCGGGCCTTCGCCGAACACCGTCTGCGTTGCGGGTCTGTAAAGCGGGCAACGCGTGCAGCCCATCGCCTCGTCGCGCAGCGCCTCCAAGGCGATCATACTATTCCCACCAAGTTCGGTCGCCCGCGCGATCATGCCGCTCTCGCGCGCTTGCGCAGCCGCCAGCATTTGCGGAATGAGTTCGGTTTCGGGCATGTTCTTCCAGTATTTCTTCGGCATCTCGCTCAGCATCGCGCCGACCTTCACGCGCGCCGGATTGAAGATCGAGGCGTAATAGGTTTTCCACACCGCCTCGACCGGATCGCCCGACGGCGCATCGGCTTTGGTCGCGCCCGGCCCTTCGGTCAGCGTGGTTCCGTCCCAGTGGATCGACAGCGCGGGCGTCAGGATCGACCAGCGCATGCTGGCAAAGCGCCGGATAAAGAAGCTCGCGTTGAGCCGCACGATATGATGATCGGGCTCGAACCATGCGACATAGCGCGTATGCAGTTCGCGAAAGCGCACGAAGGCGCGCATCTTGTGAACGTCGCGGCGCACCGCCTTGGCAAGGTCTTCGATGCGGCGCACGAGGCGGTCGGCCTGATCGGCGATCAGCCCGCGTTCGGACTGCAGTCGCCAGAGGAGCTGATAGAGTAAGGCGAAGCGTTCGGGATCGGAGTGGCACAAGGCGTTGCGCGCGAGATCGATGAAGGCCTTGGGGACAGTCAGCGTGCCCTCGGCGGCAGGTAGCGGCGTTGACGATGCGAAAAGATCGGCAGCACCCGATTGCCAGACCACCTGCTCAGGCGGGACTTTGGCGAGCACAAGTGCGCGCGCAGCATCGCGCCAGGCGTCGAAATCGTCGGGTTGTTCCAGGGAGACCGTCCTCATCTCCCTCTCCCTTCCAGGGAGAGGGCCGGGGAGAGGGCAGTCTCGGGCAAGAGCTTCAGCAATCGACGCAGACACTCCCTCCAAATTCCCCAACACCTCAGAATTCGGAAAACGGATTACCCGGTATCCGCGTTCCTCAAGATATCGGCTTCGTCGTGCGTCATAATCTCCGGTTTCACCGTGAAGGGAGAGGGAGCTAGAACAGCTCCATCTGCTCGACTTTCGGCGCCACCAGCGGGCGCAAATCCGCCGCATCGCTCAGCGCCACCGGCCGCCAGTCTTCGGCAACGATGAACGGCCGCAGCTTGGCGATCGAGACGGTCAGCCGCGCGACATCATCGAGCCGCAACCGCCGCCATCGCCGCGACGTGAGAATGCGCGCGACCGCCTTGGTGCCCAGCCCCGGCACGCGCAGCAGCATCGCCTTGGGCGCGCGGTTGACATCCACTGGAAACTGCCCGCGAAACTTGAGTGCCCAGGCAAGCTTGGGATCGATGTCGAGCGGCAGCATGCCGTCGGTCGTTGCCGCCTGCACTTCGCCGGGTGCAAAGCCGTAAAACCGCATCAGCCAGTCCGACTGGTAAAGCCGGTGCTCGCGCATCAGCGGCGGCCGTTTCAGGGGTAGCACCGCGCTCGCATCGGGGATGGGCGAAAATGCACTGTAATAGACGCGGCGCATCCCGAAGGAATCGTAAAGTCCCGAGGCGCGCGCTACAATATCGCTGTCGGTCGCAGCGTCCGCGCCGACGATCATCTGCGTCGATTGCCCGGCAGGCGCATAACGCGGCGCGGACTTGTATTTCTTCGAAGCGTCGCGCGCGTCGACGATCGAGGCCTTCATCTCGCCCATCGCGCCCTCGATCCGCGCCACCGACTTGTCGGGCGCGAGCCGCTTCAGCCCACCCACTGTGGGCAACTCGATATTGATCGACACGCGATCGGCATGCCGCCCTGCCGCCGCAACCAGTTCGGGATCGGCGTCGGGGATCGTCTTCAAATGAATATAGCCCCGAAAACCATGGTCCTCGCGCAAGGACCGCGCGACCTCGACGAGCTGCTCCATCGTATAGTTTGACGAGCCGATGATCCCTGACGAAAGAAATAGCCCCTCGATGTAATTGCGCTTGTAAAAGGCGATGGTCAGATCGACGACTTCCTTTGCCGTAAAGCGCGCACGGCGCACGTTCGAAGACTTGCGATTGATGCAATAATGGCAGTCGAAAATGCAGCTGTTGGTCAGCAGGATTTTGAGCAGCGAAATACAGCGCCCGTCAGGCGCATAGGCATGGCAGATGCCCGTCCCCTCGGTCGAACCCAGCCCCTTGCCATCCTTCGAATTGCGCTTGCTCGTTCCCGATGATGCGCACGAAGCGTCATATTTCGCGGCATCCGCGAGGATTTCAAGCTTCTGCCGGGTATCGAGCTGCGCCATCCGTTCGCTATATGTTCGCGCGCGGCCCGTTGCAAGCAAAGATGATCGGCCGCGTCGGGATCGGTCACACCAGCTTGGTGGACCGGGGGAGGCTCGTGTCGGGATCGTGCGCGATCGTGATCAGCGTGCCCGGACCAGCATCACTGATGGCGATTGTTGCGTCAAGCTGACTGGCGAGCGCTTCGACAATGCCCGTCCCGAGCCCCGGTTTCACCCGTTTCGAAGGGTCGGGCATCCCGATCCCGTCATCCTTGACGGACAACACCCATCCCGCCCCCGCGCTCTGATACGTCACCGTGATGGCACCCGTCGCTTTGCGATCCGGATAGCCGTGCTTGAGGGCATTGATGACCAGCTCGGTCACGATCAGGCCGATGCTCACCGATTCGTCGGCCGTTACCCAACTGCCGTCGATCGACGCGACCAGCGTCATTTGCTCGGGGTTGCTGATCATGGATGCGGCGATGCTCGCACACAGATCGGTGAGATGTATTGCCAGCGCCACCCGGTCTTTACCGCCCGCTGCGAGCATGCGCTGGAGCGTCGCGATCGACATCACGCGGTGATGGGCGTCTTGAATGTGCAGGCTGGCTTCATGCGAACGCACCCGTTGCGCGCTTTGCATCAGAATGCTGGCGATGATCTGCAGGCTGTTGGCGACCCGGTGCTGCAGTTCGTCGAGCAGATTCTGCTTGTCGCGGATCAAATCCTTTTTGAGCGTCTCCGCCTTGCGCAACTCGGTGACGTCGGCGAGCGCCAGAACGATGAAGATATGATGGTGTTCGGGAACGTCGAGCCGATGCGCGTGGACCACAAGGCGCAGCGCAGGCCGCGCGGCGCGCACGAGATCGCACTCATAGGAATTGATCTCGGCGTCGCCCGCAGCCGTCGCGCGGAGCAGCGCGCGGAGCTGCGGGATGTTCCATTCGCCGTTGCCAAGCTCGAACAGCGAACGCTTCACGACATTGGCGGCGATCAGCCCGAACTGCGAGCAAAATGAGCTGCTCGCGGCGACGACCACCAGATCGCCGCCCAGCAGAACGAGCGGCGTGTTGGAGGAGACAACGAGCGCAATGCCAAGACTGGTGGCCGTATCGGGAAGCAGGGGCGTAATGAATTCCATAGCCGAGGCCTTGGCAAACCGGCAGTTCGCAGATCACGAATCGTACCCGGGAGCAATGCCGGTCCAGCGTGACAATCGTTGGTCGGTAGACGACGGTAACACATGCGAGCCAACGGGCACGAATCAATTCGGCACGGGTGCCCGTCCCCTGCCGATCAATTCTGAGCAGTTGGCGAGGATTTCATGCCGGGGTCGCAGGTGAACGGAAGGCTCAGGGCTTTACGAACTTGAGCGTCATCCGGTCCGCCTCGCCGATTGCGGCGAACTTGGCCTTGTCGACGTCGCCCCCGGCAAAGTTCGGCGGCAGCGACCAGCTGTCCTGCGGATGGTCGCGGGTGTCGCGCGGGTTGGCGCTGATGTCGCTGCGCGCGGCGAGGCGGAAACCGGCGGCGGTGGCGAGCGCGATCACCTTCGATTCGCGAACATAGGCGCTGTAATCGGAGGTCCAGCTTGGCTTTTTGACCGGGTCGGCACCGCCCTCGGGCCAGCGCTGCTGTTCGATCGCGAGCACGCCGCCGGGCTTCAGCGCCGCAAAGAACAACGTCATCGCCTGCGGCGCGAGATTGTTGTGGATAAGGCCGTGCATGTGGCGCGAGACGAAGACCATGTCGGCGCTGTTCGCCGGGCCGAGCGCTGTGCCCCGCGACGCGCCGTAATCGATGACGTCCACCTTGTCGAACACCGTCGGCTCGGCAACCATGCGACTCAGCGTCGCGCCCAGCCCTTGGCGGTTGGCATTCGGATTGGTGTTCAGCGCGACCAGCAGCTTGCCCTGATCGCGCAGCACCGGCGCCAGAATATCGGTCCACCAGCCACCGCCGGGCTGAACCTCGACCACGGTCATGTTCGCACGCAGGCCGAAGAAGGCGAGCGTTTCCTTCGGGCGACGATCCTTGTCGCGCGCGCGCTCCTCGGGCGTCCGCTGCGCGCCGGTCAGCGCCGCATCGAGTTTCTGCGTGGTCGTGGCGTCGAGCGTCTGCGCGGCGGCGGGCATGACGGGGGCAAGCAGCAGGGCAGCCAGGAACAGCGATCGCACAGGTCTCTCCTCGGAGTTGGTTCGTGGGAAATAGGGATGCACCGCGCGACCTGCAATCCGCCCGACGCCGCTGCAATGTCCCCTCTTTCGCTTGCCGCAGGATGCGCTAGCGTGCTGCCATGCTCAAGACCCTCGTCAGCGCGCTCGCGCTTTTCGCCGCCGTCCCCGCCACGGCATCCCCGTCAACCGACCTGACCGCGCTGCTTGATGCGCACTGGAATTGGGTGATGGACGAAAATCCCGTCTATGCCTCGATCCTGGGTGACCGGCGCGGCGACGGCAAGCTCGGCGACCTCAGCCTGACCGCCGCCGATCGGTCCGCCGCGCGAGCGGACGGTTTTCTCAGGCAATTGCAGGCGATTCCCGATGCCGGGCTGTCAACCGATGAGCGCACCAACAAGGCGATCCTCGCACGGATGCTGAGCGAGCAGATCGAGGGCAATCGCTTCGGCCAGCGCATGATGCTGTTCACCACCTATGCCGGCTGGCACCAGAATTTCGCCAGCCTCGGCGAGAATTCGCCGTTCAACACGCCGTCCGATTACGAAAGCTATCTCAAGCGCCTCGCCGCCTATCCGGCGGTCAACCGCGAAGCGATCGCGATCACGCGTCAGGCTGTGACCGCCGGGTTCGCGCAGCCGTGCGTCGTGCTTGACGGGGTCGAGCGCTCGATCACCGGTGTGATTGCCGCCAGGATCGAGGACTCGCGCCTCTACAAGCCGTTTCGCGACAATCCACCGGCCGGGCTGACACCGGCCAACTGGAACGCGATGCAGGCGCGCGCGGCGACCCTCATCCGCGACACCGTCGAGCCCGAATACCGCGCGTTTGCCGACTATTACGCCAAGGACTATAAACCCAAATGCCGCGCGGCAGTCGGCATCGGCGCGACCCCGCAGGGTGCGCAATATTATCAGCTGCAGATCCGCAGCCATACGACGACGGCCATGACCGCCGAGGCGATTCACCAGACCGGCCTCGGCGAAGTCGCGCGCATCCGCGCCGCCATGGAAACCGTCGCGAAAGAAGCAGGCTTTGCCGATCGCGCCGCCTACATCACCGAACTGCGCACCAACCCGGTCTATTTCGCCAAGACCCCCGCCGAACTGCTTGCCGCGGCGGCGCACGAGGCCAAGGCGCTCGACGGGCTGATGCCAAAGCTGTTCGGGCGCCTCCCCCGGCTGCCCTATGGGATCAAGCCGGTCCCCGCCGAAACCGCCGAAGGCACGACGACCGCCTATTACAACTCGGGCTCGCTCGAAACCGGGATCGCGGGCTTTTATTTCGTCAACACGTCGAAGCTCGGCCAGCGACCGCTGTGGGAGCTCCCCGCGCTCACCGCGCATGAAGGCGTCCCCGGCCATCACCATCAGATCGCGCTGCAGCAGGAATTAGACCTGCCCAAATTCCGCCGCTACCTCGCCGGTTTCACCGCCTACACCGAAGGCTGGGGCCTATACAGCGAGCATCTCGGCATCGAGTTCGGCATTTACGACACGCCCGCCAAGACGATGGGCCGCCTCAGCTACGAGATGTGGCGCGCCTGCCGCCTCGTCGTCGATACCGGGCTCCACGCCAAAGGCTGGACCAAGGCGCAGGCGATCGCCTTCATGCGCGACAACACCGCGCTCACCGACGCGAACATCGAGGCCGAGGTCAACCGCTACATCAGCTGGCCGGGCCAGGCGCTGGGCTACAAAATCGGCGAGCTCAAGATCAAACAATTGCGCGCCCGCGCCGAAGCCGAACTCGGCGCAAAGTTCGATATCCGGCGCTTCCACGATACCGTCCTTGCGCAAGGTGCCGTGCCGCTCGACGTGCTCGAGAGCGCGGTCACGGCATGGATCGCCAGCTCAAAATCCCCTTGATGACACAAACCATAGTCCGGACGCTGGGGAGCCTGACTGACTTTCCCACTCAAGCCGTCCAGCCCGGATGCCCATGGCGGGAACGCGCCGGTCGTCGCTTATCTCACCCGCACACGCACCAAGGGATATGTGCGCCTGGTCAAAGGGGACTGTCCCCGGTCACACCACCCCGCCGCGCGACTCGACGAGATTGGCGACAACCGACGGATCGGCGAGCGTCGAGATATCGCCGAGGTTCGAAACATCGCCCTCCGCAATCTTGCGCAAGATGCGCCGCATGATCTTGCCCGAGCGCGTCTTGGGCAGCCCCGGCGCAAACTGGATCACGTCGGGCGTCGCGATCGGCCCGATCTCGCGGCGCACCCACTGGATCAAGTCCGTGCGCACTTCGGGCGATTCAGCCGCGTTCGCATTCAGCGTCACATAGGCGTAAATGCCCTGCCCCTTGATCGCATGCGGAAAGCCGACGACCGCCGCTTCGGCAACCTTGGGGTGCGCGACAAGCGCGCTTTCGACTTCGGCAGTCCCCATGCGGTGGCCTGACACGTTGATGACGTCGTCCACACGCCCGGTGATCCAGTAATAGCCATCGGCATCGCGGCGGCAGCCATCGCCGGTGAAATACTTGCCCTGATAGGTCGTGAAATAGGTCTGGAAAAACCGCGCATGATCGCCCCAGACGGTGCGCATCTGGCCCGGCCAGCTATCGGCAATGCACAGATTGCCCTCCGCCAAGCCGTGCAGCACGGTCCCCTCGCTATCGACCAGTTGCGGCTGGATGCCGAACATCGGCATGGCGGCCGCACCGGGCTTGAGCGCATGCGCTCCCGGCAGCGGCGTGATGATCGCGGCCCCGGTTTCGGTCTGCCAATAGGTATCGACGATCGGGCAGCGGCTATCGCCCACCACGCGGTAATACCACTCCCAGTCTTCGGGATTGATGGGCTCGCCGACCGAACCCAGCAGGCGCAGCGAGGCGCGCGAGGTGGCCGTCACCCACGCATCCCCCTCGCGCATCAGCGCGCGCAGCGCCGTCGGTGCGCCGTAGAAGATATTGACCTTGTGGCGGTCGACGATTTCCCAAAAGCGGCTGTGCGTCGGATAATTGGGCACGCCTTCGAACATCAGCGTCGTGCCGCCGTTCGCGAGCGGCCCGTAAACGACATAAGTGTGCCCGGTGACCCAGCCGACATCGGCCGCGCACCAGTAGATGTCGCCCGGCGTGTAGTTGAATACATAGTGATGCGTCATGGCCGCCCAGACGAGATAGCCGCCCGTCGTATGCAGCACGCCCTTGGGCTTGCCGGTCGAGCCCGAGGTATAGAGGATGAACAGCGGATCCTCCGCCCCCATCGGCTCCGGCGCGCAGTCTGCCAACACGGTTTCGCGCGCTGCGTGATACCAATTGTCGCGCCCGTCCTGCATCGCGATTTCGGTGCCGACATGCGCCACGACGAGCACGCCCGTCACCGACGGACAGGTCACCAAGGCCGCATCGAGATTGGCCTTGAGCGGCACCATTTTGCCGCCGCGCATCCCGCTGTCGGCCGTGATCACCACCGACGAATCGCAGTCCTGGATGCGCCCCGCCAGTGCTTCGGGCGAAAACCCGGCGAACACGATTGAGTGGATCGCGCCGATCCGCGTGCAGGCGAGCATCGCCATCGCTGCTTCAGGGATCATCGGCAGGTAAAGCGTAACCCGGTCCCCTCGCTTGACGTTCATGCCCTTGAGGACATTGGCGAACCGGCAGACTTCGGCGTGGAGTTCGCGATAGGTGATGCGGCGTTGCTGCGCCCGATCGTCACCTTCCCAAATGATCGCAACATCGTCGGCGCGCATCGGGAGATGCCGATCGATGCAATTCGCCGACACATTGAGGATGCCGTCCTCAAACCATTTAATCCCGAAATCAGCTTCGTCGAAACTCGTGTTCTTCACCACCGTAAACGGCGTCATCCAATCGATCCGCGCGGCCTCGTCGCGCCAGAACCCATCGGGATCGTCGATCGAGCGTCGATAGGCCGCCGCATAGCCATCCCCGGTCATGAAGGCGTTCGCGGCCCATTCGCTCGGCACGGGATAAACAATGCTCATGTCGCGCATCCTTCGGCTGTTGTTTGCGGCCTGCCGACCTTTGACGACCCTTACAATCCGGACGCCGCTTTTTGCGTGGCAATCCAGCCATCAACGCGGCGCTCGAGGATCGAGAGCGGCTGCGATCCCGACGCGATGAGCAGATCGTGGAAGCCCTTGATGTCGAACGTCGATCCCAGCGCGGCTTGCGCTTTGCGGCGCAATTCGACGATCCGGATCATGCCGATCTTGTAGCCGGTCGCCTGACCGGGGAGTGTGATGTAGCGTCGCACTTCGGACCGCGATCGCTCGGGCGGCTGGCGACCGGTCGTGCGCATATAGGCAACGGCCTCCTCCTCGGTCCAGCCGCGCGCGTGGAGGCCGGTATCGACGACCAGCCGGGCGGCGCGAAACAATTCGGCATCGAGCCGCATGAAGTCGGCTGCAACGTCGGGGAACGCCTCCATTTCCTTGCAGAGCGCCTCGGCATAGAGTGCCCAGCCCTCGTTGAAGGCGACATAGCTTGTGGCCGAACGGAATTTCGGTCCGCCCTTCTGGCGCACCTGAATGTCTCCCTGCATGTTATGCCCCGGCACCGCTTCGTGGCACATCAGCGTGTAGAGCGCCGCCGGGTCGGGCGTGTTGCCGACAAGGTGGACATAGGTGCGCGCAGGCCGCGCGCCATCGGGACCTGGCGCGGATGCATGGGCCGCGCCGCCGGCGACCTCGCTGAACGCCGGTTCACGGACGACTTCGATCCGGTATGCGGGAAGCATGCCGAAATAGTCCCCGATCAGCGACCGGGTTCTTGCAACGAAAGCGTTCGCTGTGGTCAGATACGCGGTCCGCGCCGCATCGTCATAGGGCCGTGGTGGAAACAGCCGCGCCCGCTCGGCGTAGTAAGCAGTGCGATCCCTGGACCCGGCCTTCTGCGCCAGCGCATCCTGTTCGGCTTCGATCCGCGCGACTTCCTTGAGCCCAATCGCATGGATGTCATCCGCCGTCAGGTCCGTCGTCGTGTTGAGTTTGAGTTCACGCGCATAATAATCGGTACCCCCTGGAAGCGAGACCGCACCAACACGGCCGCTCGGTGCCGTTTCCAGATTGGATTTCGCCCAGGCGATGACTCGCCCATACGCGGGCTTGAGGCCGAGAATTGCCGTCCGCGCATCGGCAAGCAGCGCATCGGCCTCGGCGCGGGGCAGCGTTCCGCCCGTCACGAGCGCCTCGGTCTTGGCCTTGATGTCGCCCCACAGCGCGGCATCAGGCCCGGCATCAAACGGTGCGCCGCTGATCAGCTTTGTGCTCCCGGCGATGACGCTTTCAATCTGAAACTTCGGCGCACGGATACCCGCCCGATCGCTCGCGAGACTCCGTGCAATGGCGATGTCCAGAACGGTCGGCATGGCGCGCAAGCGCGCAACGTAATTCCGCAGATCGGCCGCGTCGGCCACGCTGTGTGTGCTGATCAGAAAATCGGGCAACTGGCTGTGCGCCGAATACAGGCGCGAATAGAAGGGCGGACGATACTTCCGGTTGGCATGCGTCAGTTCGGCGCGCTCGGCCTCAAGTGCCCAGATATCGAAATGCACCTGCGCGTCCGGAGACAGCGCCGCGCGATCGACCTGCGCCTTCATCCGCGTAACGCTGGCCTTGCGCCATGCCAGAAGCGCGTCCGCCCCCGCGTCGCTGATGTCGTTCCAGCGGTCGCCGCCTTCCTTGAGGCCGAGCCGTGTGGCGGTCTGGGGTTGCTGCTTCACAAATTCGGCGAACTCGGCATCGAGAAAAGCGGTCAAGCGCGCGTCCGCAGCAACGGCGGCTGTCGAGACAACGGGGGCCTGCGCGCCCGCAGACATAACCGGGGCAAGCATGACGACAAGGGCTGTTGCCAGGCGGATTTTCAGATAGTGCGTCATGAGGCCTCCTCAGCGTGTTGAAGTCCGTAAGCGAAGGTTTCGGGCAATTGAAGTGCTGTGCCGATTGGCTGGCCACGCGCTCGTGCGCCTGACTGTCAGCGTGGACCCGCAATTGTGTCAAATTGTGTCAGATCGCCATCGGCGGATTGACAAGGCTCGGGCAACCTGACGAACGTTGGCGTGTTACCGTCGCGGAACGCGTGCCAGCCCCCTTGGCCACATCCCGTTCCGCGAATCCTTCCCCTTCGTTTTTGCAGAAGGCCGAAAAATGCCTGTTCGCCAAATCACCAGTCTGCCGTTTGCCGAGCCCAATACCCCGCGCCGCCCTGAACGCGCCAACGGTCGGCGACGGTATGAGATGCTGCTCGATGCGGCCGAGCGCCTCCTCGAGCGCGACAGCGCGGCGGCATTGACCATCCAGAATCTTGCCCGTGAGGCAGACGTTCCGATGGCGTCGGTCTATCATTTCTTCCCGAGCGCGCCGGCCGTGTCAATCGCGCTTTCCGAGCGTTACATGGCGGCCTTTGCCGAGCTGGTGATGCGGCCAATTCTCGGACACCAATCAATGGGCTGGCAGGCCATCATTGCCTTGCTGTTCCGGCGCGCCGTAAGGTTTTACCAGCAGCATCCCTATGCCCAGACCCTCGTGCTCGGGTCGGACCACAGCTGGCAGATCCGCCGCGCCGACATGGCCAACAACCGTCGCCTCGCGCAATCGGTCGCGCAACTCATCGGTGACGATTTTTCCCATGTAACCACCGCAGCGCTGATTGAGGCGATCGTCGTCAGCATCAGCATGGCCGATGGAATGTTCACGCTGTCGATCATCGAGCATGGCGCGGTCACGCCAGAGTGCGGCGATGAAGTCGCGCTGGCGGTTTGCGCATATCTGGAGAAAAAGTTCGCCTGCTAAGGCTCCAGCACCTCCGTCTCCACAAAGAGATTCGACAATTCCGTCCCCGCGGAGCTCTATCCGATATTTATCTGGTATCACGATCAAATCGGGGGTAAAATCCTCGATGAGCAGGGCGGACCCGTTCGAGTCAGGGAGAAGGAGATATGAGCAGCACGACTATTGGCGAGGTCGCCGACACCGTTTCACAGGCGGATTCCATCGGCACCGACAGCATGGAGCGTCGCGAATTTCTTAGGCGTTCCGGCGTTGCCGCGGGCACCATCGCGGCGATGACGGCGGTTCCCGGCATTGTAACCGCCGCAACAAGTTCGCCATCGGCAATCGTGATGTGAGATGCATCCGAGCTGTCGACACGGATCAAGGCCAAGCAGGTATCCTGCCTTGAGGTGATGGACGCCTATCTGGCGCAGATCAAACGCTACAATCCGCGCGTCAATGCCATCGTCGCCATGGTCGATGAAGGCAAGCTGCGCAAGGAAGCCCGCGAGCGCGACCGCCAGCTCGCGCGCGGCGAATATCTCGGCTGGATGCATGGCATGCCGCAGGCGATCAAGGATACGTCGCATGCCAAGGGGCTGGTTTATACCACCGGCTCGCCGATCCTGAAGGGCTATGTCTCGACGTTCGATTCGGTGATCGCCGAACGGGCAAAGAACGCTGGCGCGATCATCATCGGCAAGACTAACGTGCCCGAATATGCGCTTGGATCGAACACCTTCAACCCGGTCTATGGCACGACCTGGAACCCCTATAATCTCAAGAAAACCGTCGGCGGCAGCAGCGGCGGCGCGGGCGCGGCACTCGCCACGCATATGCTTCCCGTGGCCGACGGCAGCGACATGGGCGGATCGATCCGCAACCCGTCGGCCTGGGCCAATGTCTATGGCCTGCGCCCCGGTGCCGGAACCGTGCCGTTCGCACCCTCGCCCGAAACCATGGTTCAGCAGTTTGCCATCGAAGGGCCGATGGGCCGCACGGTGAAGGACGTCGCCATGCTGCTGTCGGTGCAGGCCGGGCATGATCCGCGCGCGCCGCTTTCGGTCAACCTCGACCCGCAGCAGTTCACCGGCAATCTGGACGCCGACGTCAAGGGCAAGCGCATTGCCTGGCTGGGCGACTGGAACGGCTATTTTGCGATGGAACCCGGCGTGCTCGATCTGTCCAAATCCACGCTCAAGGTCTTTGAGTCGATGGGCTGCGTTGTCGAGCAAGCGCTCCCCGATTTCAGCCCGGCCGAATTGTGGGACATGTGGCTCACGCACCGGGCGTGGATCATGGGCAACTCACTCGGCGAATATTATGCCGATCCCAAGACCCGCGCGTTGCTGTCCGCCAATGCCGTCTGGGAAGTCGAGCGCAGCATGAAGCCGGACCTGACGGCCAATAAGGTGTTCCAGTCGTCGATCGCGCGCTCGGCCTGGGTGCAGAAAGTGCGCGAGTTCTTCGAGAAGTATGACTTCGCGATCGCGCCCACAACGCAGGTGTTCCCGTTCGATGCAGTCATCCCATGGCCCAAGGTCGTCGGCGGTCGCACCATGGAAACCTATCACCAGTGGATGGGGGTCGTTTTGCCGTGGACGCTGGCGGGAACGCCGGTGATGAACGTTCCGGCGGGCTTCAGCGCGGACGGGCTGCCAATGGGCATTCAGGTCATCGGCAAGCGGCAGGCCGAAATGGACGTGATCCGGATGGCGCGCGCCTACGAAAAGGCGACGCAATGGGTGCAGAAGCGGCCTGCGCCGTTGTTGAAAAGCTAGGCGCGATGGCGATCTGCGCCGAACCCCGTCGGAGGACGATCGTGACGACGTTCGCCGTGTATTCGGTGCTGGCGTTCGCTGCCAGCACCGGAATTACTTTGGCGCAGTCCTCGGCTCCGGCGGTCGGCGATCGCCGGGCCCCGAGCGACGCCATGGGCAGGCCGGCCGCAGCGCCGCCGGGGGCGACACGGCCCATGCTGCCCTCGCGGCCGCCGGGTTCATCGCCATCGGTCGTGCAACCTCCGATCGCGACACTGCCGCTATCACGGCCGCCGACCGGCAGCCGCCCGCCTTCGCCGATTCAGCCCCCGATCGCCACGATCCCGCCCGGCAGGCCGCCGCATGCGCACCGCCCGCCGCCACGGCAGCAATGGTCACACGGCTACTTATTCTACCTCGGAACGCGCTACTCAAGATATGATGCGCCGGCTTATTATTACCCACGCGGCTATCGCTATCAGCGCTGGGTGCCGGGCCAGTATCTTCCCCGCATCTTTCTGGACGGACGCTACCGCTTTTATGACTACCGCCGCATTGGCCTGAGCCCATTGTCGCGCGGTTACATCTGGGTCCGCTTTGGTCCGGACCTCCTCATCGTGAATGATCGAAATGGGCGTATCCGCGACGTCTTGTATGACGTTTTTTATTGATGACATTCGTCATCAACAGGGTTTCCGATGCGGGCAAGATAACCAATTGATTGCAGGGAGTAAGTCATGCGTTCACTATCGGCGGCCATTGCAATCGGAATTGCTGCCAACGCAGGAGCTGCCTACGCAGGCGACGCAGGCCAAGAAAGGTTCTGGATTCAGGCTGGAGTTTATTATCCCGCGATCGACACGACGATCCGCGTGCAAGCGCCCAATGTTGCCAATACTGCGACGACAATCGATTTTGAACGCGACCTAGCCTTCAAGGATCGCGCCGCATTGCCCTCCGTCATGGCCGGCATGCGGCTAGGCAAGGACTGGCGGGTCGTCGGCGAATTCTATCGCCTTGGTCGATCGCGTGAGGCCTCGTTGGCGACCGCGATCGTGTTCGACGGCGTCACCTATCCTGTAAACGCCTCGGTCACGGGATCGTTCAGCAGCGATGTTTACCGGCTGTCGGTCGGCTATTCGTTCATCAACAAGCCCAAGATTGAAGTCGGCGCCGCGCTCGGTGCCCATTTGACCGATTTTTCGGTAGGGCTGGCGGGCACGGGCAATGTCGGCACAGCTGCGGCATCGTTTCAGGAGCGCAGGCGGCGGCTCTTTGCACCGCTGCCGACCGTGGGCCTTCATGCCGAATGGCGGCCGGCCCCGCGAGTCAGGCTTGCAACCCGCGTCGATTTTCTGTCGCTGAAGATCGACGACTATGACGGCCGCCTGATCAACGCGCAGGCGAGCGCGGCATATGAAGTGACACGCGGCCTCGATCTGGGGCTGATGTGGCGGCAGGTCGACTATCGGCTGGGGGTCTCCAAGCCCGATTGGTCGGGACAGGTCAACTATCGTTTCAGCGGTCCGATGGCGTTCGTCGAGTATCGCTTTGGTGGCTAGTCCGGCGCGAGATTTCGGCGTGACAAGCAGGACAGGAGGAGATTGACATGACCAAGACTCATTCGAGAAATTTCGCCCTTTTCTTGGCGCTATCCAGCCTGACCAATACCGGTGCACACGCGCAGACTGCTGCCCCGGCTTCAAATGATCTGATGGACTTCAGCTGCGGCCAGTATCTTCAGTCGGTAAACATCGCCAACCCGGGCACCAAGCCGTCGGCGCAGCGGCAGGCGCAAGCTGTCCCGGCGCAGGATGCGCTCGCCAGCGCGATGATGTGGATTCACGGCTACACGAGCGGAAAATCGGGCCAGTCGCCTGCCCCCTTAACGCGCGAATGGATGATCGGCATGGTCGGCACGGTCTCCAAGGCGTGCCGCGAGAAGAGCAACGACGGGACGATGCGCGTTGCCGACGCTGTGTCACAGATGTGATCGAACAGGCTGGAGAAAAGCCATGATGTCAATGTATCTGAAACTCGTGTCGGGTGCGGCACTGCTTGCAACCGTCGTTTCGGCGCTGCCCAGCCCGGCCGAGGCCAGGTGTCGCCCGCCTTATCCGGCACATGGCGGGCATCACCACGGCCAGTGGAGCGACCGGTGGGAAAACCGGCGCGACGCGCGCCGCGCCGGCATTGTCGCCGGGGTCGTCGTCGGAAGTGTCGCGGGTGCTGCTGCGCGATCGAACGCCGGTCGCCGCTATCAGGAATGCATTTACGGCAACACTTACGATTATGATTGCGAACGGATGCGCTACTATGACGAGCAGCGCGCGCGGCAAACCGCGTGGCGCTCGGGGATCGCTGCCGGTGTTGTGACCCGCGAAATCGTCCGCAACTAAGTGGCAGCCCGCCCCCGCGCATTATTGATCGCGCGGCATTCGATGCTTGCCGTATGACGGTGCCCGGCGATCGGCGGGCTTGGCAGCGACATCGAAAACCGCGATCCACACGCAATGGCTAGTCACCACGTCACGAATCCGGTCTCGACGTGGGTCGTGCCGCTTGTCGCCGCAGGCGTCGCCGTATTTGGGATGATCACGCTGATCCTGCCAAATTTTACGACCACGATCCCCGGACCCTATTTTTCGGCCACTCAGGTCCTTGTGCTGGGCGCGCTGTCGCTGATCCTCTGGGCGGTCTTTGTCTTTGTCCAGACCGTCAAGCACCGCAACTACTTCGTCGACGCTGCCGTTACCGCCACAAGCGAGGCCAAGGAAAGCGCCCCGAAACCGACCGGGTCCACGTCGCTGGCAAGCCTGGTGCTGTTGCTGGTCGCGCTCGCTGCTGTGGTGCTGCTCGCCAAGTCGCTCTCCTATCCGCTTGAAAAGGCGACCCTGTTCGCTGGCATCCCCAAGGTCTTCGTCGGCGTCGTGATCGCATCGATCGTGCTGCTGCCCGAAGGGTTCGCCGCCTTGAAATCGGCGTTGCGCAACCAGATGCAGAACAGCATCAACCTGTCGCTCGGTTCGGCGATCGCGAGCATCGGATTGACCGTGCCCACGGTTGCGGTCGCCTCGCTGATTCTGGACCAAGAACTCGTCCTCGGCGTCGGGCCGAGCGGGATCACGCTTCTGATGCTGACCCTGTTTGTCAGCACCCTGACGCTCGGCACAGGGCGGACCACGGTGCTCCAGGGCGCCGGTCCACCTCGTGATATTCTGCACCTTCCTGCTGGTGTCGGCTGTCCCGTAAACGCCGGGTCAGTCAGGTGGACCCGGGGACTGTCCCCGCTTGGAGACTGTCCCCTGGCTGTCGAAAAGGGACAGTTCCCAAGCGGGGTCAGTCCCTGTGATTCAGCTCCAGGGAAACCGACTTTCAGTTTTGTTCAGCGGTGGTGCCCAGGGACGGGATCGAACCGCCGACACTGCGATTTTCAGTCGCATGCTCTACCAACTGAGCTACCTGGGCCTTGGGCTACACGCCTTACGAAGTCGGCGCTGTTAGCCAGCAGCACCGCGCATGTCCAGCGCGTTCGGACCCGAACGCGCTTTGCCGCGCGCTACTCTGCGGCAACCTGCCCGAACATGTCGATCTCGCCCGCGCCCGCGTCCTCGTTCGCCGCCGGTCCCGCCTTCGCTTTCGAGCGCCGGTCGAACGAGTCCCAAACCTCGTTCCAGTTCCCCCGCGTCGCCGCCTTCGAATATTCGGTCGCGCGCGTCTCGAAGAAATTGGCGTGCTCGACTCCGTTGAGCAGCGGCGCAAGCCACGGCAGCGGGTGATCGTCGATCATGAACATCGGCTTCATGCCCAGCTGGCCCAGCCGCCAGTCGGCGATGTAGCGGACATATTTCTTGATGTCCTTGGCCGCCATGCCCGGCACCGGCCCCTGCTCGAAGGCGAGATCGATGAACGCGTCCTCGAGGCTCACCGTCGTGTGGCAGGCATCGCGGATATCGCGCACTACGGCGGGCGTCAGGCAATCGCGTTCCTTGACGAAGGCATGAAAAAGCCGCGTGATCCCTTCGCAATGCAGGCTCTCGTCGCGCACCGACCAGCTGACGATCTGCCCCATCCCCTTCATCTTGTTGAAGCGCGGGAAGTTCATCAGCATGGCAAACGAGGCAAACAGCTGCAGCCCCTCGGTAAAGCCGCCGAACATCGCCAGCGTGCGCGCAATATCCTGATCGTTGTCGACGCCGAAGGTGCTCAGATAATCATGCTTGTCCTTCATCTCCTTGTATTGAAGGAACATGCCATATTCGCTTTCGGGCATGCCGATCGTGTCGAGCAGATGCGAATAGGCCGCAATGTGCACCGTCTCCATGTTCGAGAAGGCGGCGAGCATCATCTTGATCTCGGTCGGCTTGAACACGCGGCCATAATGCTCGTGGTAGCAGTTCTGCACCTCGACATCGGCTTGCGTGAAAAAGCGGAAGATTTGCGTCAGCAGATTGCGCTCGTGATCGGTGAGCTTCTGCGCCCAGTCGCGGCAATCCTCGCCGAGCGGCACTTCCTCGGGCATCCAGTGAATCTGCTGCTGGCGCTTCCAGAACTCATAGGCCCAGGGGTATTCGAAGGGCTTATACTGGGCACGGCTTTCGGTGAGGGACATGGGGTTACTCCAGAATGCCTGAGTCTGCGGCGATTACGAAAACTGCGAGGCCGGTGGCAATGACGCAGACAGCAAAGACGTCGCTCATCGCGGCAACCTCAGATTGTCGGGGTGCGTCGGCCCAAAGATGAGTGTTTCGATCTGGCGCAGGCGCAGCTCATGGTGCTTGACGTCTGCGGACAAATCGTCGGTTGCCTTCTCAAGCCGCGTGACACGATCGTCCAGCAGCACGACTTGGCGGATCGTCTTGAAGGCGTCGTTAAGCAGGCTCACGCTTGTACCTTCCGTCGCGGATATCTTCGAGCGCGCGCGTGACATAGTTCCAGTCGATATCGGGATCGGACAACAGATCGCGACGAATTTGCTCGCAACCTTCGGGACTTCGCATCCATTGCATCTCGCGATGATGCGCCTCAGCCTTGGCGAGCATCCGATCAAATGTCGCAGCCATACGCTCAATCGCGGCGGAGGCCTCGGGTAAGATCGCTTCGATTTCAGCACGGATTGCCGCCTCTTCCGGCTCATAATCGAGCGCGGCTCGGCGCACCAACTCGCTTACTGAAATGCCAAGCAATGCCGCACGCGCGTTAATTGCCGCTTTGTCGGCAGGGTTGATGAGAAGAGTCAAGCGATCGGTCTTCATATGGCCTCCATTCTGCGCATTAACATAATCATGCGCATGCCTATTGGCAAGCCAAACACTCGTCATAATCCTTGCTCTCGAGCTCGATCACCGGCGGCACGGCGGTGTTGTCGGCTTCCACGCCGCCGGCAAATCCGGCGCGCTGGATGCTCTTCGAGCGCAGATAATAGAGCGACTTGATGCCCAGTTCCCACGCGCGGAAATGGAGCATCAGCAGGTCCCATTTCTCGACGTCGGCGGGGATGAACAGATTGAGCGACTGCGCCTGATCGATGAAGGGCGTGCGGTCGGCGGCCAGTTCGAGCAGCCAGCGCTGATCGATCTCGAAGCTCGTCTTGTAGGTGTCCTTTTCCTCGGGACTGAGGAAATCGAGATGCTGGACCGAGCCGCCCTGCTCGAGGATTGAGTTCCAGATCGCGTCCGAATTCTTCGATTTCTCGCTGAGCAGTTTTTCGAGATAGGGGTTGCGGATCGAGAAGCTGCCCGAAAGCGTCTTGTGCGTGTAGATGTTCGCCGGAATCGGCTCGATACACGCACTCGTCCCGCCCGCGATGATCGAGATCGAAGCGGTCGGCGCGATCGCCATCTTGCACGAAAAGCGCTCCATCACGCCGCGATCCTCAGCATCGGGACAAGCCCCGCGCTCGGTTGCGAGCAGCATCGAGGCCTGCTCGGCCTGTTGCGCGATGTGCTTGAAGATTTTCAGGTTCCAGCTCTTGGCCATCGCGCCTTCGAACGGCAGCCCGCGCGCCTGCAGGAACGAGTGGAAGCCCATGACGCCAAGGCCAACCGAGCGTTCGCGCATCGCCGAATATTTCGCGCGCGCCATCTCTTCGGGTGCCCGGTCGATATAGTCCTGGAGCACATTATCGAGAAAGCGCATCACGTCTTCGACGAACATCTTGTCGCCCGACCATTCGTCCCAGGTTTCGAGATTGAGCGACGAAAGGCAGCACACCGCCGTGCGCTCGTTGCCGAGATGGTCGCGGCCAGTGGGCAGCGTGATCTCGCTGCACAGGTTCGAGGTCGAGACCTTGAGGCCCAGCTCGCGGTGGTGGCGCGGCATCGCGCGGTTCACGGTGTCGGCAAAGACGATGTAAGGCTCGCCCGTCGCCAGCCGCGTCTCGACGATCTTCTGAAACAGGCCACGCGCATTGACCGTGCTGCGCACGCTGCCGTCCTTAGGGCTACGCAACTGCCAGTCGCCGCCGCTGCGCACCGCTTCCATGAACGCATCGGTCAGCAGCACGCCGTGATGCAGGTTGAGCGCCTTGCGGTTGAAGTCGCCCGAGGCTTTGCGGATTTCGAGGAACTCCTCGATTTCCGGGTGGGACACATCGAGATAGCAAGCCGCCGAACCGCGCCGCAGGCTGCCTTGGGAAATCGCGAGCGTCAGCGAGTCCATCACGCGCACGAACGGGATGATGCCGCTGGTCTTGCCATTGAGACCCACCGGCTCGCCAATGCCGCGGACATGGCCCCAATAGGTGCCGATGCCGCCGCCGCGCGACGCCAGCCAAACATTCTCGTTCCAGATGCCAACGATGCCCTCAAGACTGTCGGGCACCGAATTGAGATAGCAACTGATCGGCAGGCCCCGCCCGGTTCCACCGTTCGAGAGCACCGGGGTCGATGGCATGAACCACAACCGCGAGATGTAATCATACAGCCGCTGCGCGTGCTCGCCATCGTCGGCATAGGCGCTGGCGACGCGCGCGAAGAGATCCTGAAAACTTTCGCCGGGCAGCAGATAGCGATCCTTCAGCGTCTCCTTGCCGAAATCGGTCAGCAACGCATCGCGCGTCCGATCGACCGCAACGCTGAATTTGCGCGGCGCGACGTCTTTCGATTCGAGCGGCGCGCTCGCCTCGGCATTCGCCGTCGCGAGCGTTTCCATCACCTCGGCCAAACCACGCATGTCGCCATTGCCTTCACGAAAATCCATCGTCCGTCGCTCCCCGCTCGTTCCATCTTCGTTCGACTCGGGAGCGAACTCCCATGGTAGCAGATCGGCGGGGGCGCCGCGCAAATGTTTTTCTTCTGTTCTCACGTCGCCCATGACAACAGGATCAGCCCGGACTAACGCCCCAACCGTCTCTGCTACCATCAATAGTGTGGTCCCCCGGCCGAAGCCGCTATCTATAGTGGCCAAATCCGCAAACCGCGCAAGAGGGTAAATGACGATTTAGGGACTCGGCTCATCGCGCGCGCGACTCGTTTCGTGGCAGAGCGAAAAATGGTGCAGCGCAGCGACGCGCGAGCTTTCCGCGCTTTCCCAATTGCGCAAGAGAACGCTGCGCGAACGAAAATAATTTACCATGGCGGGGCGGCCGCTTGCCTTTTGCCACCTCTGGGGCAGGGTAGCGCCATGCGCATTGTGCCTCTGTTGCTCGCCCTGCTGTTCCTGCCCGCCTGCGCGGTCCGCCCTGCCGAAGTCCGCGTCGGCTTCGATGCGACGCGAATCACGTCGGCAAGCGCGCGCGGCGTTGCCGACCGGGCGACCGGACGCCGCGTCACGCCTGACGATCCGGTGCGGGTCGCGAGCGTGTCCAAACTCGTGGTCGCCATGGGCGTCATGCGGCTCGTCGAGGCGGGCACGCTCGATCTGGACCGAGACGTGTCGACCTGGCTCGGCTGGTCGCTGCGCAATCCCGCACATCCCGACGCGCCGATCACGCTGCGTCACCTGCTGTCGCACACCTCGGGCTTGCGTGACGGCGTGCAATACTGGATTCCGCTGGGCGGCAGCGTGCGCGCGGCGCTCGCCGACCCCAAGGCGTGGGATCCGGCGCATCCGCCGGGGCGCTTCTTCACTTATTCGAACCTTGGTTTCCCGGTCATCGGCAGTGTCATCGAAAAGGCGACCGGCGCGCGGTTCGATGCGGCGATGGCACGCCATGTGTTCCGCCCGCTGAAGCTCGATGCCTGTTTCAACTGGCCCGAATGCAGCGATGCCAAGGTGGCGCGGCATGTCGTGCTTTACGATGCCAAAGGCCCCGTCTGGCACGACGACCTCAAGGGCAAGCGGCCCGAATGCCCCACTTTCACGCGCGGCGGTTGCGATCTTTCTGCCTATGTCCTCGGTGACAATGGCGCGCTGTTCAGCCCGCAAGGTGGCATGCGCATTTCGATGCGCGATCTGGCGCGGTTCGGGCAGATCCTGCTCAAGGAAGGCGACGGCTTCCTCACACCACAGTCGATCGCGACGATCACGACCCCGCTATGGACCTTCGACGGCCAGAATGGCGCAACCGAAAAGGGCTTTTATTGCAGCTATGGGCTCGCCACCGAAATCCTGAGCACGCCGCAAGCTGGATGCCGCGACGACCTGTTCGGTGACGGCGTTCGCCGCGTCGGCCATGCGGGCGAGGCTTATGGCCTGCGTTCAGGGCTTTGGGTCGACCGGACAACGGGGCGCGGCGTCGCCTTTTTCACGAGCGCAGTGCCCGACGACATGTCTGACGGGCAGCATTCGGCCTTCACGGCGCCCGAAGAACGCCTCGCCCGGGGCAAGTGATCGCGCGCGCAGTGCGGTTTCGCTTGAAACTGCCGCCTTTAGCACCGATATTCCCAGCGTCCGGTCATAGGGGCCGGACAAAAGGAGAGTTCATTCGATGGCCAACTGGTCCGATCCCCGTATGACCGCCGGCGCGGCCGCCGCGTCGGTCGGCACGCGCGACGCCGCATACGATGCGGGTCTGCGCTCGTATATGCTGTCTGTTTACAACTACATGGCCTCCGCCGTTCTGCTGACCGGCATCGTTGCGATGCTGTTCGCATCATCGGGTCTGGCAGCGCAGGTGCTGTCGACGCCGCTGCGCTGGGTCATCATGCTGGCCCCGCTCGGCTTCGTCATGGTGCTGAGCTTTGGCATCAACCGCCTTTCGACAGCCGCCGCACAGGGCGTTTTCTGGGCGTTTGCCGTCGTCATGGGCCTGTCGATGGCGTCGATCTTCCTGGTTTACACGGGTGAATCGATCGCCTTCACCTTCTTCTCGACCGCAGCCGCGTTCGCGGGCCTCAGCCTTTACGGCTACACCACGAAGAAAGATCTGTCGGGCTTCGGCACTTTCTTGATCATGGGCGTCGTCGGCCTGCTGGTTGCGATGATCATCAACATCTTCGTCCAGTCGACGGTGATGAACCTGGTCATCAGTGCGCTCGGCGTGCTTATCTTTGCTGGCCTCACTGCTTATGACACGCAACGCATCAAGTCGATGTATGCGCATGTCGCGGGCACGGACATGCTGGGCAAGACCGTGATCATGGGCGCACTGTCGCTCTATCTGGACTTCATCAACATGTTCCAGTTCCTGCTGAGCTTCCTCGGCCAGCGCGACTGATCCAAGACCCGAGCGTTCAATTGGCCCCGGCGGAGCGATCCGCCGGGGCTTTTTGTTTGCGGCGCGCCCTTGCCAAACTTACGTCCCAGCCCAGATGTAACCCCAGCGCCACGCGATGCGTAAGGGAGAGTGCCATGACCGATCGCCTGACCGAAACCGAAAACTGGGTGCGCACCACCGCCCTTGATCGCCGCGCCGCTATCGCAGGATCGGTCGCTGCCACGACCTATGCGCTTGCCGCGCAACCGGTCGAGGCCGCGATCAGGACGCCTGCGACCGGGCTCGATGCCGCCATGGTCAAATTCCCGGCCAGCGGCGGCTTTGCGATGAACGCTTATCGCGCGCGTCCGGCGGGCAAGCAGAACCTGCCCGTCGTGCTCGTCGTCCAGGAAGTGTTCGGCGTGCATGAGTGGATCAAGGACATCACGCGGCGCTTCGCAAGAGCGGGCTATTACGCGATCGCTCCCGACCTGTTCGCGCGGCAGGGCGATCCCACCAAGGTCGCCGACATCGGGCAGCTCGTCAGCACGATCGTGGCCAAAGTTCCCGATGCGCAGGTGATGGCCGATCTCGACGCGCTGATCCGTTTCGCAGGCCGCGACGGTGGCAATGCGGCCAAGGTCGGGGTGACCGGTTTCTGCTGGGGCGGCCGCGCGACTTGGCTGTATGCAGCGCACAATCCGCGCATCAAGGCGGGCGTTGCCTGGTATGGGCGGCTCACCAGCAAGCCGACCGCGCTCCAGCCGACAGTCCCGCTCGATCTCGTCCAGCGCATCAATGTGCCCGTGCTCGGCCTCTACGGCGGCAAGGATCGCGGCATCCCGGTGGAAGACGTGAACGCGATGAATGCTGCGCTCGCCAAGGCGCGCAAACCGGCGACGATCAAGCTTTACCCCGAAGCGGATCACGGCTTTCTCGCCGACTATCGCCCGAGCTACAACGCGGAAGCGGCAAAGGACGGCTGGGCGCAGGCGATGGGCTGGTTCGGCAAGTATCTGCGCTGAATTCGTTGCACATCCGAATTAGTCTTTGACTCGATCACATGAGCGGGCATACGGCTGTGCGCGGGGGCAAGCGACATGGCAAAGTTTTCGAGATGCGTTGTATCGATCTTACTGCTTGCGTTACCGGCGTGTGCAACGTTGCGAGGGGGGCCCGAGCGCGTTCCCAATGCGGCCGAAAAATGCGATAGTGGCAAAGCTTTGCATCAATCGGCGTTGGCGGTGCTTGCTGATCAACAATGCTTGAGAATCGATTGGCTTGGTGGTGGCTCAGAACTTAAAGCACAACGTAATCATGTCGTCACGATGCGAATGTTTGTCGCCGATAAGCTGTATTATGATTTCGAACGACAATTGCTCAATGAGGGTCGTGAAGGCAACTTTGGAACGACCCTCGCCCAGCTCGCTTTGAGCACAGCAGCAAGCGTGGTGACGCAGGGGCCGGACTCACGCTCGCTATCGGCAACCGGCACCCTCGTCACCGGCGCGAAACAAGGTTTCGACCGCGACGTCATGCTTGAGCGCACAATCCAGATTCTGACCACTCAGATGCGTGCCAGTCGGGCTAGGTCACCGACTCATAAAGCGCATCCAGATTTTTGCTGAGGCGAGCTTGATGAGGCCGAGATAGTTTTCTGCGTGTTTTTCATAGCGGGTTGCGATGGCGCGGAAGTGTTTGAGCTTGCTGAAGAAGCGTTCGACGAGATTGCGGTACCGGTAGAGGAAGCGGCTGAACGCGGGGACGTTGGTCCGGTTGGGCATCGGCCTGACGTTGGCCCATGCACCGCGCTCGGCGAGCATCTGGCGCAGACCGTCGCTGTCGTAAGCACGATCGGCGAGGAGCACGTCGCCCTCGCCGATGGTCTCGAGCATGTCGGCGGCGCTGCGTCCGTCATGCGCCTGGCCTTCGGTCAGCTTGAGCGTGATCGGCAGGCCGTTGGCATCGACCAGCGCGTGTATCTTGGTCGTCAACCCGCCACGCGAGCGCCCCATGCATCGGCTTCCAGCACCGTGCCCAGCGGCGGTGTGCGCCGGACCCCCTTTTTACCGTTCGCGCCATGCTGGTGGACGCGGATCGATGAGCTGTCGATCATCTGCAGATCGCCCTCGTAGGCACGCGATACCGCCTCGAACAGCCGGTCCCACACACCCGCTTTGCGCCACCGAACGAACCGGTTGTAGCACGTCGTGTACGGACCGTAGCGCTCGGGAATGTCCGCCCATGGCGACCCCGTTCGCAGTCGCCAGTAGATGCCGTTCAGCACCCGGCGGTCATCGACACGCGGCACACCGCGCGGCTTGTCCGGCAACAACGGCGCGATCACAGACCATTCAAAATCCGAAAGCTCGTACCGACGTGCGCTCATGGACAAACTCCTTCACGGAGCTTGAATCAAAACTCGAACGCCTTGGCTAGCGATTTATGAGTGTATGACCTA
>JBJXFA010000024.1:0-2940 GCA_046153865.1 Sphingomonadaceae bacterium
CCACAAAGTGCCGCGCAAGGCATTCCTCGACAGCTATGTCGACCACGAACTCGATGAGACCTGGCTGGAGAAAGCCAAGGGCACCGACAAGAAATGGGCGGCGTTCGCCGCGAACGAAGCCGATGCGGTCGAGCGAATCCGCGCCGAGATCGCCGAGATCAGCCAGGCGACGGGCATGTCGCTGGCTGAGTTCCGCCGCATCGTCAACACGGTGCAGAAAGCCGAGCGCGAGGCGCGCATTGCCAAGAAGGAAATGGTCGAGGCGAACCTTCGATTGGTCATTTCCATTGCTAAAAAATATACGAACCGCGGCCTGCAATTCCTTGATCTCATTCAGGAAGGCAATATCGGTCTGATGAAGGCGGTCGATAAGTTCGAGTATCGTCGCGGCTATAAGTTCTCGACCTATGCGACCTGGTGGATCCGCCAGGCGATCACGCGCAGCATTGCTGATCAGGCACGAACGATTCGCATCCCGGTGCACATGATCGAGACGATCAACAAGCTGGTACGTACCAGCCGCCAGTTCCTGCACGAACAGGGGCGCGAGCCGACCCCCGAGGAAATGGCAGAAAGACTCTCCATGCCCTTGGAAAAGGTTCGGAAAGTGATGAAGATCGCCAAGGAGCCGATCAGCCTCGAAACGCCGATCGGCGACGAGGAAGACAGCCATCTCGGCGACTACATCGAGGATAAGAGCGCGATCCTGCCGGTTGACGCCGCGATCCACTCGAACCTGCGCGAAACGCCCACGCGCGTGCTCGCCTCGCTGACGCCGCGCGAAGAACGCGTGCTGCGCATGCGCTTCGGCATCGGCATGAACACCGATCACACGCTCGAAGAGGTCGGCCAGCAGTTTTCGGTCACGCGCGAGCGCATCCGCCAGATCGAAGCGAAGGCGCTGCGCAAGCTCAAGCACCCGAGCCGCAGCCGCAAGATGCGCAGCTTTCTCGACCAGTAAGCGGGTCGGACCGGGGGGTCAGTGCAGGCAGATGCTTTTGACGCAGCGCTAAAGTTGATCCTTGCGGGCCCGCCGATCAGCCGTTGATGCGAAGCATCGGCATTGCGGCCCAACTTGCGCATTGTCCCGCCGCTCTGATCGGTGCCCGGCGGACAGACGGCTTCCATATCGTCGCATCGTGCGGGATTCCGCTAACGCAGTTCCGTGCTGTACTTCCGCGCTCGGAGCCGATCGCGACGCATTGGAGCCGCTCCGCCGTCATCGAAGATGCGCGGATCGTCGAAGGTTTTCGGGATCATCCGTGGGTTGCCGGGGCACCCAATTGGCGGTTCATCGCCAGCGTCCCGCTCGAATTGCCGATGTTGCCATTCGCAGTCGTTCTCAATGTCGCCGATCCCCGGATGGACGTTGAGCGGCCTGACGATCTGCTTGGTCGGCTCGAGGAATGTGCCGCTATCGCCGCAGACGAGTTACGGCTGATCGGCGATATCGCGCTGCAGTCCGAACGCCTGATCGTGATGCACAGCGAGGCGGCGCTGCTCATCGACACGATCACACGCGGCGCGGGGCCGTTCCCTATCATGCGCTCACGCGCTGGCGGGTGACGGTCAAGGACGTGCAGCTCGAAGCGCTGAAGGCTTTGAAGCGCGATCCGGGCGACGCGTTCCTCGATGCTGTCGCCGAAGACATGGCGCAGGCGGCGGGCGCTTTGTTAGGGTCAGGCACGTTTCAGGCTGTGGCTGCCGTCCCTTGCGGCAGCAGCGGCCCCAATTGCCTTGCTGCCCGGCTCGCGCGGTTGATCGCGGTTCGTCTGGGCGTCGACGTCATCGAGCCATTCGAGCCGTTGCCGCAACAAGGCAGCAGCCACCCCAAGAACAATCTCAAGCGCCCCGCGATGAAGTTGCGTTCAAAACCGACCGTTCCGATCCTGCTGATCGACGATGTCGCGACTTCAGGCGCGCACATCGCGGAAGCCGCGCAACTTCTTCGGCGCAGCGCGCCGGCAGTCCTTCCGCTGGTCTGGATCGCCGACTAGGCGACAGGAAGCGTCAGCACGAAGCGCGCGCCCTGCCCCGGCGCAGAGTCTACGGCGATATCGCCACCCATCGCGCGCGCCAGTCGCCGGGCGATGTAGAGCCCGAGTCCGCTGCCCCCGGGTTCGCTTGGATCGACGCGCTCGAACTTCTCGAAGATTCGAGCCTGGTCGCCCTCCGCGATACCCTTTCCTTGGTCAGCCACGATGATGACGGCGCTGTTCCCCTCGCGCTCATGTCTGAGCCAGACCATGCCGCCCTCGGGCGAGTACCGCACGGCATTACTGATCAGGTTGACGAGAATCTGCAGGACGCGGCGGAAATCGCCCCGGGCAACGAGCGTTTCGTCACTGCCGGGCCGGTCGATGCGGATGCCGCGATCGGCAGCGCGCACGCTGAGCAGCCCGGCCGCCCGCCGCGCAATGTCGGCCACGTCAATGTCCTCGATCTCGGGACGGAAATCGGCGCGCTCGACCGCATTCAAGTCGCCCAGATCATCGACGAGCGCCAGAAGGTGGCGCGCCGCACTCGCAATATCGCCGGCGTAGCCTGCGTAGTCGCGCCTTAATGGCCCTTCGGACTGTTCACGGATTGCATCGGCCTGGGAGACGATCCGGACAAGCGGCGCACGCAAGGCCGCCTCAAGGTTTTCGGCGAAATCGCTATCAAGGGCTTCATCGCCGTCGATTGCGATGGGAACGCCTGTGCGCGCACTGCCCTGATATCCCGCAAAGCTTCCACTGGCATCGCGCACGGCGACGGCCGAAAGCACGATCTCGGCCTCGGGCTCCTCGCGCAACACCGCCCGTTGATCTGCAAACCCGGTGCGCGCCGCGAGCGCTGCGAGAATCGGCAAGTTGCCATCGGTGTCTTCGATCAGGCGCACCAGGCGTGTGAGCGGCTGGCCAAGGCTGTCGTAGCCCGCGCGCGACAGCGCAGTCAGGG
>JBJXFA010000032.1:0-3496 GCA_046153865.1 Sphingomonadaceae bacterium
ACGTTCTCGATCTGCATCGGCGCTTTGCTCGCGCGAAGAATTGCCGCTTTCATCGAATTACTCTCCGGTCTCGGTTATCTATTTGCCTGCAAAGCGGATGCCGGCATCGAGCCGGAACGACTGCGCATTGATGTAAGCGTTGGTACACAGTTCGAGCGCAAGGCTGGCAAACTCTCCCGGCTCACCGAACCGATGCGGAAAGGCGGTCATGGCAGTCAGCTTGTCACGCATTTCCTGCGGTGCCCGGTTCATCAGTGGCGTGCTGAACACGCCGGGCAGGATTGTGTTAATGCGGATTCCAAAACGTCCGAGGTCGCGCGCTATAGGGAGCGTCATCCCGCTGATCGCTGCCTTGCCTGCGGCATATGCCGCCTGACCCATTTGGCCGTCTTGTGCCGCAACCGAGGCTGTGCAGACGATCACGCCGCGCTCGTCATCGATCGGTTCCAAGGTGGCGGCACCGGCAGCAAAACGGGTAAGGGTGGCGAAGGTGCCGACCGCGTTGAGTGCGACCACGCGCGCAAATTCGGCGGTCGGAAAAATTGTGAATTCGCCGGTTTCCCGGTCCTTGCGAATAGTGCTGAGGGCATTCCCGCCTCCCGCGCAAGCGACAAGTACACGCTCCTGACCATGCGCAGCGCGCGCCTTGGCGAAAGCCTTGTTAAGGCTTTCGTCCGACAGGATGTCGGCCTGACAAAAGAGCGCACCAGCCTCGCCCGCTGCTTGCTCACCTGCTTCAGAATTCGTGTCGAAGATCGCGACACGCGTCCCCCGTGCACGCAGCGCCTTGACCGTCGCCAGACCCAGACCGGACGCGCCGCCGGTCACAACAGCAGCGATGGTATCGTCGAGTTTCATGCGAAAAGCTCCATCTTCGTGGCAGCGGGCCTCGAGAGTTCACCACTAAGCACGGTCTTCTCCTCCCCGCGGGCAGCTTAAGGCAGGCCTCCCGGACGATATGAATGATCTTTGCCATGTGCATTGTGACCGGGCAGAAACCAAGCGAAATTCTGTTTGGGAACTTCCAATAACAAATGTAATGCACATGTAGCGATGTGTTATCAATGGGAAGGCTTGCGTCCGCAGGGGTGCCTTGCCTAATCGATCGGGACGATCGTGCAGTCCATCATGGGCTGCGGTCAGGAGCTGGATGATGAATTTCGAACCGTCCGACGATCAGGCAATGATCGCCGAAACTTTTGCACGCTTCTTCGAAGAAAACAGCAGCATGGCGCGGGTGCGTGCGGCGATGCCATCCGGTTTCGACCCCGAACTTTGGCGCAGCTTTGCCGAAATGGGCGGATTCGGTATTCGCGTGCCCGAGGCGCAGGGTGGATCGGGACTCGGTCTGTTCGACGCGGTGCTGGTCATGGAAGAAGCCGGGCGCAGTCTGGCGTCGGGACCGGTCGCCGAGGCAATGGTCGCCGCCCGCATTTTGGCGGCCTGCGGTGATGCAGGCGCCGCGCTGCTCGGCAAACTTATCGTTGGCGATGCCGTCGTGACGATCGCCTTGCACGATGCTGCCGACACGCCCGCACAATGGGTCGCGGGAGGTGCCGTCGCCGACACCGTCATCGTGCGCGATGGCATGGCGCTTTATCTGGTAATTCCGACGCCAGAAGAGAAACAGATGCGGCCCAATCTGGCGAGCACGCCGATGGCGCGTATCGCGCTCGACGTGGAGGGTCGGACGTTACTCTCAGACGACTCTGACGCGTTGAACGCGTTCGATGCCGGCGTCGAGGAGTGGAAGCTGCTCATCGCTGCGACGCTTGCCGGACTGTCAGCGGAAGCCCTGCGGCTGGCTTCGGCCTATGCGTCCGAACGCGTGCAATTCGGCCAGCTGATCGGGACATTCCAGGGAATTTCGCATCCGCTGGGCGATCTCAAAGCCGACACCGACGGCGGAAGATTCCTCGTCTGGCGCGCAATCCGCGACATTGCCGACAGCGTCGATCGCGCCGGTGCCGAGGTTTCGCTCGCGCTCTGGTGGAATGCGCGCACGGCGGGCCGGGCCGTATCGCAGGCCCTGCACACTTTCGGCGGTTACGGTCTGTCGACGGACTATGACATCCATCTGTATAATTTGCGCGCAAAAGCGCTGCCGCTGATTCTGGGCGACCCGGTGCAGCTGCTCGAGGAGGCTGGCCGCCGCTTGTATCATGGCGAAACGGCCACCCTACCCCATGTCGGCGATGTCTCGGTCGAGTTCGATTTCGGTGACGAGGCTCGCGCGCTGGCCGCCGAGGTCGATGCCTTCTTCGAGGCGAATCTGACCCCCGAACTACGCGCCCGCGCGCATTATTCGTTCGACGGCCACGTCCCCGAATTTCACAAGAAGATTGCAGAAGCAGGCTTGCATCTGCCGTCGTGGCCGAAAGAATATGGCGGCCGTGACGCCAACGCCTATGCCTCGCATGCAGCTTATGCGGCGTGGGAAAAGCACGGCTGGACGACGCATGCAGTCGGTGTGACGGGACTGGTGGGCACGATGATCCGCATGTTCGGCAGCGACGAGCTGAAGGACGAAGTGCTGAGCCGCATTATCGCAGGCGACTGCATCTGCAGCCTCGGTTTCAGCGAGCCGGCATCGGGATCGGATGTGTTTGCTGCCAAGACGCGCGCCACCCCTGACGGCAATGGCTGGCGGATCGACGGGCAGAAAATGTTTACCTCGGGCGCGAACATGGCCGATTATGTGCTTATGCTCGCGCGGACCGACCCCGATTCTGCAAAGCACCGCGGCCTGACCATGTTCATTGTGCCGCTGAAGGCTGAAGGCGTTGAAATCCAGCCGGTTTATACCTTTCAGGACGAGCGCACGAACATCACCTTTTATGACGGCGTCCGCATTCCCGACAGCTGGCGGCTGGGCGGGATTAACGAGGGCGCGCGCGTGATGTCGCAGGCCCTGGGCATGGAACACGGGGCGTCCTGGGACAAGACGCAGTGGCACATGCTCCGCGAGGCCGAAACCTTCTGCCGCGACACCAAGCGGCGCGGGATCGCCATGATCGATGACGACAAGGTCGCGACGCGGCTCGCGCGGGTCTTCGGGCATAACCTGATCACCGAAATGCTCGGCTGGCGTGCTATGTGGGCGGCAGTCGAGGCCAAGCCGCACCAGGGCCAGGGCTCTATGGGCAAGCTGTTCTCGTCCGAGGCGTTCCTGCACGATTCGGCCGATCTGCTCGACCTGTGTGCGCCTGAATCGCTGACGGAGACGACAGGTCCGGCGGCGTACATCAACCTGTCGTACCGCCACGCGCAGGGCACCACTATTTACGGCGGTACCAGCGAGGTCCATCGGAGCGTGGTCGCGGAGCGCGCACTGAACCTGCCCCGCACCCGCGCCTGACGCCGAACGCAGATTTGGGGGAACCGACAACGATGAGTGACACACCGCATATGCTGGTCAGCGACGAGGGCGCCATCCTGATCGCGACCTTCAACCGTCCCGACAAGCTGAACGCAATGAGCGTTCAGTTAATGCGGA
>JBJXFA010000040.1:0-3396 GCA_046153865.1 Sphingomonadaceae bacterium
CAGGATTTCTCGATCCGTGCCCGCGCCGCCGGCCCCGCCACCCGGCGCAATTGACGATAAACATAACCTGTCCAGCAGAGGGGACCATCGAATGACGAAGAGACTGACAACCGGACTGCGCCTGTTCGCGCTGGCAACGGCATCGCTGCTCGCCAGCGTTCAGGCGCATGCACAGGACGCAGCCCCCGCCACCGCGCCGTGCGAACTGCACATCTGGCCAGCCGAGCGCATGTATTCGCAGACCACCGGCCTGCTCGGCGGCCTCGCCGGAGCGATCGTCAACAGCGGCACCGACGCCAACAACCGATCGCTGCTGGCCAGTGCGCTCGACAGCCCCAGCCAGCTCGCCGCGCTGCAATCGCTCGATCTGCACACGCTGATCAACCTCGCACCCGGCACGGTCATCGTCACCCACGAAACGCCGTTGGTCCGCAACACGATCAACGATGTCGAAACGCGCCGTTCGGATTCGACCGCCGCCTGCTATTCCGAACTGATCGTCGCCGACGTGTTCTACATGAAGGCCATGCTCTATGGCCGGTCGCTGCGGACGCTGTTCATGGTCCGCCAGTTCGGCGACGATCAGCGGATCGATTTCGAATATAAGGCGTGGGGCGGTAATCCGCTGCAGCTCTTCCCGCCCGAGGAAGGCCAGGACGCAATCGCCGCGCTCGACGAGCTGGTGACGGTGTTCAAAGGCAATTTCGAGGAATATGCCGCCAACGCCCGCCGCCGGATGGAGCGTGGGTCGCGGCGTCGTTGATTTTATGGTGCATAGTCCCCGCTGCGCAAATCGGCGGGGATATACCCTAATGTCGGGAACCGCCATTAAAGCTCGGTGGTTGACCTCTCGAACAATCGAGGAGTGAGTCCATGGCCAGCCAACCGCCGATCCAGCCTGACATCATTGAACCGCAATCGCCGCAGGAAGCGCCCGCGACGAATGATCCGATCGAACAGCCGGTGCCTGCCGAGCCGATCTACAATCCCGATGGCGGCGATATCGTCGAGCCCGGACGCGGACCTGACGAGGTGCCACCTGAGCCTCAGCAGATGGGATTTGACGTTCGCTTGCCTGACTAAGCGAGCTTCGCTTTCACCACTTCGTTGACCATTTTCGGGTTGGCCTTGCCACCCATCGCTTTCATCGTCTGCCCGACGAAGAAACCGAACAGCGCTTCCTTGCCGCCGCGATATTGTTCGACCTTGTCGGCGTTGGCGCCGAAGACGGCATCGACGGCGGCTTCGATCGCGCCGCTGTCACTGGTTTGTTTCAGGCCATCGCGCTCGACAATCGTTCCGGCATCGTCGCCGGTTTCGAGCATCTTTTCGAACACCTGTTTAGCGAGGCTGCCCGACAGCGTGCCGTCGTCGACCAGCGCGAGCAGCTCGGCGGACTGCCGCGGCGACACCGGGCTATCGCCGATATCGCGGCCCATCTTGTTGAGCGCGCCGAACAATTCCGACGTTACCCAGTTAGCCGCCGCGACCGGCTTCGCGCCGCCTTCGAGCAGAGCATCGAACCAGCGCGCCGATTCGACCTCGGCGGTCAGCACGTTGGTCGCATAGGCGCTGATCCCGAGCGACTGGTAGCGTTCGCGCTTGGCATCGGGAAGTTCGGGAAGCGACGCGCGGCATTCCGCGACGAACTCCTCGGTCAGCACCAGCGGCAGCAGGTCGGGATCGGGGAAATAGCGGTAGTCGTGCGCGTCTTCCTTCGACCGCATCGAGCGGGTGGTGTTGCGGTCGGGATCGTAAAGCCGGGTTTCCTGCACAACCGCGCCGCCGCTCTCGATCAGCGCGACCTGACGCCGCGCCTCGCTCTCGACCACCGATTCGATGAAGCGCACCGAATTGACATTCTTGGTCTCGGTGCGCGTGCCGAGTTCCCCACCCGGCTTGCGGACGCTGACATTGACGTCGGCGCGCATCGACCCTTCGTCCATATTGCCGTCGCACGAGCCCACATAGCGCAGGATCGATCTGAGCTTCCGCACATAAGCCCCTGCTTCCGCAGGAGAAGCCATGTCGGGCCGCGACACGATCTCCATCAGCGCGACACCCGACCGGTTGAGATCGACATAGGACATGGTCGGATGCTGATCGTGCATCAGCTTGCCCGCATCCTGCTCGACATGGATACGCTCGATGCCGATGCGCTTGGGGTCTGGAATGCTCGCCTTCTCGTCCGCCTCAATGGTCAGCGCGCCTTCGCCGACGATCGGGTGGTAGAGCTGCGAAATCTGGTAGCCCTGCGGCAGATCGGCATAGAAATAATTCTTGCGGTCGAACCGGCTCCAGCGGTTGATCTCGGCCTCGATCGCCAGCCCTGTCCGCACCGCCTGCCGGATGCACTCGCCATTCGGCACCGGCAACATGCCCGGCATCGCTGCATCGACCAGACTGACCTGCGTGTTCGGCTCGGCCCCGAACGCGGTTGCCGCCCCGGAGAATAGCTTGGCCCGCGTGGTGATCTGCGCATGGACTTCAAGGCCGATCACGACCTCCCATTCGCCGGTTTCGCCTGTGATGCGATAATCGCTCATACTACCACCATTTGTCCGGACGGGCCGAAAATCCCGAACGCTGTTCCAGCGCCAGCCCCGCGTTCAGCACGCCCTGCTCGTCGAACGCGCGCCCGATGATCTGCAAGCCGAGCGGCAAGCCCGCTCCGTCCAGCCCGCCCGGAACCGACATCGCAGGCAGCCCGGCAAGGCTCGCGGGTACCGCGAACACGTCGTTGAGATACATCGCCAGCGGATCGGCGCTCTTGTCGCCCAGCGCAAAGGCGGCGCTTGGGGCGGTCGGCGTCAGGATGACGTCGCACTGCGCCCAGGCATTGTCGAAATCGCGGGCGATCAGTGCGCGGACCTTTTGCGCTTGCGTGTAATAGGCGTCGTAGAAACCGGCGCTGAGCACATAAGTGCCGATCATAATGCGGCGCTTGACCTCGGACCCGAAGCCCGCAGCGCGGGTCGCAGCATACATGTCCTGCAACCCCGCCCCTTCGGGCAAATCGCGCAAGCCATAGCGCACCCCATCATAGCGCGCGAGGTTCGACGAGGCTTCGGCGGGGGCGATGATGTAATAGGTCGGCAGCGCATATTTGGTATGCGGCAACGAGATATCGACGATCTCCGCGCCGGCATCGCGCAGCCAGGCGATGCCGTCGTCCCACACTCGGGCGATATCCGCGTCGATGCCATCGACGCGATATTCGCGCGGGATGCCGACGCGCTTGCCCTTCATGTCGGAATTCAGCCCGGCTTCCCAAGCGGGCACCGGCAGATCGAGGCTGGTCGCATCCTTGGGGTCGAAGCCCGCCATCACTTCGAGCATGATCGCGCAATCGCGCACATCGCGCGCCATCGGCCCGGCCTGATCGAGGCTAGAGGC
>JBJXFA010000044.1:0-2772 GCA_046153865.1 Sphingomonadaceae bacterium
AGCATTACTGCTTGGTGATAATCGGCTCTACAGCCCCGCAAGCCAGCGCGTGAACAGCGTGTGCGCGATGGCGATGCGCGGCGGGGCGATGAAGCGCGCCGCCGGATCGCCCGCCATTGCTGCCACTACCTCGTCACGCGTCACCCAGAACGCATCCTCGATCTCGGTCGCGTCAAGCGTCAGCGCATCGTCTTCCACGGGTGCCACGCACGCCATCATCAGCGACGACGGGAACGGCCACGGTTGGCTGACGACATAGCGCACCGCCGTGGCGCGGACCCCGGCTTCCTCGAACAGCTCGCGCGCGACCGCCTCTTCGACCGATTCGCCGGGCTCGACAAAGCCTGCCAGCGCCGAATAGCGCCCTGCCGGATAGCGCGGCTGACGCCCGACGAGCACGCGCCCGTCATGTTCGGCAAGCATGATGACCACGGGATCGACGCGCGGATAATGCTCCGCGCTGCAGCCCCCGCAGCGCCGCCCCCACCCTGCCCGCCAGTGCGCGGTGGCGCTGCCGCAGTTCGCGCAGAACCGGTGGCGGGCATGCCAGTCGATGAGGCTGCGCGCAGCGGCGTAATGCGCGGCATCGCTCGCTGCCATCGCCTCGATCGTGCCCCACAGCGCGCGCGGATCGGGATTGGCGCGGGGCGGCCCCGGCGGGATGGCGGCAAAGCGCGGCCGACCCGCGTCGAGCCCGAGGAGCACGAAATCATCGTCGTCGCCCGCCTTGGCAAGGCTGGTCCAGAGCAACTGCCCATCGGCATCGAGCCGGGGATCGAGCCCGTCCATACCGATCAGCCGCGCGCGCCAGTCGCTGAGCGCAGCCTTGAACGCCGCTTCGTCGAGCCGCAGATGATCGGCGCGATCGAGCGTGCCGCCCGTGAACCCCGGGACTGAAGTCACAGGCTGGCGTAAACGGTCTTGGCGAATGCAACCGGGAAGCCAAGCGACGCATCGGGGACATATTGGGCATAGCCTGCCGCGCGCACCCCGCGCGTGGGATCGACCCAGGCGATCGTCGCCGCAGCGCCCGCCCAGCCAAAGGTGCCGACACCGCGCCCGCCGGGTTCGCTGACGAGCGTGACGCGCCCGCCCGCGCCAAACCCCTGCCCATCGACGAACGTTCCGCTCGTGTCCGCGCCGGGCGGCAGCAGATTGGACATGGCAAGCCGCGCCGTTTCGGCCTTCATGATCCGCGTCCGCCCGATCGCACCCAATCCGGCGAGCATCGCCAGAAACCGGTCGAAATCGCGCGGGCTCGAAACCAGCCCGGCGCCGCCCAGAACAATCGCCGGGGGATCGCTGAACACGCTGTCGTTGCCCGGATCGATCGCGATGCGCCCGAGCGGCGTGACGGCATAGTTCGTTGTCAGCCGCGCGGTGGAGGCTTCGGGCACGCGGAAAGCGGTGCTCGTCATGCCGAGCGGATCGAACAGGCGCGACTGGAAAAACGCCTCAAGGTTCATGCCGCTGGCAACCTCGATGACCCGGCCGAGCAGATCGAGGCTGGCCGAATAGCTCCATTTCGCGCCCGGATCGGCGATGAGCGGCAGCGCCGCGAGACGATCGGCAAACGCGGTCAGCCCCGGTGCGGGCTTGACGGCAGGAAGGCCGGGAATGGGCCTCCGGCTGATCGCGCCGGAGACCAGCCCGGCTGCGTTATATGCATCGAGCAACGGCCCTTTGGTCGTGATGGTGTAGCCAAGCCCTGCGGTGTGCGTGAGCAGATGGCGGACCGTGATCGGGCCGGTCGCGGGGCGCGACTCGAGGTTTTTGGTGCCGTCGATCAGCACGCGCGGGTTCTTGAAGGCGGGCAGGATATCGCCAATGTCCTGGTCAAGACCCAGCTTGCCGTCCTCGATGAGCAGCATTGCGGCGATCCCGGTGATCGGCTTGGTCATCGAATAGATGCGAAACAGGCTGTCGGGATCGACACGGCGTGCGCTGCCACGGGCGAGCGTGCCGGTGTTGAAGAACATCGCATCGTCGGTGCCGCGCGCGACCGAGGCGGCGAGACCCGGCAATTCCTTGTCGCGGGCAAACCGATCGAGGAAGGGGCCGAGTTCGCTCCAGCCGATCGCGTCGCGACGCGCAAGAGCCGTGCGCGCGAAGGCTGGCGTTGCACCAAAGGCCAGCAGCCCCGCTCCGCCGGTGAGCATCGCGCGCCGGTCAAGCCGCGTGTCGAACATCGCTTTCCTCCCCGATGGCGCGCGTTGCCGCCTTCATGAACACCGTGGGCAGTCCGGCCTCGCCGATCCGCGCCACCGGCCACCATTCCGCCTCGGCTGGCAGGTTGCAACCCTCTCCGTGATCCCGTCGCAGGACAGTGAGCGTCAAGCGGAAGTGCGTGAAGCCGTGCGTCACGCTCGGGCCGGGAGCCGCAGCCCCGTCGGACCACGGCGTGCCCGGCAGCGCGCGCATCCCGCCGAGCAAGCCTTCGGGCGGGCGGCGGACGAGCAGCACATGGCCGTCACGCTCGATCCACCAGACGATGCCGTGCCGCTCGGGGCGGGCGGCTTTGGGCAGTTTGCGCGGCAGCGAGGCGGGGTCAGTAGCGCGGCAATCGGCGTTGAGGGGGCACAACAGGCATTTGGGCGCGCGCGGGGTGCAGATCGTGCTGCCGAGGTCCATCATCGCCTGAGCGAAATCGCCGGACTGCTCGTCGGGGGTAATCGAGTCGGCAAGCCGGTAAAGCTCCGGTTTCGCCGACGGCAGCGGCGTTTGCACATCGAAAACCCGTGCGACGACCCGCTCGACATTGCCGTCGACCAC
>JBJXFA010000048.1:0-30125 GCA_046153865.1 Sphingomonadaceae bacterium
CTCACCTTGCTTGTCCGTCCTGGTGAGCCGGAACTCGAGGGCTTCACACCCGAATTCACGATCATCGATTTGCCCAGCTTCCGCGCCGATCCCGCGCGGCACGGCTGCCGGTCGGAAACCGTCATTGCGGTCAATTTCACCGAGAAGCTGATCCTGATTGGTGGCACGGCCTATGCCGGCGAAATGAAGAAGTCGGTATTCGGCATCCTCAATTACAAACTGCCGATGCAGGGCGTGATGCCGATGCATTGTTCGGCCAATATCGGTCCGAATGGCGATACGGCGGTGTTCTTCGGCCTTTCGGGGACAGGCAAGACGACGCTCAGCGCAGACGCGTCGCGGACGTTAATCGGCGACGACGAACATGGCTGGTCCGACACGGCCGTCTTCAATTTCGAAGGGGGTTGCTATGCCAAGATGATCCGCCTTTCGCCCGAAGCCGAGCCTGAGATTTTCGCGACCACCAAGCGGTTCGGCACGATCCTCGAGAATGTTGTCATCGATCCGGCGACGCGCGAGCTTGATTTCGACGATGCGAGCCTTGCCGAGAACAGTCGTGGTTCGTATCCGATCGAGTTCATTCCCAATAGCAGCCGCGACAATTTGGGCCCGGTGCCGCGCAACATCATCATGCTCACGGCCGATGCTTACGGCGTATTGCCGCCGATCGCGCAGCTGACGCCTGACCAGGCGATGTATCACTTTCTTTCGGGCTACACTGCCCGCGTTGCGGGAACGGAAATCGGCGTGACCGAACCCGAAGCAACGTTTTCGACCTGCTTCGGTGCGCCGTTCATGCCGCGGCATCCGAGCGTGTATGGCAATCTGCTCAAGGAACGCATCGCTAAAGGCGGCGTGACGTGCTGGCTGGTCAACACGGGGTGGACGGGCGGCAAGGCGACAATGCCGGGCATCAAGCGCATGCCGATCAAGGCCACGCGCGCGCTGCTGAATGCGGCGCTCGACGGGTCGCTGAATGGCGTTGAGTTTCGCACTGACCCGTATTTCGGTTTCAAGGTTCCGGTTTCCGTTACGGGCGTTGACCCGGCAATCCTCGATCCGCGCGCGGCTTGGGCCGATCCGGCGGCGTATGATGTCACGGCACGACACCTTGTCGACCAGTTCATCGCGAACTTCGCGCAATTTGCCAACCACGTCGATCTAGGCGTTCGCGAGGCCGCGCCGAAAGCGGCCTGACAGCCGCGCGATTGCCGCCTAGGCTGGTCCCGAAACGATTCGGAAAGGGCCGCGCTTTGAACATGCTCGATATTTTGAACCAGGCGGGCGGCATCGGCGCGATCGCACGTGAGCTGGGTGTTGATGAAGGCACCGCGCAGGCGGGTGCCGCAGCGCTGCTCCCGGCGATCCTTGGCGGCTTCAAGGGGCAGGCGCAGGCGCAACCCGAAGGGCTAGGCGGCCTCATCAACATGATCGGCGGCATGGGCGGCGGTGGTCTTCTGGCCAGCGTACTCGCACCGGCTCCCAGCAACGTCGATGCGGGAAACAGCGTGCTCGGGCAGATTTTCGGATCGAAGGACGTGAGCCGCACGGTTGCCGCCGACGCGGCGACCAAGACGGGCATTTCGGGCGACCTGCTCAAGCGGATGCTGCCGCTGATCGCGATGGCGGTCGCGGGTTACATGGCCAATCAGGCGCAAGGCGGGCAGGCTGCTCCGGCGGCGCAGGATGGTGGCCTTGGCGGCATGCTCGGCTCGGTGCTCGGCGGCATAATGGGCGGCGGTCAGCAAGCGAATGCACCCGCTTCCGGCCTGGGCGGCCTCGGGGCGCTGCTCGACATGGACCGCGACGGCAATCCGCTCAATGACCTTATCGGCATGGCGGGCAGGTTTGCCGCCCGCTGATTTGGGTTTCCTCAAGCAAAAGGACTTGACCATGGGCATGCTCGACGGATTGCTGGGACAGATCACCGGCAACATGGATGTCGCCAACCTCGCGACCAAAGTGGGCCTTTCCCCCGAACAGGCCGAAGCTGCAATTTCGGCGCTGGGCCTCGCACACCCCGAGCCCGGCGACACTGTTGCCACGGCGGCGGCCAACACCGGTCTCTCGCCCGATATCCTGCAGCAGATCGTCGGGCATATTGGCGGCGAAGGATCGCTCGGGCAATATGCGCAGATGATCGCTGGGGCCCAGAGCGAAGGTGGAATCATGGACACGCTCGGTGGCCTCGCGTCGGGGCTGATGGGCGGCGACAAGAAGTAGCCTTCAGCTTCGCGGTAGCTTTGCAAGATAGTCAATGGCGGGCCGATACCCGCCCTGCGCAAGGCGATCGACCATCTTGAACCCCTTGCGCGGGGAGGCCTTATGGGCGCGTCCTTCAATGTGCATCAGCGCCCGGCGGAAGGTGCCTTCGGGCAGGCCGGGGATCAGCGGTCCGCTCGAGACCTGGATAACTCGCCCAGACTGCCCATTGATGCCGGGTGAGTAGACGAAGATCGGACCGCCCGAACTGGTCGCCGCGATATTGAAAAGCGCTTCCGCGCGGCGGATGTCCTGATCTACGCCGTCACCGGTCTCGAACCGCTTGCCCAACTCGAGGATCATTGGCTTGTCGCCGCGCTTGGCCCAGCATTCGACGTCCTCGGTCTCGAGCCGCCGCCGCACTCGCGCGATCAGGAGCGCGGCATTGCCTGCACTATCACGAATCAGTGCCGCAAAGGCATCGACCTCAGCTTGAGGACATTGGCGGCGCGCCTCGGCCGGCGTGACAACGCATGCCATCGCTGCAAAAAGTGCAAAGGCGCGGATCACGGGGCAGTGCGCTCGACGATCAGCGTGCTGCCTTCGACAGCGGTGACGCGCAGTCGCTCACCGGGGGCGGCAAACACGCCGCGCGCCGACCAGACGCTGTCACCGACGCGAACGCGGCCCTGATCGGCATCGACCGTTTCAACGGCGGTGACCATCGTGCCGATCATGCGCCCGGCGCGATCGTTGAGCAAAGGATCGGACGATTCGATGTGCGTTGCGCGGAAATAGCGTCGCCCAACGATGACGAGGGCAATGGCGCTGGCGGCGAACAGCAGGAATTGCGCTGCCATCGGTAGGCCCGCCATGGCCGCGAGTCCCGTGAGCAGTGCAGCAGCGGCGATCCAGATCAGGAAGAAGCCGGGAGCAATCATTTCGGCTGTGCCAAGCACTGCCGCCAGGATGAGCCATAGCCAGTGCGCGGCGAGGCCGGTGAGCGCGCTCATTGCGCTTGCTCCGGAGCCTCGAACGGACCGCGACGTGCGCCTTGGCGCGGTGCTGCTGGAGGTGCGCCCGCATCGCCCAGCGCATCCTTGGCCAGTGCACCAATGCCGCCAAGCGTCCCCATGAGCTGGGTCGCCTCGACAGGGAAGAGGATTGTCTTGGCGTTTGGCGAGGTTGCAAACAGGCCGATCGCCTCGACATATTTCTGGGCGATGAAATAGTTAATCGCTTGCGTGCTGCCGTTCTCGATTGCGTCGGACACCATTCGCGTCGCTTCGGCCTCAGCCTGTGCTGAACGCTCGCGCGCTTCGGCATCGCGGAACGCGGCTTCGCGGCGACCCTCAGCCTCGAGAATCTGCGACTGCTTCTGGCCTTCGGCGCGGTTGATGTCGTTTTGACGCGCGGCTTCGGATTCGAGGATCGTCGCGCGCTTTTCGCGCTCGGCTTTCATCTGGCGCGTCATCGCGTTCACAATGTCGGCGGGCGGGCGGATGTCCTTCAACTCGACGCGTGTGACCTTGACGCCCCAGGCCTCGGTCGCGAGGTCGACGATCGAGAGCAGCCGCCCGTTGATCTCGTCGCGCTTCGACAGTGTTTCATCGAGATCCATGCTGCCCATCACGGTGCGCAGGTTGGTCGTCGTCAGCTGCATGATCGCCAGATAGAGATCGCTGACTTCATAGGCGGCCTTGGCGGCATCGAGCACCTGGAAGAACACGACCCCGTCGACCGCGACCATTGCATTGTCTTTGGTGATGATTTCCTGGCCCGGGATATCGAGCACCTGCTCCATCATGTTCACCTTGCGGCCGATCTGATCGATGAACGGGATGATGAGCGTGAGCCCGGGCTGGGCGACATAAGTGAACTTGCCGAACCGCTCGACGGTGTAGCGAAAGCCCTGGCGCACCATTTTCACGCCCATCGCGACATAGACGATCGCGAGCACCGCGATCACGACGACAAAGATTTCCATCGGTCAGTTCCCCCAAGTCTTCGCGGACGTTATGCGATCGCGCGCCGGAGGCGTCGAGCGCAATCGGTGCGCGCGGTGATTCGCCACTCCCGACCAGCCGGAAGTTCACGAAGTTCACGCTATGTCGGCAGGAGTTTCGATCCGGTTTCCGGTCTGCGGCATCGATGGGACGAGCAGGCACCGGAGATCGGGCGTCGCGCATTACCATTTGTTAGCAAGGTCCCGCTCTGTAGGACGGCGGGCGGTCGCTGGCGCTTCGCTATCACGCGCGGTAAGCGGACGCGCACGACTCGCGCAGGTGCACCTCATTCATGTCCATTCCACTCGGCCTCACGTTCGACGATGTTTTGCTGCAACCCGGCGAATCGGATGTCATGCCGAGCCAGACGGATACGCGCACGCAGCTGACCAAGAGCATTGCGCTCAATATCCCGATCCTGTCGTCGGCCATGGATACCGTGACCGAAGCGGACATGGCGATCGTGATGGCGCAGCTGGGTGGCATCGGCGTGCTGCATCGCAATCTGGCAATCGAGGATCAGGTCGCAGCGGTGCGCGCGGTCAAGCGCTTCGAAAGCGGAATGGTGGTCAACCCGATCACGATCCGGCCCGAACAGACGCTGGCGGATGCGCGCGCGCTGATGGCGCGGCACCGGATTTCAGGCATTCCGGTGGTCGAGGCGTCGGGGCGACTGGTCGGCATCCTGACCAATCGCGACGTGCGCTTCGCTGAGATGCCCGACCAGCCGGTGAGCGAGCTCATGACGTCGCACAATCTGGCGACCGTGACGGCGGGGGTGACGCACGAGGAGGCGCGGCGGCTGCTGCACCAGCGGCGGATCGAGAAACTGCTCGTCGTCGATAGCGCGTTTCACTGCATCGGGCTGATCACGGTCAAAGATATCGAAAAGGCGGTGACCTATCCCGCGGCCACCAAGGACGCCACGGGGCGGCTGCGCGTGGCGGCGGCAACGACGACGGGCGATGCCGGGTTTGAGCGCACCGAGGCGCTGATCGATGCCGAATGCGATCTCATCGTGGTGGACACCGCGCATGGGCATTCGAAGATGGTTGCACAGGCGGTCGAGCGCATTCGCAAGCTGAGCAATTCGGTGCAGATCGTGGCGGGCAATGTTGCGACGGGCGCGGCGACCCGCGCGCTGATTGATGCTGGGGCTGATGGGGTGAAGGTCGGGATCGGGCCGGGGTCGATCTGCACCACGCGGGTGGTCGCGGGCGTCGGCGTGCCGCAGCTCACCGCGATCATGAATGCCGCCGAGGAAGCCGCGAAATCGGGCGTTCCGGTGATCGCCGATGGCGGTTTGCGCACCTCGGGCGACATCGCAAAGGCGCTGGCGGCGGGGGCGGCGAGCGTCATGATCGGCTCGCTGCTGGCAGGAACCGAGGAAGCGCCCGGCGAGATTTTCCTGTATCAGGGGCGGAGCTACAAATCCTATCGCGGCATGGGCAGCGTCGGCGCGATGGCGCGGGGGTCGGCGGACCGATATTTCCAGCAGGACATCAAGGATCAGTTGAAGCTCGTGCCCGAAGGAATCGAGGGGCAGGTTGCCTACAAGGGCCCGGCACGTGATGTGATCCATCAGCTTGTCGGCGGGGTGAAGGCGGCGATGGGCTATACCGGCGCGCGCACGATCGCCGACCTGCAGGCGCGCGCGCAATTCGTGCAGATCACTAACGCCGGCCTGCGCGAAAGCCATGTGCACGACGTAACGATCACGCGCGAGGCGCCGAATTACCCGACCCGATGACGCCCGCTGCGCGCGTTCAGGCGGCGATCGATATCCTCAACCTTGTGACGGCGGCCGCCCGTGACAACGGGCCTGCTGCCGATACGATCATCGCCGACTGGTTTCGCACGCGGCGCTTTGCAGGGTCGGGGGACCGGCGGGCGGTGCGTGAGCATGTCTATGCCGCCATCCGGGCTTATGGCGATGTGCCGACGAGTGGGCGTGCGGCGATGGTCGGGCTGGCGCGGCGGGATCCGGCGCTTGCCGCGTGGTTCGACGGGACGGCTTATGGCCCGCCGTGCATTGGCGAGTCGGAGACTGGCGATGTTCTGTCGCTGCTGCCGGACTGGCTGGCGCGGCTGGTTCCTGAAACGGAGCATGAGGCCCTGCTCGGTCGCGCGCCGTTCGACCTGCGCGTGAATGCGCTGCGATCAGACCGCGCCGCAGTCATGGCGCTGTTGCCCGGTGCCGAGGCGATCGCTGATACCGCCTACGGACTGCGGCTCCCTGACAATGTCCCGCTGGCGAACCGGCCCGAGCTTGCGGGACTGGTCGAGGTGCAGGATGCCGGGAGCCAGATGGTCGCAGCGGCGTGTCGCGCCGCACCTGGGATGACGATAGTCGATCTGTGCGCCGGGGCCGGCGGCAAGACGCTGGCGCTGGCGGCGGACATGGCAAATGCGGGCAGGCTGGTTGCCTGCGATACCGACCGGGGGCGGCTGTCGCGGATCGAACCGCGCGCGGCCGTGGCCGGGGCGGCGATTATCGCGACGCGGTTGCTCGATCCGAATCGCGAACGAGTCGCGCTGGCTGATCTGGCGGGCTCTGCCGACTGCGTGCTCGTTGACGCGCCGTGCTCGGGGAGCGGGACATGGCGGCGGAACCCCGAACTGCGCTGGCGGTTGACGCAAGGTCGCCTCAAGGCCGTGATCGAACTGCAGTCGCATGTGCTCGATCTGGGTGCCACACTCGTCAAGCCGGGCGGAGCGCTGGTTTATGCGGTGTGTTCGCTGATCGCCGCCGAGGGCGAAGGGCAGGTCGCGGCGTTTCTGGCGCGGCACCAGGGAAGGTCGCTCGAACTGTCCCGTTTGTTGACACCGTCACGCGATGGTTGCGACGGATTTTACTTCGCGCGGCTGCGCAACGCGTGCTAGCTTTGCCGATCTTATGCTTTTGGAGACCCTGATGCGCTTCACGCTCCCCGCCCTCGCTCTTGCCGCGGTTCTCGCCACGGTTTCGAGCGTCAGTCACAGCGAGCGCCCCGACCACCAGATCAATGCGCGCTCAGTGGCGATGACGCAGCAGGCGCAGGGCGAGATCGCTGCGGGTCGATTCGAAGCGGCGACCGACCTGCTCGAGAGCGCACTCGCGCTCGACCCCAAGAACCGTCCGGCATTCCTCGCGCTGGCGGACGTCGCCAAGCGGCAGGGCCTGCCGGGCAAGGCGATCCGGCTGTATCGCGAAGCGCTGATGATCGAGCCGAACGATGTGGCCGCGCTCGCCGGGCAGGGCGAAGCGATGGTTGCCAAGGGCGCGGTGACGAAGGCGCGCGAGAATCTGGCGCGGGTCAAGGTGCTGTGCGCGGCCAATTGCGCCGAACAAACGCGGCTTTCGGCTGCCATCGATCGCGGCGCGGTAAGCGCCACGATGTCGGTTCAGGCGGTGACGCCGCAGCCGATGGGATCGCAAGGCGCTCCCAACTAGAGCGTGCGGGCGACGGACACAAAATCGCTGACGGCGAGCGTTTCTGCGCGGCGTGTTTCGTCGATGTTTAGCTGCTTCAAGGTATTTAGCGCACCCGGAATGCCCTTGAGGCTTTGCCGCAGCATCTTGCGGCGCTGGCCGAAGGCGGCGGCGGTTAGGCGCTCGAGATTGGCGCAGGTCGCGCCTTGGGGACTCGCTGACGGCACGATATGGACGACCGCCGACATGACCTTGGGCGGCGGGGTGAACGCCGAGCGATGCACGCGCATCGCGATGGTCGGGACCGTGCGCCACTGGGCGAGAACGGCGAGGCGACCGTAAGCAGAGGTATCGGGCTTTGCGACGATGCGTTCGGCGACTTCGGCCTGAAACATGAGCGTGAGCGAGGCCCAGCGTGGTGGCCAGCTTTCACCGGTGAGCCAATTCACGAGCAGCGCAGTCCCGACGTTGTAGGGCAGGTTGGCGACGATATGCCCGCCGGGTTCGAGCACATCTTCAAGGCGTTGCACCATGGCGTCGCCCTCGATCACGCGGAGTTGGCCGGGATGCGCATCGGCGAGTTCGGCAAGCGCAGGGAGACAGCGGCGGTCGCGCTCGACCGCCGTCACGCGCGCGCCCGCGTCGATCAGCGCACGGGTGAGACCGCCGGGGCCGGGGCCGATTTCATAGACCGACGCATCGCGCAGATCGCCGGGGACGGCCGCAATCCGATCGAGCAATTGCGCATCGAGGAGGAAATTCTGCCCCAGCGCCTTGCTGGCCTGCAATCCGTGGCGAGCGATGACCTCGCGAAGCGGCGGTCGCGCTGGATTCAAGCCGCTTGGGCGCAGGACGCTTGAGCGCAAGATTGGGCAGCGCGGGTTTCGGTCGCATCGGCAGCCATCTGGATCGCCGCGATCATGGCACCGGCATTGGCGGCATCCTTGCCCGCGATGCCAAAGGCGGTGCCATGATCGGGCGCGGTGCGCACGATCGGCAGCCCTAATGTCATGTTCACACCCTCATCGAAATGAAGCGTTTTCAGCGGGATCAGCGCTTGATCGTGATAGAGGCAGATCGCGGCATCGTAAGTGGCGCGGGCGCGGGCATGGAACAGCGCATCGGCTGCTGTGGGCCCGGTGGCGTTGATGCCCTCGCTGCGCAGGATTTCGATCGCGGGCGTGATCAATTCGATTTCCTCGCGGCCGATCGCGCCATCCTCGCCCGCATGCGGATTGAAACCGGCGAAGACGAGGTGGGGATTTGCGATCCCGAAATTGCGCTGAAGGCCGCGCACCGTCGCGCGAGCCTTGGTCACAATCATGTCGATGGTGACGGTCGCGGCGACTTCGCTCAAGGGGATATGGGTCGTGACGGGGACAACCTTGAGCGACGGCCCGGCAAGCAGCATCGCGACGTTTTCGCGCGCCACGCCGCAGCGCTCGGCAATGAATTCAGTTTGCCCCGGGTGGGTGAAGCCGATAGCGTAAAGCTGCGACTTGCAGACCGGCGCGGTCACGAGCGCGCGCGCAGGGCCCGAACGGACAAGACCGATCGCAAGTTCGAGCGCATCAAGCGAGCAGCGCGCGCCTTCGAGATTGGGCGCACCGGGCGTAATCGACCCCGCATCTTCGACTTGCATGACAGGCAAGGCGCGATCGAAGACGGCGACGGCGTCATGCGGGTCACGCACGCGCTCGACCGGGCCGAGCCAGACCGCTTCGATCGACCGCGCATCACCGACCGCGAGGAAAGGCGCGAGGCGGGCTCGATTGCGCTCCACCCAGGCTTTGGCAACGATCTCCGGCCCGATGCCCGAGGGATCGCCGAGCGCGACCGCGAGCGGCGCGTTCACGGAAAAATGACTAGCGATAGTCCACCACCGCATCGCGCCGCAGATCGCGCAGATAGCGCTGTGCCCGCTGGTTGACCCGCGTTTCTTCCATCTGCGCCATGATCTGATCGAACGAGGGGCCGCCCGCTGCCGCCGCTTCGTCGCGCCCACACAGCACGAGCACACGGACGCCCTCAGTCTGCGAACCGAAAGGCGGCGTCGCCTGACCGACCGAGAGCTTTAGCAACATGTCCTGCAGCGGCGCCGGCAGATCGCGGACGCGGACCTCATCATTGTCGACAACTTCGGCACCGACACTGGCGGCGACTTCGCTGACCTTGCCGCACCCGCCCATGGTCTGCGTCGCGCGCGCAAAGGCCTCTGCACGCGACGTTGCTGCGGCTTGCGTGATCCCCGGCGCAAATTTGATGCTCATCTGGCGCAGGTTCAGCATGGCGTCGCGCGGATCGGCCATCATCACCTGGCGGCTGTCGACGAGGTAAACGATCGAGAAGCCACCCGGAATCGGGATCGGACCGGCAAGCTGCCCGACCGTGAGCTGCTGTGCAGCTTCGGCGAGCGCATCGGGCAGCTGTGGCGCGCGGATCCAGCCGAGATCGCCACCGACCGCAGCGGTTGACGCTTCGGAGAACTGGCGGGCATAGGCGGCAAACGAGCCGCCCTGCTTGATCTGATCGATGATCTTGCGCGCATTGGCGAGGACTTCGGTCTCATTCTCAGGCGTTGCCGACAGATAGATTTCGCCGATGTGAAACTCTTTCGTGCCCTTCGAGGCCTCGAGGCGCGCCATGATCGCCTGGACTTCCTCGCCGCTGACGTTGACGAAGGGCTCGACACGGCGGCGCAGGAGGCGGCTCCACGCGAGTTCGCCGTGGATTTGGCGCTTGATCGAACGCTCCGACGATCCCTGCTCGCGCAGATACGCCGTCATCGCGGCGGGGGTGCGCTTGAAGCGTTCGGCGATGCGCGCGTAGCTACTGTCGATCTCGGCGGGCGAAATCGTGATGTCGTTTGCGCGGGCTTCCTGAATTTGCAGCGTCTCGTCGATGAGGTTGCGCACGATCTGCAGGCGCAGCCGCTCGCGCTCCTCGTCGGCAATGCGGCCGCCATTGGCAATCGCGATGAGGGCCAGGCGGTGATCGATGTCGGTCCCGGTCACGATATCGCCGTTCACGATCGCGGTGGCTTTGCGCAGATTGGGATCGACCTTGCCGAACGTGGTCAGCACCGAGGGCAGATTGAGCCCGGTATTGTCCGGAACGCTATTGGTGGCAGGGACCGTCTGGGTCTGCCCGGCGGTGGCAGCGAATGCGATCGCGACGCCTGCGATCAAGCTCTTCATGGTCAAATTCACTCTTTTTTACCCGTCCTTCAAACGACGCGCGGCCCATGGCGCGACCCAGGTGAACAGCGGCTTAGCGGCCCAGACCGCGAAACGCCACCCTGAGGAGATAACTGTTGCCGCGGCGGGCATCGCCGGTCGTTTCATAATCGCGCCGCCACGTCAGGCCAATGTCGAGACACTCGTCGGTGTAGGCGATCCCGAGGCGGTGGCGGATCGGGGCATAGCCATCGGCGACCGACAAGGGATCCTCGGCACGATCGGTCAGATCGATCGTGAACGCCCCGAACATCGAGATGAAGCGCGAAATCTGGACGCGCCCGCCGGCGCGCACCTCTTCACGGTCGCGCAAATCCTCGAGCTGTGGGCCGATGTTGCGGTTGAGCTTGAGGTAGCCGATTGTCGCGTAGGTGGCGGCCGACCCGACGGTGGCGTCAATTTCGTTGCGGCGGAGCTGCAGCTTGTCCTTGTCAAGCCGGAAGCGATGCGTGACGCTGACGAAGTTGCGAAAGCGGACCGTGGTGCGCCCGACGATATCGGAGAAGCGGTCGGTGAGGCCGGTGCCGTCGGGGAACAGTGTGCGCTTGTTGGTCAGCCGGAAGCTCTGGCCGATGTTGGCATCGACCGACCAGCCGGGCGCAATGAAGTTCCAATCAAGGCCGACGGTGGCGCGCGTTCCATCCTCCCATCGGTCGTAGCCGGGGAAACGGTTGAGCGCGAAGAGGTTGCTGTCTTCGAGATCGACCGAGCGGGCATCCTCGTTGGGGATTTGGAGGTTGCGGGTTTCGGGCGAACCGACAAGCTGGAAGCGTGGCGTGAGGCGTTGCGTGCCCCCGAACAGCGCGCCGATGAACGGCCAGCGGACTTCTGCCGCAAGCGCCGCGATGCCGCGGGCCTGATAACCGCCCTCGCCGCGATAAAGCGCCGTGGTCGTCAAGGCATTGTCCGTGCTGTGATAGATATCGCCGCGCGCATAGGCGGTGACCAGCACCTCCTGGCCCCAGTTGGTAAACCGGCGGACATCCCAGCGGACACCGGCAAACGCCCGCTGCGTATCCTGCCCCTGGGTGCGGCCTAGCGCGAGGGCATTGAGCTGAAGATCGATGCTGCCCTTCAGCAAGGGTTCGGCAAAGCGACGGCGATAATCGACTTCGGGCAAGGCGACCGGGATCGTTCCCTGAATGTCGCCCGTCCGCAAGGTTTGCACCGCCCAGCCGGTCAGTGAGAAATAGGATGGCGCATCAATGCGCTCGAGGCGGATCGTGGAGCGCAGGCGATCGTCGCGCGACACGTCGTAACGGCGCAGGAAAGTGCGGTCGGTCACGCGGCGGATCGATCCCGAAATGCCCCACAGTGGATCGAGCTGGAAACGACCATTGGCATCGACATAGGCGCGGAAGCTGCGCGGCTGATCGGTCGTGACGCCACCGATCGGAACGCGCGAGCCGTAGGTCGCAAAACCGCCGATCCGATAGGCTCCGTTTGCGGTCAGTGCCCGGTAGCTGCCTTCGAGCGCGGGTAGCGCGTTCGAATAGATGTGCGGGGTCAGCAGCAGGTCGCGGTTGTCGGCAAGTTTGAGATAGAAGGGCAGGGCGGCTTCGGCGCCGTTGGTGCGCGTATACTGAACCTCGGGCGTCAGGAATCCGGTCGCGCCTGAATCGCTCAATGGCTGGCTGAGCGCGGGGATGACGAACAGCGGCACGCCGAACATTTCGAGCCGCGCCTGGCGGAAGGTAATGCGCTTGCGCACCGGATCATGGATGATCCTGACTGCCGACAGCGACCAGCTCGGCGTGCGCGGGCAGCCGTCCACATCGACCACCGGGCATGGCGAATAGGCCGCATTCGAGAGGGTCGTCACTTCGCCCTTGCGTTCGCCGCGGGTCGCCGCAAGCCGGGCACCGTCGGCAAGAACGAGGAGCAGATTGTCCACCACGCCGTCTTTAAGACTGTCCGTGAGTTCGATCGCGTCGCCGTAGAGTTTGTCGCCCGCTGCAGTGGTCAGCGCGACATTCCCTTCCGCGCGGACCTGTCCCGATTTCCGATCCCAGACGACGCGATCTGCGAGAACGCGGTCATTCCCCCGAACCATGCGCACTTTGCCGGTTGCGGTCACGACATCGGTCTCGGTTTCGTAAGCGATGGCGTCGGCGGCAAAATCGATCTCGGCATCTTCGACGGCCGGGACTGCTGGTGGCTGCTGCGCCTCCTGCGCATGTGCGGTGCTAAGGATCGCACCAAGCAGGGCGACCGATGCAAGAATGAGAACAGCGGTGCGCGCCACGAAAATCCTATCGCGTGCCTATGGTTACCCCGGCGTTAACCGGGAGCCGCCTATCGCACCCGCATCCCGTGCGCGCAATCTCGGCTTTTGCAGACGGGATGTGCCGCCTATACCCTGACCTAATCAGAACCGAACGGAGTCTCGATGCACGTTTCCCTGCTTTCTCACCGCCCCGCTGACGCAACATCAATGGCGTTTCTTGCTGCCAAGGGTGACACGCTCGAGAACTTTCCGCACGGCGCTGAACTCAAGGCCGCAGCGACGCTGGCGCGGTTTGACGCGGAAGCGGGAAGCCTTTTGGAGATCAGCGTGCTGGCCAACGGTATTCCGCGACGGGTGATGGTTGCGGGCGTCGGAGCGGGCGCGGGTGAGGACTTCGAAAAAGCGGGGAGCGCGCTGGCTGCGCGCTTGCTGACATCGGGCGAAAGCCGTCTCGTGATCGAAGCGACCGGTCGCGATGCCGCCAGCGTGGCGCGGCTGGCGACAAGCGCTGTGCTGCGGTCGTGGCGGTTCGATCGCTATCGCACCAAGCTCACGGCCAAGCAGAAACCGACACTTGATGCGATCGCGATCGTGACCGATGCGCCGGGCGCCCAGGCTGCCTGGGACCGCGCGAGCGCTGTCATTGCCGGGGTTTCGCTGACGCGCGAGCTGGTCAGCGAGCCGGCCAACGTCCTGTATCCGGAAAGTTTCGTCGAGCGCTGCAAGCACCTTGCTGCGCACGGGATCGAGATCGAGGTTCTCGACGATGCGGCGATGCGGGCGCTGGGCATGGGTGCCCTGCTGGGCGTGGGCCAAGGTTCGGCACGCCCGTCGGCAATCCTGTCCCTGCGCTGGAACGGCCTCGACGACCCCCGCGCTCCGGTCGTGTTTGTCGGCAAGGGCGTTACGTTCGACACCGGCGGCATATCGATCAAGCCTGCAGCCGGCATGGAAGACATGAAGTGGGACATGGGCGGCGCAGGGGCAGTGGCCGGCGCGATGCTGGCGCTCGCGATGCGCAAGGCGAAGGCGCATGTCGTCGGCATTTGCGCGCTCGTTGAAAACATGCCCGATGGCAACGCCCAGCGCCCGGGCGACGTCGTGACGTCGATGTCGGGCCAGACGATCGAAGTCATCAACACAGATGCCGAAGGGCGGCTGATCCTGTGCGATGCGATGACCTGGGTGCAGCAGAAATATCAGCCCAAGGTCATGATCGATCTGGCAACGCTGACCGGAGCCATGATCGTGGCACTCGGCAACGAGTATGGAGGGCTATTTTCCAATGATGATGCGCTTGCCGCGCAACTGAGCGGCGCAGGAGCGGCCGTGGGCGATGCGCTTTGGCGCTTCCCGCTGGGTGAGGCCTACAACAAGCTGATCGATTCGCAGATTGCCGACATGAAGAATGTGGGGCCGCGTGAAGCCGGTTCGATAACCGCGGCGCAGTTTCTGCAGCGTTTTGTCGAGGAGGGCGTGAAATGGGCGCATCTCGATATCGCAGGGATGGTTTGGGCCTCAAAACCCGCCACACTGTGGGACAAGGGCGCAACCGGTTATGGCGTGCGGCTGCTCGATCGCTTTATTGCCGACAACCACGAACGGTGACGCTGCCGCGTGGATAGGCGCGCAGTCCCCGTCTTGCCATCAACCGTTCGCGCTCGTAGGGGCGCTCCCAATCGAACACCCTTTTTTGGAGCCGCACCTGTCATGGCCGCGACACGCACTTTTTCGATCATCAAGCCCGATGCGACGCGCCGTAATCTGACGGGTGCCGTCACCAAGATGCTGGAGGACGCAGGGCTCCGCGTGATCGCCTCGAAGCGCATCCAGATGACACGCGAACAGGCCGAGGGCTTTTACGGGGTCCACCGGGAGCGGCCGTTTTTCGGCGACCTCGTGAATTTCATGATCTCGGGACCGGTCGTCGTCCAGGTGCTCGAAGGCGAGGACGCCGTGAAGCGCAACCGCGACATCATGGGCGCGACGAACCCGGCCAACGCCGAGCCGGGGACGATCCGCAAGGAACTGGCCGAGTCGATCGAGGCCAACTCGGTCCATGGTTCGGACAGCGATGAGAATGCGGCGACCGAGATCGCCTATTTCTTCACGCCCGACGAGATTGTCGGCTGAGCGCTAAAGCCGGGGCAGGGTTCTGACGTTGGTGCCGACTTTGTAAACTGATCCCGTATGTCCGAATTTCGGATCGGTCGCCACGGCATAGACGTCATAAGCGGTGTTGGGCTGCAGCGGATAGACGTTGAACCGCTGACTATACGGATTTCCGTTGGCATCGACCTTGACCGTATAGGTGCGACCGGTGAGCTTGACCGTTGTCACGGTCGGAGGTGTGGCACCTGTCGGCAGCGCGAGAAACGTGACCTTCGACGTCTCATCAATCGCGATATCGACCGCGATCCGCGACGACGTCACGTTGCCTGAGCTGTATTGCATGATCACCGGGGCAATGCGCGTGATGGCATAGCGCGTCAGTCCCTGATCGCCCGCTTCGATGTGCCGCTGTACGTTGGTTCGCGCGATGCCGAAAACGCGGGCAAGCGGATAGCTGGTGTGCACTTCGGTGAGCGACCGTTCGGTGCGCCCGTGCTTGAGGAAATAGGCGTGATCGAGCCGGGTCGGCGATGCGCCATTGTCAATGACGTCGATGATTGCCCCATTGGCATCGATGTTCACTGTGTAGCGGCAGGCCCCTTCCTCGATGGCGTTCTGCGCTTCGGTCTGCGGTTCGAGCGGCGCGCCCGGATCGTTTTCGGTGCGGATCAGCAGCATTTGCGGGATCAGCAACGGGAACGCGACGCCGAATTTTTCGACATAGTAGGGATAAATCCGCTCGCGCAGCAGGCTTGACCAGCCCAGCATGCGCGCACTGACGATCTCACCGTTGCGCTCTGCCTCGACAGCCTCGGCACCGCCCTGATCGAGCTTTGCGATCTGCATTGCGACGCCGCGCCCCGCCTTGACTTCGGCATCGACATAGCCCCGCATCCATTTCACGATCGCACGGCGACCATTGCGATAGACACCACCGCCCTCGATCGGCGTGGCATAGGGGTCTTGCGCGGTCAGGAATGTGCCGCCTTGAGCGACCTTGAAAAAGACCACTTTCGACGCGGCCGTGTTGTATCCATCGCGAACGGTTTCGGCGACGCCGACCAGCGATGACAGCGCGATGTCAAAGGCTTTGGCGTTGGCGAGAACGACGGTTTCGCCACGTGGGCCGGTGATCGAACCGTCGATGCTGTCGGTGACGCGCTCGGCCGCCGTGCGGACATAATTCAGGTTGCGCAGCCGGTATAGCGACGCCGTTCCGCTGCCGGAAAAAACATGGACTTCCTGGATCGGACGGGGGCCGGTGGAAAAGTCGGCCGACTGCGGCAACTGAGTCAACGGGGCGACGCCGACGGCGTTGCTTTGGCCGAACTGGAAGTAAAGCGCGGTGTGGCCGGTCGGTGCCGGGGTGGGCGAAGGCGGCGGCGGCGGGGTTTGCGCGTGTGTCACGCCTATGGTTGCGGCGGACATCAGCATGGCAGCCGCCAAAGCGCGGGAAATCATGAAATCAGGATCCTTGTGGGGGGACGGGGCACGCGACGAAACCGACGCGCCGTTAGATGGCGGACTTTACAGAAATGTGAAATCGTTTGCGGCAACGGGGTCAACGACGGCGGCGGACTGGGCAATGCGCTTCGGCGCGCTAAGCCGCCAGCTCTTGGCCAGCCAATCGCCGACATGGTCCCATTCGACACCGGCGCGATCGAGGCGAATCCCGATCCAGCCCGATGGGCCGTAATAGGCGGGGCGGAAATAGATCTCGGGGTCGGCCTCGATGAGTGCTGCCATTTCGTCCTGCCCGCTGGTCTTGACGAGCAGGCCGATCGAATCCTCGCCGTGATGCCGGTTGAACATGATCGCGAAGAACTTGCCGCTGCTTTCGCTGCCGACGCGCCAGGCGGGTGATCCGTGCGATGTGCGAAAGCTGGTTTCTGGGAGTTCCAGCGCGATCTCGCTCACGCGGCTGATGATCCATTCGGCATCGAATTCGCGCGTGACATAGGCGGCGAGACAGCGGCCATAGAGCTGATGTTCGGCAATAAGGACGCGCGCGGCGAGGGTGTCAGCGGTGTCGCCGGAGAGGACTGCGACCTCGGTTTGGCCAAGCACAGGGCCGTCGTCGAGCGCTTCGGTCACGACATGCACCGTGCAGCCGGTGACGCGCTCGCCCGCTGCGAGCGCCGCTTCATGCGTGTGCAGCCCCTTGTGCGCGGGCAGCAACGAGGGATGGATGTTGACAATCCGACCCCGCCATTTTGCAACAAAATCAGGCGATAACAGCCGCATGTAGCCCGCAAGTGCGACATAGTCCGCATCAGCCTTGCGCAGTTCGGCATCGATCAGCGCATCGAATTCAGCGCGTTTCGAGCCGATGTGGCTTGTGGCGAAGACTGCGATGCCTTCCGCCGCGGCGAGCACCAAACCTTCGGCGCCCGGATTGTTCGAGGCCACGAGGACGATTTGAAACGGACAATCGGCGCTCTTGGCCGCATACAGCAGCGCCGCCATGTTCGAACCGCGTCCCGAGATCAGGACGGCGACGCGGACCCGCTCAGCCATGATGTGTTGCCGACCAAGCTGACTGCGCGCTCCACGTCTCGATTGCGCCTGCAACGGTGCAGCCGCGGTCTCCGGCCGCAATATGACCGATCGGGAACGCCGCTTCTCCCGCCGCGATCAGCGCGTTCGTTGCCGTTTCCACGTCCTTGGGGTGGACGATTACGGCCATGCCGATCCCGCAGTTGAACGTGCGTGCCATTTCTGGGGGCTCGATGTGTCCTTGGGCCTGAAGGAAGGCCATCAGGCGCGGCTGTTCCCAGGCGTCGGCATCGACATGTGCGTGCAGACCAGCGCGAAGAATGCGAGGGATGTTTTCAAGCAGGCCGCCGCCGGTGATATGGGCGAGCGCGCGGACCACGCCGCTTTGGATCAGCGGGAGCAACGCGCGCACGTAAATCCGCGTCGGCGCCATCAGCGCATCGATCAGCAGGATATCTTGATCGAACAACGCGGGGCGGTCGAGTTTCCAGCCCTTGTCGGCGGCGAGCCTGCGTACTAGCGAAAAGCCGTTCGAGTGTATCCCCGAAGATGCCAGCCCGAGAATGATGTCGCCCGCCGCGACCTTCTCGCCGGTCAGCACGCAGTCACGCTCGACGGCACCGACACAGAAGCCCGCCAGATCATAATCGCCATCGGCATACATGCCCGGCATTTCTGCGGTCTCGCCGCCGATCAGCGCGCAGCCAGCCGCTTTGCACCCTTCGGCGATGCCCGCGATGACGCGCTCGGCAATTGCTGAATCGAGCTTGCCACTGGCGTAATAATCGAGGAAAAACAGCGGCTCGGCACCCTGCACGATCAGATCATTCGCGCACATGGCGACGAGATCGATGCCGACCACGTCGTGCCGGTTGTGCGCGATGGCGAGCTTCAACTTGGTGCCGACCCCGTCGTTGGCAGCGACCAGCAGCGGATCTCTGAAGCCAGCGGCCTTGAGATCGAACAACCCACCAAATCCGCCAAGCGCCGCGTCTGCGCCCGGGCGTCGCGTGCTCCTGGCCAGCGGTGCGATTGCACGGACCAACGTGTTGCCAGCGTCGATCGAAACGCCTGCCTGCTCGTATGTGTATCCCGCCATGCCGAGTGCCATTCCACAACGCGCTTGGTTTTCCAACCGCAACTCGCCAAAAGGCGCGCGGTGAGGGTCCGTGCATTTCCGTTCCTGCTAGCAATGGCCGCGCTGGCGCTGGGCGCGGTTGTGTATGCCCAGATCGAAAGTGGCGATCGCGGCGTCGCTCCGATCGATACCTCGACCAGTTTCGAAGTGACGGGCATCACCGTCGATGTCGTTGCCAAAACGGCCGAAGCCGCGCGGCTGGGTGGCTGGCGGCTCGCCCAGCGCAAGGGCTGGCAAGCGCTCTGGGCAAAAACGCATGGCGGCGCGAGCGGCCCGATGCTGCCCGATTCGGCGCTCGATTCAATTGTCGCGGGGATTGTCGTCGATGACGAGCAGATTGGCCCCAATCGCTACGTTGCGCGCCTGGGCGTGCTGTTCGATCGCGCGCGGACGGGCGAGATTCTCGGCGTCAGCGGCAATGCCTCGCGCTCGGCACCGATGCTGGTGATCCCGGTGCAATGGTCGGGCGGCGGGCCTGTGAGCTTCGAGACAAGGAGCGAGTGGCAAAAGGCCTGGGCGCGCTTCCGTGCGGGGTCGAGCCCGATCGATTATGTCCGGCCGAGCGGGGCGGGGGCCGATCCGCTGCTGCTCACCTACGGCCAGGCGCAGCGGCCCGGACGACGCTGGTGGCGCTCGCTGCTCGATCAATACGGCGCTGCCGATGTTCTGGTGCCGCAGGTCCGGCTCCAGCGGATGTGGCCGGGTGGCCCGGTTGTCGGGCATTTCAGCGCGCGGTCCGGGCCTGATAATCGCGAAGTGACTGCGTTCGTGCTGCGCGTGCCGACGAGCGATGGGGTTCCGGCGATGCTCGACGAGGCGGTCCGCCGGGTCGACCAGGCTTATGCGGCGGCGCTAGCAATGGGGCTGTTGAGGCCCGACCCGTCGCTTGTTGTCGAAACGCCGGTCGATCCGGGTGCATTGACCAACACGACTGATGTGGCGGGTTCGGACGATGTCGATGCGCCGACCGAGAACGGCAGCTCGGCCGTTGCCGTGACGAGCGCGATCACGGTCCAGTTCGATACGCCCGACGTCGGCTCGGTAAGCGGGACCGAGGCAAGCGTGCGCGCCGTTCCCGGCGTGCGCGCGGTGACGACGACGAGCCTCGCACTGGGCGGCACATCGGTCATGCGCGTCGATTTCGATGGTGACGTTGCGACGTTGCGGCTGGCGCTGACGGCGCGTGGCTTCCGCGTCGAGGAGGGTGGGGGCGTTCTGCGCATCCGCCGTGCTGCACGGCCGCCCGCTGCGTCACCCGAGCGCGGACCAGCGCCCGAGACTGAGCCTGTCGCCAATCCCAAGCAATGAACCAGATCGCGCTCCCGCTCGATTGGCCCGCTGACGACACCGGAGACGCTTTCATCGTTACGCCTTCGAATGCCGAAGCCGTGCGCCGCATTCACGCATTCGGTACCTGGCCGGTCTGCGCGATGATTCTGACCGGCCCACGCAAATCGGGGCGCAGCCTGTTTGGCCGCAGTTTTGCCGCCGGGCACCGCGCAGCGCTGATCGACGATGCGGAAACGCGCGACGAGGCGCAGCTTTTCAATGCCTGGAACGACGCGCAGGCGAAGCGCCGACCTTTGCTGATCATCGCCAATGCGCCGCCGCCGATCTGGCCAATCGCGTTGCCCGATCTGCGCTCGCGCCTCAATGCGACGCCGCATGTGCGGTTTGGCGATCCGGACGAGGCGCTGATGTTTCGCCTGTTGGCCGCGCAGATCGAGCGGCGCGGCATCGTCGCTTCGCCCAATCTGCTGGCCTATCTGGTGCCGCGGATCGAGCGCAGTCATCGCGCGCTGCTCGCGCTGGTCGACCGTCTGGATGCGGCGTCATTGTCGCGGCGTCGTGCGATTACCGTGCCGCTGGCGCGCGATGTGTTGGCGCAAGGCGTCGACGGGCATGGTGCAGTCGACTATGGAGATGCGCGATGAATGACTCGCCCGCAATCGCCGCGCCCGTTTCTGCCACTGCCCGTTATTTCAATCGCGAGCTGAGCTGGCTGGCCTTCAATCGGCGGGTGCTCGAGGAATCGCAGAACCGGGCGCATCCGCTGCTCGAGCGGCTGCGCTTTTTGTCGATCTCGGGGAATAATCTCGATGAATTTTTCATGGTCCGGGTGGCCGGACTGAAGGGGCAGCAACTCCTCAATGTCGAGGAAATGTCGGTTGATGGCATGACCGTCGCGCAGCAGCTTGCCGCCGTTGCTGCCGATGCCGATGCATTGACCGACACGCAGGACGACATCTGGGATGCGATCGCTGGCGATCTGGCTGCAGCGGGAATTCGCGTGCTGGCGGCGGGTGAGGTGCCCGAGGCGGCGGCGGACTGGCTCGACGCCTATTTCCGGACGCAGATTTTCCCGGTTCTGACGCCGCAGGCGCTCGATCCGGCGCATCCTTTTCCGTTCATTCCCAATCAGGGGCTGAGCCTCATCTTCGACCTGCGTCGACGCAAGGACGGCGAGCCGATCCGCGAACTGGTTATGATTCCGCCCAAATTGCCCCGGTTCGTGCGGCTTCCCGGCGCGACCGCCAGCTACATCACGATCGAAAGCGTGCTGCGGCGGTTTTCGGGCACGATCTTTCCGGGATATGACGTGCTGGCCACGGGCGCGTTCCGGATCATCCGCGACAGCGATATCGAGATCGAGGAAGAGGCCGAGGACCTCGTCCGCTATTTCCGCACCGCGATCATGCGACGGCGGCGCGGACGCGTGATCCGGCTCGAACTTGAAACGGGGATCAGTGCGGAACTGGAAGGCTTCATCAAGGCGGAATTGGGGGGCGCTGACTCGCTGATTTCGGAGATCACTGGCTTTCTGGGCATCGGCGCGCTCGATGCGCTGGTCGAGGAGGACCGGCCCGACCTCAAATTCACGCCGTATAGCCCGCGCTTTCCCGAGCGCATTCGCGAGCACGACGGCGACTGTTTCGCCGCAATCCGCGCCAAGGACATCGTCGTCCACCATCCGTACGAGGCGTTCGACGTTGTGCTGGCGTTCTTGCGGCAGGCGGCGGCCGATCCGGACGTCGTTGCGATCAAGCAGACGCTGTATCGCGCCGGTAAGCAGCCTACCGTTATCCGTGCGCTGTGCGACGCAGCCGAGGCGGGCAAATCGGTCACCGCCGTTGTCGAGCTGAAAGCGCGGTTCGATGAAGAGCAGAACCTTCTCTGGGCGTCGCAGCTTGAGCGCTCGGGCGTTCAGGTCGTTTACGGGTTTATCGACTGGAAGACGCACGCCAAGGTGTCACTTGTCGTCCGCCGCGAGGATGGGCTGAACCGCACCTACTGCCATTTCGGGACGGGCAATTACCACCCGGTAACCGCACGGATTTACACCGATCTGAGCTTCTTCACCGCCGATCCGCGGGCGGGGCGCGATGCAGCGCAGATGTTCAATTACATCACGGGCTATGTCGAACCCGAAAACCTCGAACTGCTGACGCTGAGTCCGAAATCGCTGCGCGCCAATCTGACTGCGCTGATCGACACCGAGATCGGCAATGCGCGGGCCGGGCGCAAAGCGGGCATCTGGGCGAAGATGAATTCGCTCGTCGATCCCGCCATCATCGACAAGCTCTACGAGGCGAGCGCGGCCGGGGTTCCGATCGACCTCATCATCCGGGGAATTTGTTGTCTGCGCCCCGGCGTTGCCGGACTGTCCGACACGATCCGGGTGAAATCGGTTGTGGGGCGTTTCCTCGAACACAGCCGAATCTGGGCATTCGGCAATGGCGAAGCGCTGCCGAACAACAGCGCGCGCGTGTTCATCTCCTCGGCCGACTGGATGCCACGCAATTTCGACCGGCGGGTCGAATACATGTTGCCCATCGAAAACCCCACGGTTCACGATCAGGTGCTCGATCAGGTCATGGTCGCCAATCTGATCGACACCGAGCAGAGCTGGGATTTGATGCCCGACGGCAGCTATGTGCGCGATACGCCGGGCGACAAGCCTTTCAACCTGCATCGCTATTTCATGACGAACCCGTCGCTGTCCGGGCGCGGTGCGGCGCTGGAATCGAGCCGGGCCGTTCCCAAGCTGATCGTCGGTCGCCGTTGAGTGTCTGACGCAGCGTTGCGCGCGATCATCGATATCGGGTCGAATTCGGTTCGGCTTGTCGTTTACGGGCCGCCGCTGCGCGCGCCTGCGGTCATCTTCAACGAGAAGGTCAGTGCTGCACTCGGTGCGCACCTCGCCGAGACCGGCCAGCTCGACATGGCGGCGATGCTGGCGACCGTGCAGGCGCTCGAACGCTTCGCGCTACTCACGCGCGAGATGGGCTGCACGCAGGTGCGAACCGTCGCCACGGCCGCCGTTCGCGATGCGGCAAACGGTCGTCATTTCATCGACATGGCATCGCAGACCGGGCTGGCGATCGAAGTTCTCAGTGGCGACGAGGAAGCCGAAGGGGCGGGCTGGGGCGTGATCTCGGCGGTGCCGGACGCTGATGGCATTGTCGGTGATCTGGGCGGCGGTAGCCTTGAACTCGTGCGCGTGAAGGACGGACGACCGGGCGAGCGGCTCTCGCTTCCGCTCGGCGTGCTGCGGCTGGCGGCGATCCGCGAGAAGCGTGGTCAGCTCGACCGGGTCGTGGTCAAGGCGCTGCGCAAGGCGGGATGGCCGATCGCGGCCGAAGGCCTGCCGCTGTATCTGGTTGGCGGATCATGGCGGGCGCTGGCGCGCGTTCACATGTCGCTGACCGACTATCCGCTGCGTGTGCTCCACCATTATGCAATGCCGCCGCTGGCGAGCGGACGCCTCGTGCGGGTGCTGGCGCAGGTGCATCGCAAGCGCCTACGCGCGATCGAGGGGATGCCGCAGGGGCGCGTGCCTGCGCTTGCCGATGCCGCTGCGCTGCTCGCGATCTTGTCGCGGGCGCTCAAATCCTCGGCGCTGGTCGTGTCGGCAGCGGGTCTCCGCGAGGGGCTGCTGTTTCGCGATCTTTCACCAGCGCAGCGCGCCGAAGACCCGCTTGCCGCCGGAGTGCGCCAGTCGGCGGTGCGGCAGGTGCGGTTCGATCAGCACGGCGATCTGCTGGCCAAATGGATCGCGCCGGTTTTTGCCGATGACTCGGTGGCGGACGCGCGGCTGCGCAATGTCGCGTGTCTGCTCGGCGACATTGCGTGGGCGGCCAATCCTGATTTCAGAGCCGAGCGCGGCGTTGACGTTGCGCTGCATGGCAACTGGACGGGGGTCGATGCGCGTGGCCGCGCGTTGATGGCGCAGGCGCTCTATACGAGCTTTGGCGGTGGTGGGGTCGCGTCGCTTGCGAGCCTACTAGCGGCACCGGCTGATCTCGAGCGCGCGATCCGCTGGGGGTTTGCCATGCGGCTCGGCCAGCGGCTGAGCGGCGGCGTCGCGGGGCCGCTGCGGCGATCGCGTCTGGCCGTCGATGGCGGCGCACTCCGGCTCGATATCGATGCCGATGCGCAAGCGCTTTATGGCGATGTCGTCGAGCGTCGTTTGCGCCAGCTTGCGGCCGCCTTGGATTTGACGCCGCAGCGGACCTAGCTGTCGGTGACGTCTGCCGTGCGCGTCATCTTCAGGCGTCCGTTCTTGACGGCAAAGGCGAGGCGACCCTCGACAAGATCGACGGCATCGCGCCCGAACTGTTCGAAGCGCCAGCCTTCGAGGATCGAGAGCCCCTCGCGCACACCCGCTGCCAGCATGTCGAGGTCGTCGTTCCGGGCGAGCAGGCGCGCGGCAACGTTGCTTTCCTTGGCACGAATCTTGAGGAGCAACTTCAGCAGGTCGGCGACCAGCGCGCCATCCTTGCCGAGGCCGGGCTTGCGATCGTCGCGCGGCGGCATCGCCTCAACGGGAAGCGGCTGGGCATTGCCGAGCGCACCCATCATCCGCGCGCCGATGTCGTTGCCCGCCCACGACGTCGAAAGCCCGCGCACGCGTGACAGATCGCCTTGCGCCTTGGGCGGGTTCATCGCGATGTCGGCCAGCGTCTCATCTTTGACGATGCGGCCGCGTGGCAGATTTTTGGTGCGCGCCTCATGTTCGCGCCACGCCGCGAGCGCCCGCAGTCGGCCGAGGACTTCGGGTTTGCGGCTGGCGATCTTGACGCGGAGCCAGGCATCATGTGGCTGGGTTTCGTAATTGGCGGGGTCGGCAAGCCGCTCCATTTCGGCATCAAGCCAGGCCCCGCGTCCGGTCTTCACGAGCTTGTCGAGCATCATCGGGAAAATCTTCGCCAGATGCGTAACGTCGCCGATGGCATAGTCGATCTGGCGCTTGTCCAGTGGGCGGCGTGCCCAGTCGGTAAAGCGCGCGCCCTTGTCGAGCGGGATGCCGAGCCACTGATCGACGAGGTTCGAATAGCCGACCTGCTCGCCTTGCCCGAGCGCCATGGCGGCAATCTGCGTGTCGAACAGCGGGTGCGGCGTTTTGCCGGTCAAGTTGTAGACGATTTCGATGTCCTGGCCGCCGGCGTGGAACACCTTTAGCACGTCCTCATTGTCGGTCATCAGCGTCAGCAGCGGCCCCATGTCGAGCCCCGGTGCCATCGGATCGATCGCGGCGGCTTCATGCTCGTCGGCGATCTGGATCAGGCACAGCTCGGGCCAGAATGTGTTCTCGCGCATGAATTCGGTATCGACGGCGACGAACCGCGCCGTTGAAAAGCGGTGGCAAAGATCGGCGAGGCTGGCGCTGTCCGAGATCAGCGGATGAATCTTCATCGCCCCTCCATAGCGCAGTGCGGCGGGTTGACAATCGAAGGCCGCGCCTGTGTTAGCGCACGGCATGACCCTGCACATCTATCGCTCGCACACCTGCGCTCAATTGCGCGCCACCGACGTCGGCAACGCGGTTCGGCTTTCGGGCTGGATTCATCGCAAGCGCGATCATGGCACGCTATTGTTCGTCGATCTGCGCGATCATTACGGGATTACGCAGATCGTGTGCGACACCGACAGCCCGGCGCATGCTGTGCTTGATCGGCTCCGCGCCGAGTCCGTAGTGACGATCGACGGCGACGTGGTCGCGCGGTCGGCCGAGACGGTGAATGCGGGGCTGCCCACGGGCGACGTTGAGGTGCGCGCGCGCGCCGTCACGGTGCAGTCGGCGGCTGCCGAACTGCCGATGCCGGTGTTCGGCGAGGCGGAGTATCCGGAGGAAATCCGGCTAAAATACCGCTATCTCGACTTGCGGCGCGAGCGGCTGCACAGGAATATCGTGCTGCGCTCGAACGTGATCGCGTCGATCCGGCAGCGCATGATTGCGCAGGGGTTCACCGAGTTTCAGACGCCGATCCTGACCGCGTCGAGCCCCGAAGGCGCGCGCGATTATCTCGTGCCGAGCCGGGTGCATCCGGGCAAGTTCTACGCGCTGCCGCAGGCGCCGCAGATGTTCAAACAGCTGCTGATGGTGGCGGGCTTTGACCGTTATTTTCAGATTGCGCCATGCTTTCGCGACGAGGATGCGCGCGCTGACCGTTCGCCGGGTGAGTTTTATCAGCTCGATTTCGAAATGAGTTTCGTGACGCAGGACGATGTGTTTGCGGCGATCGAGCCGGTGCTGCACGGGGTGTTCGAGCAATTTGCTGACGGGCGCAGCGTCAGCGCAGCTCCGTTTCCGCGCATTCCCTATCGCGAATCGATGCTGAAATACGGGAGCGACAAGCCTGATCTGCGCAACCCGATCGTGATCAGCGATGTGTCGGCGCACTTCGAGGGCTCGGGCTTTGGGCGGTTCGCGTCGATGGTCGCCGAAGGTCATGTCGTGCGCGCAATCCCGGCACCGGCGACGGCGGACAAGAGCCGCAAGTTCTTCGATGACATGAATGCCTGGGCGCAGGGCGAGGGCTATCCGGGGCTTGGCTATGTCACGCGCAAGGGCGGCGAATTCGGCGGGCCGATCGCCAAGAACCATGGCGAAGCGGGTATGGCAGCGATTTACGATGCGCTTGGCCTTGGCCCCGATGATGGCTGTTTCTTCGCCGCCGGGCCGGAGGCGCAGGCGGCCAAGCTCGCAGGAGCAGCGCGCACGCGGATCGGCAATGAGCTGGGCCTGATCGACAGCAATCGCTTCGAATTCTGCTGGATCGTCGATTTCCCGATGTTCGAATATGACGAGGACGCAAAGAAGATCGACTTTAGTCACAACCCGTTCTCGATGCCGCAGGGCGAGCTGAACGCGCTGGAAACGATGAACCCGCTCGATATCCTCGCTTATCAGTATGACATCGTGTGCAACGGCATCGAGCTTTCGTCGGGCGCGATCCGCAACCACCGCCCCGAGATCATGTACAAGGCGTTCGAAATCGCGGGCTATACGCAGGCGCAGGTCGATAGCGATTTCGCGGGCATGATCGGGGCCTTCAAGCTCGGCGCGCCGCCGCACGGCGGCTCGGCTCCGGGTATCGACCGAATTGTGATGCTGCTCGCCGACGAGCCCAATATTCGCGAAGTCATCGTCTTTCCGATGAACCAGAAGGCCGAAGATCTGATGATGAACGCCCCTGCGGCCGTGACGCCGAAGCAGTTGCGCGAGCTTAACCTTCGTATCGTAGACAGCCCGGCCTGAAAGGGCTGACGCGATGACCATCGACCTGAACCAGTTCGAACGTGGCGCAAACTATGACGGCGACTATGGTGCCGATCTCAAAACGCTCCAGGACCGGCTCGCGCGTGTTCAGGTCGCGCATATCGTGCACGGCAAGAGCGCGATCATCGCGTTCGAGGGCTGGGACGCGAGCGGCAAGGGCGGGGCGATCCAGCGGCTGGCCTCGGTTTGGGACCCGCGCTATTTCGAGGTCTGGCCGATTGGGGCACCTTCCGAAGAGGAGCGCGTGCGCCACTTTCTCTGGCGCTTCTGGAAGCGGCTGCCGGGCAGGGGCGCGATCAATATCTTTGACCGAAGCTGGTATGGCCGGGTTCTCGTCGAGCGCGTCGAAGGGTTTTGCGAGGAGCGCGACTGGCGGCGCGCCTATGACGAGATCAACGAGTTCGAAGCGCAGCAGAAGGACGATGGCGTCACAGTGGTGAAGCTGTTCATGCACGTGACGCAGAAAGAGCAGGACGAGCGGCTTAAAGACCGGCTTGAAGACCCTTGGAAGCGCTGGAAGACGGGCCCCGACGACTATCGCAACCGCGCCCGCCGCGCCGACTATCTTGCCGCTTATGCCGATATGTTCGCGCACACCGACACGCGCTGGGCCCCGTGGCAGGTGATCGATGCGAACGACAAGAAAGCGGCGCGGATCGCGGTCCTCCGCTATGTCGCCGATCGTCTCGAGGCGGGAGTTAGTATGGCGATGCCCGAGGCGGATGCCGAGCTGGTGAAGGTCGCGCGTGCGGCGCTGGGGGATTGAACGAAGGGCGGCATTGTTGGGGTAGTGCGCGGTTCGGCAGCCGCGCGAAGTTGACACGAAGTTGACACCAAAACGCAGTCGGTGGGACCATTTGATCATCCGAATGCGGCGACTGCGTCGAAGGCATGTAAAAACGTCTATGGTCGAACGGAGGGCCCCCGACCCTAAGCCGATTCGGGGACTGTAGGACAGTGGATTTTGTGGCTGGTTTGTTGGGGATTCCGGAACGTCTGCTATTGGCTTCGATCGGCAGTAAGCGGACGTTCTTGAGACTCAGCAGTTATCGGTCAGATATTTGCAGCCATCGCAAGCATAGACGCAGCCTGTAAGCGCTCTGCCTCGATCACTTGGGCTGCAGCTTCAAGCGTTCGGCGGATATCGTCGTCATTCGTCCGCCAGTTGACGACACTGATCCGCATCACGCGATGCTCCTGCCAACGCGAGCCGCTGAAAAAGGCTGTGCCTTCGCCATTGATCGCGCTGATGATCCGATCGTTCCATTCGTCCTGCTCTTCGGAAGTCGCATCTGGAGCCGGATGACGAAATCGGACCAACGCTTGATTGAGCGACGGGGCAGCGACCAGCTCAACGCCGGGGAGGCTTGCGAAGCCAACAGCGAGTTGGTCGGCGAACCGGCAGCAGCGATCGATCAGATCGGCAATACCTTCACGGCCCAATTCGCGAATGGCCGCATAGACCGCAAAGCCTCGTGCGCGCCGTGTCCAGTCGGGGGTCCAGTCAAGCTGGTCGCGCACGCCACCCGGCGACGACAGGTAAGCCGCGCTGACACTCATGGCCGCACGGTGCGCCTGCCGGTCGCGAATGATCGCGATGCCATTGTCTTTCGGCGTGTTGAGCCATTTGTGCGCGTCGGTCGCCCAGGAGTCGGCCATTTCGACGCCCGCGAACTTGGCCGAATGCCGGTCGCTGACACGCGCCCAAAGCCCGAATGCTCCATCGACGTGAACCCAAGCGCCGTGCGCTTTGGCAAGCGGAATGAGCTGATCAAAGGGATCGACCGCGCCGACATTCAGGTCAGCGGCGTCGAGCACGACAATAGTCGGCCCGTTGCCTTCTTCGAGGGCAGCCTCAAGAACGTCAAGCGACAGACGCGCCTGTTCGTCGGTCTTGAGCGGCACAATGCAATTGGTGCCAAGCCCAAGGAACCGAACGGCACGCTCGATTGAGCCATGGCGATGTTCGGTGACCAGAACCCGGATGACTGGTGCTGCGTGCAAACCATCGGCTTCGACATCCCAGCCTATGTCACGCAGCAGGGCGTGCCTCGCGGCGGCGAGACAAGTCACATGCGCCATTTGGCACCCGGTGGTAAACGCGAAGGAGGCGTCGCCCGGAAGCCGCAGAAGCTGTTTGACCCATTCGCCCGCCACTTCCTCGACAACAGCCGATGCCGGGCCGCAGGCGTAGAGCGTGGCGTTGTTGTCCCAGGTCGATGTCAGCCAGTCAGCCGCAAGTGCCGAGGGCAGCGCGCCGCCGATCACCCAAGCAAAGAAGCGCCCCCCCGCCGACCCAAGATGTCCCCCACGCGTCTGGTCGACGAGCTGATCGATGACGGTCGCGGGATCGGTGCCGGTTTGCGGCAGCGCCAACGTAAGGCGTTCGCGCAGTTCGTCGACCGTCGCCGTCGTAGCTACCGATCGCAGCGGCAGGCCTGTGAGAAAGGCTTCAGCGTGTTCCGAAGCGCGGGTGAGCGTTGTTTTCATGTTCATGTCCGAGCCGATAACCGCCCTCGCGCGCGTCGGCGTCCCAATTCTTGCGCTCAAAACTTCAAATTCGGATGTCTGCTTGTAGGGCTGCCATTTCAGCAGCGCTACGTCCCAAAAGTTGTCGGTTCCGGTCTCAAATCCTCCCCGGAACGGGGAGGTGGCACGCGCAGCGTGACGGAGGGGTCGGGTGAGGCTGGGTGCACTCCCTCCGCGTTCCAACCCGCTGAACCCGGCCCCTCC
>JBJXFA010000051.1:0-2795 GCA_046153865.1 Sphingomonadaceae bacterium
CGACTGGGCGATGCGCTGGGTCGCCTTGGGCGTCGATTACGAAATGTATGGCAAAGACCTGATCGACAGCGGCATCCAGTCGGGCAAGATCGCGCGCATCCTTGGCGGACGCCCGCCCGAGGGATTCGTCTATGAAATGTTCCTTGACGAAGCGGGCGAGAAGATTTCCAAGTCGAAGGGCAATGGCCTGACGCTCGAACAATGGCTCGACTATGGGACGCAGGAGAGCCTGGCGTTCTACGCCTATCGCGAGCCGAAAAAGGCCAAGTCGCTCCACATCGGCGTCATCCCGCGCGCGGTCGACGAATATTTCCAGTTTCGCGGGAATTATGCGGGGCAGCCGGTCGAGCAGCAACTCGGCAATCCGGTGCACCACATCCACAACGGCGCGGTGCCGGCCGAAGTGCCGCCGGTGACGTTCGGGCTGTTGCTCAATCTGGCGGGCGTGCTGGGCGCCGGCGCGACGGCGGAGCAGGTGCGGGGATATCTCGCGAATTACGTAGCGGGCGAGATCACGCCCGAACTCGACGCGCTGATCGGCCATGCGCTGGTCTACAACCGCGATTATGTTGCGCCGACGCTCAGGCGGCGGAAGCCCGGCGGGCCAGAGGTCGCGGCGCTCGAACGGCTCGACCGCGAACTCGCCGAACTGTCGGGCGACGCGGACGCGACCGCGATCCAGAACATCGTTTACGCCATCGGCAACGAAGGCGGGTTCGAGCAACTGCGCGACTGGTTCAAGGCGCTGTATGAGACGCTGCTGGGATCGAGCGCAGGGCCGCGGATGGGCAGCTTTATCGCGCTTTACGGGGTCGAGAACACCCGCAAGCTGATTGCGGAGGCGTTGGCGGAGTAGCAAGGCTGCGTCGCGGCAAAGCCGCGTCGTCGGTCGTTGGCTTCGCCTACGCCGACCGCGCTGGCGCAGGGTCGATTCAGCTTTCGCTAAATCCTGCCGACGCTGCGCGCTGGTCGGGGAAAGAGGATTCGAACCTCCGGCCCCTGCCTCCCGAAGGCATTGATCCGGGCTGTTTTTGGCGCATTTCCGTCATTCTTACTACCGGGCCGGGAGCTAAAATAAAGCGTTTGTTCTCTTTTAGTTCATGCTCAAGGTTCAGACTGAACTTTGGACCCCTGTCTCTTATTGCTCGGAAGAATGGCTAGGCAGTTTGGCGGCTTTGCGCCCGATTGTGTTGAAAAACTCTCGCTTGAAGTTGCTGCGGTGTGCTGATTCAATGTTTCTGCGGTGATGCGGAGACGAGCCGATGATGGGCGAGCGGACGGTGGCGCAGGAGGCGCTGTTCTACAGCTTTAATCTGGAACGACATGTGCCGGCGGATCATCTGCTACGCTCGATTGACCGGTTTGTGGACCTGTCGAGCATTCGCGAGCATCTGCGGCCGTTCTACAGCGAGACGGGTCGGCCCTCGATCGATCCTGAGCTGATGATCCGGATGCTGATCATCGGTTACTGCATGGGCATCCGCTCCGAGCGGCGGCTGTGCGACGAGGTGCATGTGAACCTGGCGTATCGCTGGTTCTGCCGGCTGGGGCTGGAGGGCGATGTGCCCGACCACTCGACCTTCTCGAAGAACCGCCATGGCCGCTTCCGCGACAGTGACCTGCTGCGTCATCTGTTCGAGACGACGGTCGCACGGTGCATGGCCGAGGGCCTTGTCGGTGGCGAGGGCTTTGCGGTCGATGCCAGCCTGATCCGGGCGGACGTGAACCGGCAGCATGCGGTCGATCGACCCGAGCAGCTCCCAGGCGAAGCCACCAGCCACGCCGTGCGCGAGTATCTCGCCGTGCTCGACGATGCCGCGTTCGGTGCTGCGACGCCGGTTCCGCCCAGGCAGCTGGCAGTGGCCGATCCGGCCGCCCGGTGGACTGCTGCATCGCGCGAGCGTGCCTTCTTCGCCTACTCGACTAACTATCTCATCGACCTCGAGCATGCCGTGATCGTGGACGTCGAGGCGACGACATCGATCCGTCAGGCCGAGGTGACCGCCCAGCGCAGGATGATCGAACGCGCACACGACCGGTTCGGCCTGTGGCCCGAGCGCCTCGCCGCCGATGCCGGATACGGCGATGCGCCCAACCTTGCCTGGCTGGTCGAGGACAAGGGCATCGCCCCGCACATCCCGGTGTTCGACAAGTCTGCCCGCACCGATGGCACCTTCGAGCGTTCGGCGTTCAGCTATGACGCTCAGCGCGATGTCTATACCTGCCCGGGCGGCGAAGAGTTGCGGCGCTACTGGCATGCCGGTCGCGCGGCCAAGGAGCAGCCGCCGGTCGATGGCTTCTACAAATACCGTGCGCGCAAGGCGACATGCGACATCTGCCAACTCCGATCGAAATGCTGTCCGGACGGACCACAGCGCAAGATCCTGCGCTCGATCCAAGAAGGCGCGCGCGACATGGCCCGCGATATCGCGACCAGCGACGCCTACATGACCTCGCGCCGCCAGCGAAAGAAGGTCGAGATGCTGTTCGCGCACCTCAAGCGCATCCTCAAGCTCGATCGACTACGCCTGCGGGGACCGAACGGTGCCAAGGACGAGTTCATCCTCGCGGCCACCGCCCAGAACCTGCGCAAGTTGGCCAAGATCATCCCGATGCCGAGGCAACAGGTCCTCGCTTGAAGGGCAATGCCCCCGCCCGCGCCAGCGACATCACGCTAGCGGCCCCATCCCATCAGCGACTTCTTCAACACAATCGGGCGCAAAGCTGTCGCTGAGCCGCTCGGTGAACGAACGGCCGCTTATCGCGCTGTCGCCCTGATAGGGGACAGTTCGGAC
>JBJXFA010000061.1:0-3325 GCA_046153865.1 Sphingomonadaceae bacterium
GAGGCGCGCGAGCCGGCGCGGCGCCTCCTGCGGATCAGTATCTTTGCTCGAGATTGCCAAAGCGGGTGAACTTGCCGTCGAAGGAGAGCTTCACGTCGCCGGTCGCGCCGTGCCGCTGCTTGCTTACAATGACCTCGGCTTCCCGCTCAATGCGGCCTGTGCGCAGCACCCACTCGCGGTGGGCATCCGGGTTCTTCTCGATGTCGGGCTTGGCCATCATTTCGTAGTAGTGCTCGCGGTAGACGAAGAGCACGATGTCGGCGTCCTGCTCGATGGAGCCGGATTCCCTGAGGTCCGACAGTTGTGGGCGCTTGTTGTCGCGGCTCTCCACCTGACGCGAGAGCTGCGAGAGCGCGATGATCGGCACGCGCAGTTCCTTGGCGAGCGCCTTCATGTTCTGCGTGATCTCGCTGACCTCCTGCACGCGCCCCTCGGATCGGCGCGCCGAGGCAGTGACCAGCTGCAGGTAATCGATGATCAGCAGATCGAGCCCGTGCGTGCGCTGGAGACGGCGCGCGCGCGCCATCAGCGCGTCGATGGAGAGCCCGCCGGTTTCGTCGATGTGCAGCGGCAGCGCCTGCAATTCGGCCGCTTTCTCGGCGAGGCGCGCGTACTCGTCCTTGCGGATATCGCCGGTGCGGATCTTCGTGGCTTCGATCTCGGCGGCGTCCGAGAGAAGGCGCGTCGCCAGCTGCTCGGCCGACATTTCGAGCGAGAAGAACGCGACAATACCGCCCTCGGGCTTCTCGTCCTCTTCCGGCTTGGGGTGGCGTTCGCGATAGGCAAGCCGCGCGCGGGCGACGTTGTAGGCGATGTTGGTGGCGAGCGAGGTCTTGCCCATGCCGGGGCGGCCGGCGAGGATGATGAGATCGGACTTGTGCAGGACGCCCAGCTTGCGGTCGAGATCGACGAAGCCCGTCGCCAGCCCCGAGATGCCGCCGCCGTTGTCGAACGCCGCCGCCGCGCTTTCGATCGACGCCTCGAGCGCAATGGAAAACGCACTGAAGCCGCGCGAGGTCGCGCCCTGCTCGGCCAGCGCGTAGAGCTTGCCTTCGGCGGCTTCGATCTGCCCTTGCGCGTCGAGATCCTTTGGCGGCTCGGTGGCGGTGAAGGCGATCTCGTTGCCGACGCGGATGAGATCGCGGCGGATGGCCAGTTCGTAGATGACGTCGGCGTAGTCGCGCGCATGCGCAGTGAGGCGCGCGGCGTTTTCGTGCAGCGTCAGCAGGTAACCGGCGCCGCCGATATCGGTGAGCGCGCTCTCGCGCTGGAAGCGCTCGCGCAGCGTGACGCCGTCGGCGAGTTTTCCACGAGAGATCATCTCGGCGCAGGCAGCGAAGATGCGCCCGTGCACCGGATCGTAGAAGTGATGCGGCTTCAGCTTGTCGCCGAGACGGTTGAACGCATCGTTGTCAAAGAGGATCGCCCCCAGCAGGCCCTGTTCGGCCTGCAGATCATGGGGTGGGGCGTGCAAGGGTTGGGAAAGCGAACCGTCAGCAGACATTGCGCCACCGAAACCATGAGTCGGCGGACTTAACAAAGAAGGCGAAAAATTAACCAGCAGGCGAGGATCCTAACCGCGGAAATCGAATCGCTGGAAACAATTTTTGCGCGAATCCTATGCACATGGTCGACAGTGTTCGCCACAATTGTGCGGCGAAGGGGGTTGCTGATGAAGGCCGTCGTACGCACCGCCCGCAGAGGCGCTTTGGATTTGCCCGAGGATATGTCGCATCTGTTTGTCGATGTCGTGTTTGCCGGAGATGACGGACGCGAGTCCGCGATGGTGCGTCACAACAACCCCGATGGCTCAGTGGGCGGGTTTGTTGTGGCTGGAGCCGATGTTCATCCAACCGCAACGATACACCGCACGTCGATCGTGGGGCCAGGCGTTGTTGTGCCGGCTCACGCCGTTGTGGGGCCCGACTGCCTCGTTGATTCAGATCTGCCCGAGAGCCTTCGGCTTATCAAGCTGCCCCTTGCCTGAGCCGTTTGGGGGCGCAAGAGAGATCAAGAAGAGCGCAGTCAGCGCGACGACGCCCAGCACGGCGGCAATTTGAGCAAAGCGCTTTACTGCGCTCCAGAGACCCGCAGCCGCATTAGCACGGCTTGCCCTTCGTGCCTCGTCGCGTCGATAGTCGGCAGTCGTGCCAGCCGAGGGAGCAGTGCTTGCAAGCCGAGACCAGTGGCGCTCGCGTGTGTCAGCAATGAGCAGCACCGCTGAGCGGAAAAGCAGGATCAGAGATACGGCGAAGATCGTTCCAAGCATGGGCTCGACGAAGCCGTAGCTGTCGAGGTTGATCTCCAGACCGGCTAGCTTGAAAACTAGGCCTTCCACACTACTTCCCGCGAGGGCAGCCAAGTACAGCCCGCCGCTGACTAGACAACCGATCGCGACTTGAACAAGTGCACGCATCGGACCTCCCCGATCAGGACAGTGGATAGACCCCTTGCTCGATGCGAGACTTCACCAGCGCAGCATTGTCCCCCTCGATGTACACATACCGCACACGGTATCGGGGCAGTTTGCCATTCCGCTTTCGCAGCTTCACCGTGTTGGTGATATTGACCCGAGCCACGACATAGTACCTGGGCATGGTTGGATGACTGAACTTGGTCAATTGAACGTCATAGCGCAGACCGTCCTTGAGCACCGGGGGCGCAGAGACCGGCGAGCGGCGTCCCGAGGGACACCTCAAGATCGCTGAACAGGGGACGTCACTGACGGCGTCCGATTCAGAAGCAACCAGCCGCCATCGGTCGGGCCGATCGCCACGCACCACTTCGTACAGCGACGCGCCTTCGAGATCATGGCTGTGTGATTGTTGCCTATTGATGCCAAATCTGAAACTCGGCTTGTTTCCACCGCTTGGCGGATCACGCATCCAATAAACGACTAGGTCATCGATCTCTGTCCGGGTCCCGCGAGCGTCATTCGGCATGTGTGTCCCCTTGGTTCGCGCTATGCCGCGCCTTCGTTGGCCAGCGTTCCCGCGGCGATTTCGGAGGCCTGTTCGGCGGCCACCGCGCGATCTTCTTCCTGCGCCGAGGCGATGACATTTTCGCCTTTGGCCTGACGCTCGGCTTCGTCCGCAGAGCGGGCGACATTGAGCGTCACCGAGGAGTTCACCTCCGGGTGGAGGTTGATGCGCACCGAGTGCAGGCCGAGCGTCTTGATCGGCTTGTCGAGGATGACGGCGCTGCGGGCGATCTCGAAGCCGCCGGCGGCGGCGACGTCGGCCACGTCGCGGGCCGAGACCGAGCCGTAGAGCTGGCCGCTTTCGCCGGCCTGGCGCAGCAGCACGAACGACTGGCCGTCGATCTT
>JBJXFA010000069.1:0-3889 GCA_046153865.1 Sphingomonadaceae bacterium
CCAAATGCTTTTTGGCGGACTCGTTCTGCTCGGCGGCCTGATTGGCGCGGGTTTCATCGCGTTCAATAGCGACCTGATCGCACCCATGAACGGCTCGATCCCGCCCGCCATGGCCGTGATCCTTGCCGTCATCCTGGCGACTGCAGTCCTCTGGGCGTCGATTGCTTACAACAAACGCGCGGACGAGATCGCGATCGTCAACAATATCCACGCGAGTGCTACCGGTTCATTTGTCTTGCTCGCGGGTTACCCGCTGTGGTTCCTGCTGTGGAAAGGCGGTCTCCTTCCCGAACCTTCGCACATGATCATGTTTGGAGTGGTGTGCGCAGTGATCGGCTGCACCCATCTCGTTCGCACCTATCGCTGACAGAACCCGTTCCAAGGAGAAGCGATCATGAAGAAGTTGCTTGCCGCCGTCTCCGCGACGGCCCTGCTGATCAGCCCCGCGCTTGCCCAGTCGCAAACGCAGCCCGTCCCCGCGCCCAAGCCTGCCGCAAAGCCGATCAAGGCCGATCCCGCGCTGTGGGTCGTCAAGGATAATGATACGACGATCTATTTGTTCGGCACGGTTCATGTGCTGCGCCCGGGCGTGCAATGGTTCGATGGCGGCGTGAAAAAGGCCTATGACGCGGCGCGTGAGGTGAAGCTCGAAATGGTCGAACCGGCGCAGGCGGAGATGCAGGAGCTCGTTCTCAAGCTCGCGCTCGATCCGGGCGGCAAACCGCTCAGCGCCAAGCTCGGGCCCGAGATTGCCGCGCTCTGGAAGAAGACCGGGACCGATCTTGGCCTGCCCGTCGCCTGGTTCGAAGCGATGAAACCATGGTTCGCGGCAACGGTCGTGTCGGTCGCCGCGATCGAAAAGGCCGGGTTCGATTCGAAGAGCGGCGTCGAAAAAGCGCTGACCGTCGCCGCCAAACGCGACGGCAAGGCGCTGACCGGATTCGAGACCGCCGAGCAGCAGCTTGGCTTTTTCGACAGCCTGCCCGAGCCGGTCCAGGTCGCCTTCATGAAGTCGACGCTTCAGGAACTGCCGCAGGCGGTGCCCATGCTCGACGCGATGGTCGCCAATTGGGCGAAGGGCAAACCCGATGCGCTCGCCGGCCAGCTCAACGCCGCGCTCGTCTCCACGCCCGAGATCGCGAAGGTTCTGCTCACCGATCGCAACACGCGCTGGGCGGCGTGGATCGCCGAGCGGATGAAGACGCCGGGCACGCTCTTCATCGCGGTCGGCGCAGGGCACCTTGCGGGCAAGGGCAGCGTGCAGGACGCGCTGAAGCCGTTCGGGCTGAAGGCAAAGCGCATCCCGTCGTGATGCGCGCCATCGCCTTTGCCTTCATGCTGCTGCTCGCAGCGTGTGGCACTCCCCAGCCTTCGGGTCCGGCCAAGCCCGCGCTGTGGAAGCTGAGCGACGCCGATACGACGATCTATTTGTTTGGCACCATCCATCTGCTGCCCAAAGACTATGATTGGAAATCGCCGAAGATCACGGCCGCCATCGCCCAGTCGCAGTCGCTCATCCTCGAAGCAGTGATCGACGAAGAAACGCCCGACGCAGGCCGGGTGATCGCCGATCTCGGCACCGATCCGTCGATCCCCCCGCTCGACGCGCGCGTGCCGCCCGCCGAGCGTGCCGCCCTCGTCGCCGCGGTCGACAAGGCCGGATTGCCGCGCGCCCAGCTCGACCGGATGGAAAGCTGGGCGGTCGCACTGATCCTCGCCTCGGCCCAGCTGCGCACTCTGCCCGCCGCGCCCGAACATGGCGTCGAGGCATTGCTCCGCCGCGAGTTCCGCGCAGAGGGCAAGCCGGTCGAGGGTTTCGAGACACTCGCCGAACAGCTCGGCTATTTCGACGGGCTTTCACCCGAATCGCAGGCGCGCTTCCTGAAAAGCGTGGTCGAGGACACCGCCGATCCGCGCGCGCAATTCGATGCGATGATCTCGGCGTGGCGCGCGGGCGATGTCGCAAAGATCGCGCTGACCTTCGACGACGAGGCGCAGCTGAGCCCCGAATTGCGCGATGCCCTGCTCGACCAGCGCAATGCCCGCTGGGCGGGTGCGATCGTGCGCCGCCTCGAGACGCCCGGCACCGTCTTCATTGCCGTCGGCGCGGGGCATCTGGCAGGCGCGGGCTCGGTGCAGGCGCTGCTCGCAGCCAAGGGGCTGAAGGTCGAACGGTTGCAATAACGCCCCACTGACGCTAAGCGCGCGCCCTTCCCGAGCGGCAATGACATCCCTGGAGGCGTCGCGCGGGATTTATCAACGGAGAATCATATGAGCGATCAGCTGACCCTGTCGGCCGAAGCGCGCGAGACGGCGGGTAAGGGAGCCAGCCGGGCATTGCGTCGTGAAGGCCGCGTACCGTGCGTCATCTATGGCGGCGGCGAAGCGCCCACGGGCGTCCATGTCGAGGAGAAGGCGCTGATGCGCGCGCTTCACACCGGGCATTTCATGAATTCGGTGGTGATGATCGAAGTCGGCGGTGCAAACGTGCGCACGCTGCCCAAGGACGTCGCCTTCCATCCGGTGACCGACCGGCCGCTGCATGCCGATTTCCTGCGCATTTCGGAACATGCCAAGGTGACCGTCGAAGTGCCGGTGCATTTCGTCAACGAACTGGCATCGCCGGGCATCAAGCGCGGCGGCGTGCTCAACGTCGTCCGTCACGAGCTCGAGCTGGTCTGCGACGCAGCCGAAATCCCCGACGAGATCGAGGTCGACCTGACCGGCTATGAAGTCGGCGATTCGATCCACATCTCGCAAGTGACTCTGCCGCACGGCGTCGCCTCGGCGATCACCGACCGCGACTTCACCATCGCGACGATCGTCGCGCCGTCGGCGCTCAAGTCGAGCGAAGGCGATAGCGAGACCGAAGCGGCGAGCGAGTAGCTGTTGCTCTAGCCCCTCCCCTTTAGGGGAGGGGTTGGGGTGGGGAGTGTCGGCGTGGGGAGCGATTGCCGTATTTGGGCGGTCATTCCCCACCCCAACCCCTCCCCTAAAGGGGAGGGGCTTTAGGCGATGCAACTCTGGGTCGGTCTCGGCAATCCCGGCGCGGATTATGCAAAGCAGCGGCACAATGTCGGCTTCATGGCGGCGGACGGGATCCATGCCGCGCACCGCTTTTCCCCGTGGAAGGTCAAGCACAAGGGCCTGGTCGCCGACGGCATGATCGCGGGCGAAAAAGTCCTGCTGTTGAAACCCCAGACCTTCATGAACGACAGCGGCGTGTCGGTCGGCGACGCGATGCGCTTTTTCAAACTGACGCCGGCCGACGTCACCGTCTTCTACGACGAACTCGATCTCGCGCCATTCAAGGTGAAGGTGAAGACCGGCGGCGGTGCTGCGGGCCATAACGGCATCCGCTCGACGATCGCGCACATCGGCGAAGATTTCCGCCGCGTGCGCATCGGCATCGGCCATCCGGGGCACAAGGACCGGGTGACCGGCCATGTGCTGGGCAATTATGCCAAGGCCGAGATCGACGATCTGACGCACATGCTTGGCGTCATCGCCGATGAGGCCGTGTGGCTGGCTAGCGGCGACGACGTCCGCTTCATGAACGATGTCGCGATGCGAACCGCCCCCTGATCGACGGTTGCGCCGACCTGAAGCAGCTGGCACCTTGCGGCCGACTTCAGGAGGATCGACCATGAACAACGCCATCACCCGCAGAGCGATGATTGCGGGGACGGCCGCCGTCGGCACCGCTGTTGCGGCGGGCGCGTCCGTCGCAAACGCCGAGCCATCGCTCAAGGGCAAGTCCATCCTGATCACCGGCACCTCGTCGGGGTTCGGCCATCTTGGCGCGCTGCATCTTGCGCGTGGCGGGGCACGCGTGATCGCAACGATGCGCAATCTGCCGCGCCCCGAGGCCGACAAGCTCCGCGCCGCG
>JBJXFA010000077.1:0-3642 GCA_046153865.1 Sphingomonadaceae bacterium
ACCGTAATGCCCAGATGCGCGCGCGGGTCGTCCTCGCCCCATTGATCGCGGATCGAGATGCCGTTGCGTCCGACGACGTGCATCGGCGACAGCATCCGGCGCGCCTGAAAGCCGGTCGCCAGCACCAAGATGTCGAGCTCGTGTCGGACACCGTCCTTGGTGATGACGGCGCCTTTTTCGATATGGTCGATATGTTCGGTGACCAGGTCGACATTGGGCCGCGTCAGCATCCGGTACCAGTTATTGTCGCGCAGCATGCGCTTGCCATAGGGCGGATAGGTGGGCGTCGCCTTGCGGATCAGCTCCGGGTCGTTGCCGACTTCGCTGGCGATATGCGCCACGAGCAGCTCGCGGACTTTCGCATTTTCGGCGTTGAGCGAATGCTTCTGGTCGGGCCAGTTCGGATCGACCTTCAGATTGTGGTGGAATGTGTCGGACGAGGACCAGAACAGCTGGAAGCGGAACCATTTGGTATAGAAGGGGATGTTCTTGAGCACCCATTTCTTGCCGTCGCTGACGGTCTCGAAATAAAGCGGGTTATGCATCGCCCAGTGCGGCGAGCGCTGGAAGATCGTCAGATTCTCGACGACCGGCGCAATCGCCGGGCCGACCTGCATCCCGCTTGCCCCGGTGCCGATCATGCCGACGCGTTTGCCTGCATATCCAACGCTGTGGTCCCAGCGCGCGGTATGAAAAACCGGTGCCTGGAAATCGTCCAGCCCCGGGATCGTCGGATATTGCGGCTGATTGAGCTGGCCAGTCGCGGTGACCAGCACATTGGCCGCGATCTGATCGTGTTTGCCATCCTTGGTGACGGTGTCGATGCGCCACATCATCGCTTGCTCGTCCCAGACCGACTGCGTCACTTCCTCATTGTAGCGGGTATGCTCGCTTAGCGCCGCCAGCTCGGCATTGCGCCGGATATAAGCGAGGATGTCCGGCCCCTTTGCGAAGAAATGGTTCCAGTCGGCATTGTTGTTGAACGAATAGGAATAGAAATGATTGGCGGTATCGACGCCGATGCCGGGATAGGTGTTTTCGAACCACGTGCCGCCGACGCTCGGGTTCTTTTCGATGATCGTGAAGGGGATGCCCGCCTCTTTGAGCTTGATCCCCATGGCAACACCGGTGAAGCCCGAGCCGATGACCGCGACATGGAACTTGGCCAGCGTAGCGGGCGCAGGTGGGATGCGCCATTTGACGGTTTTGGGATCGCTGTCCTCGAGGTCCATTTCCTCGATGACCAGTGGATAATATTCGGGAGGCACCGTCCCGCCGGTGCAGACATCGAGCATCCGCGGCAACAGGTCCATCGGGGGCGACAGCGGCAGCGCCCGACCGGAGTCGGCATAGTCGGTCAGGACATCGACCAACGCCTGCCGAAGTTCGGCCTTCAGTTCTTCGGGCGCTTCCTCGTGAAAGCTCCAGGGGCCTTTGATAAAAGGCGCCATCCGCTCGAGCCACGCCGGGTCGCCGCCGAGATGCACGAGCACCATCAGCAGGGGCGCAACGTCTGCCGACTTCAGGGCTTCCTGAAGGTGCGCGCGGTCGCCCACAAGGGCGCGAAGGGCCGCACTGTCTTTGGTGATGCTCATGCGCCCAACACCATTCAATTGGCCGCGATCGTGGCGCGCGCCGCCTCGACGATGGCGCCGGGCTGCACGAGGAACGCCTGTTCGAGGTTGCCCGCAAAAGGCACGGGCGTGAAGGGCGCGCCCAACCGGCCGACCGGCGCCTTGAGCTCGAGAAACAGCTTTTCGTGCAGGGTCGCGGCAATTTCCGCACCGACGCCGAACGTCCGCACCGCTTCATGAACGACGACCGCGCGTCCGGTCTTGCGAACCGATGCCAACACGGCTTCCTGATCCCATGGGGATATCGTCCGCAGATCGACGACTTCGGCCGAGATGCCTTCCTTTTCCAGCTCGGTTGCTGCCGTCAGACAGCGGGTGACCATTTCGGCATAGCTGATCAAGGTGACATCGCTGCCCTCGCGCGCGACCCGTGCCTTGCCCAGCGGCACCGGAATGGCGTCGACGGGCACATCGCCAGCGACGCCATAGGCGCGCGAGGTTTCGATGAAGATACACGGGTCGGGATCGGCGATGCACGACAGCATCAGCCCCTTGGCGTCGGCCGGATTGGACGGCGCAACAACTTTCAGGCCCGGCGTATGTGCGAACCACGCTTCGAGGAAATCGCTGTGCTGCCCGCCGCTCGCGATGCCGGCACCTGTCATCATGCGGATGACGATGGGAACGGTCGTCTGCCCGCCCGACATATAACGAAGTTTGGCGGCATGGTTGACGATCATGTCCATGCAGACCGTGGTGAAGTTCATCAGCATGATTTCGGCGACAGGCTTGTAACCGTCGATGGCAGCACCGATCGCCGCGCCGATAATCGCCTGCTCCGAAATCGGTGTGGATTTGACCCGGTCGTCGCCAAAACGGGTCGACAGCCCCTTGGTTACCCCGACGACGCCGCCGCCTTCGCGGTCAGCGATGTCTTCGCCGAGCACCAGAATGGTGGGGTCGGCATCCATCGCCTGGACCAGGGCCTGGTTTATCGCCTGGATGAAATTCAGTTTCTTGGTTTCGACAGACATCAAGCGGCTCCCGCGTCGGCATAAACATCGCGTGTGAGTTCTTCGATCGGCGGCATTTCGCTCGACAGCGCGAACTGAATGGCGTCCTCGATCTGGGCGCGAATGTCGGCATCGAGTGCGGCGAGCTTCGCCTCGGTGGCCACGCCGCCCGCAATCAGTCGCGCCCGGAACAGGGGCAGCGGGTCTTTTGCCAGTGCCGCTGCTTTCTCGTCCTTGGTCATATAATGGTCGTCGTCGCCGAACACATGCCCATAAAAGCGGAATGTCATGGCTTCGATCAGCGTCGGCCCCTCGCCGTCGCGCGCGCGGTTGATCGCGGCGTGCGCGGCGGCGTACATCTCGAACGGGTCGTTGCCGTTCACCGTAACGCCGGGCATGCCGTACGCCACGGCGCGCTTTGAAATCTGGTCGACCGAGGTCGAGTTCTCGAACCGGGTGTGTTCGCCGAACAGATTGTTCTGACAGATGAACACGACCGGCAGCTTCCATACCGAGGCGAGATTGAGGCTCTCGTGAAACGCGCCGATATTGGACGCCGCATCGCCGAAATAGGCAATCGTCACGCGCTTGCTTCCCGACAGTTTCGCGGCCCAGGCAAGGCCGTTGGCAATCGGCATCGACGAACCGACGATACCTGTCGTCAGGATTGCCCCCGAAGCCGGGTGCGTGACGTGCATCGGGCCCCCTTTGCCCTTGCAGGTTCCCGTCACCCGGCCCGCCATTTCCGCCCAGAGGTCGCGCAGCGGCACCCCTTTGGCAAGCATGTCGTGCGTCCCGCGATAGATTGTGCAGATGCGGTCGTCGTCGTGGAGGTTGACCGAGACGGCCGACGGAATGACTTCCTGTCCCTTGGGCGAATAATAGGGCATCATCAGCCGGCCCGATTTGACCGTCTTGCGTGCGGCCTCGTCGTTCTGCGAAATCAGCGACATCCGGCGATAGATATCGACCTGTGTCGCGGCGTCGGGAATCGCGGCGTTGGTGCCCGATTCAGGGGATGCTGTGGTCATCGGAAAGGCTTCCTCGGCATAGGG
>JBJXFA010000092.1:0-10897 GCA_046153865.1 Sphingomonadaceae bacterium
GGGTGCGGGTTTTGGCGGGGTAGGAGACAGACATGCCAGCGGAAAAGGGAAGTGCGTTCCTGCTCAAGGTGGGGAACGGGGGGACGCCGGTCGTTTATGCGACGGTGGCGGGGATGCGGACGACGCAGCTTTCGATCAACGGCGATGCGGTGGTCGTGACCAACAAGGGCTCGGGCGGGTGGCGCGAGCTGCTTTCGGGCGCGGGGGTGCGCTCGGTCAGCGTTTCGGGCGCGGGGGTGTTTACCGGGTCGATCGCCGAGACGCGGGTGAAGACCAATGCGCTTTCGGGCACGATCGACGATTGCGAGATCAGCTTCGAAAGCGGCGAGCGGATGCAGGGGCTGTTTCTCGTGTCGCGGCTGGACTATGCCGGGGATTTCAATGGCGAGCGGAGCTATGCGCTGAGCCTGGAAAGCTCGGGCCCGGTGGTGGTGCTGTGAACCCGTTGCGCGGCGAGGCGAGCATCCGAGTGGGCGGGGCCGAGCTCTTGCTGCGACCGAGCTTTGCAGCATTGGTGGCCGCCGAGGGCGAGCTGGGATCGCTGTTTGCGCTGGTTGAGCGCGCGGCTGCGGGAGAGATGCGGATCGCCGAAATTGTTGCGCTGTTCTGGCATTGTCTTGCCGAGCGCGAGGATGTTTCGCGCGAGATGCTCGGCGAGGCGGTGGTGGCGCAGGGGCTGGGTGGGGTGACGCCTGCGCTAACGGTGTTGCTGCGGCAGATATTGCACGGGCAGTGAGGCCCCTCTCCCCGCTCGCTTCGCGAGTCGCCCTCTCCCCTGAGGAGAGAGGGGAAAGCTTTTCGTATTCGGCGCGGCGGCTGGCGGGGCTCGCAGGGGTGTCGCTCGGGTGGCGGGCGGATGAGTTTTGGGCCGCGACGCCCGACGAGCTGGTGGTAATTTTCGAGGCATTGCTCGCACCGCTGCCAGCACCGATCGACCTGCGCGCAATCATGGAGGCGTTTCCCGATGGATGAAGATTTGGCGGGCGTGCGGCTCGATACCGAGGGGTTCGCACGCGATGTTGCGACGATGCGGCTGGTGCTTGAAGAAGGGCTGGGCGCGGGCGCGGACCGGGCGGGTCGGCTGATCGAAGCGGGCCTTTCGCGTGCGATCCGCAACGGCAAGTTTGGCTTTGAAGACCTCAAAAGCGTGGCGCTGGCGACGCTGAACGACATCGCCAATGCCGCGGTGAGATCAGGGGTGTCGTCGCTGTTTGGCGGCGGCGGGCTGGTCAGTCTGGGGACTGCGGCGGTGGGCGCGCTTACAGGCGTGCCGGGACGAGCGACCGGCGGGCCGGTGTCGCCGGGGCGGGCCTATGTGGTCGGCGAGCGCGGACCCGAATTGTTCGTGCCGACGGCGAGTGGGTCGGTGATGGCGGGTGGCGGTGGGGTGCGCGAGCTGCGGGTTTCGATTGCGGTCAATGCGCCTGCTGCGAGTGCGCCCGAGGCGCTGGCGCGGTCTAGCCGCCAAGTGGCGCGGGCGGTGCGGGCGGCTTTGGGTGTGGAGTAGAAAGAAGGGGTCTCACGCAAAGACGCTAAGACGCAAAGGAAGGCAGCCTTTCCTTTGCGTCTTTGCGTCTTCGCGTGAGCAGCCTTCTTCTGCCTTCGGCGGGAGTGACACATGGGCTGGTGGCTGGCGGGGGCTGAGAGCGCGCGGGTTTCGACGTTCGTGAAGCGGTTCGATCCGGTTTACTGGACGGTCGATTTTCCGCGGCCGATGATGGCGGCGGTGGTGACGACCGGGCCGCATGCGCTGCGCGTCGATGCGGTTTTTTATCGGAAGGACGATCTGGCGGGGCTGATCTGGTGGGCCGAGGACCGGGTCGATCATCCGTTGCTGCGCTATGCGACGAGCCGCGATTTTCGGGGGTGCGTGCTGTCGTTTGCGTGGCGGTCGGCGGGGGTGCAGGCGCTCGATGCCATCAATGGCCCGACGCTGACGATCGAGGGGCGCGATGCGGCGGGGGCGGCGAAGAGCTGGTTCGTGCGGCTGTGGAATTATGCGGTGGGCGATCCCGAGGATGCGGTCGTTACGCTGGATTTCGATGCCTTGGATGGCGGGTTCGTGTTGCCGGGCGAGGCCGATCCGGTGTTTGCGGGCGATATCGACCGGATGTTTATCTCTCTGGTGCCCGAGGGTTTTGACAACAGTGACGCGCCTTTGGCGGCGACGCAGGAGGCCTGGGTCGAGCTGGCCGACATGCGCTGCGACGGGGCGGGGTCGGTGCTGCGGCTGGGCGATGTGCAGGTGCCGCCACATGGGGCGGGGATCGCGACGGGATATGACGACGCCTATAACGTGACGCCGGCGCGATTGCTGCGCAACATTCAGCGGCTCGGGTATGAAGGCGCGATCAATCATTATGTCGGGATGAGCCATTATTTTCGGCTCGAACGCGTGGGCGCGCAGTATCTGGTGAGCCTTGCGGGCGGCGCGCTCAATGTGGCGACTGCGGCTTGGCATGTCGATTTTGCGGAGCGGGCACGGGCGGCGGGGTTCGGGTTGATCGTGTCGCTTTCGTATGAGCTGTTCGACGCAAATTGCTGGGGGGATTGGAAGCAGCGCGCGGCGAATGGCGATCCGGCGGCGACCGGGTATGTGCCGCCTTCGACCTTGCTGTCGCCTGCGGTGGCGGGGGCGATGGGGTATCTGCAGGCGGTGGCGCGGGCGATCGTGGGCATCGGGCGGATCTGGGCCGATGGGAAATTGCTGCGCGGGGCGGCGGGGGACTTCAAGTCCGAGACCGGGTTTCGGGTTTATACCGGAAGCGAGGGGCAGGGACTCGATCCGCTGATCGCGGGGCGCGAGGGGATCGGGGGGACGCCTGCGTATCGCGGGATCGCCTATGCGGTGTTCGAGGACATGCAGCTGGGGGATTTCGGCAATCGGATTCCGTCTTTGAGCTTTGAAGTGATTGCGGACGCGGGGGCGACTTCGGCGGGGGCGGTGATCGGCGCGCTGGGCGGGATTGCGAGCGATGGGGGTGCGGCGCTGACGGGCGTGGCGGCGCAGGGCGACAGCGTGCGCGGGGTGGCCGAGGCGCTGGCGGCGGCGCTGCCGTTTTCGTTGGTCGATGGTGTTGGCGGGCTTACGGCGCGGTTTGGGCCGGGAGTGCTACGCGGCGTGGCGCGTGACGATCGGGGCGCGGGGCGCGGGCGGAGTGCGGCAGCGCTGGCGGTCGATCGGAGCGCGGCGACGACGATCCCTGAGATCGTGACGCTGGCCTATAATGATGTGGGGCGCGATTATCTGATGGGATCGCAGCGGGCGCGGCGCGATAGCGCGGCGCGGCGCGAAGTGCGAATCGATCTGCCCGCGACCGTGGATGCAGCGGGAGCGCGGTCGATTGCCGAGGCGCGGCTGACGCGCGCCTGGGCCGAGCGCACTACGGCGACGGTAACGCTGCCATGGCGCGCGATCGATGTCTCTCCCGGAGACCGCGTGGTCGTGCCGGGGCTGAACGGTGAATGGCGCGTGGCGTCAGTCGCGTTTGAGGCGATGGTCGTGCGCCTGGCGCTGGTGCAATGGGCGGCGGCGAGCGCGCCGGTGACGGCGGCGGACACCGGGCGGCCGGTGCGCGAGATCGACCAGCCGCATGGGCCGACGACGCTGGCGGTGCTCGATCTGCCGCAACTGAGCGATACGCCCGAAAATTCGGTGCATGTCGCGGTCGCGGCGAGTGGTGCATCGGCGGGCTGGCGGCGGGCGGGGCTGCTGGCGAGCACCGACAGTGGCGCGCGCTTTAGCGATGCGGGCTCGACCGCGTTTCCGGCGATCATGGGCCGGACGGTGACGGCGCTCGGGGCCGGGCCTTGCGCTCTGGTCGATCGAGTCAACCCGATCGAGGTGCAGCTGCTGAACGCAGCGATGATGCTGTCCGATGCCGACGACGTGGCATTGCTGGCGGGCTCGAACCTGGCGCTGATCGGCGAGGAAGCGCTGCAGTTTGCGCGGGCCGAGCCGCTGGGGGCGGGGCGATGGCGGCTGTCAGACTTGTGGCGTGGGCGGCGCGGGACCGAATGGGCGGCAGGCGGGCATCCGGCTGATACCGGCTTCGTGATGCTCGACCCGCTGGCGCTGCGGCGGCTGCCGGATGCGCTGGCTGTCGGTGGGTTGACGGTGATGGCGGTAGGCGTCGGGGATGCGACGGGCGCTGTGGCTACAGGGCCGGTGGTTGTCGGGAAAGCGCGCTTGCCGCTCGCGCCGGTGGCGCTTGATGTGCGGGCGGTCGGGGCGGACCGAGAGGTTCGCTGGCTGCGGCGGAGCCGGGACGGCTGGGCCTGGCGCGACACGATCGAGGCGCCGCTAGGCGAAGAGCGCGAGGCTTATCGTGTGACCAAGCGCGCGAGCGGGCGTGCCGATCTTGCGAGCGAGGTCATGTCACCCATCTGGACCTATGCCGCGGCCGAACGAGCGGCCGACTTCGCGGCGGGTGCCCTTACGGTGATGATCGAGGTCGTCCAGATCGGCACCTTCGGCGCGTCGCCACCTGTCACCATTACCATTCCAACGAACTGAGGAGACCGCAATGCCGCTTGTCACCGATCGCCTGAAGCTGCCGTTGCTGGCCGCTGCGCAGACGCAGAAGGAAATGACGCACAACGAAGCCCTCGCTGTGGCCGACATCGCAGTGCAGGCGGTCGTTGTTGCGGTTGCGCCGACGACGGTGCCCACTGCACCTGTCATCGGGCAGTGCTGGATCGTGAACGACACACCGACCGGCGCATGGGCAGGGCAATCCGGCGCAATTGCGTGCTGGACGAGCGCGGGATGGCGCTTCCTTGCACCATTCGAAGGACTGATGGCTTGGAGCTTGGCCGATGGCGTGATGGTCCGCTGGACTGCGAGCGGATGGGCAATCGGTGCGCTGACCGCCGCTACATTGAGCGTCGGCGGCGAACGGGTAATAGCCGCGCGGCAACCGCGCGTTCCTGCCCCGAGCGGCGGTGGGACCGTGGATAACGAAGCCCGCGCAGCGCTTGGCGCGCTCATCGCTGGCCTCGAAGCCCATGGTTTGTTTTCAGCGGTCTGACTTTACGCGGAACCCTTTCTGCAAAGGGCAGTTTCCCCGGAGACCTTTCGGAAACGTCATGGTTTTTGTGCGACATTTGAGCAACAGTTTAGGTCAACTGCCGACTTGCACCGAAACCATCGTTTCGTTAGGGATTTATCGCTGTCCTATGGGACACTTCAGAAAGGGGATTATTATGCGGAAGATGGCTGTCGCAGTTGCGCTCGCCTCCACCGCCATTGCTTCGCCCGCGTTTGCGCGTGACGATGCTTGGTATATCGGTGTCGAAGGCGGCGCCATGCTCGTTGAGGATTTGACCCTCGATATCGGCACTCTGGCCGGAGCCGGTCGCATCGATCATCGTGCCGGTTATGATGTCGACGGCATCATCGGTTATGACTTCGGTCCGTTCCGCCTCGAAGCGGAAGTCGGCTATCGCGAAGCTGATGCAACCGGCTACACGAGCACGACAACGACCCGTCGCGGCGGCTCGCTGGCCGCTGCTGGCCCCGGCAACGGTCGCGTTGACGGCACGACGTCGGCACTGAGCTTCATGCTTAATGGCCTTATCGATTTCGGTGATGACGATGGCATCAACGGATTCATCGGCGGTGGTGCCGGTGTCGCTCGGGTCAAGCTTTCGGAATATTCGATCAGTCCTGCGGGCACATTCCTCGACGATTCGGACACCGGCTTTGCCTATCAGGCAATTGCCGGCGTGCGTGCGCCGCTGAGCCGCAATATCGACGTTGGCTTGAAGTATCGCTTCTTTAACGCTGACAACATCGATCTGGTCGATGGTCTTGGCCGCGCGAACCAGGGCCGTTTCCGCTCGCACAGCATCCTCGGCAGCCTGATCTTCAACTTCGGCGAGCCCGAAGTTGCGCCTCCGCCGCCGCCTCCCCCGCCGCCGCCTCCTCCGCCTCCGCCTCCGCCGCCTCCCCCGGCAGCGGTCTGCACGCCGGGGCCGTATATCGTGTTCTTCGATTTTGACCGTTCGGACATCACGCCCGAAGCGGCTTCGATCCTCGACAACGCGATCACTGCGTATGGCGATTGCGGCCAGGCGCAGGTCATGCTGGCCGGCTACACCGATACGTCGGGCACGCCGCGCTACAACCTCGGCCTCTCGCAGCGTCGCGCCGACTCGGTCCGCACTTACATGACCGGCAAGGGCATCCCCGACGGGATCATCACCAGCCGTGCATTGGGCGAAACCAACCTGCGTGTTCAGACCGCCGACGGCGTGCGCGAACTGCAGAACCGTCGCGTCGAAATCACCTACGGCCCCGGCGCGGGCATGTAATCTTCGCTTCGGCGATGATCTTGAAAGGGCCGGTCGAAAGACCGGCCCTTTTTTGTTGAAGTGCTTGAAGCTGTCACGTGATCTGCGCACACTGTCGGCGGGAGAGCGCAATGGCTGACATAAGCACGATTCCGGCACCCAAAGCGGTGCCGCTGCTGGGCAATCTGCACCAGATCCCCAAAGCGGGATTGATGGGGCATTTGCTCGAACTTTCGAAAGCATACGAGGAGCCCGGCATTTTCAAGCTGCTGTTTGGCAGCCGGGTCAGCATTTTCATAACGCACCCTGATCTGGTGGCCGAGCTGTCCGACGAAACTCGCTTCCGCAAAATTCCTGCCGGGGGCCTGCGCTTGGTTCGCAAATTCGCGGGCGATGGCCTGTTCACCGCGTTCAGCGACGAGGCGAATTGGGGCAAAGCGCACCGCATCCTGCTGCCCGCTTTCAGCCAACGCGCGATGCGCGGCTATTTTGAAATGATCCTGGAGGTGTGCGACCAGCTCGTCGCGAAATGGTCGGCGCGGGCAGGGACAGACATTCTGGTGGCCGACGACATGACGCGGCTGACACTCGATTCGATCGCTATAGCGGGCTTCGGTCATCGCTTTGACAGTTTCGGGCGCGACGATCTTGACCCCTTCCTCGAAAGCTTGGGGCGTGCGCTGAGCGAAGTGCTCAACATCATCACGCGGCTGCCGATCCAGCAACGGTTCGCGACACGTTCGAAGCGGACATTCAACGAAGACATTGCGGCGATGAACACGCTCGTCGATTCCGTGATCGCCGAGCGGCGACGCAACCCGACCGACGGGCGTGACCTGCTCAACCTCATGCTGACCGCTGCCGATCCAGAAACCGGCGAGCGTCTCGACGATATCAACATCCGCTATCAGGTGCTGACGTTCCTGATCGCGGGGCATGAGACGACGTCGGGATTGCTGACTTTTGCGTTCATGGAAATGCTGCGCGCGCCTGCCTTGCTTGCGCAGGCCTATGCCGAGGTCGATCGCGTCCTCCCCGGCGATACGCGGCCCGCCTATGAACATCTGGCGCATCTCAAGGTGATCGAGCGGATCGTGAAGGAGACGCAACGGCTGTGGCCGACGGCTCCGGTGTTTTCAGTGGGGCCGTACGAGGATCAGGTGATCGGCGGCAAGTGGCGCTTGCGCAAGGATCGCCCGGTCAGTGTCTATGCATTGGGGCTGCAGCGCCATCCGAGCGCTTGGGACAACCCCGAGGAATTCGATATCGACCGTTGGCTACCCGAGGCCGAAGCCCGGCACCATCCTCATGCCTACAAGCCGTTCGGCAATGGCGCGCGGGCGTGTATCGGGCGGCAATTCGCGCTAGTCGAGACCAAGCTTGCGATTGCCATGATCCTGCAGAAGTTCGCGATTGCCGACCGCCGCGGATATCGGCTGTCGCTCAAGGAATCGCTCACGATCAAGCCCGATGAGTTCTGGATGCGCATTCGCCCGCGCAAGCCCGGCGAGCGGCTAACAGTCGCCGAGCCGCTCAAGGTATCGCAGGGGAACGAAGAGCTTGCGCGCGCAGCGGGGGCCGGTCAGCGGCTCTCGGTAATCTACGGCACTTCGCTGGGGACAGCACGCGATATTGCCGAGGAAATTGCCGAGCGCGCAGGTCATGACGGGTTCGAGACACGCGCAGTGTCCCTTGACGAGGCCATGAATACGCTGCCCGATGACCGCATCGTGGTGGTCGTGACGGCCACTTACAATGGTCGCGCGCCGGACAGTGCCCTCGCAGTTGAGGCCGCGATCGATGCCGGGCAATTCAAGGACGCGCATTGGCCCGAGACGAAATTTGCCGTGCTTGGAATCGGCAATTCGCAGTGGCCCAATTATCAAGCCTTCCCCAAAAAAATCGATGCGGCGTTCGAGGCGACGGGTGCACAACGGCTGTGCGCGCGGGGCGAGGCGAATGGCGACGGCGATTTCGATGGCGGCGTTGCGGCGTTTCTCAAGGATTTGTGGGCAGCTCTGGGTGCAAAAGGTGAGGCTGCGAAGGCATCGGCGCTGTCGTTGCAGGTCGTGGACGGCCGTGATGCACGCGCCGCCGTATTGCCCGATCAGGCGGTTGCGATGGAAATCCTGCGCAACGACGAGATGGTGCGGCCTGCCGACGGACTCTGGGATTTCGCGAAGGAAGCGCCGCGCGGATCGACGCGCTTCATCACGATCAAGCTTCCCAAAGGGCAAAGCTACGCTGCAGGCGACCACGTCGCGATTTATGCCCGCAACCAGAAGAACCTCGTTGACCTTGTGATCGAACGGCTGGACGCGTCTGGCGATATGCAGGTCGTGCCACAAGGCGCGGGCAGCCGGTTCCGGCATTTGCCTGTCGGGCGGACTGTCACGGTGCGGCAACTGCTGACCGATTTCGTCGAAATCCAGGATCCGATGCCGCGCCGCGCGCTCGAGGTCGTGCAGGCGCAAACGCGCTGCCCGGATACGAAGGCGCAGCTGGCGCGGCTTGCCGACGATGCCGTTTGGCAGGCCGAGGTGGCCGAGCCGCGGCTGACATTGCTCGGACTGCTGGTGAAATTTCCGGTGGCTGACCTGAGCCTCGACAGCTTCGTCGAACTGTCGTCGGGCGTCGCGCCGCGCTTTTATTCGATCGCGTCGTCGCCGCTGGTGCAGCCCGACGCGGTCGATCTCATCGTCGGCACGGTGCATGCGCCGGCCTGGTCGGGGATCGGTGTGCATCAGGGCTTTGCCTCGACGCATATGCGCGATCTGCTGCCGGGCGAACATGTGTTCGGCTATGTGCGGCGACCCAATCCGCCGTTCGCGCCACCGCAGGACGGCGCAGTGCCGCTTGTGCTGATCGGACCCGGCACGGGATTTGCGCCGTTGCGGGGCTTCATCCAGGAGCGCGCCGAACGCCGCGCGACCGCGCCTTGTCACTTGTTCTTCGGCGCGCGGCATCCCGAGCATGACTGGCTGTGCCGCGATGAGATGGAACGCTGGGCGGCCGATGGCGTGATCGACTTACACCTTGCGTATTCGCAGGTTGAGGGCCACCCGCATCGGTTCGTGCAGGATGCAATCTGGGATGCGCGCGACGCGGTTTGGGACGTGATTGCCAAGGGCGGCCAAGTGTTCCTGTGTGGCGACGGGCGCTACATGGCACCGGCCGTGCGCGACACGCTGATCCGCATCCACGCTGAAAAGACCGGCGGCGATCACCTTGCCGGATCGACCTGGCTCGAAGGGCTGATCGAGGACGGCGTGTATCATCAGGACGTCTTCGGCTTCGGGAAGTAGCATTTGTCCGTCCCGTTACGGGACAGGCGCGGAAAAATCCGGGTGTTGTGACCGGCTGGATGCAGCCGGAGTGGCGTTGCGTTCGTATCTTGAAGGTTAACCCTTAAAGGACTGAGCCATGCCAGAGTGTGCAAGATTTGTTCGAACAGCGTCGTTGGCCGTCGGCCTTGCGCTGCTCAGCCTTTTTCCCGCTGGCGCAAACGCTGCGACGTTTGTGCTTTCGGCGACTGATGTTGTGATTTCGGAGCCATCGCCCCGATTTACCTCATCGACGGTGAGCGGAACGCTGACGCTCGAGGATGCGATCCTGCCGGGGGAGAGCTTCGGTTCGGGCGCGATCACGGCGCTGACGCTGAACCTCGGCGGCATCGTTGCGACGCTGGCCGATATTGCGGCCGATGTGGCACCGGGCCCAGTTCAGGGTTTCGGGACGCTTTCGGCTGACGGAAACAGTTTTTCGGTGTTTGACCTGCGGTTTGGTTTTACGACGCCGAATGGAGAGGGCTGCGGCTTTATCTGCGCCGGGCAAATCATCATCAACAGCCCACTTGGACCCAATGATGTCTCCAATTTTGTCAGCGTCGACGACGATGGTTTTACGATCGGCATCATCGACAGCTTCACGCCGCAGTTTGCGCGTGTGGCCCCGGTTCCCGAACCCGCGACCTGGGCGATGATGCTCGGCGGGTTTGCAGCGATCGGCACCAGCGTGCGCTATCGACGGCGGTCTTCCCGTGTGTTGTTCGCGACCATGGCCTAACTCACGCTATAGCGCTTGCCGCGCACGCAAAAGCAGGCCAGCATATCGGCTGCACGCGAGCACAAAAGCGCGGCAGGGAGAGACATATGCAGCAGCTGAGCGGGCAAGACGCGAGCTTCGTCTACATGGAGACGCCGGCAACGCCGATGCATATCGGTTCGGTTGGTATCTATGATCCGTCGACAGCACCGGGCGGTTTCGTCAGGTTCAAGGACATTCTGGCATTTGTCGAGAGCCGCCTCGGCGGCGCGCGCTCGTTCCGCGAGCGGCTGGTGCGCGTGCCGTTCGATCTCGATCATCCCTATTGGATCCAGGATCCCGATTTCGACATCGAATATCATGTGCGGCACATCGCATTGCCCGCGCCGGGCGACTGGCGGCAGCTGTGCATCCAGGTGGCGCGGCTGCATTCGCGGCCGATGGACCTGAGCAAACCGCTTTGGGAATTCGTCATCGTCGAAGGGCTCGACAATATCGAGGGGCTTCCCAAGGGTTGTTTCGCCCTCGTCGCCAAGGTTCATCATGCCGCGATCGACGG
>JBJXFA010000096.1:0-3856 GCA_046153865.1 Sphingomonadaceae bacterium
CGGCGCGATCACAGACCATTCAAAATCCGAAAGCTCGTACCGACGTGCGCTCATGGACAAACTCCTTCACGGAGCTTGAATCAAAACTCGAACGCCTTGGCTAGCGATTTATGAGTGTATGACCTAGTCCCTCAATGCCGGTCGCGTTGAACGCGAGCGCGGCGGCCGTCAGCCGGTAAGCTATGTCGGGGCGCGCGAACCCGCCGTTGACGACCGCAGCGAGGCGCACGTCGCGGCCAGCCAGGTTCGGCGCGAGGACTCCGGGACGCTTGAGGTGCGCTGCAACCTGCAAATTTTCGAACCGGTTCGCGCCCAAGTCCACAAGGCCGGTGGCCGTCATCGCAACCGCATCCGATTGCAGCGTAATGCGCGTGTCGGCGCGGCGATCGGCAAGCGTCGTCACCAGATCGACCGCGAGGCGCGGCGCAAGCAGCCGCTGCGACGGTCCCGAAAGCAGCATACTTGCGTCAATCAGCCCCTTGACGGCGAAAGTGCCGTCACGCGCCCGCACGGGAAGATCGGCGAGCGGAGCTCCATCGAGCCGTGCGACTGCTCGCCCTTCCCACGCGTTCCAGCTGCCGCGCCCGTCGAGGCGGATCGCAACCGGCTTAGCCACGCGCGTGTAACTGCTCACCAAGCCGCCCGCCGGGGCATCCAGCGTCGCGTCGAGAGTCAGGCGATCGGCATCGGGCACGGCATCGAGCGTGACCGAAAGCCGGTCGCCACCTGCGACCCCAGCTTCGCGCAACGCCGCTGCCGCAGCAATCACGGTCGCACGACCGTCGGCGATATCGGCACGTCCGCTGAGCCGGACGATGTGGCGACGCCCGGTCACCGCCGGTTCGATCGTGATGCGGGCAAAGGACAGCCTGCCGATGGCGATGTCGAGATCGGGAAGCAGCGGCGCATCGGGGTCGGGCGCAACGACGCGGAGCGCGGGGGCGCGGATCAGCCGGGCCGTTACGCCGCTCAGTTCGCGGATGTCGAGGCGATTGCTCGCATAAGCGAGCGGTCGCCAGTCGACCGTCACGCGCGGCGCTGTCAGGAAAGCGCCCTGCGGATCGCGCACCTCGACGCCGATGAGCGCCATGCGGCCATACAGCGATCCCTCGATCCGCTCGGCATGGACGCTGATGCCCGATTCGGTCGCGAACCCTGCCAACCGGGTAAGGACGAAGCGTTTGCCCGGCGTCGTGTCGAGGAACAGCAGCAGGCCGCCAGCGGCGACGAGCAGGACGGCAACGAGGATCGCGACCCAGCGGGCGATGCGCGCTGCCATCAAAACGCCTGCCCGATCGAGAGATAGAGCGCCACGCGCGGCTCGCCCGGACGGCGACCGATCGGCGTCGCGACGTCGATACGCATCGGCCCGAAATTGGTGTAATAGCGCCCGCCGATCCCTGCGCCGAAGCGCAGGTCCGAAAGCGAGGGCGTTGCCGATTCGCCGATCCGGCCGACATCGATGAACGGCACGATGCCGAAACTGCCGAAGCGATAGCGCGCTTCGAGCGCGAATTCCGTAAGCGACTTGCCACCGATGGGATCGCCGTTCAGGTCTCGGGGGCCCAGCGCCTGATAGCCGAAACCGCGCACCGAACCGCCGCCCCCGGCATAAAGCCGTCGTGATGGGGCAATGGCATCGCGACGCGTTCCCACGATGGCACCGATACGCGCGCGGGCGGCAAGCACCAGCGGTTCGGTGATGCTCCAATAGCCGCTCGTTTCGACAAGCGCGCTCACATAGCTGTCGAAGTCGGCGCTCCCGCCCCGCTGCTGGACTTCCGGGCTGAGCCGCAGGTTGACGCGGAAACCGCGCGTCGGATCGAGCAGGCTGTTCGAGCGGTCATGGCCCAGCTGGAGCGGCAGCGCGCCGATGAAATAGTTGCTCCGGACCCGCTCCGCTTGCGTGGCCTCGAAGCGCGTTTCGCGGGTCGCGATGATCTCGACGCCGCCCGAATAGGTCCAGCGCTTTTGCCACAAGGGCGTGCTCACGCGGGCCAGACTTGATGAGACCGCAATGGTTTCGGCATCGAAGGCGGCAAAGCGCTGGCGCGCGAACGACCCGGCGATCTGGAACGTCCGGTCGCGCAGGCCCGCGTTGGAGCGGCGGAAGTTGACGCCCGCGCCTTGCTCCTGCGTGCCGACGATAGCCTCGGCGATCAGCGCGCCTTCGGGCGGAAACAGGTTGCGGTGCGTCCACGACCCTTGCAGCTTGATGCCCTGCCCAGTCGAATAGCCCGCGCTCCCCGCCAGCGTGCGCCACGGGCCCTTGACCTGACGAACGATCAGATCGACCGTTTCAGTACCATCGGCGTTGATGACCCCGGTGCGCACCGGCTCGACGGCAGCGGTTGCAAACAGGCTGGTTGCCACAAGGGCCTGGCGCAGATCGTCGACGCGGCGCGCATCGTAAATCTGGCCGGCCTCGAACCGCGGGAAGATCGCCAGATGCTCGGCATCGAAAACCGGATCGCCATCGGGCCGCAGCACGCCGAAGCGCGCGCGCGGACCGGGGTCGATCGCCAGCCGGTAGTCGCCGGTGAAGGTGGTTTCATCAAGCAGGATATCGCGTGCGCCGACGGCGGCAAAGGGAAAGCCCTGTTCGGGCAGGCTTAGCGCAACGCGCGCTTCCGCCGACTCGATTGCGGCGGCTACGATCGGGTCGCCGCGCCGCAGGCCGAGCGCCGAACGCGCAAGGACGGTCGGCCCCGTGGACGCGCCAGTGACGGAAATGTCGCCCAGCGTGTAGCGCGTTCCCGCCACCGCGCTGATCACGACCGGCAGCTGGCCGCTCGCATCAGGCAACGGCCCGACCAGCGCAGTTGCAGTCGCGTCATAAAAGCCTTCCGATTGCAGGAGGCGCTCGGCCAGCTTCGCATCCTCGGCGGCGCGCGCCGTGATCTGCGCACTGTTTTCGGCGCGACGGCCTTTGTCGAACAGCGCCGACAAATCTTCGAACCGGTCCTCGAGCCCGACTTCGCGCAGCCCTGTCAGCGTGACGCGATAACGGATCGCGGGCAGGCTTGTGTCCTCAACGACGATCGCGGGGGCCGCTTCGACCGCGGCAATCGACGGCAAGGGCGCATCGAGCTCGGCATCGAGTTCGGGTGGCGGGGTTTCCAGCTCAGGAACGACCGGCTCAGGGAGGTCGGGCTCCAGCGCAGGGAGCGACCGCTCGAAGGCGTCATCATCGAACGGATCTGCGGGGGCTGTCGTCTGCGCCTGTGCAACGGCGAGCGAGGCCGCTGCGCTTCCCGTCAAGACCATTGTCCGAAAGCAAGTCTGTCGGGCACATTGGCGGTTCAACCCCTTGCTTGCCGCGTCACGTCTGGCCAAGCCGCTCACTGTCCTGAAGTCCCCATAACCAAGGGTAACCTACAGGAACGCTGCAAGTTCTGCATGCCCTGCAAATTTCGCCTGCGGCACGCGCAAGCCCTAAACGTCGAGGTTGGCGACGTTGAGCGCGTTCTCCTGGATGAATTCGCGGCGCGGCTCGACGACGTCGCCCATCAGTCGCGTGAAAATCTCGTCGGCCATCTCGGCCTGCGAGATTTCGACGCGCAGCATCGCCCGGTTCTCGGGATCGAGCGTGGTTTCCCAAAGCTGCTCGGCGTTCATTTCGCCCAGACCCTTGTAGCGCTGAATGCCGACACCCTTGCGACCGGCAGCGAGGATCGCCTCGAGCAAGTCGCTCGGTCGCGTCACCGGCACGCCGCCCTTGACGGGGGCCGCCTCGTCATCGTCGGTCGTGTCCTCGACCGCCGCCGCCGCGCGTGGCATCGGCACGAGCCGGGCGACGGCCGCATAGCTCTCGGCCTGTTCGGCGATCAGCGTGTGCAGGCGGCGCGCTTCCTGG
>JBJXFA010000002.1:0-124180 GCA_046153865.1 Sphingomonadaceae bacterium
GCCGCACTCCCGGTTCGATCAGAAGATGAAGTCGGCCGCGGTGACTTGCGCCACGGCGGTATTGAGCAGCGCGATTTCGCCGAAGCCGCCCTGATCGGTCTTGATCAGAAGGTCGTCGGTGCTGCCGTCGCTGTCGGCATCGGTCAGTTCGAAGTTCAGTGCAGTGAAGTTCAGGCCGTTGCCGCGCAGGTCGACCTTGTCGAGGCCGTCCTGGAAGTCGGTCACCGTGTCGAAGCCCCAGTCGCCGACGAACTTGAACAGATCGTTGCCGGCACCACCGGTCAGGAAATCCTGGCCTTCGCCGCCGTCGATCTGGTCAGCGCCGCCGCCGCCGAGGATCGTGTCGGTGCCCTTGTCGCCGAACAGCTTGTCGGCTGCGTCGCCGAATGCCGCCGTCAGCCCGTCGCCAACGATGAAGTCATCGCCGTCGCCGCCGTTGAGCGTGTCGGCGCCCGCGCCGCCCTGCACGCTGTCATCGCCTTCGCCGCCGGTCGCCACGTCGGCACCTGCGCCCCCGAGCAGATTGTCGTTGCCTTCACCGCCATCCATCGTGTCGTTGCCGGCACCGCCGTCCATGATGTCATTGTCCTTGCCGCCGAATAGCCGGTCAAAGCCTGCGCCGCCGTTGAGGACATCGTCGCCTTCGCCGCCGTTGATCAGGTCGTTGCCGTTCTCGCCGTTAAGAAGGTCATTGTCCTTGTCGCCGTCGATGTTGTCGTTGCCGTTGCCACCGAAAATGGTGTCTTCGCCTTCGCCGCCGTTGAGCGTGTCGGCGCCCCCGGCCCCGTCGATGAAGTCATTGCCCTTGCCACCGAGGATCGTGTCGGCGCCGGTGTCGAGGCCTTTCTGGCCGAAACGATAGCCATAGAGAAAATCGTCGAGTTCGGTGCCCGAAATGAAATCGATACCGCTCGTTCCATAAATTGTAGCCATTTGAAGGTTCTCCTATTGCGACCCACGAACGGGCGTTCGCAGTTCTGTCAGCAGATAAGGATCAGCTGTGTCGCGCCAACCGAACGGGCGACCGGGGTGGTTTATTCCGTCGTCGATACGACCCGGCTTGTCGAAAAAATACCGCGATCGAAATGATGTGGCCTGAACCGCACGATGCCCACGCAAAAAAGGCCCGCCGCATTGCTGCGACCGGCCTTCCCGCAATCCGTCCGTTGGCAGCCTCAGGCGACTTCGGCGATCTCGTCGGCTTCGCGCAAAACGTAACCGCGGCCCCACACCGTCTCGATGTAATTCTCGCCACCACACGCCATGCTCAGCTTCTTGCGCAGCTTGCAGATGAAGACGTCGATGATCTTCAGCTCGGGCTCGTCCATCCCGCCGTACAGGTGGTTGAGGAACATTTCCTTGGTCAGCGTCGTGCCCTTGCGCAAGCTGAGCAGCTCGAGCATCGCATATTCCTTGCCCGTCAGGTGCACGCGCGCGCCATCGACTTCGACGGTTTTCGCATCGAGGTTCACGGCGAGCTTGCCAGTGCGGATGACCGATTGCGAATGCCCCTTCGAGCGGCGCACGACGGCATGGATGCGCGCGACCAGCTCGTCGCGGTGGAAAGGCTTGGTCACATAATCGTCGGCCCCGAAGCCGAAGCTGCGCACCTTCGAGTCCATCTCCGAAATGCCCGAAAGGATCAGCACCGGCGTCTGCACCTTGGCGACACGCAGTTTCTTGAGCACGTCATAGCCGTGCATGTCGGGCAGGTTCAAATCGAGGCAGATGATGTCGTAATCATAGAGCTTGCCGAGATCGAGGCCTTCCTCGCCCAGGTCGGTCGTGTAAACGTTGAACCCCTCGCCCGAGAGCATCAGCTCGATCGCCTTTGCAGTCGTCGGCTCGTCTTCGATCAGCAGCACCCGCATCCGCCAGCCCCTTTTGCAACCCTGTTTGGCACGGTCCCTTAACGGTCCGTGCCTGAATTCATTAACCCAACCGGAAATGAAGGGAAAAGGTTAATTTGTGTTTAAGGGGGGGGCTTTCAGCGTTGTAGCTTGAAAACGGTGAAGACCGATTGGTTCTGTCGAAGCGGAAATGTGTCGGGTGCCCGATCCAAAGCTTTGCGTTTGGCGTCGTCATCGAAAACCAGCATGACAGTATCCGAATCCCGTTCAATGAGCGCAACGCCTTCGGGCTTGTGGGCAGCGGCAGTGACGAGTTCGATATTGTCCGGGCCGATCCGGTCCTGCCCGACGCCTTCGACGGATTTAACCCGCCACAAGGCACCCTGAACGTCATGGATTGTAAGCTGGTCCTTGACCTGATCCAGCGGAGCCGTGCAACGTTCGTCAGCTTCGTAGCTTGATAAAATCAACAGCGAACCGTGATCGTCGAAGGCCAGATCCGAAATGCCATAGGCCGAGGTCTTTAAATCGGGACAAAGCGGCGATAATTTCTCCGGGAAACCGGCATTTGAGATTCGCTGACCTTTGCGGGCTGGCTGGTCGAGCGAAAACGAGCCGAGCCAGAACCCGGGGGTGAGCGGTTCCTTGTCAACCGACGCCCTGCGAAATCCCACCATGACACGGTCGGGCTGCCGAGCCGAGATTGCGAGCCCTTCAAGATCGCAACGCACGTAGTCAAAGGCGTTGCAAATGTCGGCCTCGCCGCCGACCATGAGCGGGCGGAGAGCCAAGTTATCGCCTCCTTTGCCACCTGCCATTTGAGTCGAAAACTGAGTTTGGTAAATGACTGCCTTTCGATCGCGCCCAAGAAACTCGGTCCCTCCCACGAGCAGGACTGATGCGCCGTTCGCGCTGAGGGGCGTCATGGCAAGGGCTTCAATTTTGAATGACGCGCCAACTGGCAGTCCGGCGAGCGCAAATTCGCCGACTACGATCATGTTTCCTGAAGGGTCGAGATCGTACAAAATCAGCGCATCGCCCTGTTTGTCATTGGCGACAAGAAACCGCAGCCGACCCTTTTGCAGACCCAGCGACAACACTGCCGAAGGTTCAAAGCGCGATGTCGATTGCGGCCCCTCGAATTTGCGAAATGGCGAGACCGGGATATCGGCGCGAGGCAAGGTTTCTCCAGTAGTTACTGCGCTATCTCCTGCGCTATTTCCTGCGACGCAGGAGTCACAAACGAAGTATCCAAACACGCGGTTGTCATAACCGCTCTCTATATCGCCCCACACCTTGATCGCGCCGAACGCAAAGCCGAACGAGATCAATGTCGCAAATGCAAGTCGTTTTGCCGCTAGGTTTCGAGCATGATTAGCGTAGCTGTCCTTATCAGCCAATTGCGTTGTCCACCAGCTGCGCAAGTGATACAATCGCCAAGTTGCCATGTTTTTGCAAATGAACTCAATAGCTTCTGCAAAAATAGCAAGCAACATTCCAAACGACAGAGTTATCGTTAAGAACATCAAAGTGTAACTGAGCGATCTTGCAAAATCAATACGGGATTGGATTTTATCCAATTCCTCATAATATGTATCTTTTGAAAAAGCTGTATTTTTCGCAATATAGTATAGATCAGAGGCTTGTTTCGCAACGATTTGACACGGACCAGGAACTTCTGTCTGTGCCATGGTCTTACAAGCCACATAGTCGGTGTAGAATGTTCTCAAATTGATATCGGAGTGGCCACTCCTGATATTGCCCTTAAGAACAACATCAAGCGACTTCAACTTCAGCTCCTGATCCGAGCTGACACCAAAAAGGGATCGCACAGAATAGTCACTATTGTTGATATAATCCGAACCGCTTTCCATCGCGATGCCGAGACCGAATAGAGCTGATACCAATAGAAGTACCGTGAAGGCTCCTTCGCTTTGCGTCTTGTTATCAGAACTGTCCTTTACGATATCATCCTCATACATTAAATGGCGGAATATCCGATTAATCGAATTGGACCGCAATCGCGTGTCGAGTATAACAAAAGCAAGCGTCAGCAAGGCCAGCGCGGCGATTGCGCCAACCAGCAGACTGAGCAGAATCGAGTCGAGCGAAAACGCCATTCAACAGCTCCCTCAAGCTGAAAGGCCAAAAAAAGGGGATATTAATGCCCCTTTTGCCGCCACATTGTTCAGTCCCACCAGTTTTTGCAAAAAAGTCGGTGGTCGAAAACCTTACTATTGAAACCGCTAGTTCTGATCAAGGCGGTGCCGCTACAACGCTTTTCGGCCCAAGAGCTACAATTGTCCTCGGGCAATGTGCAGCGAGTTTCGATGCGCTCGATGATCAAGCGGCAAGCACCCGGTCCTGAACATTCCATCCCACTTTTTACAAAACAAACCAAACCGGTTATGTGCTCCACCGCCTGCCCTAACCGACCGATCACCGGCCGGGCCAGACCGAGAGGCTGGGAACAGCCTTGGTGCGACCGGTGCGGAGCCATCCGGATCAGATGAGCTGATGCAACGCCAATTGGTCAGGCGATTTGACCGCATGCCGTCGATGGCCCGCAGGTTCGCGCCCGGCGCGTCGCGCTGCCACAGTCGAGGCATGTGTGTCCATTTCGCGACCACCCCCCGGCCTGGACCGTTCAGCGGTCTCGCCACCCGGTGCTCTCGACGAGGGGCCAACTTATACGACCCTTGCGGTTGTCCTCATGCCCGGATGCCCGTGGCAAGGACGCGCCGGTCGCACTGGATCTCGCTTTTCTCACCAACCAAGGCCGCGCCGCGCCCGCCGGTGTTGGAGCTGGCGTCCCCTTGCACAAATCCCCTGTGCGCCCATCTATCGCCCATCCCGGCGGTAACACCCCGCCGATGTGGACGACCAAAATGACCACCGATACTCTGCCGCAGACGATCGACGTCCGCAGCTTCGCCACGCTCGGCGCGGCCAACCATGGCTGGCTCGACGCCCGCCATCATTTCTCCTTCGCCAGTTACCATGATCCGCAGCGCATGGGCTGGGGCAGCATCCGCGTCTGGAACGACGACACGATCGCGGCCGGCAGCGGCTTCCCGCCGCATCCGCACTCCGACATGGAAATCATCACTTACGTGCGCACCGGCGCGATCACGCATGAGGATTCGATGGGCAATCGCGGCCGCACGGGCGCGGGCGACGTCCAGGTGATGAACGCGGGCGCCGGCGTCACGCATTCCGAATGGAACGCCGAGAGCGAAGCCACCACGCTGTTTCAGATCTGGATCCTTCCGCGCGAACGCGGCGGCGCACCCGGCTGGGGCATGAAGCCGTTTCCCAAAGCCGATCGCTCAGGCAGTTTCCAGTTGCTCGCCAGCGGCTTCGGCGAACCCGACGCACTCGCGATCCGCGCCGATGCCCGCATCTTCGGCGCGACGCTTTCGGCAGGGGATAGCGTGACTTATGACGTCGGCGCGGGGCGACACGCCTATCTGGTTCCGACGGTGGGCGCGCTCGATATCGGGGGCACGCTGGTCAACCACCGCGACGGCGCAGCGCTAGGTGGCGGCACCTACACGATCACAGCCACCCAAGACGCCGAGATCGTGCTGGTCGACGCGGCCTGATTTGGCAGACGGCATGGGCGTGCCGTAAGACGCGCCCATGCTGCCAACCCGCCTCCTTGCCGATCGCACCCTTTTCATCGACGCCGAAGCGATGATCGTCGACAAGCCTGCGGGCCTGCCGGTCGATGCTCCGCGCGACGGCGCACTCAGCGTGATGAACCATCTCGAATCGCTGCGTTTCGGTTTCGAGCGGCTGCCGCTGATCGTGCACCGCCTCGATCGCGACACCTCGGGCTGCCTGCTCCTCGCGCGCAACCCGCGCATCCAGAAAAAGCTCAGCCAGGCGTTTGAGGACGGCAGCGTCGAGAAAACCTATCTCGCCATGCTCGACGGCGTGCCCGATGGCGATAGCGGCAGCATCGACTGCGCGCTTGCCAAGGTCTCGACCCGCGAGACCGGCTGGCGAATGGTCCCCGATGCCAAAGGCCAGCGCGCCGTGACGCACTGGCAGCTGCTCGCCACCCGCGAGGGCCAGGCGCTCGTCCGCTTCACGCCGGAAACCGGGCGCACGCATCAGCTTCGCGTCCACGCGGCCAGTGGCATCGGCGTGCCGATCGTCGGCGATCCCGTCTATGGGCAGAGCGGCGCACACATGCTGCTTCATGCCGAGTCTCTCTCCGCCCCGCGCACGGGCAAAGCGCCCGTCGCGGCCCGGTCGCCGCTGCCAGAACATTTCCCTGACTGGGCGCGCGATGCCCTCGCCTGACTGGCCCCCGCTTCCCGAAGACGCGCTGTCCGAAAGTTTTCTCGCCGGCACCGGCCCCGGCGGCCAGAATGTCAACAAGGTGGCGACCGCCGTCCAGCTGCGCCTCGACGTGTTCGCTTTGCGCTTGCCGATGGCGGTTTTTCTCCGGCTCAAGGAGCTTGCCGGCAGCCGCTGGACCAAGGAAGGCGAGATCGTGATCACCGCGCGCGAGCATCGCAGCCGCGAAGCCAACCGCGAGGAGGCGCGCGCCCGCCTTGCCGAACTCGTCGGCAAAGCGCACCTTTTGCCTGCGAAACGCGTCAAGACGCGACCGGGCAAAGCGGCCAGGGAAAAGCGCATGGTGGGCAAGGCGGTGCGCGCCGTCGTGAAGCGCGGGCGCGGCAAAGTGGAACCGGACTGATGTTTGATGTGAAACCGACCGGCGGCGACAAGGCCGCGCTCTACCGCGATCTCCGCGCCGCGATCGATGCGGTGACGGCTGACGAACCCGACGCCATCGCCAACATGGCCAATGTCGCAGCACTATTGATGGAATGGCTGCCCGATCTCAATTGGGCGGGCTTTTACCGGATGGTCGATGGCGCGCTCGTGCTGGGTCCGTTCCAGGGCCGGGTCGCCTGCATCCGCATTGCTCCGGGGGAGGGCGTGTGCGGCGCGGCGGTGGCGACCGGCGCGACGCAGCTGGTCGCCGATGTCCATGCCTTTCCCGGGCACATCGCGTGCGATGCCGCGTCCAATTCCGAACTCGTCGTGCCGTTGGTCCACGATGGCCAGATCATCGGCGTGATCGATCTCGACAGCCCCTCGCTCAACCGGTTCGATCCCGAAGACGCCGCCGGGGTCGAGGCGATCGCCGCGCTGCTCGCGCCACGCCTGTGTGCCAGCGCGGGACAGGCGGTGTTTACCTTCAATTCCATAGTGTAAACGGCGTGGTAATGCTATTCATTACCGATGAAGGTCGCGGATTTCCGCCGTTCGGTGCGCGACGAAAACGGGAGTGTTTACCATGCGGAGCCTAGCATTCACGAGCATCGCGCTGGCCGCGCTGACGGTGGCGAACCCGGCGCTGGCCGGTCACGACTCGGAGCTGGGCGCGCCGCCCGTTGTCGTGACGCCCGCGCCGCCGATGCGCGCAATGCCCGCGATTGCGACGCCGGTGGCGCAGCCGGCGGTCTATGTCCGTCCCGGTTACGGCTTTCAGCTGCCGCGCGAATGGATGACGCCCGATCATTTCATTGCCGACCCGCGCCGCCACGGCCTTGAGCGCCCGGCGGCAGGCTTTGGCTGGTCGCGCTATCATGACGATATGGTGCTGACTGACCAATGGGGCCGCGTCTATGCCGCGCGGATCGGCGATGGCCGCGCCGATGCCACCGATGGCCGACGCCGGTCGCGCGACACCGATGGCGTTGCCGGCGGCGTGGCAGGGGCCGCTGTCGGCGCAGTCGCCGGAAACCTGATCGCGGGCACCGGCAGCCGCCTCGCAGGATCGCTGATTGGCGGCGGCGTGGGCGCACTCATCGGCCTTGGCGTCGAGCTGGCAACGAAGCGTGGCGCGCGGGATCGCGACAGCGCGCAGGACTTTGACGACGGCGAGCGCATCTATGGCGCACACTGGAGCGACGTCCGGCCCGAACTGTTGGCGCATGATCATGATTGTGGCTGCGTTGAGACGGTGACGACGACGACCTACCCTGCGGCGACGATGGTGCGCCAGGTAGTTTACCGCGATGTGCTAGTGCGCATGCGTCCGGCAAAAATCATGGCGCGTGTCCCCGCCGCCGACGCGCCGCGCCGCACGATCAAATACACGCGGCGCATCGGCCAGTAAGCGCTAGCTGAGCTTGTCGAGCGCGTCATTGTCGAGCCCGCCCGGCACGATCATCAGCGGGCAGGGCAGCGTGCCGACGTTCCCGGCGAAATGCGCGACCAGCGGTCCGGGCGCGCCGCTGGCCGCGGCACCGAGCACAAGCGCTGCGATATTGCGGTCCGCCGCGAGCAGTTCGACGATCAGGTCGGCGGCTTTGCCCGTGCGCACGATGATCGAGGGGGTGATGCCCGCTTCGGCAACGATCGTGCCGGCCGCGCTTTCGACCAGCTCTTCGGCATGGTCGAGCGCTTCGCGCTCCATCGTCGCCTGCACGCCGCCGAACGCCACGAATTCCACCGGCTCGACGACGGCGAGAATGAGCACGGTTCCGCTCGTTTTCGCAGCGCGCCGGGCCGCGAACCGTAGCGCAACGCCGGCCTCCTCGGTCTCGTCGATCACCACCATATATGTGCGCATCGTTTGCGGCCCCTCTCGCCTCTATGCCTTGAGGCTGCGCTGCAATTGCGATTTTCGCAAGTCCGGCGCTTGACCGGACCGCGCGGCTGTTCGATTGGACGCACCGAACGCTACGGCTCGCAAGAAGGATCGATAGTCCATGGCCATCGCGCTGAAAATGCCCGCGCTCTCTCCGACGATGGAAGAGGGGACGCTGGCAAAATGGCTCGTCAAAGTGGGCGATACGGTCAAGTCCGGCGACGTGATGGCCGAGATCGAGACCGACAAGGCGACGATGGAGTTCGAAGCGGTCGACGAAGGCACGATCGCCGAAATCCTAATCGCCGAAGGGACCGACGGCGTGAAGGTCGGCACCGTGATCGCGATGATTGCGGGTGATGATGAACCGGCGGCACCGGCACCGAAGGCGGAACCCGCAAAGCCGGTCGCTTCGGTCCCGTCAGCGCCTGCGCAGAACCCGGCAGCAGCCCCAAAGCCCACTACTGGACCCGGAGACCGCCTGCTCGTGTCGCCGCTCGCCCGGCGGCTCGCCGAGGCGCATGGTATTGCGCTGGAGTCGCTCAGCGGGAGCGGCCCCGGCGGACGGATCGTGAAGGCTGACGTCGAAGCCGCCAAGGGGGCGTCCCCGGCAGCAGCGCCAAGGCCCGCGCCGACGGCGCCGGTTGAAGCCGAGCGGCTCGCGCCGGTCGCCGCATCCGCACCGCCTATCACAACCGACATTCCCCACGAGGCGGTCAAATTATCGAACATCCGCAAGACCATCGCGCGGCGGCTGACCGAATCGAAGCAGCAGATCCCGCATATTTACCTCACGGTCGATATCCGGCTCGATGCGCTGCTGAAACTGCGCGGCGAGCTGAACGCAGCGCTCGCGCCGCGCGGGATCAAGCTCTCGGTCAACGACATGCTGATCAAGGCGCTTGCCGTCTCGCTGATCGAGGTTCCGGTGTGCAATGTCAGCTTTGCGGGCGACACGCTCATCAAATACAGCCGCGCCGACATTTCGGTCGCAGTATCGACGCCCAGCGGCCTGATCACGCCGATCATTGCCGATGCGTCGGCCAGGGCGCTCAGTGCCATCTCGACCGCGATGACGGCGCTCGCCGCCAAGGCACGCGACGGCAAGCTCCAGCCGCATGAGTATCAGGGCGGCACTGCGTCGCTGTCGAACATGGGCATGTTCGGTATCAAGGCGTTCGATGCGGTGATCAATCCGCCGCAGGCCATGATCATGGCGGTCGGCGCGGGCGAAAAGCGACCGTATGTGATCGACGATGCGCTCGCCATCGCAACCGTGATGAGCGCGACCGGCAGCTTCGATCACCGCGCGATCGACGGGTCGGACGGTGCGCAGCTGATGCAGGCATTCAAGGCGCTCGTGGAAAACCCGATGGGGCTGGTCGCCTAGAGTCTTTGCCACTCAGGTTGCGGAAAACACCGTTTGTCCCGAGCGCAGTCGAGGGATCGGTGCGGGTCGGGTGCCTCGACTTCGCTCGGCACGAACGGATTGTGGAGGCGTCTTTGACATAGGATCGATGCTAAACGACGAACCGCGCAACCAGCGTATCCCGCACACCGCGATCAAGCCCGAGCGCCGTTTCGAGATAGGCGTCGGCACCCCCGGTTTCGCGGTCGATCGTCGTCATCGCGGCATCGAGCCAGGCGGGATGCACTTTCATGAGCACGCGGATCGCCTGATCGCTTGCCTGCGGTCGCGATCGCCGGATCGCCTCGGCACCGGCGGCGATGCGCCGATCGCCGTGCCCTGCCGTATTGGTCAGCAGATAATCGTCCATCATGTCATCGCGGTGGACGCCGAGCAGCCGGTGCAGCAGTGCAACCGCAAGGCCCGTGCGGTCCTTGCCGGCAAAGCAATGGACAAGGCTTGCCCCCGGGCGCTTGGCAAGGGCCGTAAAATAATGCCGCAGTGCAGCTTGCAGATTGGGTCGCAGCGGCATGAATGCGTATAGATCGAGCATCGCGGCGTGCGCGTCTTCGGCCGTGCGCACATCGCGCGCCGCCACCGCATGCGCCGCACCGCCTGCACCCGCCGTCTCGCCTTCGGCAAAGAACACCTCGGCGGCAAAGCCCGCCCCCCGCGCGCACGGCCAGATGCGCCGCTCGCTCTCGCCACGCAAATCGACGACGCTGGTAAGCGCCAGCCCGTCGACGGTCGCGAGATCGTCCGCCGTCGCCGCGATGTGCTGGCCCGAGCGAAACAGAACGCCTTCGCAAAGCGTGCCGCCGCCGCTCACGGCATAGCCGCCATAATCGCGGAAATTGTGAATGCCCTCAAGGGCCAGAACGCGATTGTCGATCATCAAATCGCTCTAGACCCGCAATGTTACAGCAAAAGCGCCGCGTTTACACATCCGCTGCAAGCCTGTAGCGGCGAAGCCACGGGATCAGGTCGGGACGGGTTGGATGCGAGTGGTTGGCGTTGCGTGGAGACTGCTCGTCGGCGTCAAGGATGCGCTGGTCCTGCTGTTCATGCTGCTGTTTTTCGGGCTGCTTTATGCTGCATTGACCGCACGTCCCACGACTGGCGTGGTCGGATCGGGCGCGCTGCTGATGCAGCTCAAAGGCAGCATCGTCGAGCAGCCGCAGGTCGCCAGTCCGACTGAACTGCTCAGCGGAAACGTGCCGCTCAAGGAATACCGGTTGCGCGACATCGTCCGCGCGCTTGACACGGCTGCGACCGACGACCGGATCAAGCTCGTCGTCCTCGATCTCGATAATTTCATCGGTGCAGGGCAGGTTGCGCTAGGCGATGTCGGCGAGGCCCTCGATCGCGTGCGCGCCAAGAAAAAGGTGCTCGCCTACGCGACTGGATACGGTGATGACGCTTATGCGCTGGCCGCGCATGCGTCCGAAGTCTGGCTCGATCCGATGGGCCTTGCGCTGTTCAGCGGACCGGGCGGGTCGCGGCTGTATTACAAGGGGCTGATCGATCGCCTCGGCGTGACCGCACATGTCTATCGAGTCGGCACATACAAGGCCGCCGTCGAGCCCTTTACGCGCACCGATCAGTCGCCCGAAGCCAAGGCGGCGAACCAGGCAATCGCGACTGCGCTGTGGGACAGTTGGAAGGCCGGTATCGCGAGGGCGCGCCCCAAAGCGCAACTTGCCGGTTATGTGGCAGACCCCGTGCGCGCGACCGCCGGTGGCGATCTCGCCAAGGCAGCGCTGGCCGCGGGGCTGGTCGACAAGCTCGGCGACCGCGACAGTTTCGATCGCTATGTGGCCGGGCTTGCCGGTCCCGGCACGCCGACGACGCCCTTTGCGACGGTTCGTCTCGATCGCTGGATCGCCGCCAATCCTGCGCCCTCGGGCGGAGCGATCGGGGTCGCCACGGTGGCCGGTTCGATCGTCGATGGCGAGGCCGAGCCGGGCACGGCAGGCGGCGACACCATTGCGAAAATCATCAATCGCGCGGTGGCGAGCGGGCAATATAAGGCGCTGGTGCTGCGCGTCGATTCGCCGGGCGGCTCGGCGCTTGCGTCGGAGAAAATCCGCACGGCGCTCGTCCAGGCGCGCGCCAAGGGGCTGCCCGTCGTCGTCTCGATGGCGAACGTCGCGGCTTCGGGCGGCTATTGGGTCGCGATGGCCAGCGACAAGGTGTTCGCCGAACCCGCAACGATTACGGGATCGATCGGCGTCTTCGGGATCGTGCCGACCTTCGAGACGGCGCTCGCCAAGATCGGCGTCACCAGCGACGGCGTGGCGACGACTCCGCTTTCGGGTCAGCCCGACATCGTCGGCGGAACCAATGCCGCATTCGATACGATCATCCAGCAAAGCATCGAATCGACCTATGGCCGGTTCATCGGGCTCGTCAGCACGGCGCGCAAATTGCCTCCCGCCCGCGTCGACGAAATCGCGCAGGGCCGCGTCTGGGATGGTGGTGCCGCACGACAGCTGGGGCTGGTTGATGGCTTTGGTGGAATCGACGAGGCGGTTGCCGAAGCCGCGCGGCTCGCCAAGCTCGATCCCGCCACGGCAACGCCGGTCTGGCTCGAAAAGGATCGCAGCTGGCGCCAGTCGCTTGCCGAAGCCTTTATGAGCGACAGCAGCGAGGACGGGCAGGAGTCCGCCGATCTGCTGTCGACGCTGTCGCGCGCGCGGATGGCCATGCTCGCCCAGGCCGTCGATGATGCCCGCATGCTCGCGACTGGATCGGCAATTCAGGCGCGCTGCCTCGAATGCCCGATGGTCGGTGCAGCGCCCGTTCGGCGCGAACGGCTGATCGACATGGTTGTCGCATGGCTCGCCCGATGATCGATTTGCGCCCGATTACCGCCGACGACGCGCCCGCGATCACCGCGCTTTATGCGCCGTTCGTGGCCACCAATGCGGTGTCCTTCGAAACGGCGGTGCCGAGCGTGGACGACATGCGCACGCGGATCACGGCCACCAATGGTCATTTCCCGTGGATTGCGGCGATCGACAAGGACAGCGACACGCTGCTGGGCTATGCTTTCGCCAAGCCGTTCCGCCCGGGCGAAACCTATCGCTTCGTCGCCGAAGTCGCGCTTTATGCGATGGCCGATGTCGAGGGGCAGGGCGTTCGCCGTTCGCTGATCGCGACATTGTGCGCAACGATGACCGCGCAGAATTTCACCCAGGCCATCTGCACGCTGATGACGCCCAACGACAAGCTGATCCAGCTCTATGAAGGGCACGGATTCCGCCGCGCGGGTGTTTACCGCGAAGTCAGCTACAAAAACGGCCAGTGGAACGACGTCGGCCTTTGGCAGCGCGAACTGGCGCATGCCGACACCCCACCGGATGCGCTGAAGCCGTTCAGCGCGGTGGGGGTCGTTCGTTCCTGAAAAGTCTGTTTAGGCGGCGAGCGCGCGACGCGCCGAGCGGTTCCGCATTGCGCCGCCGATAAGTCCGAAGCCAAAGATCATCGAAAGCCACGTCGCCGGCTCAGGCACTGCGCCGGTCGGCGGGGTGGCCGCGCGTCCGGTGATGACGCGCATCACGTCGCCCGGCGAGGTCGCGGAAAACAGATTGATGCCGACGCGGTTGGCGTTGCCCGAGGGCGCGATCGTGAAAAAGTCCGAACCCTGCTCGAGACCGAAACCGACCGGCGTCAGATAGTTGACGCCCGCTGCGCCCAGCTGCGCGTTGGTTGCGGTCAGCGTCACGCCCCGCCAGATCACGCCGAGCACCGGCGCATCGAAATCCACGAAGCCGCTCACCGTTGGCTGCGTCGGGTCACTCTGCGCGCCTGCCGGATCGAACGCGATCAGATGGCTGCTGATCACCGAGCCAACCGCAATCGATGACGAAGGCGAGTCGACGCCCAGCGCGCTCAGCAGCGTGAGGTTCTGAACCTCGTTGAAGGCGCGCAGATTGTTGTCGTCAAAATTGTCGAACCCGACTGCGGCGGGCGGCGCGACGTTCAGGAAGGTGCCACCGGCAGCGAACACTGTTCCGCCCGTGATCGCGCCTGTAACCACGGCTGCGCTGGCGGACGTGGCCGCGCTTGCGATCATCAGCGCGGCGGCGAGAGCGAATTTGCGTGTCATCATGCGATCCTGTCGTGTGGTAAAACTCACAGCAACTCTTGTGATCCAATCATTGCAGATTGAAGACAAATCGGGTCAACCGCCCGCGGGACCGGCTGTAAATAATTGCAAACCGCGTATCGAAACGGGACGGACGTCTGCCCTTGCTCACCCCTCGCGACCGTTGCCACGCCGACGTCGGGGCAGCAGAACCAGTCCAACGATGATCGCGATCAGCGCGACCGTGGCCGACCCGATGAGAATTGGGTGACTTGTATCCTCGCGCGTCTGCACGTCCATGATGTGCAGGCCCCACATGACATCGAAAATGCGCCACTGCTGGCTGCGGACGGCAAGCAGGCTTCCGGTGTCGGCATCAACATAAACATTCGTGCCGTCGGCAAACGCGATGCCCCATGCGGGCCGCTCGCGGCGTAGGTCGATCGGAGGTTTGTCGGCGGGCGTGTGTGTCGCCGACACAATGGTGGAAGCGGGCTTGTACCAGCGCCGTGCGGTCGCGCGCGCCTCGGCCTCGCTCACTTTTGGCAGCCAGCGCCCGTCACGGACAGCCGCGCGCATTTCATGGCCATGCGCAAACGTCGCGATCCAGACCGCTCCGCCCGCTTGCTGCTCAAGCCTGAGCGTCAGCGGGTAGCCGTGGTCAATCGGAAATGTCGGCACGACGATGCGTTCGTCGAGCCGTAGTGGCTGCGGCGCCGCCCGCAGGTGGGTCCCCCGCACCTCTTCGATGGGCCGTGCCACCATGAACAGCCCGGTCGCCGTCCAGATCAGCAGCGGTATGCCGATCACCCAGCCCAGCCAGATGTGGGCCCGCGCCAGCCATGACCGTGTTGCCATGCTAGATGTGGATCGGCTTGCCGGTCACGGCCATTGCGGCTTCCTTCAGCGCCTCGGCGTGCGTCGGATGCGCGTGGCAGGTGTAGGCGATGTCCTCGCTGGTCGCGCCGAATTCCATCGCCAATGCGGCTTCGGCAATCATCGTGCCTGCGAGCGAGGAAATGATGTGCACGCCGAGCACGCGATCGGTCTTGGCGTCGGCGATCACTTTCACAAAGCCGTCGGTGTCGCGATTGGTCTTGGCGCGGCTGTTGCCTGCGAAGGGGAATTTGCCGACCTTGATCTCGCCCTTGTCCTTCGCCTGCTCCTCGGTGAGGCCCACGCCCGCGATCTCGGGGTGTGTATAAACAACGTTGGGGATGACGTCGTGGTTCACGATCCCAGTCTGCCCCGCGATATTCTCCGCAACCGCAATCCCCTCGTCCTCGGCCTTGTGCGCGAGCATCGGGCCGGGCACGACATCGCCGATCGCCCAGATGCCCGGCACGTTCGTCTCGAAACGATGCCCCACTTCGATCTGCCCGCGCGTGTTCGTCGCCAGCCCCGCCTTGTCGAGCGCGAGCCCTTCGGTGTTGGGCTTGCGACCGATGCTGACGAGCACGGCATCGGCGGCAATCGTCTCGCCCGCCCCGCCCGCCGCCGGTTCGAGCGTGACGGTCGCGGTGTTCCCGTCCACGCGCACGCCTGTGACTTTCATCGCGGTCCGCAGTTCAAAGCCCTGCTTCTTAAAGATCCTCGTCGATTCCTTGCGCACTTCGCCATCGAAGCCGGGGAGGATCTGGTCGAGATATTCGACGACCGTGACCTTGGCGCCAAGCCGCCGCCAGACGCTGCCGAGTTCGAGGCCGATCACCCCGCCTCCGATGACGACCAGATGCTCGGGCACTTTGGGCAAGGCCAGCGCGCCGGTCGAGTCGACGACGACATCGGGCACCAGATCGACGCCCGGCAACGGCGTGACCGACGAGCCCGTTGCGATCACGATGTTCTTCGCGCGGTAAGTCTTGCCGCCGACCTGAACCGTATCGGGGCCAACGAAGCTGCCATGACCCTGCAGCCAGTCGACCTTGTTCTTCTTGAACAGGAACGCGATCCCGCCGGTGAGTTCCTTCACCGCGAGCGCCTTTTCGGCGTGCATCTGCGTCAGGTTGAGCGTCGCGCCGCTGATATCGATGCCGAACTTCTTGAGCGCGCCCGAATGCGCTTCCTCGTAAAGCTCGGACGCATGCAGCAGCGCTTTGGACGGAATGCAGCCGACGTTGAGACACGTGCCGCCGAGCGTCTCGCGCGCCTCGGCACACGCGGTCTTCAATCCGAGCTGCGCTGCGCGGATCGCAGCCACATACCCGCCCGGCCCCGCCCCGATCACGAGAACGTCATAATCAAAATCGGCCATCATCGGTTCTCTTGCGCTGGAGTCATCGGGATGAAAGCGACATAGACTGTCGCGCTCGCCGTGCAACCGCGCTAGGGCCGGTGTGATGCCGCGCCGTCGCCCCTATTCGCGTCAAGCCTGAATGCGCATTCTCACCTTCCTGCACAGTTTCGAGCCCGGCGGCGTCGAGCGCGACGCGCTCCGGCTGGCCGATGCGTGGAGCAAGGCCGGGCATGACGTGCACCTTGCGATGGGGCGGGGCACCGGGGTGCTCGCGCGCGAAGCACCGCCGGTTCCGAGGACGATCTTCGAGACTTCGGGATCGCGCAAGGCGCAGGTGGCGGCCCTGCGCATGATTATGCAACTGCCGGGACTTGTCAGGCGGCTCAAGCCGGACATTCTGTTTTGTGCCGGAAACACCTATTCGGTCGTCGCCGTGGCGCTGCGGCTGATCCTCGGGCACCGTTGCCCGCCGATCGTGCTGCGCGTGAGCAATGATCTGAAGCGGCCCGACATGTCGCCGCTGATGCGCTGGGGCTATCGCCGCTGGCTGCGGCTGCAGGCCCCCGCATTCGATGCGATCGTGGCCATGGCCCCGCCGCTCGCCGCCGAGATCGTAACCGAAATGCACGCGCGGCCTGAGCAGGTGCGGGTCATTTTCAACGGCTCGATCCGGGCGCACGAGGCGCACGCACTTGCCGCTGCCCGCGATGGCACCATCCGCACCCATCGCGGCCACCGGTTTCTCGCGGTCGGTCGGTTGGTGCCGCAGAAGAATTTCGCGCTCCTCATCACGGGGTTTGCCCGCATGGCGCACCCCGATGACCGGCTGACGATCGTTGGCGAAGGTGCGCAGCGGCCGCTGCTGACCGCGCTCGCCGCGCGGCTGGGCGTGGCCGCGCAGGTGGACATGCCCGGCCACCACAATCCGCTGGGCCCGTTTTTCGCCGATACCGATGCGTTCGTCCTGTCTTCCGATTATGAAGGGCTGCCCGCCGTCGTGGTCGAAGCGCTGGCCGCAGGCGTGCCCATCGTTGCGACCGATTGTTGCGCATCGATGCCCATGCTGCTCGCCGATGCCGGACTGCTCGTGCCGCCGCGCGATGCGAGGGCGCTGGCGACGGCGCTCACCGCGATTTCATCGACCCCGATCGACATCGAGCGGATGCGCGCGCGCGCCGCGCAGTTCCATGTCGAAGCCATATCTGCCGATTGGAGCGCGCTTTTTGGCCGCATCAGCCACGCAACGATCGCCGCTACCGGGCCTGGAAATTTGGTGCTAGACGCTCCAGCCGATCCCGCGACGGATCGGTGACGAAGCGAGACGCGGTGCAGCCAGCCCATCCGACCACTCCTGCTGCTCATGCCGCAAGCGCGCCGCCTCCGCTGTTCAGCGATCCCGTGCCGCTCGATCCCAAGCGCAGCGGGTGGTTGCGCTGGGTGGGGCCAGCCATGGCGCTGGCCATCCTCGTGGTGGTGGTCCTCCAGCTTCGTCAGCTCGAACTGTCCGAAATCATCGATGTCATCCCGACCAATCTGCTCTTCTGGGTCGTCTTTGCGCTTTATTATGTGTCGGGTCCCGCTTTTGACTGGATTATTTTCCGCAAGCTCTGGGGCCTGCCGCTATCGGGGCTTGTCGCGCTCACCAAGAAGCTGGTGAGTAACGAGCTTCTGTTCGGCTATGCGGGCGAAGTCTATTTCTACAGCTGGGCGCGCAAGAAACTGAAAATGGCGACCTCGCCCTTCGGCGCGGTGAAGGACGTCGCGATCCTTTCGGCAATGGTCGGCAATGCCATTACATTGCTCATGCTGGCGTTGACCTGGCCACTGTTCCAGTCGCTCAACCTCAGGATCAAGGGCGATGCCTGGCTGCTCTCGATCGGTTTCATCATTGCCACCTCCACGATCATCCTCATTTTCAGCAAGCGTCTGTTCAGCCTCAATCGGCGAGAGCTTGGGTTCGTTTCGGTCTTGCATTTTGTTCGCACGATCGTGTCAACAACGCTTGGCGGGATGGCCTGGGCAATTGCCTTGCCGATCGTGCCGCTGGGGTGGTGGGTGATGCTGGCGACGGTGCGATTGCTGATTTCGCGGCTGCCCTTCTTGCCCAACAAGGATGTCGTTTTTGCAGGCGTTGCCGTTTTTTTGGTCGGGTATGATGCTGAAATCGGGGCGCTGATGGCATTGTGGGCGTCCCTTATCCTGTTGACGCACTTGGTCGTCGGCACGGTGCTCGCGACCGGCGATCTGCTCGCTGTGAGGACTGAAAACACGTGAAGAGACTTGCTCTACCGCTCCTGCTTCTGCCTGCCGCCGCCACGGCGCAGGTATCGCCCAACCCGTCGCTCGGCGTGGCCGAAGGGCGCTGCCGACCCAATGAGCCAGGTCCGGCGTTCATGCTGGTGATCGACGGATTCAAGGATCGCAAGGGCCGCCTGCGCGCTGAAGTCTATCCGGCGAACGACACCGACTTTCTCGCCGACGATGCCGTGCTCATCAACGCAGGCAAAACCTTCCGGCGCGGCGAGGTCGCGATCCCGCCCAGTGGCCCGGCGCAGCTCTGCCTGCGCATCCCGGGCCCCGGCGCGTACTCGCTCTCGATCCTTCATGACCGTGACAGCAACCGCAAGTTCGGCTTCTCGGTCGATGGTGTCGGTTTTCCGGGCAATCCGAGGCTCGGCTGGTCGAAGCCAAAATCGGCCAAGGCACGCGCAACCGCCGGGAGCGGGATCACGACGGTGCCGATCACGCTCCAGTATCTGCGCGGGCTTTCGGTCGGACCGCTCAAGGCCCGCTGACCGCCTATGAAAATCGTCGATGTCGCTGCATTTTACGCGCCCGAAGGCGGCGGGGTAAAGACCTATATCGATCGCAAGCTGCAGGCCGGGCCGCTGGCCGGGCATGAAATCGTCATCATCGCTCCGGGGCCGGAAGACCGCGTGGAAGAGCGCGGGCCGGGCGCGCGGATCATTTTCCTCGATCAGCCGGTATTTCCGCTCGATCACAAATATCATTATTTCCGCAACGAGGTCGCGCTGCACGCAGTCCTCGATGCCGAGCAGCCCGATCTCGTCGAAGCGTCATCGCCGTGGCGCAGTGCGCGGCTGGTCGGCGAATGGAAGGGGCGGACCCCGCGCGTCCTGATCATGCATGCCGATCCGCTGTCGGCCTATGCCTATCGCTGGTTCGGAGCCATCGCCTCGCGCCCGCAGATCGACAAGCAGTTCGGCTGGTTCTGGCGGCATCTGCTGCGGCTCGACAAACAGTTCGACGCCACCGTGACCGCGAGCCAGGCGCTCAGCGACCGGCTGGTCGAGGGCGGGATGCGCAACGTCGTCACCAACCCGATGGGGGTCGCGACTGGGCTGTTCTCGCCCATGGTGCGCGACGAAGCGCTGCGGGCCCGGCTGCTCGAGCGCTGTGCATTGCCGCCGTCGGCCACGCTGCTGCTCGGCGTTGGGCGACATCACCCCGAAAAGCGCTGGCCGACTGTGATCGAAGCCGTGACCGCGGCGGGCCGCACTGCACCGATCGGTTTCGTGCTCGTCGGCGACGGTCGCAATCAGGGGGCGGTGGTGCGCGCTGCTGAAGAAAATCCGCATATCCACCTCGTGTCGCCGATCGCGGGCCGCGATGAACTGGCGCGGCTGTTCGCGAGTGCCGATGCACTCGTCCACGGCAGTGCGGCGGAAACGTTTTGCATGGTCGCCGCCGAAGCGCGCGCGTCCGGCCTGCCGCTGATCGGCCCCGATGCCGGAGCCTTCGTCGATCATCTGCGCGATTCGGGCGGCTGGATGTACAAAACCGGCGATGCGGCATCGGCTGCCGCCGCAATCGAGGCTTTTTTGGCAGAACCGCGCGACGAGGTTCGTGCGCGGGCAGTGGCGCTGGCGGCCGAGGTTCGCCTCATGGACACGCATTTCGCCGAACTGTTTGCGCTCTATGGTGCGCTCGTCGAATCGCACAGGATTGCTGCATGACCCGTCCGCTCGTCGGTGCCGTTGAACTCGGTGGCACCAAGATCAATTGCGCGATCGGCACCGGGCCGGACGATATCCGCGCCGAGCTTGTCGTCCCGACGACCCAACCCGAAGCCACGCTCGGTGCCGTGACCGCATTTCTGCAGGCGCAAGCCGGTCTGACGGCCATCGGAATCGCCTCGTTCGGGCCGGTCTGCCTCGATCGCGCGTCGGCGCAATGGGGCCATATCGTGCACACCACAAAGCCGCACTGGTCGCACACGCCCGTCGCGCCCGTCATCGCGGCGGCAACCGGACTGCCCGTCGCCTTCGATACCGACGTCAATGGCGCAGCGCTCGGCGAGGCGCGCTGGGGCGCGCTCGCGGGCTGTTCCGTCGGCCTCTATCTCACCGTGGGGACGGGCGTTGGCGGCGGCGTGATCATTGATGGGAAAGCGCTGCATGGCCGCACGCACCCCGAAATGGGCCATGTCCGGATCAAGCGCGCCTTCGGCGACGATTTCCCCGGCGTCTGTCCGTTTCACGGCGATTGCCTCGAAGGCCTTGTCAGCGGTCCGGCAATTGCTGGGCGCCTCGGGCAATCGCTGAGCGAGGTCGCGCGCGACCATCCCGGCCGGGCCCATGTGATCGACGCATTGGGGCAGGGCCTCGCCAGCCTCGCACTGACGTTGTCGCCGCACCGGATCGTCATCGGCGGCGGCGTCGCCAAGGCACCGGGGTTTCATGCCGATGCCATGGCCGCGATGCGCGACGCGCTGGGCGGCTATGCCGAGGTGCCCGATGGGTATGTCGTGCCCCCGGCGCTGGGCGATCGCGCCGGTGTCGTCGGCGCGATGGCGCTTGCGCTCGACCGGCTCGGCGCGGAATAACAGTCTTTCGAAAAAAAGGGGGAACGACTCGTGTTTGGATCCACGCCGAAATTCAGCGCACCTGGCGGCTCAGGCGGCGGTAGTGGCGCGCTCAGCTTTATCGGCAGCGAAGTGACGATCACCGGCAATATCGGCGGGGGCGGCAATCTGCATATCGATGGTCGCGTCGATGGCGATGTTGCCTGCAGCACGCTGATTCTCGGCCGCTCGGGGCAGGTGAACGGCAATGTCACCGCCGAGGACGCCAAGATTGCCGGCACCGTCAACGGCACTGTCGCCGCCAAGGCGCTGAGCATCGAGGCGAGCGCGCGGATCAACGGCGATCTGAGCTACGATGCCGTCAGCGTCGAATCGGGTGCGCAGGTCGAAGGCCGCGTGAAGCGCCTCACGCGCAGCGATTCGGGCGCAGCCTTGAAGCTGATCGCCAGCGAGTAATCAGTCGAAGCGCGCTGCCCATTCGTCGGGCTTGAACCCGATAAGCAGCGGGCCAGCCCCTTCGACCACCGGGCGTTTGATGAGCGACGGCTGCGCGACCATCAGCGCGATTGCCTTGGCGCGGTCGAGCACTGCGGTATCGGCCTCAGGTAGCTTTCGAAAAGTCGTGCCCGCGCGGTTGAGCAATGGCTCCCACCCGATTTCATCCGCCCATCGCGCAAGCGTCGCCGCGTCAATCCCCGCCTTCTTATAGTCATGGAATGCGTAACCGACGCTGCGCTCCTCGAGCCATGCCCGCGCCTTGCGCACCGTGTCGCAATTGGGAATGCCAAACAGCGTGATCGTCATCGGATCATTCCCACTCGATTGTTCGGGCCATTGCTAACTACCTCAATTAACTTGAGAAAATATTTTTCTGTTCGGCGACTACCGGCCCGAGGTCCGTCGGAAAGCCACACTACTGATATCGTTAGACAATTTTCCGCGACTCCCGCAATCCATCTATCGACTACTATCGGCCCTCTGCCTGTCGTTCCAGCCCCGACACCCAAAGCGAGATCAAGGCAAAAAGTACCGTCAGCGTCGGCGTGACCTGTTCGGTACGCTAACAGGCAAGGCTTGGCCGGCACCAGAAATCCTCCCACCACAGGAGGATCGACATGATCAAGAAGCCAAACCGCGTTCGCGTTCTGATGACGCCGTACCAAGATGATGGTGACAAAGACCCAACGGGATACGCCGGTCCTGCTACCGTACTGACCGGGCTGCCGCGCACGATCAGGCGGCATGAACTCCGGCTCATTGTGCCGCTCGCCGACAGCACGATCTACGAAATGGAAAAGCGAGGCGACTTCCCTCACCGCTTCAATCTCACACCGCGATGCGTGGTTTGGGACCTGGAAGAGGTCGAGGCATGGCTGCAGCAGCGCCGCCAAATCTATCTCGCAGGCCAAGCGAAGATCGCGCCCGGCCCGGATGTTCGCCAACGCAAGACCCGCCCCGTGAGGTCGGCGACCGATTGAACGACCATAAGCTACCGCGCCATCATCGGTGCAGTAGGGACCCGGACCCATAAGCGCTGAGACCGTCGGAGAAGCCGTCGCGTCGGGCGTATCAAGGGCGGTGGTGGGAATGGCGGCGCGCCCGCATGGAGCCCGCTAGGCCGGCCGTCACGTAACTGGCTGCACGCCGGCAACGCGGCGAGATACTAGAGGAGCGCGCCGATCTGAGTCGGCGGGTCGGTGCGCTCCACCTTTGGCCAGGAAGGTCGCGGTAGGTTCGACAGCTAAAATTCGATTGCTTGCTCGATGGAGCGCTATGTTATAAAACCTCGGTAGATATGGACCAACCTCCGAGGAAATATAACACGCCTGATACGCAGGCTGGGCGGGCACGCGAGCTGCTCGCTCGGCATGGCATGATGCGTACTAGTGAGCTTGCGGCTGAAGGGGTTGCCGCAACTACTATGGCTCGCCTGCTTACGGACGGCGCCGTGCTCCGCCTATCCCGCGGCCTCTATCAGCTTGCCGACGCCGACATCGATATCAACCATGACCTCGCCGAAGCTGCGAAGCGCGTGCCGAAGGGAGTGGTCTGCCTCACTTCCGCTCTCGCCTATCACGAACTCACCGATCAGATGCCCCGCAAGGTCTGGATGGCGATCGGGACCAAGGATTGGGCTCCCGTCGAGCATGGGCCGCGCCTTAGGATCGTGCGAATGTCGGGCAAGCTGCTACGATCGGACATCGAAATCCATTTGATCGAAAACGTCAGCGTTCCGATGTTCACGATTCCCCGCACCTTGGTCGATTGCTTTCGCCATCGGAAGTCCGTCGGTCTCAACATCGCGGTTGAGGCGCTGCGCGAGACGCTGCGGCAACGCAAGGCAATGCCGGCGGCCATTGCGGAATGCGCGCGTGAACGAAGTGCTTGGTCACTGATGGCCCCCTATCTCGAAACGCTCACGCTCGATGGCTGAGAAGCGCGCCAACCTTGGAGCCTCGGTTCGCGCAAAGCTGCTCAACCAAGCTCGGGCCTCTGGTCAGCCATTCGATCTGATACTCGTTCGCTTTGCACTGGAGCGACTGCTGTATCGGCTGAGCATCTTAAGGCACGCGGAGCGGTTCGTGTTCAAGGAAGCCATGCTTCTCACCACTTGTTTCGACGACCCTGCCCGCCCAACGCGTTATCTCGACCTGTTCGGGTTTGGCGATCCGGACCCTGATGCGATGTAGGCTCTATTTCGCGACATCCTCTCCATCGAGGTCGACGATGGGATAATGTTCAATGCGGGCACCCTGCGTGTCGACCTAATTCGCGAAGCGCTCGACTATGGTGGCGTTCGCCTCCGTGCCTTTGCTGATGTTGGGGGAGCGCGTGTGCCGGTTGCGACCGACGTCGAATCCGGGGACGCGCTGGAGCCTGGCGCTGAGTTGCTCGACTATCCGACATTTCTCGATCAGCCCGCACCCAAACTCAGTCTATTCGTGCGCAACGGGGCTATGGCGGGTATCAAAGACCCGGGCGACTATTCGATTCGTGTCCAGCAACATGCCAGACTGCTGAACGATCTGATTTCCGGAGTTCGGCTCGACGTCACCGAAGGGTCCGTTTCTCTCGCTTCGAGCGAGCGGCCCGATTCTCGGCTTGTGATGTCCAGCTACGAACCCGGTCTCGAAGCGGGCCGCCGTGAGAAGGAGTTCACTCTCGCCGCCGACAGCATCCTGCCGCCGTTCGGCGTGGAAGGTTTCGACGGCGCTGGCGCCAGCCTGATGGCCTTAAGCCAAGGCTTGAAAGACATCACGGAGGAGATGCCATCGCTGCTCCACTATTTCGTGAAGCCGCTCAGGCTGACCCATAAGCGCCGGGACCCTCGGAGAAGCCGTCGCGTCGGGCGGGTTAAGGGCGATGGCGGGAATGGCGGCGCACTCGCATGGAGCCCGATTGGCTGGCCGTACTTTAGCTGGCTGCACGCCGCCAACGCGGCGCCGCGCTCGTAAACTCCCCACCTTTTTCGTTCACTTAAGGTTGGGAGTTGAGATTAAACCGGCCCAAAAGAGCTATACCGCTCTTCTTACGCTTCCAGCCGTTCGATGACCCCATTGCGCTGTTTCACGACGGCGCGATTGCTGCGAGGAGCCCCTCGGTCAGTTCGCCAATCTCATTGAGACCGATCACGAGCGGGGGCGACAAGGCAACGGTGTCGCCCGCTGCACGTACGAGGAACCCGCTTTCAAATGCTCTGGCGAACACGGCCGCACCGTTTGCACCCGGACGATCCCGGTCGGGAGCCAGTTCGATGCCGGCAATCAGGCCCAGACACCGCACGTCAATGACATTCGCGCATTCCCGCAGTCCTTGCAGCGCATCCGCCCAGACTTTCTCGACTTCGAAAGCGCGCGTCAGCAGTCCTTCGCGCTTGTAGATATCGAGAGTCGCCAGGCCGGCAGCACATGCCACAGGATGCGCGCTATAGGTGTAGCCGTGGAAAAGCTCGATTGCGTTGTCGGGACCGACCATCAGGCCGTCGTACACGTCGCGCGAAGCAAGCACCGCGCCCATGGGTATCACGCCGTTGGTCAATCCCTTTGCGGCACAGATCAGGTCAGGCGTGACGCCAAAGCGTTGCGCTGCGAAGGGTGCGCCAATCCGACCGAACCCCGTAATAACCTCGTCAAAGATCAAAAGAATGCCGTTTCGCGTACAGATGTCACGCAACCGGGCGAGATATCCTTCGGGCGGGAGCAGTACCCCCGTCGCCCCAGCGACGGGTTCGACGATTACGGCCGCGATGGTATCTGCTCCGTGGAGCGCAATCAGCCGCTCGAGGTCGTCAGCAAGCTCAACGCCATGTCGGGGTAGCCCGGAGCTGAAGGCGTTTCGTTCGAGGTCGTGCGTGTGCCGAAGGTGATCGACGCCGCCGAGCATCGCCCCGAATGCTCGCCGATTATTGACCATCCCGCCGACCGAGATCCCCCCGAAGTTGACGCCGTGATAGGCACGCTCGCGCCCGATCAACCGGGTCCGCCCAGGCTGCCCGATGGCGCGCTGATAAGCGAGCGCAATTTTGAGCGCGGTCTCGACGGCTTCCGAACCGGAATTGGTAAAGAAGATACGGTCGAGCCTTGGGGGCGCGATAGCTGCAAGCCGCTCCGCAAAGGTAAAGGCCAGCGGATGTCCGATCTGAAACGACGGCGCGTAATCCAGGGTCCGCAGTTGCCCGCCGACCGCATCGGCGATCTCGTCACGTGCATGCCCTGCATTGACGCACCACAATCCCGCCGTTCCGTCCAGAATTCGACGATTGTCGCCGTCTTCGTAGTACATGCCCTGCGCGCTCAGCAGCATGCGCGGGGCTGCCTTGAAAGCGCGGTTGCCAGTAAACGGCATCCAGTGATGGTCGAGCGACGGCATGTTTGTGCGGCTGGGTACGTTCACGGCGCAATTTCTTTGATCAGGGCGTGGCCCATCCGAGCCAATACCGCGTCGAGAAGCACATTGGCTCCTGCCGTGAGGTCGTCGGGCATTGCGTCCTCGGTCTCGTTGTGGCTGACGCCGTCGCGGCAGGGCACGAAAATCATCGCTGTCGGTGCCACCCGCGCAAGATTGACGGCGTCGTGTCCTGCCCCGCTGACCATCCGGCGATGCCGGTAGCCGCGTCCTTCGGTTGCTTGGGCAACGACATCAACACAGTCGGCGTCGAACTGGCAGGCGGGCCAGTCGTTCGTCGGGCGCAATGCCCAAGTCAGTCGACGTTCGGCGGCGATCCGCTCAACCGCTGATCGCATCTCGGATTCCATCGCGCTCAGCCCGTCATCGGCGGGATGGCGCAGGTCGATGGAAAAGACGACGCGCCCAGGAATCGTGTTTCGCGAATTGGGCCAGCATTCGATCATACCGACCGTGCTTCGCGCGTCGCTGTCACGCCGACCGATCTGGTCGACTGCAGCGATGATGGCCGCAGCCCCCTGAAGCGCATCGCGACGCAGGTTCATTGGCGTGGGGCCTGCGTGCGCCTCAAAACCGGTTAGGGTGCATTCGAACCAACGCTGGCCGAGCGCGCCGGTTACCACACCAATGGTTTCGCCATTTGCCTCCAGCACTGGACCCTGTTCGATATGGGCTTCAAAATAGCTATCGATCACCGGTCTTGGGAGGTCTTCCCCTTGCGCACCGATCGCCGTGAGCGCGTTACCGAAACGGACGCCGACCTGATCGGTCATCGCCAGCACCGATTCGATCGGGTGTACGCCAGCATAGACCCCAGAGCCCGCCATGACGGGGAGGAAGCGACTGCCCTCCTCGTTGGTCCACGAAACGATCTCAAGCGCGCGCTGCAAAACAATCCCCCCGCCTAAAATCGTTCGGGCAACTTCAAGGCCTGCGAGAACGCCATAGGTACCGTCGAACTTGCCGCCGGATGGCTGGGTATCGAGATGACTTCCAACCAGAACCGCCGGAAGCATGGGGTCTTCACCTTCCAGACACGCGAACAAATTACCGATGGCATCGGTCCGCGTCCGAAGCCCCATCGCCTCGGCCGTTTCCACGAACCAGGCACGACCCAGCCGGTCCTCCTCGCTGAGCGCCAGACGACACACACCGCCGCCCGATGTCGCGCCAATTTCGGCAAGCGCCATCAAGTCGGCCCAGAGGCGGTCGCCGTTGATCGAGACGTCGCGAAGACCGGTCACGATGCGATCACCATGCGCCGAGCGAACGCGGGGGAGACGGAATAGATCGCGCGCAGGAGTTTGACCTGGCCGATGTTGGCTTCGTCACGCCCCTTGAGGATCGCACCGACTATCGCGGCGGCGCAGTCTTGCGGCGACATTTTCGATGAGCCCGGCACATCCGCTGTCATCGGTGTATCAACGAGCGCTGGCAGCGCTTCGACGACGGCGACCCTAGTATCCCGCAACTGGTGCCGCAGGGCGAGTGTGAAGCTTCGCAGGCCGGCCTTGGTCGCGCAGTAAACCGGCGTGCCAGCACTCGGCACGATGGCATAACCGGAAGTCACGTTGACGATGGCTGCCTCCGGTCTGGCCTTCAATTCAGCAATCAGGCCGGAGATGAGGCGGATAGGCGCAGCCAGATTGAGAAAGATCGCGCGATCCATCGCGTCGGAGTCGATGAAATTGCCGATGGTGTAGGCAGGATCGACACCTGCATTGTTGATGAGGACATCGAGAGGTTTCCCGCGCATCGCCCCGATCACCGCCTCGCACCCCTCGGCATTGGAGAGATCAGCGGCGACTGAGTCCAGCCCCTCTTCGCGGGCCAGTTTTTCGGGGTGACGCCCGACAATCGTGACCATGGCTTTGTGGTTACGCAGCTGCCGAGCCAGTTCGAGCCCGATGCCACTTGTGCCGCCCGTTATCAGCACATGCTTGTCACGGACCTGCACAATCTTCTCCCAACGAACGGCGAGCCGAATTGACTCGCAAGTCTTTTTGTTCAACTTTACAAAAAAGGCAAGCAGGGCACGGAGTTTGACATGCATCTCACATTCTCGATCGCTCTCGCGACGGGCGTCAGAACGACTGTGCCCAGCGCCGCGAGCGAGACGAGCCGCTCTTGAACCGGGGTGCTCACAATATTCGGCGCGCACGCCACACGAGCACGCCTACGGTCGCCGCGCGGGCAGACCACAGGCGGCATTCGCGCTCACACCGGTTGCGCGACCTCACAAAAGAGCTTTGTGTCGAACACTCCGCACCAAAGTTTCTGGAAGTAGATATGCCTAAAGTTATTGATCATGACGCAGTTCGGGACGCGCTGGCCGACGCATTTATGCGGGTCATCTCGGCCAAAGGTACCGCAGCCGTGACGATGCGGGAGATCGCGCGCGAAGCAGGCGTTAGCCAGACGCTGCCGCTATACTATTTTGACAATCGTCAGGCGATGATGGACTTCGCATTTGAGCGCCATGCCGATCTTGCTGTTGATGGCCTCGTTTCAAAAGCTTTAGGGGAGGCAACGGCCCGCGAACGCCTGACTGCAACGATCACATGGTTGATCGAACGGTCCACCAGCAGCAAATCAACCTGGCGGACGGTGATCGGCATGATTATTCAGCACAATGACCAATCGCGCATCGAAGAGCTTGACCAGCGGTGCTACAACCGGTTCCTCGAACTGCTCTCCAGACTGATGGCCGAATATAGAGACGAGGCGCAGTCCAGTATTGAGCCCGACGGCGAGGCGGTCCTTATTTTGACGTGTACCGATGGTTTGGCCCTCGCGACCGCGAGTCTGGGCGCGTCGGCAAAGGAACACATCGCACCGCTCAAGCGCATATTATTCGCGCGGTATGGGCTGAACGATTGACCAGCCCTGACGCCCTTATGCCGACGCCGCGCGGAGTGTACGCGGGCGTGGCGGCGGCGACGGTGATGGGCCAGTTTGGAATCATCTTTGCGCCTTTTCTGCTGCCGTTTGCGATGGCGCATCTGGGGGTCGAAAACCTTGTTGCGTCGCGCCTCATCACTTGCGAGTTGCTTGTGTACCTCGTGACCGCGCTCGTGACATCGTCACCTGCGCGCTTCAGCGCACGCCCCGTAGCGGTCATCGGGTGCGCGCTATACGCAGCCGGGAGCTTTGCCACCGCAATGGCATCTGGCGTTGAATTATTTCTACTGGCCAGGCTGTTCTGCGGCATCGGCGGCGGGATGGCGCTCGTTGCCGCAAATAGGGCCACAGCCTCCCACCACATTTACGACCGTCTCTTTGCGGTGGCACTGGTAACCGTCATCGTCGTCGCCGTTGGATCACTCGTGATCGTCCCCACGATCTATGAACAATTTGGGGCATGGGCCGCCTATACAGCACTCGGCACCCTCGCTGCAGCGGCAGCAGCGATCAGCTTCGGCGTACGCCAAGGCAACCGCATTGTCGGATCTCCCCGGGGACTCCGATTCGGCGCGGCGGCCTGGCTGCTGGTCGGCGCCTATTTCCTCAGCCGGTTGAGCGACGCGGCACTTTGGCCGTATATCGAAACCTTTGGCGGACGCGTAGGGTTTGGCCCATCAGCGGTCGGCGTTATTCTTGCCGGAACGACACTGCTTTCGGTTGTAGCACTCTTGTTTGCGCTGCGTATCAAAGCGTTTGGCGGAATTGTTGCCTTATTCCTCTGCACCTTGTTGGCAAAGGCTGCCGTGCCGCTGATCATGCTGTTGATTCCCAATCAGCCCTCCTATGTCGTGGCGCAGATTATCCTGGCGGCAACGGTTGTCCTTGCCGGCCAGCTGTTTCTCACACGGCTCTCGCTGATCGATTCAGGCGGACGTCTCGCAGGATTTGGCAGCACCGCAGGCATTGCCGCCGACACCGGCGGCCTGCCCTTCACGGCGGAGGTCTTCGCCGCCGGGTCGTTCGCCGGTGTCGCCGCACTTTCGGCGGGCATCGGCGTGCTTGCGCTTGTCATATGTGTGATTGCGTTCGCCAGCCATGTCCGCTCAAACCTGGCGAGCGAAGGCGCATGATCTGGTTAGCCGTGGCATTCGTGCTTGGCTTCGCGGTGGCGGTGCTTGGCGCTATTTTCCTGCGAGAGATCATTGTTCCGCGGCGGCTCGGGCGCTTGTTTGCCGAGATACCCAAGACAATGCGCTTCGACCTCGCAACCCCCGCCAGTATGCGAAATATGGTTGTGCTTGCCGAACCGGGCGTCGAACCATGGTTCAGCGAGCGGCGCGCGGGTGTCATGCTGACCAATCTGCGAACCCTGCATCCCGAGCGCGCCGCAACACGCAAACCGCTGTGGGCGAGCGGGGAGGACACGCGCCCCTGCCGGTTTTTCCCCACCGTTGCCCCGCCGACCGGCGTGACGCTTCCCCCGGAGTCTGGCACCCTTGACGGCGTTCTGCTTGCGTGGCCGTGGCATTACCCTTCGCGCGAAAAGCATCACATCGCGTTCGCTCGCGCCATTGTCGGCGCAGGCGCGCAAGCAATGATACTGAGCGACGAGCGACAGGACCCCAATCAGCTCGTTGATTTGCTGGTGCGTGCGGGAATCGAGCGAAACGGGTTCATGGTGCTGCCCTCCCCGGTCGACGATGTCTGGATTCGCGACTACGGCCCAACGTTCGTTAAAATGGCCGACGGCACATTCACGCTGATCGCCAACCCCTATGTCCCTGGCGAACATCCCTATCGCAAGGGCGACAACGCCGTGTCCCTCGCCGTAGGGGCCGCACTCGACCTGCCGGTCTATCGCCTGCCGCTGACCGTCGAGGGCGGCAATCTCGTGAGCGACGGGCACGGTCTGATGGTGACATCGACGGCCACGCTCGACCGTAATCCCGAATTGTCCGAACGGGACGTAGCGTCGATCATGAGGCATTATTTCGGTTGCGACCGCACGCACTTTATCGACGCGCTGCCCGGCGAAGTGACTGGCCATGCCGATATGGTCGTCCGCTTCATCGACCGGACAACTGTCGTCGTCGCCTCCGCGCCGTCCGGCCACCAATGGGCCCGAGCGTTCGACAAAATTGCCGATAGTTTGGCCGCACTGCCATCTTCGGCGGGCACACCCTTTACCGTGCTGCGCCTGCCGCTGGCGACATCGGCCAGTTCGAGCGCATTCTGGAGCTATGTGAACTGCACTCAGGTCAATGGCACGACAATCGTGCCAACCTTCGGCTGTGAGACGGACGCGTCGGCCCTCGATTTTTACCGCAAGGCGACCGGTGGTCCGGCAATCGGCCTTGATTTTGCGGATTTTCTCGTCGGCTCGGCCCACTGCCAGTCGAAGGAGATTCCTGTGGGCGCGTTGGGCAAAAGGGGAACGCCGTGACGGCAGAACATTTGGATGTCCTGATCATCGGTGCGGGCTTTTCGGGGATTGCTGCCGCTTATCACATGCAGCGGCGTTGCCCAGACATGACGTTCGCCATCGTCGAGGCGCGCGACACATTGGGCGGCACATGGGATTTGTTCCGCTATCCGGGCATCCGGTCCGACTCCGATATGTTCACATTCGGTTTTTCGTTCAAACCGTGGACCGGTGATGCCTCGATTGCCAGCGGTGCCCAAATTCTCGACTACTTGAAGGAGACCTCCCGGGAATTCGGGATCGACCAGCACATCCATCTTCAGCACCGGGTCGTCGGCGCATCATGGTCGACCGCCGCCGGACGATGGACCGTCGATGTGGCAAGGCCCGACGGCACCATCGTGCCGATGACCTGTGGTTTCCTGCTGACCTGCACTGGCTATTACGACTATAACGCCGGGTACATGCCAAGCTTCGAGGGCAGCGAGCAGTTCTCGGGGCAAATCGTTCATCCGCAATTCTGGCCGGCCAATCTCGACTATTCGGGCAAGCGCGTGGTCGTAATCGGCAGCGGCGCAACGGCTGTCACGGTTGTCCCCGCCATGGCCGAGAAAGCCGCGCATGTGACGATGCTCCAGCGCTCGCCCAGCTATGTGGCGGGGCGGCCGTCGCGTGACGGCGTTGCCCTTCGCCTCAGAGGATTGCTGCCGATTGGGGCCGCGCACCGCCTGACGCGGTGGAAAAACATCCTCACGCATCTTTATTACTACAGCCTGGCGCGACGTAAGCCGGAAACGGTCCGTACCGCGCTGACGCAAATGGCCAGCGATGCCATTGGCCCCAACTGCGACGTGCAGACGCACTTCAGTCCGCGCTACGACCCATGGGATCAGCGCTTGTGTTTCGTACCCGACAATGACCTGTTCGTCGCGATCCGTGATGGTCGGGCGTCGGTTGAGACCGACACAATCGAGCGTTTCAACGAACGCGGGATCGAGCTTACATCGGGCAAGCAGTGCGACGCCGACATCATCGTCACGGCGACCGGATTATCATTGCAGCTGATGGCCGGAATTCCGTTGAAGGTTGACGGGGTGGCGGTCGATCCAGCGAAGAGCATCACCTATCGCGGGCTGATGTATTCGGGAATCCCCAATCTTGCTTCGATCTTCGGCTATACCAACGCGCCGTTCACGATGCGGGCCGACCCGGCAATGCGGCTGATCTGCCGCATCCTGCGGCATCTGCAGGCGGGTAGTTTCAATCAGGTCGTTCCGACGCCGGAGCCCGACATCGCGCCGACGACCCCATTCATCGACATGGCGTCGGGCTATGTCGAGCGAACCCGGGCACTGTTTCCGGACCAGGGTGCGCGTGATCCCTGGCGCATTCGGCAGAACTACCTCACCGATAGGTTCTCGCTTGATCGGGCTCGACTCAGTGCCGGCCTAAGTTTCTCGAAAAAAGCGCGGCCTTGATGGACTCCGACGCGCCCATTGAAGCGCAACCGACTGGCGCAGCGACACTGCCGCCTCGTACGGTTTTCATCGCTGCCCTCGCAACGGCGCTGGTCGGCCAATTAGGGCTGATTTTCTCGGCGTTCCTGCTGCCGTTCGCCATGGCACAGGGGCGTGTCGACGCCGTTAAAGCTTCGGAAATTTTGGCTTTCGAGTTCACCGCCTATTTCCTGACAGCGCTCCTTGCCTCGAGCGTCCGTCAGTTCCATCCGGCGCGCACGGCACTTTTCGCTTGCATCGGCTATGCGATCGGAAGCTTTGCTTCGGCGGCAACTTCGGACTTCTATCTTTTCGCCGCTGCCAGGACGCTATGCGGCATCGGGGGCGGTGCCGTGATGGTGAGCGCAAATCGCGCCGTCGCGTCACACATAGGCTATGAAAGAATTTTTGCCTTCGTTCTGATCGGGACGTCTGTGTTTGGCGTTTTCGGGCTGGTCACCGTGCCCGGCATCTTTGAAAACTACGGGTCATCATTGACCTACGCGACCTTAGGCATGCTTGCCGTTGTTGCTGCGATGTTTGCGCCGTGGCTTGCGACCGGCACGCGATCGATAGAACGGGTCAGCATGAATTTCGGCCTCGCTGGCTTCGTCATGCTAAGCGCCTATTTCTTCAGCCGCTTGAGCGATGCAGCATTGTGGCCGTATAACGAACGCTTCGGCGAGCGTGTCGGCATGGGGGCCAGCGTCATCGGCTTCGTCTTCGCTGGAAGCGCTATTGTCGCAGTTGTCGGCCCCTTGGTCGCGCTCAGGTTTCGTAAACTGTTAGGGGTCGCTCTCCTGTTCAGCGCTGTGCTGCTTGCCAAAGCGGCGTCACCGACATTGATGACGACATATCCGTCGCAGGCAACCTTTGTCATCGCGCAGTTCACGATTACCCTGACTTACGTCATCGCCGGTCAGTTGTTCCTGACGTTTTTCTCAAAGATCGATGCGACCGGGCGTCTGGCCGGTCTTGCGGGGACGGTCGGTCTCGCTGCCGATGCCGGGGGCTTGGGCGTCTCCGGCCAGAGCTTCGCTGCAGGATCGTTCGACGGCATTGCGATTGCCTCTGGCGCTATCGGTATTGCGGCATGGGTGCTGTGTCTGTTTGCCTTGATCCGGCAAGCCAGGAACGAGCGCTCTGTCGCAATCGGTGGTTGATTAGTTGGAATAGCGCTAATATCGTCTTCAAGACAGGAGACGGCAACGATGTCAGTTATCACTTTGGACTTCGCGCAACGCTTTATCCAGAAATATGTTCACGCCTGGGTGATTTGCGATCCCGACGCCGCGATATTACTGGTCAGCGAGAATTTCCGCAACGTGTGGGACCCCATTCGTTCGCCCGTCCAAGGCCGCGAAGCCTATCACAAGCTGTGGTTCGACGAGGGCAGCATTCAGGAAGACCTCGAAATCTGGTGGCGTGACCCCGTCATCGACAAGAACTTCGTCTTTTGCGAGATGTGGACGACGATGATCTATCATGGCGGCGAAATGTCGAACCCCGAGTCCGGCCAACTGGCCCGCGCAGAGGGAATTCCGGCGCAGGAAGTGACCGCAGTCGGGTGCAGCGCATTCGATTTCGACGCGTCCGGGCTATGCTGCGAAATCCGCGAATATCGATCGGTTTCGCCGGGTCGACACGGGGCCCCCGCCGCGTATCGTCACAAGATGACCGCGCGCGAGGAGCTTGCCGCGCTGGGGCGCTGATCAGTCTAACGAGCTATCAGGCGGGAACTTCCCAACCGGCAAACGGCTCGACAATGGCGTTGGCAATCTGTGGATAGTCGCGGATTTCGGTGCAGCGTCCATCGGGTGCGAAGTGATACAGGGTGCACAGGACTTCGGTGCACGGCTCGCCCTCGACAAGGCCGGACAGCCAGACTTGCATAATCAGCCAGTCACCCGCGTCGATCACACCGCCGTCGGACAATTGGGTCCAGCCCAACGTGGGTACGACGCGCTCCATATATCCCATGATTGCGGCATGGCCGACATAGGGCGCCTCGATCGTATGGAGCACGTTGGGGCGATACACCGCGTCTTCCGTGAACAGTTTGGCGATCACCTCCGGCGAATATTCGTGATCGGTCCAGATCCGGCCGTAGAGCGTCAGCCATTCGTCGCGTGTCATACCGAAATCCTTTTCATAGAGTTGGGAAGATACCCAGGTTCACTGCGCAAAAGCGTGCGGGTAGTCCCGGCGGGCCGCTTGCTCGGTGATATAGCCGTCGCGGATATCGTCGATGATCGCAGCACGGTCGCGCTCTGCCGGGTTTCCGTAGCCGCCACCGCCGCCCACCCGCACCTGAAGATAGGCGTCGGCGGGCACGGTCAGGTCGTTGACCTTGGAGATTCTGCGGACGAGCTTGTCGTCCACATAGAGTTCGGTTGCGTTCGGCAGGGCCTTACCGCCCCCGAACAAACCCTCGGGCGGCGTCTGCTGCCGGTCGTTGCCTGCCGTACATTGAAACGGCTGAAGCGCGCGATAGCGGTACAGCGCCCCAAGTCCGCCACGGAACTGGCCGATGCCACCGGAATCGACGGCGAGCTCGACTTTCTCGACCACAATGCCGGAGAAGCGGTTCTCGAATACTTCGATGGGCGTGTTACGACCGCCCGAGCAACTGATGTGTGTCATTGGGGGCGCGCCGTCGCCGGTACTCGTGGCCCCCTGGCCGGTAGGATGATCCGCACCGATCGCGTCGAGCTCACCGTCGGCAGTGAAGTTCCAGGCAATAATGCCGCCAAGGTCGCCGCCCGATCCCGCGGCAGTCTCGTCTTTCATCACGGGGCTCATCGCCAGGTGAATGGTGTCGATCGCGATCATCGCCGCCACAAAATACACGAAGATCGGTGCGGGGGGCCGCGGATGAAATATCGATCCCTCGCGCGTTTGCAATTCGATCGCGCGGAAATGCCCTTCGTTGATCTCTTCGGAACGGGCAATCAGCGAAAGGATCGCAAACCGCGCGGCAGACACCGTCGAGGGCAGCGGGCAATTCACCGGACCACCGCGCTGATCGGGAGCCGCCGACAGATCCACGGTCACTGTCGATCCTGCGACCCGAACGCACACTTCGAACGGGATCAACTCGTCGATCAGGACGCCGTCATTGTCGATCGCCGACGCTGCACGATACTCGCCGTCGGGCAGTGCCGTAATCCGTCGCCGGATCGCAGCCTCGCTCAGGGCGAAGATGCGCTCGACAGCCGCAGCGAAGACGTCGGCCCCGAATTTCGCAACGACGTCGCTAAGTGCCTGCGCGCCGACATGTGCCGATGCGATGGCCGCCGAGACATCGCCTTCGAGCGTTTGCGGCAAGCGCGTGTTAGCCAGCAGGGTACGCCACATGTCATCGACACGTTCGCCCGCCCTGAACAAGCGCACCCCCGGAAAGATTACGCCTTCCTGAAAGAGGTCGGTGGTGTCCATGCAATACGGGTGCTTGGCCGCCATATCCATCTGGTGTGCCTTGGTCGTGGCATAGCCGATCAGTTTCCCGTCGAGAAACGAGGGCACGATGATCGCAAGGTCCTGCGCGTGCGATCCGGTTTCATAGGCACCCGTGTGAAGCAACACGTCGCCCGGTCGCAGCGTGGCCTCACCGCCGACGTTGGCAACCGCCGATTCGATGCAGAAATGCATTGTGCCCAGCCACAGCGGCAATGATCGCCCCTGCCCCAGCAAACGCCGGTCGGTGTCGTAAACGGCGCAACAAAAGTCGACCGCTTCATAGATGATCGGCGAATACGCCGCGCGGGCAAGCGTCAACCGCATCAGTTCGGCAGCCGACACCAGTGAATGGCGAATGACCTCGACCGTGATCGGATCGACCTGATCTGGCGTAACCGCCGTCAATTTCGCTGCGGCAGTCGTCATGCCTTGGTCCCCTTATAGTCCATGATCAGATGTCCGGTCGGGGTGACTGTCACCCCCCACCCGGCATCGACGTAAATCGTCGTGGTGCGTTCAGTGATGATCATCGGGCCACTGAAAACCTGCCCGACCGGCATGGCGTCGCGCGCAACGATGCGAAATTCGCAGCGCTGCCCGGTCTCGAATGAAAATGCCTCGGTGTCCCGCGCTTGGTCTTCGGTGTCCCCGTTGGTTGGCAGGGGCGCGAGCGGGCGCGGAAGCTGCGCGCGCACCTCCACCCGTACCGCCACGATCTCAAGCGGTGCGTGGCGGACATAGCCATAGGATTTGCCCGATTCCTCGAAGAACGCCGCCTCGATTTCGGCCAGCGTGAACGAGGTCGCGGCATCGACCGACCGGGCGTCGATCGTCAGCGGATATTCCTGACCGACGTAGCGGATGTCGAGCTTTACGCGGCACTGTGGCGCGCCGACCCCAGGGATCGACAGAAATTTGCAGCTCTGCAGCAGGGTTTCGAGCAGTCCATCGGCCACGGACATGGCGCTCTCCAGCCCATCCGCATTCAAGGAGCAAAGGAGCGTGCGTGCGCTGCTTCGCGCCAAATCTTGCCCAAGCAACGCCCAGGCGCTGAACACGCCGGCGTGACGGGGAATAACGATCCGGGTGATCCCGAGTTCGCGCGCCACAAGTCCGGCGAAGACACCGCCTGCCCCACCGAACGAAAACAATGCGGCCTCACGCGGATCGAAGCCGCGCTCAACCGTGAGCTGCCGAATGGCATTCGCCATGTTCGTGCTGGTGATCTGAAGAACACCCTTTGCCAGCGGATCAAGATCGAGACCAAGCTGTTCGGCGATAGTTTTCAGCGCATTCCGCGCGGCTTCGATATCGAGCGTCACGCCGCCATCAAGCTCGCCGAGCCCGAGCATACCAAGCGACGCTGCGGCGTCGGTCGACGTCGGTGCTGTCCCGCCGCGGCCGTAGCAGACCGGACCGGGCGTCGATCCCGCACTTTGAGGCCCACAGCGGAGTAGTCCATCGGCATGGACATAGGCAATAGACCCGCCGCCCGCGCCAATGGATCTCACATCGACCCACGTCGTTTGCAGAGGAAATCCGGCGACCTCGCCTTCATATTTCAACGACGGCGCGCCATCGACGATCAGCGCAGTGTCGAAACTAGTCCCTCCGACGTCGGCCATCACGGCATAGCGAATGCCAAGCTCGCGACAGACTTCGGCAGTGCCGACTGCGCCTGCTGCGGGCCCGGAATCGAGCGTATCGACCGGTCTTGAAACCGCTTCCTCAAAAGTGATCGCGCCGCCGCCCGAAGTCGTCGCGAGCATTTGTCCGCCATAGCCGACGTCGCGTAACGCACTGTCCAGCAGATTGAGATAATGCTTGATCGTCGGGCGAACGAACGCGTCGATGACCGTCGTCGAGGTGCGTTCATATTCGCGATACTCGCCACTGACCTGATGCGACAGGACGATCTCGCCAGAGAACCCCAGCGCGAGGAGATGCTCGCGCGCTTCGATCTCGTGCGCGGGGTTTCGGTAAGCATGCATGAAGGAGACGGCGATTGACTCAACGCCCCCATCCACGAGCAGCTGTAGCTTTTCTGCCAGGTCTGCGGCGTCGAGCGGCGTGTGCACCGAGCCGTCGGATAGCAATCGTTCCTTGACTCCATGCCGCAGATAGCGCGGAACGAGCGGCAATGGCGGCTTCCAAAGCGGGTCGTTGAAGGCCTCGCGCTGCGATCTGCGGATTTCAAGGACGTCGCGCATCCCTTCCGTGGTCAGCAGTCCGACACGGGCGCCGCGCCGCTGAAGCACGGCGTTGAGCGCGATTGTCGTCGCGTGAAGGAACAGCGCTGTGTCCCGCAGCGAAGTATCGTCGATATTTGATTTGATGACGTCGAGCACGCCCTGGTGGGGCGAGGGGTAGGACGTCAGACCCTTCGCGACGGTCAGTTCCCCCGTTACATCGTTCATGAATACCAGATCGGTGAATGTACCGCCGATATCGACACCTAGCCGACTGTCGGATTTGGGCGGGGCATTCGTGATCGCACCCGGCCGTGTCACTTCAAATGAAAGCATCATTGCCCCTTCAAACGCAGCCGCAAGTTTTGTCGGAGCCACCCCCACGTGCCGGGCGTTCCTTTCGATATGGACTTAAACAACTATATTAGTTGTATCAAGCCATTTAGACGACGATTTGCAGAATGCACGGGTCCAAGATCGACAAAGCGGGATGCCCCTTTCCTTTCCGGTCGTCGGCGGCAATATCGGGCGCACCACGCCGCTGGGGTGACGGACAAGAGACGGGGCACACCCTTGGCACGCAATTTCACATTGGATGAGCTGGACCGCGCGATCATTGTCGAGCTGCGCAAGGACGGCCGACTGGCTTACGGCAAACTGGGCAAGATCGTCGGACTATCCGAAGCCGCCGTCCGGCAACGCGTCCATAGACTTCGGAACGACGGCATTCTTCAGGTTTCGGCAATCTTGAACGTCGCCGAGCTTGGCTATGACGCCAGTGCCTATCTGGGGATCCGCTGTAGCGGTGACCCCAGAGAGGTTGCGCGTCTGCTCGCCAAAATCCCCGAGGTCCACTACGTCATCACCACGACCGGGACGTTCGATGTGATGGCCGAGGTGAACACCAGGAATGCAAAACATCTGGCCGACGTCCTTTCCGACAAGGTCCGTACCATTCCTGGTGTTACCGAGATGGTGACAAATTTGATCCTCGAAAACTACAAGCTCACCTTCGATTCACCCCTCTGACAGCCAGCCGAACTTTTAGAATTTGGCTCTCAGATCGAGTGATATGTTGCGCGGCCGACCGCGGAACGTTCCGATGCTAAACCCCTGGTTCGCTGCGAACGTCAAAAATTTCTGATCAAATAGATTTCGGACGTTGACCGCAGCTGACCATTTCTCGTCGGCAGATTGAATGCCAACCCGGGCGCCTGCCACTGCGTAAGCGGCCTGGGACTCACGCAAGTCACCAAAGATCGTGAAAAATTGCCGTGATTGCCAGGCCACGTCAGCGGCAAGCGTGAGATCAAATCGGTCATTGATCGGGATCGTGGCATCGGCCCGCGAGAATGCGGTGAATTCAGGCGATACTATACCACGATTGCCACGAAGGTTTTGTTGCTGCCCGGGATTGAAGCGGTCGTCCACAATGAAATTGCCGAATTGCGCACCATTGTAAGCGCCGCCGAAAACGATGTTGAGCATCTTGTTCGGCCGGATCGTCAGATCGCCCTCCAGTCCCCATGCGTTGTAGCTGGGGATGTTCAGTGTGGACGTGACGCCGCTGCGAATAATCTGAGCCTGGAAGCCCTTGTAGGTGTAGCGGTAACCGGCGAGATTGATTTCGGCGAGCCGGTCGAGAAGTGCCGCTTTCAATCCGACTTCATATGACCAGACCGACTCCGGTTCGAATTGGGTCAGGTCCCGGCTGTAAACCCCGCCGACGGCAGCCGGATCGAAGCCGCCGCTTTTGAAACCGCGAGTAACGCTTCCATAGATATTCAGCAGCGGGCTGGGCTGCCAGCGCAGCACAGCTCGTGGCTGGAAGTCCGACCATGTCTCGGACAGTACGATCGGATCGTTGGTGGAGCCCGCAAACAGCGGATTGGTGCCGGCCAGGATCGAACCCTGGGACGCGATCAGCGGTGTGCTGAACGCGAACCTTTTCATGTCGGTCGAATACCGACCGCCGGCGATCAACGTCAGCGTGTCCGACAGTTTAAGCTCTGCGTCGACGAAACCTGCAAGCGACAGATAGCGACCACGCTGAAAATTTGTTTCCACCTGGCGGGTGGCGCATGCGACCCCCAGTACGGCCACCGAGGTGGCGTCGCACGGAATGAAAGCGGGACTGCCGGCGCCGAGCACCTCGGCCGGAACCGTGCCGTCCGGCGTTCCAAAGACTATGCTCGTGAGAATTGGGAGCAAGACGTTTTCGTCGTAGGTCAGGCTACGCTGATCATTCACCCATTCGAAAAAGGCGTTGCCGCCAACCAAGACGCGCAAAGCACCGCGTTCGAAGTTGAACCGCAATTCCTGGCTGAGCGATTCGAAGGTCTGATCGGTTACCCGAAACTCCTGGAGGGGCAGCGTAGTGCCGTCGACGTCGAACAGCGCGTTGATCACGGCGCGATTAAAGCTCGTGGTGCTCTTGAACGACACGCTGTCAGTGATCTCGGAGGAAAGGGACAGAGTTGCCCCGTACGCATCACGGTTCGTAAAGCCGCCGGAATTCTGAGCAAATCGGCGGCTGAACGGGTCGGTGTCGACCCCGCTTAGTGCAGCTTGGACGGGGTCGGTTGTTTTCGTGGGAAGCGGCCCAACGCGTTCGTTTGAATATGTCAGACCCAGATTGGCCGTGAACATGTCCGTGGGCTCATAAATGAACGAGGCCCGTCCGCTGTAGATGCGGACTTTTTGGACGCGTTCGCCATTGGCAACGTTGAGTTCGAAGCCGCTGTCACCGCGAGCGAGCACTGCTATGCGGGTTGCAACGTTTTCGCCGAGAGGCAGATTGACAACGGCAGTGCCGTCATAGCTGTCAAACGTTCCATAAGACGCTGCCAGTTCCGCGCTGGTCTGGCCGATGCGGGGCTTGTTCGTGACGACGCTGATGGCGCCAGCTGTCGAGTTGCGACCGTAAAGCGAGCCTTGCGGGCCACGCAGCACTTCGACCCGCTCGACGTCGAGAAACGGTGCCGACAGGGCCTGGAGACGTCCGACATAGACATCATCGATAAAGAACCCGGCGCTCGATTCCCCGCCGATACCGATGCTGTTTGAAGTAATGCCGCGAATCACGACGGCAGCCTGATCAAGCCCTTGGTATACCGTGGTAACCCCGGGGACCGTCGAACCGAGCGCCGAAACGTCATTGATTTTCAGGCGCTGAAGGGTTTCAGGAGCCACTGCCGAGAGCGCGAGTGGCACCTCTCGAGCGATCTGGACCCGGCGCTGAGCGGTAACGAGAATATCCCCCTGAGTACTGGCATTATCTCCAGTAGCACTTTGCTCAGCCTCACCGGCCGCTTGCACCGATGTCACAGGACCATTTGACTGTTGAGCTAGGACTAAGCTCGGTATGCTTGAAGCGCACAAAAACGCGAATGACAGATACCTCATGTTAATGCCCCCTTAGCTTTTCCCTGACGCCGTCTTCTAGACAGGCTCCAAGGCTCTGCCCGCGAGTTGCGCTTCGAGCGCTTCGACGTCGTTGTAATAGGTCTGATGCACAAGCTTGCCTTCGTCGGTGAACCGATACACCGCGCATGCCGACCAGTGGATGCGATTGCCCGTTCCCGGAAAACCGAAATAGTCTCCCGTATGTGTGGCCGAGAAAGTGAATTCGGCGATCGCACATCGACCTGTGACGGCGAGATGGGGAATGCTGTCCCTCGTTTGCTCTGACAGCCCGGCGAAAAGGCCGCCGCCCCATTCGACCAACGCAGCTTTGCCGATGACCGGTTCATATCTCACGTCATCGAACCGAACATCGTCATCGATCAACGGGTCAAGCGCTTCGATATCGCGCTTGTCGACGAGCTCCAGGTATCGCCGTAACCAGCGCTCGGTTTCGATGCTTTGTGCTGCGACAATTTCGCGCGGCAATTTTGGTGTTTCGGCATCATTCTTTCGTGTCGGTCGCGGCCCGGCAATTGTTTTGCCGCTCAATTGATCTTCGAACGCCTGCACGTCGTAGTAATACATCATCCGGGTCAGCAGGCCCGCGTCGTTGAACGTGTAGATGAGGACTGCAGACCAACGAATAACATTACCAGTCGGCGGAAAACCCCGATATTCGCCGGTATGATGGCCTTCAAAATCGAACTCGCCGATCGCGACGCGACCCCGTACGGCCAGGTTAACGAGTGCTTTTGGTTTTTGTTCGGTCATCCCCGAAAACAGCTTCGGTGCCCACTCAACAAGAGCCGCTTTGCCGACGACCGGCGGGTAGCGCACATCGTGGAACTCACATGCGTCGTCGATGACCTCGGCCAGCCCCTCGAGGTCCGTCGCATCGCTAAGCTCGAGATAACGGCGAACCCAACTTTCCGTTTGCTCGCTTTGAGCCGCCATCGAAAGGCTGCCTGGATCGTCGGTCATGTCTTGTCCCTCTCCCGGAATCGTAACGAAAGCGCCGCGAGACATTGGTAGGCCGTATCTTTAAACGCAGTCAACATTTTTAACGTTGTTTATTTATCGGACAGTGTTGTCGTGGGGCAACACATTGGTTACGCCGAATTGATGGCATCTTTCTTGGCAGATGGTCCCGTCGCACCGCGACCGACCCGGCGCGAACGCGAGCGCGCCGGCCTTCGTGAAACCATCATCGAAGCGGCATTACGGATTGCGCGCGCGAAGGGGGGGTGGGACGACGTGACGATGCGCGAGATTGCTCGTGTCATGGATTACACGGCAGCTGCGCTCTATCATCACTTCGACAACAAAGAAGCTCTGCTGGAAGCTATACGTCGGCGAGGTTATGGTATGCTGGCGGAACGGTTCCTAAGCATTGACGAAATGGAGCCGCGACCGCGCTTGTTCGCAATCGCCCGGCACCACGTCGATTTCGCCTTTGAACAGCCGGAACTGTTCATGGTCATGTTTGGACTCAGAGGTGCACTGCTTGAAAACAGTCAGCCCGTTCCCGAGCAACAACTGGTCGGGAGCCTACTTGACGACACCTTTCGATCATTGCTGGGTAACAAGCAGCTCAATGCGCCGTTCGACGACGAGGTCGATGTACTTTGGGCTTCGCTGCATGGAATTGTTTCGGTTGCGCTGTTCGGTCCGCTTGAGGGTGGAATACAACGTGCGCGCCGTTTGTGTGACATTGCAGTTGGCCACCTAACTGGAGGGCTAGCGTGAGTTGTTGCAATCATTTATAGATCATAAGGCCCTTGTGGTCCTTGCGCCATGTCGTTGGTCTACCATTTTATAAGCTAAGGCTGGGCGACACAGCCGAGTCGGAGAGGCGAAGGCGAAAATCACCGCTAGACCTACGCCATTGCCGCCGACTGTATCCGTCATTCCCACTCGATTGTTCCCGGCGGCTTCGACGTGTAATCGTAAACGACACGGTTGATCCCCTCGACCTCGTTGACGAGGCGCGTCGCCACCCGGGCAAGGAACGCGCTGCCGAAGGGGTAGATGTCCGCGGTCATGCCGTCGGTGCTCGTCACCGCGCGCAACGCGAGCACATTCTCATAGGTCCGCCCGTCGCCCATCACGCCCACGGTGCGCACTGGCAGCAGCACGGCGAACGCCTGCCAGATCGCGTCATAAAGCCCGGCATTCCGGATTTCCTCGAGATAGATCGCATCGGCCTTGCGCAAGATGTCGCAGCGTTCGCGCGTCACTCCGCCGGGAATGCGGATCGCGAGGCCGGGGCCGGGGAAGGGGTGTCGCCCGACGAACACCTCGGGCAAGCCGAGTTCGCGGCCCAGCGCGCGGACTTCGTCCTTGAAGAGTTCGCGCAAAGGCTCGACCAGCGCCATGTCCATGCGTTCGGGGAGGCCGCCGACATTGTGGTGGCTCTTGATAGTCACCGACGGGCCGCCGGTGAAGCTCACGCTCTCGATCACGTCGGGGTATAGCGTGCCCTGCGCGAGGAACTTTGCCCCGCCGATCTTCCTGGCTTCGTCCTCGAAAACGTCGATGAAGGTCTTGCCGATGAACTTGCGCTTGGCCTCGGGATCGGTGAGCCCCTTGAGGCCGTTCATGAACAGCGTCTCGGCATTCACATGGACCAGCGGAATGCCGTAATGCTCGCGGAAGAGGCCGACGACCTGCTCGCTTTCGCCCAGCCGCATCAGTCCGTGATCGACGTAAACGCACGTGAGCTGATTGCCGATCGCCTCATGGATGAGCACCGCTGCAACCGCCGAATCGACACCGCCCGAAAGCCCGCAGATCACTCGCCCGTCGCCGACCTGCGCGCGGATGTCGGCGATCTTGGCGTGCCGGTAGCCCGCCATCGTCCAGTCGCCCGAAGCGCCGCAGACGTGGCGCACGAAATTCGCAATCAGCTTGGCACCATCGGGGGTGTGAACGACTTCGGGGTGAAACATCGTCGCGTAAAACCGCCGCGCGTCATCGGCGATGACGGCGAACGGCGCGCGCTCGGACGTGGCAACCACGCGGAAACCCGGCGGCAGCGCCTCGACCTTGTCGCCGTGGCTCATCCACACCTGATGGCTCTCGCCTGCGCGCCACAGCCCGTCGAACAGCACGCAAGGTGCCTCGACCTTGAGGAACGCGCGGCCGAACTCGCGGCTCTCGACGCTGCCGACGCGCCCGCCCAATTGCGCGCACATCGTCTGCTGGCCGTAGCAGATGCCGAGCATCGGGAGGCCCGCCTCGAAGAACCGCTGCGGCGCGCGGGGGCTTTCGGCCTGCATGACCGAAGCGGGGCCGCCCGACAGGATGATGCCGACGGGCTTCAGCCGCTCGAACGCTGCTTCGGCCGCATTGAACGGCGCGATCTCGCAATAGACGCCTGCTTCGCGCACGCGCCGCGCGATAAGCTGGGTGACCTGGCTGCCGAAGTCAACGATAAGGATGGTGGACATGACCCCGCGACTAGCGGGGCCATGCCGTCATGTCACCGGGTCAATAGCCTTGGTAAGCATAGCCGCTGTCGATGCGGAGATCCTCAACCTGCCCGTAGCGCACCGAACAGGTGAAGCGCTGATCGGAGCGGTCCCGGTCGCGGTCGTTCGTCTCGAGCGTGCCGCGCACGTCATAGCCGTCGCGCGTGCGGACAACGTCGTAAACCTGAGCGCGCGTGCCCTGGCCAAAGCGCTGCTCGGCGCGGATCGCGCACGCGTCGGCTGCGCTGTTCTCGTCGTTGATGTTGCCGCGATACCCATCATTATTGCGCTTGGTCTTCGATGCTGCAGCGGCAATCGCCGCGATGACGCCGATGATGGCGACACCGGCAATCACGTCGCCTGCGTCGATGCCACGCTCGCGGTGGTGATGGCGATAACGCTTGCCGCCATGGTTCCAGCCCTTGCCATATCCATAGCCGGGATAGCCCTGCGCCATCGCCGGGGTCACCGAAGTCGCGAGCAGGGCGGCGGCGGCTGCCGAACCCATGACGGAACGCAATTTGGTCATCGCATCAATTCCTGTCCGGGCATTGCCGATTCGCCGCCCGCGACACTGCGCTTAGCCAAGCCCGATTGTCGCCAGACTGAATTGCACCGACAGCGAAATGAAAGCTAGTGCTTACGCCGCTTCGTCGAGCTCGCCCTGGACCGGACCCGAGTCTTGACCCTTGGCACTTTCGTCGCGATCGACGAATTCGATGATCGCCATTTCAGCGGCATCGGACATGCGCGGCCCGATCTTGACGACGCGGGTGTAGCCGCCGTCGCGCGCGGCATAGCGCGCTGCAAGGACGTCGAACAGCTTCACCAGCTGCGTATCGTCGAGCAGGCGTGCGTGGGCCAGCCGGCGGTTCGACAGGCCACCGCGCTTGGCAAGCGTCACTAGCTTTTCGGTGTAGGGCCGCAATTCCTTGGCCTTGGCGAGCGTGGTCGTGATCTGCTCGTGCTTAATCAGAGCGGCTGCCATGTTGCGGAACAGCGCGGCGCGATGTGCCGAGGTCCGCTGCAGTTTCCGTCCGCCAACGCGATGACGCATTTTCTTGTCCTTCGTTCGTCAGGGGGCCGTATCAGGAACCCCAAGGCAGGCGGCGAAAAGGGGCACCGCCCAAACCCCTAAGTTGACACGAAGTTGACACCAAAACGGGGTGTCAGCCCATAAGCTCTGCTTCCAACTTCTTGGCCATGTCCTCGATGTTCTCGGGCGGCCAGCCGGGAATGTCCATGCCGAGCCGCAGCCCCATCGACGAGAGCACTTCCTTGATCTCGTTCAAGGACTTGCGGCCGAAGTTCGGCGTCCGCAGCATCTCGGCCTCGGTCTTGCCGACCAGATCGCCAATATAGATGATGTTGTCGTTCTTGAGGCAGTTCGCGCTGCGCACCGACAGTTCGAGCTCATCGACCTTCTTGAGCAAATAGCGGTTGAGCTGGTTGGTATCGGCTTCGCTTACCGGCATTGAGGACGGGGCCGCCATGCCGATCATCGGCGACGACATGACCGCGCCCTCTTCGAACGAGACGAACAGCCCGAGCTGATCCTGCAGGATGCGGGCACCATAGGCCAGTGCATCATCGGGCGAGATCGTCCCGTCGGTCTCCACCGTGATCGTCAGCTTGTCATAGTCAAGCTCCTGACCGACGCGCGTATTCTCGACCTTATAGGCCACCTGGCGGACCGGCGAATACAGCGCATCGACCGGCACGAGGCCGATCGGCGCGTCGGCCGGGCGGTTGGCGGCGGCGGGCACATAGCCTTTGCCCGTGTCGGCGGTCAGCTCCATGTTGAGCGTCGCGCCGGCATCGATGTGGCAAATCACAAGCTCGGGGTTCATCACTTCGATGTCGCCTGAAACTGCGATCATGCCGGCAGTCACGTCAGCGGGTCCGGTGGCGGAAAGCTGCAGGCGCTTGGGACCTTCGCCCTGCATGCGCAGCGCGATCTGCTTCACGTTCAGCACGATGTCAGTCACGTCTTCGCGCACACCGGCAAGGCTCGAAAATTCGTGAAGCACGTTTTCGATCTTCACCGAGGTGACAGCCGCACCCTGCAGCGACGACAGCAGCACGCGGCGCAGCGCGTTGCCCAGCGTGAGGCCGAAGCCCCGCTCGAGCGGTTCGGCAATGAAGGTCGCCTTGCGGCGAGGATCGGCGCTCGGCTTCTTCTCGAGCGAGGTGGGCTTCTTGAGTTCCTGCCAGTTCTTGGAATTGACGGCCACGTTTTTCCCCTTGGGGTTGGGCGATCCGCTCGTCAGCGGGTCAGCCGGGTAATCGATACTGGACGGATCGCGGAGCATGAAGCGCTCCACCTAGACGCGACGCCGCTTGGACGGGCGCACGCCATTGTGCGGGATCGAAGTAACGTCGCGGATCGACGTGATATTGAAGCCGACCGCCTGCAACGCGCGCAGCGCCGATTCGCGGCCCGATCCGGGGCCCTTCACTTCAACTTCGAGCGTGCGCACGCCATGCTCGGCAGCCTTCTTGCCCGCGTCCTCGGCGGCGACCTGCGCTGCATAGGGAGTCGACTTGCGGCTGCCCTTGAAGCCCATCATGCCGGCCGACGACCAGCTGATCGCGTTGCCCTGCGCATCGGTGATCGTGATCATCGTGTTGTTGAAGCTGGCGTTCACGTGCGCGACGCCGTTGGTGATGTTCTTGCGTTCGCGCTTTTTGATGCGCTGAGGTTCGCGTGCCATTGTTCTGCTGTCCTATCGAAGCGAGGCCGAAGGGCCGTCGAGCTTATTTCTTTTTACCGGCGATCGGCTTGGCCTTGCCCTTGCGGGTGCGCGCGTTGGTATGCGTGCGTTGACCGCGGACCGGAAGGCCCTTGCGGTGGCGCAGGCCGCGGTAGCAGGCTAGGTCCATCAGCCGCTTGATATTCATCGCGGTGTTGCGGCGAAGATCGCCTTCCACCGTGTGATCGGCGTCGATCGTTTCGCGGATCTGCAGCACTTCCTGATCGGTCAGGTCCTGCACGCGGCGCTGCGCATCGATGCCCAGCTTGGTCGTGATTTCCTTGGCCTTGGTATTCCCAATGCCGTGAATATAGGTCAGCGCAATGTGAACGCGCTTGTTGGTGGGGATATTGACCCCGGCGATACGTGCCATCTAAACCTTGTCCTCCAGCTCCACGGGGTGCGGTTGGCGCGCACCCCATCTCGTCGCGTTGCCCGCAAGGCGGCGTTATCGACGCGCACAAAGGCGCTCGGCAAAGCCGTGATGTGCGGAAGAGCGGGCGAATAGGCGGAGCGCTTTGTGCTGTCAAGCCGGTGATAGGGAGAAAAATGGCATCGGCGTTACGCCGGTTTCAAACTGCCCGGCTTGTGCGCGGCTTCCTTGCCCGATTTGTCCGATTTCACGAGATACTGGGGATCGTCCTTTGAGGCTCTCGCCGCGTGCCCCTTGATCTTGCGGGGTGCCGTGAGCTTCTCGACCACCTTGCCGACCGAATGACCGCCCGATGACTCCCATGCGACCGGGTCGCCTGCCTTGAACGATTTCTCTGCCACCACGAACTCCTTGCAGCGTTGTGTCGTGGTGAACGGCGCGGCGGCGCAGGCGGTTCCGATTGGGCACTCAGCGCCGATTGAGATAAGTTTTCAGCCGGTCCATCTGACCGGTGAGCACGGCATCGACCGGTGCTGCAAGTGCGTTGGCCCCCGCAGGCACGTAGCCGCCGACGACATAGCGCAATTCGATCGTGCTGCCGCCCTCGGCGCGCCGCGTGATTGTCCAGCTCAGCGCACCATTCATGCCTTCGCGCTGCAAGGGCCCGAGCGCCGCCTGGAGCCGCAACAGGCTGCCTGGCGCGGCATGAACGACGCGGCCATGCTCAATCGTTGCACCTGTCTTGGCGATGCGTTCGCAAAAACAACCGCCGGATACCGCGATGAGTGTGAGGTTGCGCGCCTCACCGGAGTAGGTGTGGGCGGGATTCCACCAGCGTGCGGGCATGATGAGCGCCGCATAGGCTGTGGCAGGTTCGGCATTGACCATGGTCGAAATGACGATCTCGAACCCACTGGGCGCTGCCGATTTGACTTCGGCCGCCGCGACAGTGGGTAGGCTTATCAACGCCAGGCCCAGCGCGCGACTCACTCCAAATGCGCCTCGATCGCGCGGCTCACTTCGGCGATATCCGCCATGCCATCGACCCGGACCAGGAGCCCGCGTGATTCGTAGATCGGCAGGATCGGCGCGGTCTTGGCGCGATATTCCGCCATGCGCGTCCGCACTGTTTCGGCATTGTCGTCGGGGCGGCGCTTGAACTCGTGAGATCCGCAAGTGTCGCAGATGCCCGCCACCTTGGGCTGGGCATAGCGATCATGATAGCCGGTGCCGCAACTGGCGCAGGTGAAACGCCCGGTAATCCGATCGACCAGCGCATCTTCGTCGACCTCGATCTCGATCACCCGGTCCAGCGACCGGCCGTGCGCGGCAAGGATCGTATCGAGCGCCTCGGCCTGCGGGGCGGTGCGCGGATAGCCATCGAAGATCGCGCCTTGTTCGCCGCGCATGGTCGCGAGCTTTTCGTCGATCAGGCCCGAGACGATATCGTCGGACACGAGCGCGCCCGCCTCCATCACCGTTTTGGCCTGCAGCCCGACGGGAGTGCCCGCCTTGACCGCTGCGCGCAGCATGTCGCCGGTCGAAAGCTGGACCATGCCACGCTCTTCGACCAGCCGCTGCGCCTGCGTTCCCTTGCCCGCACCCGGCGGGCCCAGCAGGATGATGTTCACGGCCCCCGTCTCCCCCACGATTGGCTAGCGCGCCAGCTTGCCGCCCTTCAGCTTCGCCTTCTTGATCAAGTCGCCATATTGGTGGGCGAGCAGGTGGCTCTGAATTTGCGTGACCGTGTCCATCGTTACGTTGACGACGATGAGCAGGCTGGTGCCGCCCAGCGCTATCGCAGCGATCCCCATCTGTGCCGCCATCAGCTCAGGGATCAGGCATATCACGGTGAGATAGGCCGCACCCACAACGGTGATGCGCGTCAGCACGTAATCCAGATAGATTTCGGTGTTCTTGCCTGGCCGGATGCCCGGGATGAAGCCGCCGTAGCGCTTCAGATTCTCAGCAGTTTCCTCGGGGTTGAACACGACTGCGGTGTAGAAAAACGCAAAGAAGATAATGCCCAGCGCATAGAGCGCCATATACAGCGGTGTGCCGTGCTGTAGCGCGCCCGTGATCGTCAGCACCGCATCGCCCCATGCGCTTTCGCCCGCTGCCTGCGTGCCTGCAAATTGCGTGATCGTCAGCGGCATCAGCAGCAGCGACGACGCGAAAATCGGCGGGATGACGTTTGCGGTATTGAGCTTGAGCGGCAGATGCGACTTGTCGGCCTGCATCATGCCGCGCTGCGTCTGGCGCTTGGGATATTGAATGAGCACGCGGCGTTGCGCGCGCTCCATGAAGCAGATGCCCGCGACCAGCGCGAAAGCCCCGGCGACCGTCGCGATAATGAGCAGCGGCGACATCGTTCCGGTTCGCCCGCCCTCGAACAGATTGTAGAGCGTGCCCGGCAGCTGCGAGACGATGCCCGCCATGATGATCAGCGAAATGCCGTTGCCGATGCCCCGGCTGGTGATCTGCTCGCCGAGCCACATCAGGAACATCGTGCCGCCGAGGAGCGAAACTGTCGCGGTAAGCTGGAAGATCAGCCCCGGCTCGATCACGGCCGCACCACCGCCCCAGCCTTCCATCTGCCGCGCCAGGAAAAAGCCCTGGATCGTGCACAGGAACACCGTGCCGTAGCGCGTGTACTGGTTCAGCCGTTTGCGCCCGCTCTCACCCTCTTTCTTGATTGCGGCGAGCGTGGGCGACAGCGACGAGGCGAGCTGCACAACGATCGACGCCGTGATGTAAGGCATCACGCCCAAAGCGATGATGCTGCCCTGTTCGAGCGCGCCGCCCGAGAAATTGTTGAAAAAGTCGAGCACGCCGCCCGCAGTGCTCCGGAAGAGCTGCGCCAGCGCAACCGGATCGAGGCCGGGCACCGGCACGTGGACGAGGAAGCGGAACACGATCAGCGCGCCGATGGTGAACCACAGGCGCTTCTTGAGGTCGGTTGCCTGGCCAAATTTGGACAGGCTGAAATTCTGGGCAAGCGAATCGGCGGCAGTGGCCATGTTCGGTCAATTCGTTCCGGTGGAGCAGCGCTTCATATAGGCAGGCTGCTGCAGATGTCTAACCCATCGACTCAGCTGACCTTGATTCACGTCAGACCGACCGAAGAGCCGTTCGTCCCGAGCGCAGTCGAGGGACCGGTGCCGGTCGGGTGCCTCGACTTCGCTCGGCACGAGCGGATTAGGGAAATCAATACGAGAAAAACCAGTTCAACCCTTCGCCGCTGCCTTTTTGGCTTCCTTGTCGGCGGCTTTGGCCTTCTGCACGACGCGATGCTTGGCCTTGTGCTTGTCCGAAGCCGCGACGACCTCGATCACCTCGACCGATCCGCCCGCCGCCTCGATCGCGTCGCGGGCGCCCTTCGAGACGCCGGCAACGCGAAACGCGAGCTTGGCCGAGAATTCGCCCTTGCCGAGCAGGCGCACGCCGTCCTTGCCGCCGCGCGCGATGCCCGCCGCTTGGAGCGCGGCATGATCGATCGTGCCGTCAGTCGCGATCTTGCCATTGTCGACGAGCTTCTGGATCATGCCAAGATTGGCCTCGGCAAAATCCTTGGCGAAGATATTGTTGAAGCCGCGCTTCGGCAGCCGCATGTGGAGCGGCATCTGGCCGCCTTCGAAGCCGGCGATGCTCACGCCCGAGCGCGACGTCTGGCCCTTCTGGCCGCGCCCGGCGGTCTTGCCCTTGCCCGAGCCGATGCCGCGTCCGACGCGCATCCGGCCCTTGCGGGCACCGTCATTGTCCTTGATCTCGTTCAGTTTCATTGCACTCGCCTCTGTCTCCCTCTCCCTTCAGGGAGAGGGCTGGGGAGAGGGCAGTGTGCCACACTCGACCCAGCATTTCACGGAGATAGGACCGCCCTCTCCCCGACCCTCTCCCCGAAGGGAGAGGGAGAATTTAGCCCACCACCTCGACCATATGCCGCACCTTGCGGAGCATGCCCTGGACTTCGGGGCTGTCTTCCAGCTCCGACACCTTGTGCATCTTGTTCAACCCGAGACCCTTGAGGGTCGCGCGCTGGTCCTGCGTCCGCCTGATCGGCGAGCCGGTCTGCTTCAGTGTGATCTTCGCCATGATGTTACTCCGTGACCATCGCGGCATCGGCCTCGGCGGTCTTCGAACCACCGCCACCAAGCAGATCGGCAATCTTCTTGCCGCGCCGCTGCGCAACCGACTTCGGCGAGGTCTGCTCGCCGAGCGCCTCGAAGGTCGCGCGGATCATGTTGTAGGGGTTCGACGTGCCGACCGACTTGGTCACCACATCGGCCACGCCGAGCGATTCGAAGATCGCGCGCATCGGGCCGCCCGCGATGATGCCGGTGCCCTGCGGTGCCGAACGCAGCGTCACGCGGCCCGCGCCGAAATGGCCGTTGCCATCGTGATGCAGCGTGCGGCCGTCGCGAAGAGGAACGCGGATCATCTTCTTCTTGGCAGCCGCGGTCGCCTTCGATATCGCCTCGGGCACTTCGCGCGCCTTGCCATGGCCAAAGCCCGCACGCCCCTTGCCGTCGCCGACGACGACGAGTGCTGCAAAGCCGAAGCGCTTGCCGCCCTTCACGGTCTTCGAAACGCGGTTGATGTGGACGAGCTTTTCAATCAGCTCTTCGCCGCCATCGTCGCGGTTGCCGCCGCCGTCACGCCGGGCGCGATTGTTGTTGTCGCGACCGCCACGATTGTTGCCGCCGCCGGGGCCGCCACGCCCGCCGCGGGGGCCGCGTCCGCGCGGTGCGTCACCGGGAGGGGCGTCTGCCGGAGCCGCCTGAATTTCGGGTTCGTCAGCCATTTAAAACTCCAATCCGCCTTCGCGCGCGCCATCGGCGAGCGCCTTGACGCGACCGTGAAACAGGAACCCGCCACGATCGAACACGACCTGCGTGACGCCCGCCGCCTTGGCCGCCTCGGCCACCGATTTGCCGACCTCGGTGGCTGCCGCGACAGTCGCGCCAGCCTTGCCCAATGTCGAGGCAGCCGCGACGGTCTTGCCCGCAGTATCGTCGATCACCTGCGCGTAGATGTGCCGACCCGAGCGATGGATCGACAGGCGCGGACGCGTGGTGCCTTTGCTCCGCAGCTTGGTGCGGACGCGCTGGCGGCGCTTTTCGAAAAGCGACAGCTTGGCCATTACTTCTTCTTACCCTCTTTGCGGAAGATGAACTCGCCGCGATATTTTATGCCCTTGCCCTTATAGGGTTCAGGCTTGCGCCAGCGCCGGATTTCGGCGGCAAGCTGGCCGACCTTCTGCTTGTCGCTGCCCGAGATGATGACCGTGGTCTGGTCAGGCGTCTTGACGTCGAGGTCGCTCGGCACATCGATATCGACATCGTGCGAATAGCCGAGCTGGAGCTTCAATTTGTTGCCCTGCGCGTTGGCGCGGTAGCCGACGCCGGTGATGAGCAGCGTCTTGCTGAACCCGTCCGTCACGCCAGTCACCAAATTGGCGACGAGCGTCCGCTGCATGCCCCAGAAGGCGCGCGCCGTCTTGGTTTCATTCGCGGGCTTGACCGTGATCATCCCGTCTTCAAGACCATAGTCGATCTCGTCGCGCATCGCGAGCGTCAGCGTGCCCTTGGGGCCCTTGACCGAGAGCGTCTTGCCCTCGACCGTGGTTGTGACATTCGCCGGGATCGCGACCGGCTTTTTACCGATGCGGCTCATCAGAACACCTCCGCCAGGATTTCGCCGCCGACATTGGCTTCGCGTGCTTCGGCATCCGAGAGCACACCGCGCGGTGTCGAGACGATCGTGATGCCGAGGCCGTTGCGGACGCGCGGCAATTCCTTGCTGCCCGAATAGACGCGCCGACCCGGCTTCGAAACGCGGGCCACATGCTTGATCGCAGGCTGGCCCTCGAAGTATTTGAGCTCGATGCGGATGCCGTCATGGCCCGCAACCTCTTCGGCCTGCCAGCCGCGGATATAGCCTTCGCGCTGCAGCACGTCGAGCACGCGCTGCCGCAGCTTCGAGCCCGGCGTCACGACGCTGTCCTTCTTGGCCTGCTGGCCGTTGCGGATACGGGTGAGCATATCGCCCAGGGGATCGGTCAATGCCATTTATCGGTCCTTACCAGCTCGACTTCGTAACGCCGGGGATCAGGCCCTTGTTGGCCAGATCGCGCAGCATCACGCGGCAGAGGCGGAACTTGCGGTAATAGGCGCGCGGGCGCCCGGTCAGTTCACAGCGGTTGCGCACCCGCGTCGGATTCGCATTGCGCGGCAGCGCTGACATCTTGAGCCGCGCCATCAGCCGGTCATTGTCGTCGGCGTTCTTGTCATCAGCGATCGCGCGCAGCTTGGCGAACTTGCCAGCATATTGCTTGACCATCGCCTTGCGCTTCTCGTTCTTGTTGATCGAGCTCTTCTTTGCCATCGCTCAGGCCGCCTTCTTTTCTTGTTCGACTACCGGGATCGGGAACGGGAAACCGAACAGGCGAAGCAGCTCGCGCGCTTCCTCGTCGGTGTTCGCAGTCGTCGCCACGATCACGTCCATGCCCCGGATCTGATCGACCTTGTCATAACTGATCTCGGGGAAAATCAGCTGTTCCTTGAGGCCGCAGGCATAGTTGCTGCGCCCGTCGAAGCTCTTTTCCGAAAGCCCGCGAAAGTCGCGGACGCGGGGCAGTGCGATCGTGATGAACCGGTCGAGAAACTCGTACATCCGTTCGCGGCGCAGCGTGACCTTGCAGCCGATCGGCATGCCTTCACGCAGCTTGAACTGCGCAACCGACTTCTTCGCCTTGGTGACGACCGGCTTTTGCCCGGCGATCAGCTCCATTTCGGCGGCGGCCTGATCGACCTTCTTCTTGTCCTGCGTGGCTTCGCCGACGCCCATGTTGAGGACGATCTTCTCCAGCCGCGGAACCTGCATCCGGTTTTTATACCCGAACTTTGCAGTCATCGCGGCGACGATCTTGTCGTCATACAGCGCCTGCATGCGCGCCTTATAGGTGTCAGCCATTGATCTGCTCCCCGGACCGCACGGCGATCCGAACCTTCTTGCCATCGCGCATTTCAAAGCGGACGCGCGTGGGCTTGCCCGTCTTGGGGTCCTCGATCGCCACCTTCGATGCGTGCAGCGGGGCCTCGAACCGGTCGAGACCGCCCTGCGGGTTTGCCTGGCTCGCCTTGCGGTGGCGCGTCGCGATGTTCACGCCCGCCACGATCACCTTGCCGTCTTTCGGCATCGATTTGGTGACTTCACCGTGCTTGCCCTTGTCCTTGCCGGACAGGATGACGACCTTGTCGCCCTTCTTGATCTTGAGCGATGCCATCACAGCACCTCCGGCGCGAGGCTGATGATCTTCATGTAGTTCTTCGCGCGCAGTTCGCGGACCACGGGTCCGAAAATGCGGGTGCCGATCGGCTCTTCGTTCTTGTTGACGAGCACGGCGGCATTACCGTCGAACCGGATGGTCGAACCATCGGGCCGATGAATATCCTTGGCGGTGCGCACGATGACCGCGCGGTGCACGTCACCCTTCTTCACCTTGCCGCGGGGTGCTGCTTCCTTGATCGAAACGACGATCACGTCGCCGACCCCGGCAAAGCGCCGCTTCGAGCCGCCCAGCACCTTGATGCACTGAACGCGCTTGGCGCCGCTGTTGTCCGCGACGTCGAGATTGGACTGCATCTGGATCATTATGCGTTATCCTCGATGCCGGTGTCGGCCACGCCGCCACCGTCGATGACTTTCCACGTCTTCAGCTTCGAGATCGGTGAGCACTCTTCAATGCGCACGATCTGGCCGGCCTTGAACACATTGCCCTCGTCATGGGCGTGATACTTTTTCGAGCGACGGATGATCTTCGCATAGAGCGGGTGTTTGACCTTGCGCTCGACGTTGACCACGATCGTCTTGTCGCCCTTGTCGGAGACGACGGTTCCGGTGAGAATGCGCTTGGGCATCGTTACTACTTTCCGTCTGCGGCGCCGCGCACCGCGGGGCCTGCTTCGACCGTGCGGGCCGTCTGAAGCGTCTTGATCTGCGCGATGGTGCGGCGCACCTCGCGAACACGGCTCGGTTTTTCGAGCTGATTGGTCGCAGCCTGGAAGCGGAGGTTGAACGCCTCGCGCTTCAGCTCGGCGAGCTGGCCCTGCAATTCATCGTCCGTACGGACCTTGAGATCAGCAATCTTGGCCATCTTATGCGGCTCCCAGATGCGAGAAATCACCCAGCCGCGCGACGACCTTGGTCTTGATCGGCAGCTTCTCCATGGCGCGGCTGAACGCGACTGCCGCAATCGGGCCGGGCACGCCGTCGAGCTCGAACAGGATGCGGCCCGGCTTCACGCGCGCCGCCCAATATTCGATCGCGCCCTTGCCCTTGCCCATGCGGACTTCGGCGGGCTTTGACGTGACGGGCACATCGGGGAACACGCGGATCCACAAGCGCCCCTGGCGCTTGATGTGGCGCGTGATCGCACGGCGGGCCGCCTCGATCTGGCGCGCGGTGATCCGGTCAGGCTCCATTGCCTTAAGGCCATACGACCCGAAGTTCAGATCGGTGCCGCCTTTGGCGTCGCCATGGATCTTGCCCTTGAAGGCCTTGCGGAACTTGGTTTTCTTGGGTTGCAGCATGATCTAGTCCCTAGCGCCGTTCTTCGCGCGCCGGGCGGACGCCCGAGGTCTGCGCTTCCATCATCAGCCGTTCCTGGCTCAGCGGATCATGGCCGAGGATCTCGCCCTTGAAGATCCACACCTTGATGCCGCACACGCCATAAGCCGTGTGCGCTTCGGCTTCGGCATAATCGAGATGCGCACGCAGCGTGTGTAGCGGCACACGACCTTCGCGATACCATTCGGTTCGCGCGATTTCAGCGCCACCGAGACGACCGCCACAGTTGATCCGGATGCCTTCGGCCCCGAGCCGCATCGCCGATTGCACCGCGCGCTTCATGGCGCGACGGAACGCGATGCGCCGCTCGAGCTGGTCGGCAATCCCCTGCGCGACGAGCTTGGCGTCGATCTCGGGCTTGCGGATTTCAACGATGTTCAGCGACACGTCCGACGAGGTCATTGCGCCGATCGTCTTGCGCAGCTTCTCTATGTCCGCGCCCTTCTTGCCGATGATGACACCGGGGCGCGCGGCATAGATCGAGATGCGGCACAGCTTGGCCGGACGCTCAATCACGACCTTGGAGATCGCGGCCTGCGGCAATGACTTCATGATGAACTGACGGATGCGCAGATCTTCGAGCAGCAAGCGTCCATAATCGGCGCCGCTGGCATACCAGCGGCTGTCCCACGTGCGGTTGATCTGCAGCCTGAGCCCGATCGGATTCGATTTATGACCCATCTTAGGCTTCCTGATCCTGAACTTCGCGCACGACGACGCGCAGACGGCTGAACGGCTTCACGATCCGTGCCGAGCGACCCCGCGCACGGGTGGCGAAGCGCTTCATGCTGAGGCCCTTGCCGACACTGGCTTCGACGACGACGAGGCTGTCGACATCGAGATTGTGGTTGTTCTCGGCATTCGCGATCGCCGAGGCGAGGCACTTGCGCACGTCGATCGCCATGCCTTTGGTCGAGAACTGGAGGATGTTCATTGCGTCGCCGGCGCGCCGGTTGCGGATCAACGCCGCGACCAAACCGAGCTTCTGTGCCGAACCGCGGATCGCGGTCGATGTCGCGAGCGCCTCGTTATCGGCAACCTTGCGGGGGGATGCTGGCTTCGACATCAGCGCTTGCCCTTCTTGTCGGCGGCGTGGCCGGGGAAGTAGCGCGTGGGCGCAAACTCGCCGAGCTTCATGCCGACCATGTCTTCGTTGACCGAGACGGGAACGAACTTGCGGCCATTATAGACGCTGAACGTCAGCCCTACGAACTGCGGCAGGATCGTCGAGCGGCGCGACCAGGTCTTGATTGGCGCGCGCGCGCTGGTGTCCTGCGCGACTTCGGCCTTTTTGAGCAGATGCAGGTCGACGAACGGACCTTTCCAGACGGAGCGGGCCATGACTACCTCTTCTTCTTGGCGTGACGCGACCGGATGATCATCTTGTCGGTCGATTTATTGTGACGGGTGCGTGCGCCCTTGGTCGGCTTGCCCCATGGCGTGACCGGATGACGACCGCCCGAAGTGCGGCCTTCACCGCCGCCGTGCGGATGGTCGACCGGGTTCTTGGCGACGCCGCGCGTGAGCGGACGAATGCCCTTCCAGCGATTGCGTCCGGCCTTCGCCAGATTGGTGTTGCCATTGTCGGGGTTCGAGACCGCGCCCACCGTCGCCATGCAGTTTGCATGGATGTAGCGCTGCTCGCCCGAATTGAGGCGCACGATCACCATGCCGCGATCGCGACCCACGACCTGCACATAGGTGCCCGCCGAACGCGCGATCTGGCCGCCCTTGCCGGGCTTCATCTCGACATTGTGGACGATCGTGCCGACCGGCATCTGCCCGAGTTCCATGGCATTGCCCGGCTTCACGTCGGTCTTCTTGCCCGCGATCACCTTGTCGCCAACAGCGAGCCGCTGCGGCGCGATGATGTATTTCACGTCATCGCCCTCGCCCTCGCCGTTCGGGCCGTAGTTGATCAGCGCGATGAACGCGGTGCGATTAGGATCATATTCGATCCGCTCGACGGTGCCTTCGACGTCCCACTGGCGACGCTTGAAATCGATGAAGCGATAGCGCTGCTTGTGCCCGCCCGCGATGCCGCGCGACGTCACATGGCCCTTGTTGTTGCGGCCGCCCGTTTTCTTCTTGCCCTCGGTCAGCGCCTTGACCGGGCCGCCCTTCCACAGCGCCGACTTGTCGACGAGGATGAGGCCGCGCCGCGCCGGGCTGGTCGGGTTATAATGCTTGAGTGCCATGGCTTAAATCCCCGTGGTCACGTCGATCGACTGGCCGTCGGCCAGCGTCACGATGGCTTTTTTGAAGTCCGAGCGGGTGTAGGGCGTGCCCTTCCACTTCTTGGTCTTGCCCTTCTGGACGATGGTGTTCACCTTCGTCACCGACACGCTGAACAGCGCCTCGACCGCCGCCTTGATCTGCGGCTTGGTGGCATCGCCCGCGACCTTGAACACAACCGCGTTGTGCTCGCTCATCATCGTCGATTTCTCGGTGATGTAGGGCGCGACCACCACGTCATAATGACGCAGGTCAATGCCCTGCTTCGGAGCCTTAGCCATTAAACCGCGCCTCCAGCTTTTCGACGCCCGCGCGGGTCAGGACCAGCGTGTCGTGCTTCAGAATGTCATAGACGTTGGCACCTGCCGCCGGCAGCACGTTGATGCCGTGAAGGTTGCCGCAGGCGTGCGCAAAGCTCGTCTCGACCGCGTCGCCGTCGATGACGAGCGCAGTCTTGCCCCAGCCGAGCTTGGCGAGCGAGGCTGCGAGCGCCTTGGTCTTGCCCTCGGCCACGGTGAGCGAGTCCATCACGATCAGCGTGCCGTCCTTCGCCTTGGACGACAGCGCCATCTTGAGGCCGAGCGCGCGGACCTTCTTGTTAAGGCCCGGATTGAAGTCGCGCAGGCGGGCACCATGCGCCTTGCCGCCGCCGATGAAGATCGGCGCGCGACGATTGCCGTGACGGGCGGTGCCGCCGCCCTTTTGCTTGCCGAACTTCTTGCCCGTGCGCGCAACGTCTGAGCGCTCGCGTGTCGGGCGCGCTGTGCCGCGGCGCTTTTCGAGCTGCCACGTCACCACGCGGTGCAGGATGTCGGCGCGCGGCTCACGGCCGAACACGTCGTCGTTGAGATCGATGTCGCCGTTGGAATCAGCGTCGAAGGTCTGGACTGCAAGTTTCATGATCAGCCTTCCTGGCCTTCGGTCGCGTCCACGGTCGCGACGTCCTCGGCGGGCGTGTCGGCCGGCGCGTCATTGGCATTCGCAGCGGTGCGGATCGCGGCCGGGTAGGGCGCATCGGCGTGCCGTGCGACCTTCACTGAGTCCTTGACCGTGAGCCACGTGCCCTTCGAGCCCGGAACCGAACCCTTCACGAACAGGAGACCGCGCTCGACGTCGGTCGAAACGATCTCCAGGTTCTGCTGGGTCCGCTGGCGGTCGCCCATGTGGCCCGCCATCTTCTTACCCTTGAACACCTTGCCGGGATCCTGACGCTGCCCGGTCGAGCCGTGCGACCGGTGCGAGACCGAGACGCCGTGCGTGGCGCGCAGGCCACCGAAGTTCCAGCGCTTCATGGCACCGGCAAAGCCCTTGCCCTGCGTATGGCCCGAGACATCGACCATCTGACCGGCCACGAAATGATCGGCAGTGATTTCGGCACCGACATCGACCAGCGCATCTTCAGTAACGCGGAATTCGCACACGCGCGCCTTGGGCTCGACTTCAGCCTTGCCGAACGCACCGCGCTGCGGCTTGGCGACGTTCTTCGCCTTGGCGACGCCCGCGCCGACCTGAACCGCGACATAGCCGTCACGCCCCTCGGTCCGCTGCAGGATCACCTGATTGTTCTCGAGCGCCAGAACGGTGACGGGCACATGCCGTCCATCGTCCTGGAACAGACGGGTCATGCCCATCTTTTTTGCAATCACTCCGGTCCTCACGACCATGCTCCTCAGTGTCAGAGGCGCACAAGGATGATCCTTGCGCGCTTGGCTTGCCCAATATCGATACGTGCCCCGTCCGGGCGTATCTCCACCCGAAGGGGAGAGGACGGGGACGCTGGCCCGGACATGTCCGGCGGTATCCCTTGATCTCAGTCGCGACGAATCATTCGACCCGTCTGCGGAAGCGCGCCATTAAGCGAGCTTGATCTCCACGTCAACGCCAGCGGCAAGATCGAGCTTCATCAGCGCGTCGACCGTCTGCGGGGTCGGCTGGATGATGTCGAGCAGGCGCTTGTAGGTGCGCACCTCGAACTGCTCGCGCGACTTCTTGTCGACGTGCGGACCACGGTTGACCGTGAACTTGTCGATGTGCGTCGGCAATGGGATGGGGCCGCGGATGAGCGCGCCGGTGCGCTTGGCAGTCTCGGCGATGTCGCCGGTCGCCTGATCGAGCACCCGGTGGTCGAACGCCTTGAGGCGAATGCGGATATTCTGCGTGTCCATGACGTTTCCGGGTTCCCAATAGCGATGCGAAAGAGCGATCCCGCTCGCGCGGGCCTTCATAAATAGCAAACCGCCCGGGGTTGCCGAATCGCAAACCCCGGGCGGCTTGATGACAGTCTTATTACTTGGTGACTTCGGCCACAACCCCCGAGCCGACCGTGCGGCCGCCCTCGCGGATCGAGAAGCGCAGGCCCTGCTCCATCGCGATCGGCGCGATGAGTTTGACGCCAAGCTGAACGTTGTCGCCGGGCATGACCATCTCGGTGCCCTCGGGGAGGACGACTTCGCCGGTCACGTCGGTCGTGCGGAAGTAGAACTGCGGACGATAGTTGGCAAAGAACGGCGTGTGACGGCCGCCCTCTTCCTTCGACAGCACATAGACTTCCGACTTGAACTCGGTGTGCGGTTTGATCGAACCGGGCTTGCAGAGCACTTGGCCACGCTCGACCTCTTCACGGCCGACGCCGCGGATTAGCGCGCCGATGTTATCGCCGGCCTGGCCCTGATCGAGCAGCTTGCGGAACATCTCGACGCCGGTCACGACAGTCTTCTTGGTGTCCTTCAGCCCGACGATCTCGACGTCTTCGCCGACCTTGACGATGCCCGTTTCGACCCGGCCCGTGACGACGGTGCCGCGACCCGAGATCGAGAACACGTCTTCGATCGGCATCAGGAACGGGAGGTCGAGCGGACGCGCAGGCTGCGGGATCCAGCTGTCGACGGCTTCCATCAACTTCAGGACGGCGCCGCGGCCGATGTCCTCGTTGGTGCCGTTCAGCGCGCACGTCGCCGAACCCTGGATGATCGGAATATTGTCGCCATCGAAATCATATTTCGAAAGCAGCTCGCGGATTTCGAGTTCAACGAGTTCGAGGATCTCGGCGTCATCGACCAGATCGACCTTGTTCATGAACACGACAAGCTGCGGCACGCCGACCTGACGCGCGAGCAGGATGTGCTCGCGGGTCTGCGGCATCGGGCCGTCGGTCGCCGACACGACGAGGATGCCGCCGTCCATCTGCGCAGCGCCAGTGATCATGTTCTTCACATAATCGGCGTGACCCGGGCAATCGACGTGCGCATAATGGCGCGCGGTAGTCTCATATTCGACGTGCGCGGTCGAAATCGTGATGCCGCGCTCGCGCTCTTCAGGCGCCTTGTCGATGTTGTCATATGAGGTGAACGTCGCACCGCCGGTTTCGGCCAGCACCTTCGTGATCGCCGCAGTCAGCGAGGTCTTGCCATGGTCGACGTGACCGATGGTGCCGATGTTGCAGTGCGGCTTGGTCCGCTCGAACTTTGCTTTCGCCATGTCTATCCCTTTGTGCCGCGCCGCCATGTGCCGACCGGCTGATCTGCATTAAACTATCCGGATGGGCAAATGCCCGAACGCAACCGCCCGCGCTTTCGCGTGGTCGCCTGCGAAGCGGGCCGGTTAGCGAAAGATTCGCGAACGCGCTAGGGGGTAATTCGCGACCATGATTGCTGACGTTGCGCGGGGGCACCCGAGCGAGTGCCCCCGGCGCGGATCGCTGGCGGTCAAGCCAACGACGATGAGCACACCCCTCAGGCTTTGAGATCAAAGCGGTCCGCGTTCATCACTTTCACCCAGGCGGCCACGAAGTCGCGCACGAACTTTTCTTCATGGCCGCGCTCGGCATAGACTTCGGCGGTCGCGCGCAATTGCGAGTTCGAGCCGAAGATGAGGTCGGTGCGTGTCGCGTGCCACTTTTCGTGGCGCGCGCTGCGGTCGCGGCCGATGAAATGCTCGTCGCCGCTGGTATCGACGACCTCCCAGAACGTGTCCATGTCGAGCAGGTTGGTGAAGAAGTCGGTGCTCAGCACGCCCACCCGATCGGTGAAGACCCCGTGCGGCGCGTCGCCATGGTTCGCGCCGAGCACGCGCAGCCCGCCGATGAGCACCGTCAGCTCGGGTGCCGACAGGCCGAGCAGATGCGCGCGGTCGATGAGCAGTTCCTCGGTCTTCACGCTGTGCCTGGTCGAAAGATAGTTTCGGAAGCCGTCGGCCTTGGGTTCGAGCGGCGCGAAGCTTTCGGCATCGGTCCAGTCCTGCGTCGCATCGCCGCGCCCGCCGGTAAACGGCACGGCCACATCGAAGCCCGCATCCTTCGCCGCCTTTTCCACCGCCGCCGAGCCTGCCAGCACGATCGCATCGGCCAGCGATATCGAACCGCGCAGGTCGTTAAGCTTGGCGAGCACGATCGCCAGCTGCTCGGGCTCGTTGACGGCCCAGTCCTTTTGCGGCGCAAGCGCAATCCGCGCGCCGTTCGCGCCGCCGCGATGATCGGACTTGCGATAGGTCGAGGCCGATGCCCAGGCCGTCTTGACGAGCTGGCTCACGGTCAGCCCGCTCGCGAGCACCTTCGCCTTGAACGCCGCATAGTCGGCATCGGCAAGCGTGAGTCCGGCGGGCACCGGATCCTGCCAGATCAGGTCTTCGGCAGGGACTTCGGGCCCGAGATACCGAATCTTAGGGCCCATGTCGCGGTGGCACAGCTTGAACCAGGCCCGCGCGAAGGCATCGTCGAGTGCTGCCTGATCGTCGCGGAAGCGCTCCGAAATCGCGCGGAACTCGGGGTCCATCTTGAGCGCCATGTCGGCGGTGGTCATCATCGTCGGCACGCGCTTGTTGGGGTCGCGCGCGTCGGGAGCCATATCCTCGGGATCGGGGTTGATCGGCTGCCACTGCCGCGCGCCCGCCGGGCTGGTCACCATTTCATACTCGTATTTGAACAGCAGCCGGAAGTAGTCGCCGCTCCACTGCGTCGGATTGGGCGTCCACGCGCCTTCGATCCCCGACGTCGTGATCTGGCCCTTGCCGATCTCTTCGGCGTCGGTGAGCCAGCCGAGGCCCTGCATGTGGATCGCCTCGGACTCGGGGGACTGCCCGAAAGTGTCGGAAGGCTTGGCACCGTGCGCCTTGCCGAACGCGTGGCCACCGGCCGTTAGCGCGACGGTTTCCTCATGGTTCATCGCCATGCGCTCGAACGTGACCTTCATGTCGTGCGCCGACTGCAACGGGTCCATGTTGCCGCCGCGCCCTTCCGGATTGACGTAGATCAAACCCATCTGGATTGCCGCGAGCGGCATTTCGAGGTCCATGTCCTTGTCGGGCTGGATGCGCGTCTCGACGCCCTGACTGACCCAGAGCTCCTCGCTGCCCCAATAGGTATCACGCTCGGGCTCAAACACGTCCTTGCGGCCGCCGCCGAAGCCGAACACCGGTCCACCCATCGATTCGATCGCGACATTGCCTGCAAGGATGAACAGATCGGCCCAGCTGATCTGCTGTCCGTATTTCTGCTTGATCGGCCACAGCAGGCGGCGTGCCTTGTCGAGGTTGCCGTTGTCCGGCCACGAGTTCAGCGGCGCGAACCGCTGCTGCCCGCTCGAGGCACCGCCGCGCCCGTCGGCGGTGCGGTAAGTTCCCGCCGCGTGCCACGCCATGCGGATCATAAACGGGCCGTAATGCCCGTAATCAGCGGGCCACCAGGCCTTGCTGTCAGTCATCAGCGCCGTGAGATCGGCCTTGAGCGCAGCATAGTCGATCGCCTTGAACGCTTCGGAATAATCAAAATCGGCACCCATCGGATCGGGCGAAATGCCGCCTTGCGAAAGCAACTCGGTCGGCAGCGCATCGGGCCACCAGTCCTTGTTGCTTCGGCCGGTAAGCGGACGCATCTTCAGTGCAGGATCGTGCATCGGGCAGCCTTCGCCGGGTTCTACGTCAGCCATGATCGTAATCCTCTTCTGGTGAATTTCCCTATTTGTGCACACCCGACTCGTGATTTGTCCAATCGATTAAACTGGACGCAGTGATCGACAAATTGGACCAATCAGACGCAGATGTCCGCAAGTGTCTGCGCCAGCAACCGGAAATCTTCGGCGCGGGCGCTGCCCTGCCGCCACGCAAGCACGATGCGCCGTTCCGGACTGTCGGCGAGCGGAATTGCGGTCACGCGCCGACCGGCAATCAGCCCGGCGTCGATCGCGAGTCGCGGCAGGAACGTCGTGCCGAGACCCGCTTCGACGAGCTCGACCAAGGTGTGCAGCGACGTCGCGACCATCAGCGGATTTCGCTCGCGCGGCAGCCCGCACGCCGTCAGGCCGTGATCGCTGAGGCAATGGCCGTCCTCGAGCAGCAGCAGTGCATCCGGGTCGAAGGCGTGATCGGCGCGGTCCTCGGGCACGCCGAGCAGCAGCGGGTCACGCAGGATCTCATGATGGTCGATCCGCCCGCAGTCGAACGGCAGCGCCAGCAGGACGCAATCGAGCGCGCCGCGGTGCAGCGCCGCGCAGGCCGCTTCGGAGGTGGACTCGCGGATCGCGAGCGCGAGCGACGGGAAGCGCGCCTTGAGCGGCGCGAGCACCCGCGGCAGCAGGAACGGCGCGATCGTCGGGATGATACCGAGGCGCAATGCCCCGGTGAGCGGAGCCGAAGCGGCAGCGGCAAATTCGGTCAGTGCGACGCTCGCCTCGACCACCGGACGGGCGCGCGCTACAAAGGCCTCGCCCAGATCAGTGAAGCGCACCGAGCGCTTCGTTCGTTCGACCAGCTGGACGCCGACCAGCCGCTCGAGCTCGGCGATTCCGGCTGACAGTGTCGATTGACCCACGCCCAGCGCCGCCGCCGCCCGCCCGAAATGCCGCTGGGCATCGAGCTCGACGAGATAGGAGAGCTGACGGAGTGAGGGTGTGAAGGCGGTCATCGTGCCACCATATCGCGACGACTACGAAAACGAAAAAGGGGCCACTGCGTCCAGCGCAGCAGCCCCCAATTAGTGTGCGCCGCCAGCGTTAGGCGAGCTTGGCCTTCACTTCTTCGGCCACGTTTGCCGGCACTTCGTCATAGTGCGAGAACTGCATCGAATATTGCGCGCGACCCTGCGTGAACGAGCGCAGCTGGTTCACATAGCCGAACATGTTGGCAAGCGGGACCATCGCCTCGACCGTCTGCGCATTGCCGCGCGAATCGGTGCCCTGGATCTGGCCACGCCGCGAGTTCATGTCGCCGATCACGTCGCCGAGATAATCCTCGGGCGTGACGACCTCGACCTTCATGATCGGTTCGAGAATCTTGATGCCCGCCTTCTGCGCCACTTCGCGCATCGCGCCGCGCGCACAGATTTCGAAGGCCAGCGCCGAGGAGTCGACGTCGTGGTATTTGCCGTCGGTCAATTTTACTTCGAAATCGACGATCGGGAAGCCGATCAGCGATCCGGTTTGCGCGGTTTCGCGCATGCCCTTCTCGATGCTCGGGATGTATTCCTTGGGGATGTTGCCGCCCTTGACCTCATCGGTAAACACAAAGCCCGAACCGCGCTCGCCGGGCTTTACGGTCACGCGGACCTCGCCGAACTGGCCCGAGCCACCCGACTGCTTCTTGTGCGTGTAAGTCAGCTCGACCGGTTTTGCGAGATACTCGCGATACGCCACCTGCGGCGCGCCGACATTGGCCTCGACCTTGAATTCGCGCTTCATCCGGTCGACGAGAATTTCGAGGTGAAGCTCGCCCATTCCGGCGATGATCGTCTGCCCGCTTTCATGGTCGGACGAGACCCGGAACGACGGGTCTTCACGGCTAAGGCGGTTGAGCGCGACGCCCATCTTTTCCTGGTCGGCCTTGGTCTTGGGCTCCACCGAAAGCGTGATGACGGGATCGGGAAACTCCATCCGTTCAAGGATGATCGGCGCGTTCTGCGCGCACAGAGTGTCGCCTGTCGTCGTGTCCTTGAGGCCGGCAAGTGCGACGATGTCGCCCGCATAAGCGACCTGAATGTCCTCGCGGTCGTTGGCATGCATCAGCAGCATGCGGCCGACCTTTTCCTTCTTGTCCTTGACCGAGTTCTGCACCGACGACGCGGTTTCGAGCTTGCCCGAATAGATGCGCGCAAAGGTCAGCGTGCCGACGAAGGGATCATTCATGATCTTGAATGCGAGCGCCGAGAAGGGCGCTTCGTCGGTGGCGGGGCGCTCATCGGGCGTCTCGCCGTCGAGCTTCAGGCCCTGGACCGGCGGAATGTCGAGCGGCGAGGGCAGATAATCGACCACTGCGTCGAGCAGCGGCTGCACGCCCTTGTTTTTGAACGCCGAGCCGCAAAGCACGGGCACGAACGCAAAGGCAAGCGTGCCCTTGCGGATCAGCGCCTTGAGCGTTGCAACGTCGGGCTCATTGCCCTCGAGATAGGCCTCCATGATGGCATCGTCCTGCTCGACGGCCATCTCGATCAGTTCGGCGCGCGCGGTGGCGGCGGCGTCCTTCAGATCGTCGGGAATATCCTGATATTCGAACTTCGCGCCGAGCGATTCTTCGAGCCAGATGATCGCGCGGTTCTCGACGAGATCGACGAGGCCCTTGAAGCCGCCCTCAATGCCGATCGGCAAATAAAGCACCGCCGGACGCGCGCCGAGGCGGTCCTTGATCATATCGACGCAGCGCTCGAACGATGCGCCGGTGCGGTCGAGCTTGTTGACGAAGCACATCCGCGGAACCTTGTATTTGTCCGCCTGGCGCCACACGGTTTCCGACTGCGGCTCGACGCCCGCGACGCCGTCGAAGCACGCAACCGCGCCGTCTAGCACGCGCAGCGAACGCTCGACTTCGATCGTGAAGTCCACGTGACCGGGCGTATCGATGATGTTGATTCGGTGATCGTTCCAGAAGCACGTCGTGGCTGCGCTCGTGATCGTGATCCCGCGCTCCTGCTCCTGCTCCATCCAGTCCATCGTCGCCGTGCCTTCATGCACTTCGCCGATCTTGTAGGACTTGCCGGTGTAGTAGAGGATCCGCTCGGTCGTCGTCGTCTTGCCGGCGTCGATGTGCGCCATGATGCCGATATTGCGATACATGCTGAGCGGGTGGCTGCGGGCCATCGTCTTAGTCCTTACGGTCTGAGTGTGAGCCTGAACGCTGGCGCGATCAGGGAAAGAAAAGCTTGGCGATCGCAGCACCCGCGCCCAATAGGGCAGCGGTTGCCAGCATCGCCTGAAAGATCATGTTGCGGGGGAAAAGTTCAGTTTCGACGCCGGCCTTCAAACGCTCTGCTTCCATCTTCAGCCTCTCCTCCTCGAGCTTGAACCGCTCGAACTGGAGTTTCTGGCTTTCGAGGATAAGCTTCTCGCCATTCGACCCAATCTCACGAATTCGAGCCAATTGCTCCTGTATGTCGAGATCGGACGGATTTAATCGCGTTGCCATCGCCAAACCTTTCGCGCCCTATATAGCGCCTGCCAGCGGCGTTTCCAGCTAAACCGCTGTTACCAGCGGTAATGCGAGAAGGCACGGTTGGCTTCGGCCATGCGGTGCGTGTCCTCACGCTTTTTAACCGCATTGCCGCGATTGTTGGCAGCGTCCATCAACTCGCCCGAAAGCCGCGCGGCCATCGTGTTTTCGCTGCGGTTGCGCGCGGCGGTGATCAGCCAGCGGATCGCCAGCGCCTGCGAACGCTCGGTGCGCACCTCGACGGGAACCTGATAGGTGGCCCCGCCCACACGGCGCGAGCGCACCTCGATGCCGGGCTTCACATTGTTCAGCGCATCATGAAACACGCCGATCGGATCGCGCTTGGCGCGCTGTTCGACGGTTTCCATCGCACCGTAAACAATGCCTTCGGCGACGGACTTCTTGCCGTCGAGCATCACCGAATTCATGAACTTCGAAAGCACCACATCCCCAAATTTGGGATCGGGCAGAATTTCCCGCTTTTCGGGACGACGACGACGAGCCATATTCTAATTCCTTCAAGATTTCAGCTGATTCCGGAACAGGCCCGGAGCTTACTTGGGGCGCTTTGCCCCGTATTTGGAACGCGATTGCTTGCGGTCCTTCACGCCCTGTGTGTCGAGCACGCCGCGCAGCACGTGATAGCGGACGCCGGGAAGATCGCGCACACGGCCGCCACGGATGAGCACGACCGAGTGCTCCTGCAGATTGTGCCCCTCGCCCGGGATGTAGCTGATCACTTCGCGCTGGTTGGTCAGGCGGATTTTGGCCACCTTGCGCAGCGCCGAGTTCGGCTTTTTCGGCGTCGTCGTATAGACGCGTGTGCAAACGCCGCGCTTCTGCGGATTTGCTTCCATGGCAGGGACCTTGGATTTGGCCTTCTGCGGGTCGCGGCCCTTGCGGACCAGCTGGTTAATCGTCGGCATGAAGCCCTTCACCTTATGTTACCAGAAGTCTGGCGGTTACTTTACCGGGGGCGCGCAGGTCGATAAACGAAAAGGCCGCACGGAAAGCAGTCACTGCCCCCATCGGCCCCGAACGCACCGGTAATGTTCAAGCTTCGCCCCGCGCACGGACCAGGCCCGGCGCTGAGCGAGCGCGGCCCTTAGCGGGGGAATCGGCAATGGTCAACGCTCGCAATTGCGCCAACGCGGACCGGGCAGTAGGGCGCACTCGATGGATACTGTCGCGACCGCCGTTCGAACGCCTATGACGGCACGGCAGCTCGATCTGGCTGTGATCGTGCCCACCTTGAACGAAGTCGGCAATATCGCAGCGATGATCGAAGCGCTCGATCGCGCGCTTTGCGGGCGCGCCTACGAGATCATCTTCGTGGACGACTGGTCGAGCGACGGGACACCCGACCGAGTGGCCGAGCTTGCGCGCGGCCGCACCGACATCCGGCTGATCCGGCGGCACGGGCGACGCGGGCTGACGTCGGCGGTTCTCGAAGGCGCGCTCGCGACACTCGCGCCCATGATCGCCGTGATCGACGCTGACATGCAGCATGATGAAGCGCTGCTGCCGCAGCTTGCCGATGCGGTCGCCAGCGGCGCGGCCGATGTCGCGATCGGCTCGCGCTACGTTCCGCATGGCTCGACAGGCGCGTGGGACAGGAACCGGCGCGAGGCGAGCCGCTTTGCAACGCGGCTGGCGCGCCGCATGCTCGGGATCGACGTCACTGATCCGATGAGCGGCTTTTTTGTCGTGCGCGCCGATGCCATCCATGCCGCGCTGCCGCACATGTCGAACCTCGGGTTCAAAGTGCTCGCCGATCTGCTGGCGTCGTCGCCGCGCCCGTTGCGCACGATCGAACTGCCCTATACCTTCCGTGATCGGGCGGCAGGTATCAGCAAGCTTGATAACGCCGTCGCGCTCGAGTTCGCGCTGATGCTGCTCGACAAGACGGTCGGGCGCTGGCTCCCGCCGCGCCTCATCCTTTTCGGGGCGGTCGGCGGGTTCGGCCTGTTCGTGCATCTTGCGATCCTGCGCCTGACACTTGCATTCGGCAGCGGCTTCGGGGCGGCGCAGACTGCTGCGGTCATTGGCGCGATGACCTTCAACTTTACCCTCAACAATGTGCTGACTTACCGCGACCGGCAACTGAGGGGCTGGGCCTGGGTCACCGGCCTGCTCAGTTTCTTTGCCGTCTGCGGGCTCGGCGCGATCGCCAATGTCGGGGTGGGATCGTTCGTCTTCGATCGCGACTACAGCTGGTGGGTCGCCGGGATTGCCGGTGCCATCGTCGGCTCGGTGTGGAATTTCGCCGCGTCCTCGGTGTTGACCTGGCGCAAGCGCTGAAGCCGTGGCCAGTCTTTGCGCTGCTGCTCGCGGTGACGCTGGCCGCGCGCGCGCAGACCTTCGGCAATCCCGTCACCGGGTTCGACGAGCAGTTCTACCTGCTCGTCGGTGACCGGATGCTCAGCGGCAGCATTCCTTACGTCGATATCTTCGATCGCAAGCCGATCGGTCTGTTCCTCATCCATGCCGCCGTGCGCCTGCTTGGCGGTGAGGGCACGATCCAGACCCAGCTGGTCGCGTGCGCCATTGTCACGGCGACCGCCTTTGCGATCTATCGTCTGGCCTGCCGGATCGCCCCGACCAGCGGCGCGGTTGCTGCAGCGCTTGCCTATATCTTCTGGCTGAACCTGACCGAGGGCGAGGGGTATCAGGCCGAAGTCTGGTTCAACCTGCCGATGGCGCTGGCGGCGCTTTTGGTCTGCGGGGCACCGCGCAATGTCCTTGCCTACCGGGGTCTCGTCGCGATGCTGCTCGTCGGCCTTGCGCTCCAGATCAAATATTCGGTCGTCTTCGAAGGGCTCTTTCTCGGTCTCGCGCTGCTTTGGCAGGCCCGTCATCGCACGCTTGTCCGTCTTGTCGGACTGGCGGCGCTGTGGGCAAGCGCCGCCCTGTTGCCGACCTTTCTGGCCGCTGCCGCCTACTGGCAGATCGGCTATTTCGACGCTTGGCTGTTCGCGAATTTCACCGCGATCGCTGGCAAGCTGCCCGATCCGCTTTCGGTGAAGCTCGAAGGCTTTGGCCTGATGGCCCTGATCGCCGCGCCGCTCGTGATCGCGGCCATCGCGCGTCCGGCGAGCGCGCTGCACCGCTTCGTGCTTGCGTGGCTTGCGGCATCAATTGCAGGCGTTCTGCTCTTCGGGAGTTATGGCGCGCATTACCTGATGCCCGTCCTCGTGCCTCTCACCATCGCCGCTGCGCCCCGCCTCGCCCGGCCAGCCTGGGCCGTTGCCACTCTCGCGCTAGGCCTCATCGCCGGGCAAGCGGCCCTGGCGCTGACCTATGTTGGCAAAGGCGGGCGCACCGAAGCGCTCGCCGTGGCGCAAGCCGCGCGGCCAAGCGGACCCGGCTGCCTCTGGGTCTATGACGGCTATCCCGCACTTTACCGGCTAACCGAAAGCTGCCTTCCGACGCGCTATGTATTCCCCGGCCACCTCAATACCGCCAACGAGGCCAGTGCTGCGGCTCTCGGCATCGACCCGCAGGCCGAAGTGCGCCGTATTCTGGCAAGTCGCCCCGAAACGATCGTCGATAATTATCCGCGCTACAGTCGCGGCAATCGGGCGACGGCAGCGCTGGTCGACGCGGCACTCGCGAGCGATTACCTCCTGGTTGCGACGATCAGGACGGGCGCGACCCGCGAGCGAAGGGTCTATCGTGCGCGAGACGCTGGGCGATAAGCATTTCCGAGTGCCGCGAAATCCAAACGCCGCACGCCGCGGTCCTACATGTGCAGCACGCGGCCGTCCGCTGCCAGCACGCTTTCGTGCATCATTTCGCTGAGCGTGGGATGGGCGAACACGGTGTTGATAAAGTCCGCGTCCACGAGTTCGGCAGTCTTGCCCACGACATAGCCCTGAATCAGTTCCGTCACTTCGGTGCCGATCATGTGCGCGCCGAGCAGTTCGCCGGTCTTGGCATCGAACACCGTCTTGACGAACCCCTCGGCCTCGCCAAGCGCAATCGCCTTGCCATTGCCGATGAACGGGAATTTGCCGACCTTGACGTCGTGCCCCGCTTCCCGCGCCTTGGCTTCGGTGAGGCCGACGCTTGCGATTTGCGGGTGGCAATAGGTGCAGCCCGGAATGTTAAGCGGGTCCATCGCATGCGGGTGCAGCCCGGCAATCGCTTCGGCGGCGATGACGCCCTCATGGCTCGCCTTGTGCGCCAGCCAGGGCGGCGCAGTGATATCGCCGATCGCCCAAAGGCCGGGCACGTTCGTGCGGCATGCCGCGTCGGTCTTGAGGAAGCCGCGGTCCATCGCAACGCCGAGCGCTTCGAGACCGATGTTCTCGGTGTTGGGCACAATGCCGACGGCGACGACGGCATGGCTGAAGCCGTGTTCGGCCGACGCGCCGTCCTTGGTCTTGATCTTCGCCGTCACGCCCGCAGCGCTGGCGACCAGGCTTTCGACGCCCGCGCCGGTCAGGACCGTCATGCCTTGCTTGACGAGCGCTTTTTCGAGAAAATCGGAAACGTCGGCATCCTCGACCGGAACGACCCGGTCGAGCATTTCGACAACGGTCACCTCGGCACCCAGATCGCGGTAGAAGCTCGCAAATTCGATCCCGATTGCACCCGATCCGATCACGAGCAGCTTGGTCGGCATTTCGGGCGGCACCATCGCGTGGCGATAGGTCCAGATGCGCGTCCCGTCGGCCTTGGCGAACGGCAGGTCGCGCGCCCGCGCGCCGGTTGCGAGGATGATGTTGTTCGCTGTCAGCGTGGTGGTCTTGCCATCCTTGGTCACGGTCAGCGTAGTCGCCGACGTGAGCGCGCCATCGCCCATGTGCACGGTGATCTTGTTCTTCTTCATCAGGTGCGTCACGCCCTGATTGAGCTGCTTGGCCACCCCGCGCGAGCGCTGCACCACCTTGTCCAGATCGAACGAGACGCCCTCGGCCGCAAGGCCAAAGCTCGCTGCATGCTTCATGTGATGAAACATCTCGCCCGAACGCAGCAGCGCCTTGGTCGGGATGCAGCCCCAGTTGAGGCAGATGCCGCCGAGCAACTCCCGCTCGACGATCGCGACCTTCAGGCCAAGCTGTGACGCGCGGATGGCGGCGACATAGCCGCCGGGTCCTGAGCCGAGAACGATGAGGTCGTAAGGTTCTGCCATGGTCTATCCTGCGATGATTTCGACGAAGCGCGCGCTCACCCAGCCCGATTTGCACGGGCCACGATAGATTTGCGGGCGTTTGAGCGGGGTATTGTCGTAACAGTCGCCGCCGTCGCCCGCGTCGAGCACGTCTTCCTCGCGAAGGCCGAGGATATCGATGTCGCCATAAATGACGCCGAGCCACTTGCCGTCAGGCGAGCGGTCACAGATCGTGACGCTGCCGGTCGGCTTGAGCCGGTGGAGCACCTTTGCATGGACGTCGGGGGCGGCGCGGACATTGAGGAAATGATCGCCGCGCGGGTTGGTGCCGGTCACGCGTCCGCTGCTCGGGCACGTGTCCAGCTCGGGTCCCGCGACGCCGATGCGGATCGGCTTGGGCGCCACGGGTGCCGCCTGACCCATGCAGAGCAGCGCCATGCCTGAGACCGCCAAAGCCCTCATCCACTGCGCCTTCATGCCTGACCCCCATGATGTGCCGCCTGTGTCACGATTATCGTTTTTTTTCAACGGAAAGAAGTGCCGAAGTTGTCCTCACTCCTCGCGCAGCGCCGCCGCCAGTTCGTCCCGGATCGGTGCCAGAAGCCGCACGATCTCGGCGTTCGACATGCGTGGCGGTGTGCGGGGACGCATGAGCGATGCGACCGGGGCGGTGCGCCCTGCCAGCATGTTCTGAACGCCCTTGATCGTGTAGCCGTCGCGGTTGAGCGCCTGGTCGATCCGGCGCACCAGCGCCACGTCTTCGGGCCGGTAGTAGCGCCGGTTCCCCGCACGCGTCAGCGGGCGCAGCTGGGGGAAGCGGGTTTCCCAATAGCGCAGAATGTGCTGCGGCAGGCCCAGTTCGTTTGCAAGTTCCCCGATCGTGCGAAAGGCGGTGTCACTCTTGGGTTCGGCCAATTCCGGTTCCTTCAGGCGCCTCGCGCGATTTCGGCACGCAGGCTCTGGCTCGCCCGGAAGGTGAGCACGCGGCGCGGCGCAATCGGAACCTCGACGCCGGTCTTGGGGTTGCGGCCGACGCGTTCGTTCTTGTCGCGCAAGATGAAGCTGCCGAAGCCCGAGATCTTGACGTTTTCGCCGCGTTCCAGCGCGTCGCTCATCTGCGCGATGATCTGTTCGACGAACTGGCCAGAGTCGGCGCGCGAAAGGCCCACCTGACCGTGCACGGCATCGGCGATATCCGCTCGGGTCAGCGTATCATCAGCGCTCATCAACAACGCCCCCCAAGGTGTTCCAAGGTCTCGCTTATCCCATTGATGACCGGGGTTCAACCGCTTGCGCTCACCAGCGCAGGACAGTCGCCCCCCAGGTGAAGCCGCCGCCCATCGCTTCGAGGACGACGAGGTCGCCGCGCGTGATCCGCCCGTCGCGCACTGCGACATCGAGCGCGAGCGGGACCGACGCAGCCGACGTGTTGGCATGATCGCCGACGGTGACGACGACTTTGGCCGGGTCGAGCCCGAGTTTGCGCGCGGTTGCGTCAAGAATGCGGGCATTGGCCTGATGCGGAACGACCCAGTCGACATCGCCGGGCTGCAGCCCTGCCGCGGCCAGCGTCTCGGTCATTACCGCGGCCAGATTGACGACGGCATGGCGAAACACCTCGGGGCCTTTCATGCGGACCTTGCCGACCGTGCCGGTGGTCGACGGCCCGCCATCGACATAGAGGAGGCCGTTGTGCCGCCCATCGGCATGCAGGCGGCTGGCGAGGATGCCGCGCGTCTCGTCGTTGGTGGCCTGCAGGACGACGGCACCGGCACCGTCGCCGAACAACACGCAGGTCGCGCGATCCTCCCAGTCGAGGATGCGGCTGAAGGTTTCGGCGCCGATCACGAGCGCGGTGCGCGCGGCGCCGCTGCGGATCATGCTGTCAGCCACGGTCAGCGCATAAAGAAACCCCGAGCACACAGCGGCGACGTCGAACGCGATGCAATCGTCGATGCCGAGCATCGTCTGCACGCGCGTGGCGGAGGCGGGAAAAGTCTGGTCGGGCGTTGCCGTTGCCAGCACGATCAGGTCGATCGCGCTGGCATCGATGTTTGCCGCGCGAAGAGCGTTGGCCGCCGCTTCGGCCGCCAGAGTGGCGGTCGTCTCGCCTTCGCCTGCGATGTGGCGGAAGCGAATGCCCGTCCGCTCGACGATCCATGCGTCCGATGTGTCGATGGTTTCGGCAAGTTCGGCATTGGCGACACGGCGTTTGGGCAGCGCCGAACCGGTGCCGACAATGGCACTCCGCATCATTTGGCCGCGATTGCCGCAGGTGAGCGCAAATCGGCGAACTGCTCGAGGTCCTCGGCGATGCGCCGGGTGAGGTCGTTGGCAACGAGCTTGGCGGCGACGCCGATGGCGTTGGCAAAGCCTTTGGCATTGGCGCTGCCGTGGCTTTTCACGACCACGCCGTTGAGCCCCAGGAAAACCGCGCCATTGTGGTTGTTCGGATCGAGATGATGGCGCAACAGCTCGGTTGCTGGCCGCGACACGAGGAAGCCGAACTTCGACCGCAGCGAACTGGTGAATGCGCGGCGCAGCAGATCGGTCACGAAGCGCGCCGTGCCTTCGGCGGTCTTCAGCGCGATGTTGCCTGAAAACCCGTCGCAGACCACGACATCGGTCTCGCCGCGCGACATCTTGTCGCCTTCGATGAAGCCGAGGAAATCGAGGTGCAGATGGTCGGCTGCGCGCAGGAGTGCTGCCGCCTCGCGAATCGCGTCGGTCCCTTTTTGCGCTTCGGAGCCGATATTGAGCAGGCTGACGCGCGGCCGTTCGATGCCCAGCGCAGCGCGCGAATAGGCCGCGCCCATCACGGCAAACTCGACGAGATTGCGCGTGTCGCACTCGGTGTTCGCGCCGAGATCGAGCATGACATGATCATGTTCACCGAGGCTGGGCAGGAGCGCGGCGAGCGCAGGCCGGTCGATCCCCGGCATCGTCCGCAACGCGAGCTTGGCCATGGCCATCAGCGCGCCGGTATTGCCGGCAGACACCGCAGCGCCCGCCTCGCGCGACTTCACTGCCGCGATCGCGAGGCCCATCGAGGTCGTCTTGGCGCGGCGGATCGCTTGCGCGGGCTTTTCGCTCGCGTCGATCACTTCGGGTGCATGCAAAACGGTCGATGCGGCGGCGAGATTGGGATGCGATTTCAGCCCGTCCGCAATCGCGGATGCGTTGCCCACGAGCAGAAAGGTGAGATCGGGCCAGCTTCGCCGCGCGATTGCCGCGCCTTCAAGCACGATCGCCAGTCCCTCGTCGCCGCCCATGGCATCGATGGCGACCCGAGGGCTGTCGATCACGCGCTTGCTTTCTTGTCGCTCGCTCAGCCGTCGACCGAGACGACTTCGCGACCGTTATAATGTCCGCAGGCACCGCACATCACGTGCGGCCGCTTGAGCTCGCCGCAATTGGGGCATTCCTGGAATGCCGCAGGCGTGAGCGCGTCATGGGCGCGCCGCATGTTGCGGCGGGAAGGCGTTGTTTTTCGCTTGGGAACAGCCATTTCGGCAACCTTGATCCATCGTTCGGGTCGGGGCACGAATGAGCCGCTTTGCCCGCTCGCAGCGTCTTATAGACCGCGAACCGGCGGCCGTCATCATCCGCATGCGAGCGCGCCCCTATATCGATTCGTGCAAGCGTTGCAAGGCTGCGGTGGCAATGGCAGAGCGAGCGATCAAACCAAGGGGCCGCCATGATCGTCTTGCCAGTTTCGCTCACCGCCGCAGCGGCCGCCGCCCTCATCAATCTGTGGCTGGCGATCCGCATCGGCCGGATCCGCACGTCCGAAAAAATTCTGATGGGCGACGGCGCCAATGCGTCGCTGGTGGCGGCGATGCGCGCGCAGGCCAATTTCGTCGAATACACGCCGTTCGTCCTCGTCCTGCTGGCGCTCATCGAGCTCGCGAGCGGAACGAGCATCTGGCTCGGGCTCATCGCCGCAGTTTATCTCCTCGGGCGACTCGCGCACGGCATCGGCATGATGCAGACTTATCCGAGCCGGTTTCGGATGATCGGGACCATCGTCACATTCATGACCCTGATCGGTCTGGCCATCGCCGCAGTCGCGATCGCCTATCTGTCAGAAGGCATGGTCACGATGAGCGAAATCGTCCCCGCCGAATAAAGGCCTGCGGTCATGGCGCGCCTTTAGCGCGACGCGCCGGGCACCCAGAGCACATCGTCGGCGCCGTTGCCATTGGCGACCCGCGCCATCGTGAACAGGTGATCGGACAGGCGGTTGAGATAGGTCTGCGCATGGTCGTTGACCGCCAGCTCCATGCCCGCCGACACTGTGCTCCGTTCCGCGCGGCGGACGGCGGCACGCGCGACATGAAGGTGCGCGGCGAGCGCGGACCCGCCGGGCAGAATGAAGCTGTTCAGCGGTTGCAGATCGCCGTTCATCATGTCGATCTCGTCTTCGAGGCGCGCGATTTGCGTCGCCACGATGCGCAGCGCGCCATCGATGCTCGGCGGCGTCGCGAGATCGGCACCCAGATCGAACAGATCGTTCTGGATCGTGCGCAGTGCGCCGAGCATCGTGCCCGTCGCATGAACGGCAGCAACGCCGATCAGGCTGTTTGCCTCATCAACGTCGCCGATCGCGGCCATGATCGCGGCATTCTTGGTCACCCGGCTGCCGTCGACGAGTCCTGTCGTGCCATCGTCGCCGGTGCGCGTGTAAATTTTGTTCAGCTTGACCATCGCCGATTACCCCTGCCGGGTCAGCGCGAGCAACACCACGGCCAGCAAGACGGCCGCCGCCTGAAAGCCGACGCGCTGAAACATCATCCGGTTCTGGCGCTGCGCCGATCCGCTCGGCCCCGTCGTCCCGGCTTTCAGATCAGCCTCGGTCGTTTTGAGGAAAGCGATGATGCCGCGGATGAGCGCGACCAGCGCGCCGATCATGGCGAGCACGATGAGGATGGTGAGGACTGTCTGCATCGGTGTCAGTTAGGAAGCGTCGAGCCGAAAGCCAATGGGTAGCTGCCCGGCGCGCAGCATTTCGGCGAGCGCTGCGCCGTCCATCCCCTCGGCGCGCAATTGGGCCAGCGTCGCAGCGCCGTCGCGCTTGGCGAGCCGTTTGCCGTTGTCGCCGAGCACGAGCGGATGATGATGATAGCGCGGCGTTGGCAGGCCGAGTAGCGCTTGCAGCAAGCGGTGAACATGCGTCGCCGCAAAAAGATCGCGCCCGCGCACCACGTCGGTGATCGCTTGCGCCGCGTCATCGACGGTGACCGCGAGGTGATAGCTGGCGAGGGCATCTTTGCGCGCGATAACGATATCGCCTTCGGGCAGCGGCTCGGTCGTGACCGTTCCCGCACCGGCGTCGGTCCAGGTCAACGGACCCGCCACGGCGATCGCCTTGGCGATGTCCAGCCGCCACGCTGCGGGTGTCGTTTCGCCGATGTCGCGATTGCGGCAGGTGCCCGGATAGACGGGCAGCGCGTCGCCCTGCGGTGCGGTGGCGCTCGCGGCGATTTCGGCGCGCGTGCAGCTGCAGCGATACGCCAGCCCCATGCGGTGAAGCGAGGCGAGCGCCTCGGCATAAGCATCGGTGCGGCTCGACTGGATCACCACGTCGTCCCACGTCAGCCCCAGCCACGCCAGATCTGCGAAAATCGCATCGACGAATTCGGCGCGGCATCGCCCGGTGTCGATATCCTCGATCCTGACGATGAACCGGCCCTCCGGATGCTGCCGCGCCCGGTCATGCGCGATCACCGCTGAAAGCGCGTGCCCCAGATGGAGTTGCCCGGTTGGCGAGGGCGCGAAGCGCGTGACGATTTTTGCAAGAATCGAGGATTGACCGCGAGTCGTTGCTTGTGCTGTTGTCATCGCGGTGTCACCTTAGGGCGCGAAAGGGACCGGTGACGAGCAAGAGGGGAACAGGCGCTTCGCATGTACCATCCTGATTTGATCCGCCATCCCGATGGGTGTCCGGCGCTGGTGCTCAATGCCGATTATACGCCGTTGAGCTATTATCCGCTCAGCGTGTGGCCGTGGCAGACGGCGGTCAAGGCGGTGTTTCTCGATCGGGTGGACATTGTCGATCATTATGAGCGCGAGGTGCGCTCGCCCAATACCTCGTTCAAGCTGCCCTCGGTCATCGCGCTCAAGCAATATGTGCGGCCGTCGCAGCATCCCGCATTCACGCGGTTCAACCTGTTTTTGCGCGATCGTTTCCAGTGCCAATATTGCGGGATTTCGAAGGAGCTGACCTTCGATCACGTGATCCCGCGCGCGCAGGGCGGGCGGACGACATGGGAAAATGTGACGACGGCGTGCGCGCCATGCAACCTGCGCAAGGGCGGGCGGACGCCGCGCGAGGCCAAGATGGCGATCCACATCGCGCCGATCCGACCGACCACCTGGCAGTTGCAGGATCACGGGCGCAGCTTTCCGCCGAACTATCTCCACGATAGCTGGCGCGACTGGCTGTATTGGGACATCGAACTGCTGGCCTGAGATCAGGGACGGACAATCACGCCGATCGCCGGATCTGCGTTTCCTTTCAGCGTTTCGACAAACGCGTCGGCTGCAGCGGCGAGCCCGTCGCGCATCTCGATACGAACGACACCCTCGATATGCCGGAGGAACCCGTGCCACTGCGCCGCAACGGCTTCGCCGAAACCTTTTGCTCCGAGTTCCTGCACCGTCGCCATGAAATGATCGGGCGCAAAGAAGAGCACCGGCTTTGGTCCTGGCAAGGGGGTCCCGCCGCCGTCAGACCCGCGCGCGGCGACATGCGTCGCTCCGACGAGGCAGCTATACTTCAGCCTCTCGCCCGATGCTTCGTGAAGCTGGCGCAGCACGGCTGAGTTGCCTGCAAAATCGACGACCACGCATGCCGCATCGGGCAGCGATCGAGTGTCGTCGTAGGCCAGCACCACGTCATAAAGAGCGGAGCGCTTGACGAAGTCGAGATTGCTCGCCGACGTCAGCCCGATCCGCCGGACGTTCGGCGACAGCGCCTTGGCCACACTCGCCAGCGCCATTGCCGTCTTCGAAGATGCGCTCGTCATCACCAGTGCGGTGGCCCCGAACCAATCGGCGCGACGCAGCATCGCTTCGATCAGAAAGCTCGTTTTGAACAGCGGGCCGAACAACATCCGCTCCGCCTCTTTATCGGGATCATGTTCGGGATCGGCATTGATGCGGCTGTAGCTGTTGTAGATCGGGCTCATCGGCTGGCGGTGCGCAGCCGTGTCGATAAGGCTGCCCGCCGTGACGTTGCCCGGTAGAATGTCGAGATGGCTAGCCATCGGCAAATAGCCATAAAGGCGCTCGCCGATGCCAATCCCGGCATGCTTCGACGCGGTCACACGCGCATGGCCCCACATCGGGATGATCCCGAAGCCATCGGGCGCGGGAAAGAAGTTCCAGTATCCGAATGCATCGCCCACGACTGCGTATGTCACGTTGTTCGCGGTTACGGAGAAGCTCTCCACCGCCAGCCGGACTTCGCCATCGCCCAGCGCCGGAAACGCGGTTTCATCGAGACGGGTCTGCGTCAGCGCGCTCCGGTTCACGAGGACGGACGTCACGATCATGTCGAGGCCTTTCGTCATTGCGCGAACGAATAGGGCCCGCCCCGCTCGAGCGCGCGCTTGTAGGCGTCGCGCGCCTGGAAGCGCTTCACCCAGGCGTCCATGTTCGGATAATCGCCGCGCAGACCGAACGCGCCTGCGATTTCGCCGACGAAACTCATCTGAACGTCGGCACTGCTGAACCCGCCGAGCAGCCACTCGCGATCGGCGAGCGAGGCCTCGACATAGCCGAGATGGTTGGCGATCTCGCTGTCGATCCTTGGAGACAAAGGCGCGGCCGCCTCGCCCAGCCGTCCGCAATACAGCCGCAGCATCAGCGGGAGCATTGCCGAGCCTTCGGAATAATGCATCCACTGCGTCCACTGGACATATTCGGGTGATTTTTCGGCCGGTATCAATCGCCCCTTCCCGTGCGTTCGCACCAGATGATCGATGATCGCGCCCGATTCGATAATCGTGCCATGCTCGTCGGTCATGACCGGGGATTTGCCGAGCGGATGAAGCGCCTTGAGTTCGGGCGGGGCGAGCCGGGTGGCGGGGTCACGCTGGTAAAATACGATCTCATATGGGAGCGCGAGTTCCTCGAGCAGCCAGAGGATGCGCTGCGAGCGCGACTCATTGAGGTGGTGGATCGTGATCATGCGCCGATCTTGGCGCGCGCGGCGACGCTTGTCCATTGACGCGTCGCTTGACGCAGTGCAGCAAACGCCGATGGCCAGCCCCGCACCGATCGCGCAAAATCCCGACATTCGCTACCTCGGCCGCCTGCTCGGCGACGTCATCCGCGATCTTGGCGGCGAGACGCTTTACCGGCGCACCGAATATATCCGGTCGGCCTCGGTCGATCGCCATCGCGGGCTGGCAGGGGCGGACGGGGTGGACACCGGGCTCGATGCACTGAGCCTGGCCGATACGCTCGATTTCGTGCGCGGGTTCATGCTGTTTTCGATGCTCGCCAACCTTGCCGAGGACCGGCAGGGCGTTGCCGCCGATCCCGGGGCCGATGTCGCCCACGCGCTCGAACGGCTGGCGACAGGCGGCATTGCACCGGAGGCCGTGGCGGCGCTGCTCGACGCGGCGCTGGTGATGCCGGTGCTGACCGCGCACCCGACCGAAGTGCGGCGCAAATCCATGATCGATCATCGCAACCGCATCGCTGAGCTGATGCAGTTGCGCGACGCCGGGATCGCCGAGACGCCCGATGGCGATGCCGTCGAGGATGCGATCCGCCGCCAGATCGCGCTGCTGTGGCAGACGCGGCCGCTGCGGCGCGAACGGCTATACGTGGCCGACGAAGTCGAGACCGCGCTGGCCTGGATGCGCGACGTGTTTCTGCCGACGCTGCCAGCGCTTTATGCGCGCTGGGATCGCGCGCTGGGCAGCCGGACGCCGCCGTTCCTGCGGCTCGGGAGCTGGATCGGCGGCGACCGCGACGGCAATCCGAATGTAAACGCCGCGTCGCTCGATCTTGCGCTTGGCCGCGCAAGCGAGACCGTGCTCGGCCATTATCTCGATGCGGTTCATGCGCTGGGGGCCGAACTGTCGATCTCGACCGAGCTCGCCCCCGTTGACGCCAGCGTGGTGGCGCTGGCGGAGGCAAGTGGCGATACCGCAGCGAGCCGGGCCGACGAGCCCTATCGTCGCGCGCTGAGCGGCATCTATGCGCGACTGGCTGCGACCTATGAGGGGCTGACGGGCAGGCGCGCGCCCCGCCCGGTCGCGCAGCCGCGCGACGCATACCCCGATGCCGCCAGCTTTCGCGCCGATCTCCGCGCGGTTGCCGTGGCGCTCGGCACGGGCGGCGGGCCGCTGGCCTCGGGCGGCGCGCTCGGTCGGCTGATCCGCGCGGTCGATCTGTTCGGTTTTCATCTCGCGACGCTCGATCTGCGGCAGAACAGCGATGTGCATGCACGCACTGTGGCCGAACTGCTCGCCGTTGCCGGGGTCGAGGCCGATTATGCGGCGCTCGATGAGGCTGCGCGGATTGCGCTGCTGCGCCGGGAACTGGCCAGTCCGCGCCCGCTCTCGGGTCCGCAGCTGGCCTATGGCGACGAAACGCGCGGCGAAATGGCGATCCTCGCGGCTGCGGCCGAAGCGCGCGGACGTTATGGATCCGCCGCGATTGCGCGAGCGATCATTTCCAAGGCGGACAGCGTTTCGGACCTGCTCGAGGTTCATCTGCTGCTCAAGGAAGTCGGGCTCTATCGTCCGGGCGAGGCCGACATCATGGTGGTCCCGCTGTTCGAAACGATCGCCGATCTCGAGGCCGCGCCCGCGATCATGCGCGATTTTTTCGCGTTGCCCGAAATGGCGGCGCTCGCCAAGGCCGCCGGGCATCAGGAAGTCATGGTCGGCTATTCGGATTCGAACAAGGACGGCGGCTATCTGACCTCGACCTGGAGCCTCTATCAGGCGAGCCTCGCGCTCGCGCCGGTTTTCGCGCGCGCAGGCGTCGCCATGCAGTTGTTCCACGGGCGCGGTGGCGCAGTCGGGCGCGGCGGCGGATCGAGCTTTGCCGCGATCCGTGCGCAGCCGCCGGGCACGGTCGGCGGCCGCATCCGCATCACCGAACAGGGCGAAGTCATCGCCGCCAAATACGGCAGCCGCGAAAGTGCGGCGGTCAATCTCGAAGCGATGGCGGCGGCGACAATGCTGGCCAGCCTCGACGTCGAAGCGCTGCCCGCTGCCGAGGCGCAGCGGTTTGCCGCAGCGATGGATGTGATCTCCGCCAGTGCCTTCAGGGCCTATCGCGGGCTGGTCTATGAAACGGCGGGCTTCCGCACCTTCTTCCGGCAAATGACCCCGATTGCCGAGATCGCGACGCTCAAGATCGGTTCGCGCCCCGCCAGCCGCACGAAATCGGATGCGATCGAAGACCTGCGCGCCATCCCCTGGGTGTTCAGCTGGGCACAAGCGCGGGTGATGCTGCCCGGCTGGTATGGCGTCGGCCGCGCGCTGGCTGATTTCGACGACAAGGGGCTGCTGCAGGCGATGGCGAAAGGATGGCCCTTCCTCCAGTCCGTGCTCGCCAACATGGAAATGGTGCTGGCGAAATCGGACCTGGCCATTGCTGCGCGTTACGCCACGCTGGTCGAGGATCGGGCTGCGGGGGATGCGATCTTTGCGAGGATCGGCGACAGCTGGCAGCGCGCGCATGATCAGCTGCTGCTCGCGAGCGGGCAGACGGCGCTGCTTTCGGCAAACCCCGCGCTCGACGCGTCGATCCGCCTGCGCATGCCCTATATCGAGCCGCTCAACCTGCTCCAGATCGAACTGCTCAAGCGCCACCGCAGCGGCGAAACCGACCCGCATATCGCCGAGGGCATCCAGCTCTCGATCAACGCCATCGCGACGGCGCTGCGCAATAGCGGCTAGGCAGCGCTCACGATCGGCAGTTGGCGGATGCGCTTGCCGGTGACGGCGAACAGTGCGTTGACCAGCGCGGGCGTCGCGGGCGGCAGGCCGGGTTCGCCCAAGCCCCCCATCGTCGCGCCGCTTTCGATGAAGTGCACGTCGATCACCGGTGGCGTCTCGGCGAGCGAGAGGAGCGGATAATCGTTGAAGTTCGACTGGACGACCGCGCCCTTCTCGATCGTGATCGCCTCGCCGATCGCGGATGACAGCCCCATCACGATCCCGCCCGCAACCTGCGCCTCGGCGTTAAGCGGGTTCACCGTCGTTCCGCAGTCAACGACGGCAAAAACCTTGTGGACTTTCGGTCGCCCGTCCGCGCCCATCGATGCCTCGACCACCTGCGCCACGATCGTGCCGAAGCTTTCGACGATCGCGATGCCGCGCCCTGCGCCCTCGGGCAGCGGTGCCCCCCAGCCGCTGCGCTTGGCGACGGCATCGAGCACGGCAAGCTGGCGCGATCCGGCGGGCAGGTTGGCGCGGCGGAACTGATACGGGTCCTTGCCCGCCGCCGCCGCCAGCTCGTCAACGAAGCATTCGTTGAAATAGCCGTGCTGGCTGGCGTTGACCGAGCGCCAATAGGCATCGACCTGGTTCGAGATATATTCGTGGTGCCGCACGTCGGCCTTGCCGATCGTGTAGGGAACGTTCGCCTCGGCCCCGGCATCGCTGAATTGCGCATAGTCGCTCGTCCATGCGGCGATCTTGCCGTCGGGCGTCACCGCGCCCTGCAGCCGTGCGCTGACCGCCGGGCGATAGGCGCCGTGCTGCACCTCCTGCTCGCGGCTCCAGATCAGCTTGACGGGATAGGGCAGCTGCATGGCGAGCTTCGCGACCTGATCGACGATCTGGCAGTAGGCGGGCAGCCGCCGACCGAAGCCGCCGCCCATGATCATCGGGTGGAAGGTCACGTCGCTGACATCGAGCCCCGCCGCTTTGGCAAGCAGGCTGCGCGCACTCACCGGATCCTGCAGCCCGCCCCAAACCTCGAGCTTGCCGTCCCTGGCGTGTGCGGTCATGGCAAAGGGCTCGAGCATCGCCTGGTGCAGGAAGGGCGCGCGATAGGTCGCGGTGGCGAGCTTCGCGCCCTCGGGTGTGTTGAGGGCGGCACCCTTGGCGTTGAGCGCATCCTGCGCGGCAAAAATCGACGCGGTCGAGACGCCGCCATGGCCGCCGTCGCCGAACCTGGGCGACAGCGCGTCGAGGCCCTTCTTCGCCTGCCAATAGCCCTTCGCGACAACGACCACGGCATCGTCGAGATTGATGACCTTCTCGACGCCCGCAACCGCGAGAGCGGGTTTCGGATCGACGCTTTCGAGCTTGCCGCCGCGCACCGGCGCCATCGCGATCGTCGCGACGCGCATCTCGGGCACGCTGAAATCGATGCCATAAACGGCGCTGCCGTCGACCTTTGCCGGAATATCGCGGCGTGCGACCGGCTGGCCGATATAGCGCCATGCAGCGCGGTCTTTCAGCGCCGGGCTGCTCGACAGCGAGCGGCCGGCGGCGGCTTCGGCGAGTTCGCCATAGCGCAGCGACCGGCCCGACTTGGCATGGCTGACGACACCGTTCGCGGTCGTCAGCTCGGCGGCGGGCACCGCAAGGCGCGATGCGGCCTCAGCGACCATCGCTTCACGCGTTGCAGCACCGAGCACGCGCATGCCGCGCTGGCCGGTGAAGCGAACCGCCGACGAGCCGCCGGTGATTTGCAGGTCCATGTTGCGTGTGATCGCGCCCACGAGTGCCGCGGGCAGCGATTCGACCAGCCGCTGCTGCCCCGTGATCTCGCCCATGAAGCTGCGCACGACGAAGGTGTTGGCAAAGGCCAGATCGGCCGGCGCCGGTTCGAGCACGACCTTCGCCATGTCGACGTCGAGCTCGTCGGCGAGCATCTGGACGAGCGTGGTGTGCGAGCCCTGCCCGAAATCGATGTGCGGCGAATAGAGCGTCACCGTATCGTCGGCGGCGATCTTCATCCAGCCCGCGAACGAAGCCTCGCCGTCGCGCTTGGTGAGCGTGACGGCCTTCGTGCGGGCGGCATTCTCGCCCCAGCCGATCGCGAAAATGCCTGCGCCGGCAACGGCCACACTGCCAATCGCGGCCCCTTTCAGGATCGTGCGTCGCTTGATCGCCATTACACGGCCTCCTTCACGGCTTCGCCGGTTGCGGCGCGGATCGCCGCGCGGACGCGTGGATAGGTGCCGCAGCGGCAAAGATTGGTCATGGCTTCGTCGATCTGGGCTTCGCTGGGCTTGGGTGCGCTCTTGAGGAGCGCAACCGCGGTCATGATTTGGCCCGACTGGCAATAGCCGCATTGCGGCACCTGCGCAGCGATCCAGGCTTGCTGCACCGGATGCAGCGTTCCGTCCGCTGCCTTCAGGCCCTCGATCGTCGTCACCGACTTGCCGTTCACGTCGCTGACGGGCACGCTGCACGACCGCGCGAGCACGCCGTCGATATGGACGGTGCAGGCACCGCATGCCGCAATGCCGCAGCCATACTTTGTGCCGGTCAGGCCGAGGCTGTCGCGCAAGGCCCAGAGCAATGGCGTGTCGGGCTCGACATCGACCGAGACCGGCTTGCCGTTGATCTTGAGGACGATCGCCATGCCCGCTCCTGCGCTGGATGTTTGCTTGCGTTGTGGTTCGTTGTCTTTAGCAACTTGCGCGCCATGTCGCAAACATTCGCCACGACCGGCGCTGCCGATCATCGCCGCATTCTCGCCTGTGCGGCGGCATGGGCGGGGGCGCCGATGGCGCTGGCCACGGTGATCGAGACCTGGCGCTCGTCACCGTGTCCGCTGGGCACGCACATGCTCGTCCATGCCGATGGGCGCTTCACCGGGTCGGTCTCGGGCGGCTGTGTCGAGAGCGATGTCTTGCAGACGGCGGCGGACGTGATTGCGGGCGCGCCGTTCGCGATCCGGCGCTACGGTCTTGCCGATGAAGCCGTGTGGGAGGCAGGGCTGCCGTGCGGGGGTGATATTGTCGTTCTCGTCCAGCCGGTCGCGCCGTCAGCGTTCGCGCATGGGCTTTTTGCGACGATCGCTGCGGCGCATGCGCAGGGCAGCGCACAGGTCATCGCCACAGACTTGGCTTCCGGACTGAGCACGGAGGGTGACGCTGGCGATTTTGTGAACATTTACCAGCCGCCGCGCCGCCTGATTATCGTGGGTGCGGTCGAGATTGCAGCGGCGCTTGCCGCCGTTTCGCAAGCGGCCGGAATCGCGGTCACGCTGGTCGATCCCCGCGCGCGATTTCTGACCGCAGAGCGTTTCCCTGGGGTGGCGCGCGACGACCGCTGGCCCGATGACGCAATTGCGGCGCTCAAGCCCGATGCGCGCACGGCGATCGTGACGCTCAGCCATGATCCCAAGATCGACGATCCTGCGCTGATCGCGGCACTCGCGACGCCTGCGGCTTATGTCGCAGCCCTCGGCTCGCGCGCGTCGCATGCCGCCCGCTGTGCCCGGTTGCGCGCGTTTGGGATCGCCGATGCGGACTTGGCGCGGATCGAGGGCCCTGCAGGCATTGCGATCAATGCGATCAGCGCGCCTGAGATCGCGCTCTCGATCGCGGGGGGCATGATCCGCGCGTTCAACGCTGGCTTGCGGTGACGATCGCCGGGCTGCTCCTCGCGGCAGGCATGGGCACACGCTTTGGCGGCGACAAACTCGTCGCGCCGTTTCGCAGGGGAATGCTCGGCGAGCATGCGGCGCTGGCATTGGCGGCGGTAACCGATCGGCGCGTTGCCGTGTGCGCTGCCGGGTCTTCGCTCGCAGCCGCGCTCGAAGCGCTCGGCTACCGGATCATGATGAACGTTCGCCCGGAAAAGGGCCTGTCGCACTCGCTGGCGATCGGGCTGGCGGCGCTCGACGATGCCGGTGCCGCGCTTGTGGTGCTTGCGGACATGCCGAACGTCACGGCCGCCCATTTGCGGGCGCTCGTGGCCGCGTTCGACGGGCGGGCAATCATTGCGTCCGGTGCAAATGGACGCCGCTCGCCGCCAGCGATCCTGCCACGCGATATCTGGCCCGCTCTCACCGTGCAGAGCGGTGATCAGGGGGCAAGGCCATGGCTCACTAAGGCGCAGACCATCGCCTGTCCGCCCGAGATGCTAGCCGACGTCGATACGATCGGCGATCTCGACCAGCTCGCCCGTCAGCGCTTGCCGATCACGCTCTCGGGCAAGTCCTTGCCGAACACCCGCTGATAATATTCGGCAACGAGCGCGCGTTCGGCTTCGTCGCATTTGTTGAGGAAGCTCAACCGGAACGCGAAGCCGACATCGTTGAAGATCAGGGCATTCTGCGCCCAGGTGATGACCGTGCGGGGCGACATGACCGTCGAGATGTCGCCGTTGATAAAGCCCTGCCGCGTCAGTTCGGCGACCTTGACCATCCGGTCGACTTCTTCCTTGCCGCCCTTGTGGTCATATTCGCCCGACTTGGCGAGGACGATCTGCGCCTCGACCTTGGCGGGCAGATAGTTGAGCGTGACGACGATGTTCCAACGATCCATCTGGCCCTGATTGATCGCCTGCGTGCCGTGATACAGCCCGCTGGTGTCGCCGAGGCCGACGGTGTTGGCGGTTGCGAACAGGCGGAACCAGGGGTTCGGGCGGATCACGCGGTTCTGGTCGAGCAGGGTCAGCTTGCCTTCGGTCTCGAGCACGCGCTGGATGACGAACATCACATCGGGGCGGCCCGCGTCATATTCGTCGAACACCAGCGCGGTCGGCGTCTGCAGCGCCCAGGGCAGCAGGCCCTCGCGGAACTCAGTGACCTGCTGGCCCTCGCGCAGCACGATCGCGTCGCGCCCGATCAGGTCGATGCGGCTGATATGCGCGTCGAGGTTGATGCGGATGCACGGCCATTTCAGCCGCGCCGCGACCTGCTCGATATGCGTCGACTTCCCCGTGCCGTGATAGCCTTGCACCATGACGCGGCGATTGTGTGCAAAACCCGCAAGGATCGCGAGCGTGGTATCGCCGTCGAAGACATAGCTCGGATCGAGATCGGGCACGCGCTCGTCGGCCTCGCTGAACGCGGGCACCTGCATGTCGGTATCGATGCCGAACAGCTCGCGGACCGAGAGCTTCAAGTCGGGTGCGTCCATGACGGTTTCGCCGTGCGCGCCGGGCTGGGAATTGGGCAAATCGCTCATCCTCATGTCCGTGCGGATGTGCAACGCAAAGGTCAAGCAAGGGGTTGATTTGCGCGCCCAGATGCTAAGCTCGCGACTCGGACGAGGAGGCCAAGCCATGCGCTATATCGACGGTTTCGTGATCGCAGTGCCGACCGCGAACAAGCAGACGTTCATCGACCATGCCAAGCTGGCCGATCCAGTGTTCATGGACCTGGGGGCAACGCGCATCTTCGAATGCTGGGAAGATGATGTGAAGGACGGTACCGTTACCGACTTTCGCCGCGCGGTGCAGGCGACCGAGGACGAAAGCGTGGTGTTCAGTTGGATCGAATGGCCCGACAAGGCAAAGCGCGACGCGGCCATGGCCAAAATGATGTCGGGCGACCTCAACGACCCGCGGATTGACCCCGCGACCAATCCGATGCCGTTCGACGGCAAGCGCATGATCTTCGGCGGTTTCATGCCCGTCGTCACGCTGGAGAAATGACATGGCGAATCATCACGGCGACTTCATCTGGTATGAACTGATTACGCCTGACCCCGATGGCGCGCAGGCCTTTTATGGCCCGCTGCTCGGCTGGACCCTGCGCGCGTCGGAGACGCCCGGGCTCGATTACCGGCTCGCCGCGACCGGCGAAGGCGAGGTCGCCGGGATCATGAAAACGCCGGATGGCGCGCCGATGCCGCCCGCTTGGCTGGGTTATGTCGGCGTCGACGACGTCGACAAGATGGTCGAGTCGATCACCGATGGTGGCGGCGCGGTGCTTACGGGCCCCGACGACATTCCGAACGTCGGCCGGTTCGCGTTCGTCGCCGATCCGCAGGGCGCGATGTTCTATGTCATGAAGGGCGTGTCTGACGCGGAGAGCCTCGCGTTTTCCTACGACACGCCGCGCCCCGGCCATTGCGCGTGGAACGAGCTTGCGACGACCGATGCCGAGGGCGCCAAGCACTTCTACGGCCAGCGCTTCGGCTGGGTGAAGGATGGCGATATGGATATGGGCCCGATGGGCAAATACGAGTTCCTGCGCCACGCAGGCCGCGCGCCGGACGGTTCGCCAATGGGGCAGGGGATGATCGGCGCAGTGATGCCTAAGGTTCCCGAAGACCCGCAATCGCACTGGCTGTATTATTTTCGTGTTCCCGACATCGACGTTGCAGTTTCGCACATCGAAGCGAACGGCGGGCGCATTCATATTGCCCCGATGGAAATCCCGGGCGGCGACTATTCGCTGGCTGCCGCTGATCCGGCCGGTGCCTATTTCGGTCTTGTTGGCAGCAGGAGCCGATAGCATGGACAAGATCGTGACCTGCCTCTGGTATGACCACGGCGAGGCGCGCAAGGCCGCTGAATTCTATGCAAGCGTGTTTCCCGACAGCCATGTCGGCACGGCCAGCACGCAGCCATCCGATTCGCCGGGTGGCGCGGCTGGCGACGAAATGACGGTGGCGTTCACCGTCTGCGGCCGCGCCTTCATCGGGCTCAACGGCGGTGCAATGTTCAAGCCGAACGAGGCGGTCAGCTTCATGGTGATGACCGACGATCAGGCCGAGACCGACCGCTACTGGAACGCGATCGTGGGCAATGGCGGAGCGGAGAGCGCGTGCGGCTGGTGCAAGGACCGCTGGGGCCATTCGTGGCAGATCACACCGCGCGTGCTGCTCGATGCGGTCACCAGCGCAGACCCCGGTGTCGCCAAACGCGCCTTCGACGCCATGGCCACCATGGGCAAGATCGACATCGCGGCAATCGAAGCGGCCGTGCGCGGGTAATGCTTCCGGTATCAGGCGAAGGCGGCTGATCCCTTGAGCTGCCCATAGGCGGCGATCGTGCGCTGGAGCGCGGCTTCATGGCTGCGGTCGCCGCCGTTGCGATCGGGGTGGAAGGCGCGGACGCGTTCGGAATAGCGGCTGCGCAGATCATGGCGCGTGGCGTCGACTTCGAGGCCGAGTTCCTTGAGCGCGCGGCGGTCTTCGCCCGTCAGCGACTTGCCGTCGCGGCGCTCTTGCGGGCGCGTCGCGGCGAAGCGCGCCTGGATGGCATCGAGCGGATCGCTGAAATCGGCCCAGCGCGGTGGCCGGTCAGGACTGGCGCTGAACGCGCGCGTTTCGCGCTCCCAGCCGCTATAGGGAGTCTGCGCCTCGACGATCTCCTCGGCGCTCATCCCGTCAAAGAAATTATAGCGCGTGTTGAAAGCGCGCACATGATCGAGGCACAGCCAGCGCCAGGCACCGGGACCGTCGAAATTGCCCGGCGCGAGCGGCGCGCGAAACTCGCCGCGCTCAGGGCAGCCGGGTTCATCGCACGCATCCTCGCGCGCAATGCGGCCATGGAAACGCGGGTTGCGGGCTTTCGAGTCAGGCATCGGTCGGCTAAGGTTGGAGCATGGCCCCTAAAGGACAAGTCCAGATCGAAATCGAGGCGCGCCTTTCTGCCGCTTTTTTGCCGACTCGGCTGATCGTGACGAACGACAGCGGGCAGCACAGCGGCCACATGGGCGACGACGGCACGGGCGAGTCGCATTTTTCGGTCACGATCGAAAGCGCGGCGTTCGCGGGCGTGTCGCGGCTGGAGCGGCAGCGCATGGTCAACCGCGCGCTGGGCGATCTGCCGGGGCAGCGGGTGCATGCGCTGGCCATCAAGGCCCAAGCGCCTAGCGAAGCGGCGCCGGGCGAATGATCGAGGCCATCACACCCGTCACGCACGACCTTGGTGACTTCAAGGTGCGGCGCATGCTGCCGTCGAAAGCGCGGACGATGGTGGGGCCGTTTATCTTCGTCGATCAGTTTGGGCCGGCGCAGCTGTCGCCCGGCGGCGGCATGGATGTGCGCCCGCATCCGCACATCAATCTGGCGACCGTCACTTACCTGTTCGAGGGCAGCATCGGGCACCGCGATTCGCTGGGCACGCACAAGGTAATCACGCCGGGTGCGATTAATCTGATGACCGCCGGGCGCGGGATCGTTCATTCGGAACGCTCGCCGGACGACACGCGTGTGGCGGGGCCGCGCTTCTATGGCATGCAGACGTGGCTTGCGCTGCCCGATGGCCTCGAAGAGATCGATCCGGCGTTCGAGCATGTGCCGTCTGTCGGGCTGCCACTGATCGCCGACACCGGGGTTTCGGCGCGCGTGCTGATGGGCACGCTGTGGGGCAGGACGGCGGCGACGACCTGCCATGCGCCGACGATTTACGCGGATATCATGCTCGAGGCGGGCGCGACGATCCCGATCGACAGCGACGCCGACGAGCGCGCGGTCCTCGTGACCGAAGGCAGCGCGACGCTCGACGGGCAGGCGCTCGACCCGTTCACGCTTTATGTCCTCGCGCCGGGCACGCAGCCGACGCTCCGCGCCGATACCCCGACCCGCGCGATGCTGCTCGGCGGCGGCGCATTCACGACGCCGCGCCATGTGTTCTGGAACTTCGTCAGCTCCTCGCGCGAGCGGATCAACGCGGCAAAGCACGACTGGAAAGACGGCCGTTTTCCGACAGTGCCGGGCGATGAGTTGGAGTTCATTCCGATCCCGGAGGTTCCCCTGACCCGGAGCGACCCATGACCGAATTCCCGATGACGCGCGTGACGCTTTCCACTGAAATCGCGCTGAACGCGGTCGATATCGGGCCGCGCGATGCGCCGGTGCTCATTTTCCTCCACGGCTTTCCCGAATCGCACCGGACATGGCGCCATCAGTTGCGCGAATTTTCGAAAGACTTCCGCTGCATCGCGCCCGATCAGCGCGGCTATCGCCATTCGGACAAGCCCGACGGGGTGCCAAGCTACACGCCCGACAAGATCATCGCCGATGTGTTCGCGCTGGCCGACGCGCTCGGCGTGGGCAATTTCACCGTGGTCGGGCATGACTGGGGTGGCGCGATGGCCTGGGGAGTCGCGCTCGGCGGGCAGGGCCGCGTCGAACGCTGCATTATCCTCAATGCGCCGCATCCCTTCCTGTTTCAGAACGCGGTGATCGACGATCCCGACCAGCGGGCGGCCTCACAATACATCACGGCTTTCCGCGACCCCGCGAACGATGCGCTGATCGGCGAACATGGTCTGGTCGGCCTGCTCGCCAAGGTCGTGAAATGGAACCGCAGCCCTGCGCTCGAGGATGCCGAGCGCGATGCCATGCTCGCCGACTGGAAGATCCCCGGGGCGGCGATGGCGATGATCAACTGGTATCGCGCCGCGCAGATTCAGGTGCCGACGATCGGCGAGGATGCGGTGCGCCCGGCGTTTCTCGATGCGCCGTTTCCCAAGGTGACGATGCCGACGCTCGTTATCTGGGCGATGGACGATCTCGCGCTGCGCCCCAGCCTGATCGACGGGCTGGATGCACTGGTCGATGATCTCACCTTGGTTGAGGTCTATGACTGTGGCCATTTCGTGACGTGGGAGAAACCCGACGCGGTCAATGCGGCGATGCGCGCGTTTCTCGCGCGTTAGCGGATCGCAGACAGCTTTGTGCTCGCGGGCGGTTTGCGTCGCCCCATCGACCAGTTGCCCTGCATCCGGACTTGCGGATTGGGCGCGCACCAGATTTCGCCGCTGTCGTTCAATGCGACGACCCACAAGAGATCGAATTCCTGCCCATAGTCGATGACGGCGACGGCATAGCCGTCACCTTTGTCGAGGACCGTCATGGGCAGGGGCGGATCGAGCTGGGTCAGGGCCATGCGACGGGAAACGCGACTGAGCGGGGCAACGTTCCCGCCGCCCCTTCAATTTGCATTGTCAAAGCCGAATGCGTTCACAGCGCCGCGACGACAGCGGCTCCCATCGCAGCGCATCGCATGGCACCGCCGAGATCGCGGGTGCGTGCGCCGCTTTCAAGGACGCGGCCGACTGCGGCTTCGATCCGCGCCGCCGCTTCGGGCAATCCGAGGCTGAAACGCAGCATCATGGCGGCGGACAGGATCGTCGCCAGCGGATTGGCGATGTCCTGCCCGGCGATGTCGGGCGCCGAGCCGTGGATCGGCTCGTAAAGCCCGAAGCCCGACGCATTGAGCGAGGCCGAAGGGAGCATTCCGATCGATCCGGTGAGCATCGACGCCTGATCGGAGAGGATGTCGCCGAACATGTTGCCGGTCAGGATCACGTCGAACTGCTTCGGGTGTTTGACGAGCTGCATCGCGGCATTGTCGATATAGAGATGGTCGAGCGCGACATCGGGGTATTCGGCGGCGATTTCGGTCACGACGTCACGCCAGAGCTGCATCGTTTCGAGGACGTTCGCCTTGTCGACGCTGGTGACCCGGCGCTGACGTTCGCCCGCGGCCTTGAACGCCACATGCGCGACGCGCGCGATCTGCGCCTCGGTGTAGCGCATCGTGTCAAAGCCTTCGCGCGCGCCGGGTGCGCCGGTGATGCCCTTGGGCGTGCCGAAGTAAATATCGCCGGTCAGCTCGCGGATGATGAGGATATCGAGGCCCGCCACCAGCTCGGGTTTCATCGCCGAGGCATCGGCGAGCGCGGGCCAGACCGTTGCGGGGCGGAAATTGGCGAACAGATCGAGCTCGCGGCGCAGGCCGAGGATGGCCTGTTCGGGACGGAGCGCGCGCGGCAGCGTGTCGAGTTCGAAATCGCCGACCGCGCCGAACAGGATCGCGTCTGCACCGCGCGCGACATCGAGCGTTTCGGGCGGCAGCGGATGGCCGGTTGTCCGATAGGCCGCGCCACCGACCGGAGACTCGACGAAACCCAGTCCAAGCCGCAGCGCCTCAAGCACGCGCACCGCTTCGCGTGTCACCTCGGGGCCGATCCCGTCACCGGGCAAAAGTGCGATCACCGTCATCGGCGGCGGCGATAGAACCACCGGGGCTGGTCGCGCAAGAACTTGGCGCTTAAGGGCTTTGGTTCGGTTAGCCCGATCTTTAGCTCTTGCTGTCAGCGCCGCGACAGCAATGGTGAAACGGGCAGAGCAAGGGCGAGCGAACTCATGAAAATTGCAATGATCGGTGCGGGCTATGTCGGGCTGGTTTCGGGCACCTGTTTCGCCGATTTCGGACATGACACCGTCTGCGTCGACCTCGATCAGGGCAAGATCGATGCGCTCCACGCCGGACGCATGCCGATCTACGAGCCGGGGCTTGCCGAGCTGGTCGCAGCCAATGTGAAAGCCGGGCGGCTCACGTTTACGACTGATCTGAGAACTGCGGTTGCCGGGGCCGATGCGGTGTTCATCGCGGTCGGCACGCCCTCGCGGCGCGGCGACGGGCATGCCGATCTCTCCTATGTTTTCCAGGCCGCGCGCGACATCGCCACAGCGATCACCGGCCCCGTCGTGGTGGTCACCAAATCGACCGTGCCGGTGGGCACCGGCGACGAGGTTGAGCGCATTCTGCGCGAAACAGCGCCGAATGCCGAGGTCGCCGTCGTCTCGAACCCCGAGTTCCTGCGCGAGGGTGCAGCTATCAGCGACTTCAAGCGGCCTGACCGGATCGTGGTGGGCTGCGAGGACGCGCGCGCCGAGCAGGTGATGCGCGATGTGTATCGCCCACTGTATCTCAACCAGTCACCGCTGATGTTCACCGGTCGGCGCACGGCCGAACTGATCAAATATGCAGCGAACGCGTTTCTGGCGACCAAGATCACCTTCATCAACGAAGTCGCCGATCTCTGCGAAGCGGTGGGTGCTGACGTCAAGGACGTGGCGCGCGGCATTGGCCTCGACAACCGGATCGGCTCGAAATTCCTCCATGCAGGGCCGGGCTATGGCGGGTCGTGCTTTCCCAAGGACACGCTCGCGCTGCTCAAGACCGCTGATGATTTCGGCGTTCCGATGCGCATCGTCGAGGCGACCGTTGCGGTCAACGACAGCCGCAAGCGGGCGATGGCACGCAAGATCGTGACTGCGCTGGGCGGCGACGCGCGCGGCAAGACCGTCGGCCTGCTCGGCCTCACCTTCAAGCCAAATACGGATGACATGCGCGATGCGCCGAGCCTCGCCATCGTGCAGGCGCTGATCGATGCAGGCGCTGCGGTCCGCGCGCATGATCCCGAAGGCATGGCGGCGGCCGCGCCGATGATGCCGATGGTGACGATGTGTGACGATCCCTATCAGGTGGCCGACGGCGTCGATGCGCTTGCGATCGTCACTGAATGGGATGCCTATCGTGCGCTTGATCTGGCGCGGCTGACTGCGCCGATGGCGGGCAAGCGCCTGATCGATTTGCGCAACATCTACGATCGCCGCGATGTCGAGCGGCTGGGCATCGCCTATCATTGCATCGGCAGGCCGGGCTGACAGGAACTTGAGCAGCCGCTAACTGTTGGTGCCGGGCGAGACGATGACGAGGTGCGGACATGCGGACGACGATGATCATGGTAGCGACGTTCGCACTGGGTGCGTGCCAGTCAACGCCCGGTCCGGCAGCGCCGGAAGCTTTTGCGGTGTTGCGCGATGCGAACGGTGTTGAAGTCGGGCGCGCGGCGCTGACCGGCGCAGGCGGACAGATGCGCCTGACGCTCGACGCGACGGGTCTGACAGCGGGGGAGCGCGGGGTTCATATCCATGCCGTCGGGCGCTGCGACGCGCCGAAATTCGAAAGCGCAGGGCCGCACTGGAACCCCGGAAACCGCCAGCACGGGCGCGACAATCCGATGGGCATGCATCAGGGCGATCTGCCGAATCTGGTCGTCGGCACAACGTTGAGCGCCGACGTGTCGGGCGGGCTGGACGCGATGCTGGATGCCGATGGCGCATCGATCCTCATCCATGCGACCGCCGACGATTACCGGACCGATCCGAGTGGCAATAGCGGCGGTCGTGTCGCGTGCGGCGTGTTCGCGCGCCGCTGACTTATACCGGTTCGCCAGCCGCCCCTGCCCGCGCCACAAGCGTGGTTTCTGCGGTTGCGATCCCGCGGTAGGCAAAGAAAAGAAGTGCTGCCGACACCGGCACGCTGACCAGCAGCGACAGCATGCCGATGCTCAGACTGCCGCTCATCGTCGAGACGATCCCCGCGAGTGATGGGCCGAGGCCTAGGCCGATCATGGCATTGCCCAGGAAGAAGGTGGCCGTCGCGGTACCGCGCATGCGCGGGAGCACAAGGTCTTGCGTGGTGGCAGCCGCTGGCCCGAGCGCGGCGCTGGCGAGGACGCCGGTCACGAAATTGAGGACGTAGTAAAGCGGCAGATTGTCGGTCGTGTAGGTGATGATGTAGAACGGCACCGGCGCGAGCAGCCCGACGAGGATCACGAGGATCCGGCCGTTCGGGCGCGATTTCAGCAGCCAGTCCGACAGGCGACCCCCTGCGACCACGCCGATAAATCCGCTGAGCGCGCCGCTGCCGCCCATGAAAAAGCCGATCGCCGTCTTGGTGCCATACCAGGGCAGCGTCTGCCCGGCGTCGATCATCGGCTGTGCCCAGGTGCGGATCGCATAGGGCGCGCCCCAGAACGATCCGGCATAGGCGGTGAATGCGATCAGCCCATAGCCGAGCGCGACCTGAAGAAACGCCGGTGTGCCCCAGATCAGACGGAAAGTGACGGGATCGCGCATCCGCAGGGCACTGACCCACGAGAACACCGCGTAAATTCCGATGCCCATCGCGATCCACTGCGGCGGGTTTTTGGTGACGATGATGAGGCCCCACGCGATCGCGCCGCAGATCACCGCAAAGCCCAGATTGATGGCGAGCGCTTTGGGGCCGCGCTTCGCCGCGCCAATGAGCGTGAGCGGCGGGATGATGGTGAGCAGTTCGGCGAAGAAATCGGCGAAGGGGCGCGGGGCGGTTGGCGTGACGATCCCGTCCGAGATGCCGCGGATGGGTTCGCGCAGCGTGCTGACCCATAATGCGAGAAGAATGCCGGGTATGCCGACCGCGAGGAATGCGGCCTGCCAGCCGACAAGGCCGAGCGGCCCGCCGCCGGGATAGGCTGCGTTCCACTGTCCGACGACGAGGGCGCCGATGCCGAGCGACAAGCCGCCGCCGATGTAAAGCCCCGACGAATAGATCGCGAGCGCGGTTGCGCGCTGTGCTTTGGGGAAATAATCCGAGATCAGCGAATAAGCCGACGGGCTCGCGGTCGCCTCGCCAATGCCGACGCCCACGCGCGCGAGCGTCAATTGCAACGGCGTCTTGGCGAAACCCGAGAGCGCGGTCATCGCCGACCACAGCCCGAGGCCGAGCGTCAACAGCCGGATACGGTGCCAATTGTCTGCCAGCCGACCGAGCGGGATGCCGAACAGCGCGTAGAACACGCCGAACGCGGTGCCATAGAGAAAGCCGAGATAGGCATCGGTGATGCCGAGATCGCGCTTCACGTCTTCGGCCAGGATGCTGAGGATCTGCCGGTCGATGAAGTTGAATACGTAAACGAGCACGAGCACGAACAGCACGTAATTGGCATAGCCCCGCGAGGGGCGCTCGCTCGTCAAATCGGTCATGCGCGTTCTCTCCCGGCCCTATGGCTAGCAGAGAATGCGGCGTTGGCCAGCGCGGATTGCGAAGGCGGGCGCTAGGGTCCGAAGTTCCGGCGCAGTTCAGCGCAGGTGACCATCAAAGTCATAGCAGACAAGGGCGAAACCGCCATGCCCATTGCCAAGTAGAAGCCTTTTGCCGAGTCGGACACTGCGTGCGTAATGAGGCCGCGCGCGCCGATGATGTCTGCCGCTGCAAGCGTCTGTCGCGCGGCATCGCCGTAGAGCGCTGCACCCCAGCCCTTGCCCTGATACGAACGGTCGAGCGCCAGACGCGCAAGCAGGATCGCTGGGACGGGCGCGGGCATATTCCGGCGAAAGTTACCTTGCGCCTCGGCGAGCGCCACCGACGTTGCTGCAAGCGCAAAATAGGCGATGACACGACCGTCGTCGTGGACGACCGACGTCCGTGTCGCATCGCCGGTCTGGTTCGCCAGGGCGCGTCGGCGCAGCCATTCGTCGAGGTTTGGCTCGCCCGAGGCGAAGGCGGAGCAGTCGTGATGCGCAACAATCGGTTCCGGACCGCAAAGCCTCACGTGGTCCGGTGCCATGGCGCGCGCGCCTGCATCGCTTTTGCAAGCCGGGGATTGTCGGCAGGCTGAGCGTCAAGCGCAGCGACAAAAGCATCGTAGGTTGCGCGATCGACACGCATCACCGTCTGATCGATCAGCGTATCCTCGGCGGCACGGCGCGCCGCATCGATCATGAAGTCCGACCGCGACCGGCCCTGCGCGCGCGCCGCCTGGTCGATGATCGCGCGCACATCGTCACGGATGCGCAGGTTGACGGGCCTCATCGTCGCGGTAGTCATATCCGGTTGCCTTTCCACACAGCGTGTATCGAGATACACGCTGTATATCAAGGGGAATTGCCACGAGCTCGCCGACGTGGCCGCTGGAACGATAACCCAGTCGATCAGGCGGCCTTTGCGCGCGATGCGCGTTTGCGCTCGTGCGGATCGAGATAGCGCTTGCGCAGGCGGATGCTCTTGGGCGTTACCTCGACGAGTTCGTCGTCATCGATATAGGCGATTGCCTGCTCGAGCGTCAGGCGCTTGGGCGGGGTCAGGCGGATCGCGTCGTCCTTGCCGCCGCTCGCGCGGAAGTTGGTCAACTGTTTCGACTTCATCGGATTGACTTCGAGATCGTCGGTCTTGGCGTTTTCGCCGATGATCATGCCCTCGTAGAGCGGCTCGCCCGGCGAGACCATCAGCACGCCGCGCTCCTCGAGCGGCCCGAGCGCATAGGCGACCGCTTCGCCCGCGCCGTTCGAGATCAGCACGCCGTTCTTGCGGCCCTCGATCACGCCCTTGTGGGCCCCGTATTTCTCGAACAACCGGTTCATGATCCCGGTGCCGCGCGTGTCGCTCAGGAATTCGCCGTGATAGCCGATCAGCCCGCGCGAGGGGGCGGAGAAAGTGATGCGCTGCTTGCCGCCGCCCGAGGGGCGCATGTCGGTGAGCTCGGCTTTGCGGATCGCCATCTTTTCGACGACAGTGCCCGAATATTCCTCGTCGACATCGATCACCACGGTCTCATACGGCTCTTCGCGGCCGCCCTCGCCGTCGCGGAACAGCACGCGCGGGCGACTGATGCCAAGCTCGAAGCCCTCGCGGCGCATCGTCTCGATGAGCACGCCGAGCTGCAATTCGCCGCGGCCCGCCACTTCGAAGCTGTCCTTGTCGGCGGCCTCGGTCACCTTGATCGCGACATTGCTTTCGGCTTCGCGCAACAGCCGGTCGCGGATCATCCGGCTTGTCACCTTGGTGCCCTCGCGGCCCGCCATCGGCGAATCATTGACCGCGAAACGCATCGACAGCGTCGGCGGGTCGATCGGCTGCGCGTGCAGCGGCTCGGTCACGCTCGGGTCGGCAATCGTGTTGGCAACCGTTGCGACCGTGAGGCCCGCGATTGAGATGATGTCGCCGGCGTTGGCTTCTTCAACGGGCACGCGCTCAAGCCCGCGGAACGCCATGATCTTTGAGGCGCGACCGGTCTCGACGACCTTGCCTTCGGGATCGAGCGCGTGGATCGGCATGTTGAGTTTGACGCTGCCCGAGAACACGAGGCCGGTCAGGATGCGGCCGAGGAAATTGTCGCGATCGAGCAATGTCACAAGGAACTTGAACGGACCGTCGGGATCGGCCGAGGGCGGCGGGACATGGCTGACGATCGTTTCGAACAGCGGCGCGAGCGTCCCTTCCATGATGTCGGGCTCGTGATTGGCATAGCCATTCCGGCCCGACGCATAGAGCACGGGGAAATCGAGCTGCTCGTCGCTCGCTTCGAGGCTGACGAAGAGATCGAACACCTCGTCGAGCACTTCCTGGATGCGCGCGTCCTGCCGATCGATCTTGTTGACGACGACAATGGGGCGCAGGCCGAGCGCCAGCGCCTTGCCGGTGACGAACTTGGTCTGCGGCATCGCGCCTTCGGCCGCGTCCACCAGCAGGATCACGCCGTCGACCATGGAGAGGATGCGCTCGACCTCGCCGCCGAAATCGGCGTGGCCCGGCGTATCGACGATGTTGATCCGGGTATCGACGCCCTCGGTCGCGCTTCCCGGGGCACCGTGCCATTCGACTGACGTGCACTTGGCGAGGATCGTGATCCCGCGCTCTTTTTCGAGATCGTTCGAATCCATCGCGCGTTCCTCGACGCGCTGATTGTCACGGAACGTGCCCGACTGGCGGAACAACTGGTCAACGAGAGTCGTCTTGCCATGATCGACGTGCGCGATGATGGCCACGTTACGGAGGCTCATTGGAATTCCTGAGTGCGAGCGGGATTTGGCCTCGCGCCTAACCCAATTTGTGCAACGCGGCAAGGATGTGCGGCGTGATCAGTGCAGCGGGAGGCGTTTCAGCATTTCAAAGATATGACGGGCGACTTCGAGCATCCGCGTGTTGCCAGCGAAAATTTGAAGAAGCCATGCTTCGTTGGCAAGTGCCCAATGCCCGAGCGTGTAGACCGTCGCGCCGACACCGGTGCCCCATTTCAGCATGGAAAAGACCTTCCGCCCGAAGTTGCGGATTGTCTCGGTCAGGAGCCGCGATTGGCGACTTGCGGGATCGGCAACCTGTGGCGCGACAAGCGCTGCCTCGACAATGGCGCCTGACCCCAAGGCCGTCAGCACACCAGCCTGAAGCGCGCTCGATGCAATGGATCGAGCAAGTTCCCGGGACACCTGCGTCAAGACGGCATCCGGACCCAGCATTGCCAGATCGCGTTGGGCGAGCGCCGGATCGAGACCGACGAGCAAATTATGCGTCGCAACGAGTGCGCGCAGCGCGAGCAGCGCGGAATCGGGGATCGGTGGCCGATCGCTGTCAGGATCGCTCAATTCACGAACTGCGAGTTCCTGCCGCAGCGCTTCGCCGCGCGGGATCAGTTGACCGGGGCGTAGGGTATCCAGCGCGTCTCCCAGCGCATCGCGGTAGCGCTGCGCCAGATCACGGATGGCCGCCGCTGCATTGCCGCTACAGGCTTCCTTCGCCTTGTCCGCAGAATCGCGCGCTTCGGCATGGCGATCAATGGCTTCGTCATCGCGCTGGATCGCGTCGTTTCCGGCAAGCGGATCGATGGTGATCCGGCCTTGCGTGTCGGTGACGAAGATCGGCGCAACGGGGTTTTGTGGCTCGGGCTCCGGCAACTCGGCTTCGGCAATCCACGCTGCGATATCGGCATTGATTGCGCTGAAATCGCGTTGCCAAAATGCGTTGTCCTGTTGGACGAGCCGAAGTGTGATCGCGTCATCGGCCTGCTGTTCAAGAACCCAACTGCTGGTCGCGCCCTGCAAGCGACGATGATACCAATCGCGCCAAATGTAGGCATTTGAATCCGCCGCGATCATGGCGGAAAAAAGGGCGATCCGGTCGCGCTCGACCGCTGCAGGCTCGTCGCCAGTCCAAAGCGGCCAGCGAAGGAGAAATTCTGGCCCGTTCTGAATCTTTGGCCCGTTCTCTATCCTGAGTAACATGGCAATGTCGAAGTCGATTTCGCGCCATTCGTCGGGGACATAGATTGCCGCTGCTTCTGTGGCAGCTGCAGCGACACCGGCATGAAATTCGGAACCTGTTCCGAAAGGAGGCATGTAATCGGCAGGAGGCGTGTAATCGGCACCTGCGATCATGGCTGCGCGAACGGCAGCGAATGCGCCGACAAACCCATATTCCGAGGCACCGGCAGCAGCTATTGAAGTTAGGCCTGAATCAATTTTTAGCGCGGGGCGAGTGAGTGCCGCCCAAGAAATCAAAACTGAGCGGAACACTGCTCTGAACAGGTATTGATCGGCGGGATTTCTTCCCATTAAAGGCAGCACGCGTAGCGCCGAGCGGAGCGCGATCACCTGTGACCAAGGCACCGGTCTCTTCTCAAGGAACAGTTCCAAGGTTCTGGGAGAGGTGTTTACCGTCGGCATGGCTATCGCAAGGCGTCGCGGAAAATCTTTCTCCGCACAAGTGTGGCACTTCCGGTGCAATCTCGCGGGCACTGGTAATGTGCGAGGATAGCCCGAGTCCGCAAACCGTCACAAAAACCCTGTCTAGGGCGGAGCGATCGGGGCCGGGTGGCGGCCTTGAGATGCTGGAGGCGTGATATGCCCGACCTGTCGACCGATCTGCACACCAAGATGCTGCGCGAATCGAAGCAGGCCAATTCGCTGCCGCGGCGCGTCGCCAAGGCCGTCCGGCGCGCGCTTCAGCCCTGGGTTTATGGGGCCGAATGGGGCGTGATCGAGGATGTGCCGCCGCTGCTCCACGTGCTCGAACGCTGGGTGAAGCCCTATGTCAACCGCGACCATACGGCGCTGGAGATCGGGCCGGGCGGGGGCCGCTGGACCAAGCATCTGCTCGGATTCCGCAAGCTCTACCTCGTCGAATATTATGACGACCTGCTCGCGCAGATCAAAGCCAGCGTGGGCTCCAAGCCGAACGTCACCTTCGTCAAGAACAATGGCAATGATTTCCCGGGCGTTCCCGATGCGTCGATCGATTTCCTGTTTTCGTTCGGCGTGTTCGTCCACATCGATTTCGCGATCATCGAGACGTATCTCGACAATATGAAGCGGATCGTGAAGCCCGGCGCTACCATCATTCTGCACTTTGGCGACAAGAACAAGGTGATGGCCGCCGAGAACGACGGCTTTTCGCACAACACGCCCGAGATGATGCGCGGCGCAATTCTGGCGCGCGGCTATACGATCCTCGAAGAGGACAATACGCTCTTGTGGCACAGCGGGATGATCCGGTTTACGCTCGCTGCATAAGGTTCGCACGCTCCACACGCGTCTTACTTGAATAAGACACGCTGTCGCGCCTATCTATGGCGGCGTAACGACAGGAAGGCGTGACCATGGCGACGCAAGTGGCGGAAGTTTCGGATCTGGTGCTGACCCCGCCCGAGCCGGTCGCGTCGATCGCGCCCAAAAGCGCATCAGGGCTGGTGCCGCTCGACGACGGGCAGAAGAGCGCGCTGGAGGCCAAGGCCGAGAGCTTTGTCGAGGAGCTGGCGGCACAGGACGTCAATTCGCCCGAGTTCGGCAAGCGCGTCGACCAAATTTCGGACATGGGGCGGCGCGAGATCGCCGATGCTGCGGGCCAGTCGAACCGGTTTCTCGATCGCCCGGTGCGCGCGATGGACAAGGAAACCAATGTCGGTGCCGATCTGGCCGAGTTGCGGCGCACGATCGAGGATCTCGATCCGGGCAAGCAGGGTGCGCTGACAAGCCCCAAGAAGCTGTTCGGCTTCATTCCGTTCGGCAACAAGATGCGCGACTATTTCGACAGCTATAAATCGTCGCAGTCGCACATTTCCTCGATCCTGACGCGGCTGGCGAGCGGCAAGGACGAACTGCTCAAGGACAATGCGGCGATCTCGGTCGAGCGGCAGACTTTGTGGGCAGCGATGGGGCGGCTTGAGCAGATGATCCATGTGTCCAAAGCTTTGGATGCGAAGCTGGAAGCCAAGGCGCTCGAGATCGAGACGAGCGATCCTGCCAAAGCCAAGGCGATCCGCGAGACCGCGCTGTTCTACGTGCGCCAGCGCACGACCGATCTGCTGACGCAGATGGCGGTGACGGTGCAGGGCTATCTGGCGCTCGATTTGGTCAAGAAAAACAATGTCGAGCTGGTCAAGGGCGTCGATCGCGCCTCGACAACCACCGTCTCGGCGCTGCGCACCGCCGTCACAGTCGCGCAGGCGATGACCAACCAGCGCCTCGTGCTCGAACAGATCACCGCGCTCAACACGACGACGGCGAACATCATCGATTCGACCGGCACGCTGCTCAAGCAAAACACTGCGACGATTCACGATCAGGCTGCGGGCTCGACCATCCCGCTCGAGACGCTCAAGCGCGCGTTCCAGAATATCTACGACACGATGGACACGATCGATGCCTTCAAGGCCAAGTCGCTGGTCTCGATGAAGACGACAGTCGATGCGCTGTCGACCGAGGTCGAGAAATCAAAAGGCTATATCGCGCGCGTCGAGGGGGCGTCGCAGGCGCGGCTGACGCGCAGCGACACCAATCCGTTCGAGCCGGTCTAATCGGTGCCGACGCCCGATGACATCATTGCGCGCGCGGGCGAGGTGCTCGAGCGGCACCGCGTCGGCGACCGCGTGGTGCGGGCGCAGAAAAGCATCGCGCGGCGGCTGCGGCGCGCGGGGCTGACGGGCATTGCGGTGCTGCTTGCCGCGTTCGTTTATGGGGCGTTTGTGGCACCGCTCGGGATCACCGGCGTGCTCGCGGTCGCGCTGCTGCTGCTACTCGCCACGTCAACGGCGCTGCTATGGCCGACGGGCACGACGGTGCGCGTCCCTGCCGCTGCAACGCTGCCCAAGACGCCGATCGCGCAATTGCCAGACAAGACCGGAAGCTGGCTCGCCGGTCAGCGCCTCGCGCTCCCCGCGCCCGCGCGCGCGCTGGCTGACGATCTCGGCGCGCGGATCGCTGCACTCGGTCCGCAGTTACAGACGATCCCCGAGGATGCGCCGCAGGCAGCACAGGTCCGCCGCCTGCTCGCCGAGGATCTGCCCGGCCTCGTCGAGGGCTACGCGCGCGTGCCCGCCGGGCTACGCAAGGACGGCATCGACGGCATGAGTCCTGACAAGCAGCTCGTCGAGGGGCTCGACGCGATCGGCAGCGAATTGAAGCGCGTCAGCGAAGACCTTGCGCGCGGTTCGCTCGAGAGCCTCGCCACGCAGGGCAAATACCTCGAATACAAATATCGTGGCGACAGCCTGAACTGAGCGCCGAACCGAGCGGCGCGCGCGACAAAGCGAATAGTTGCGGATGCGTTCTGGTGCTAAAACACACGGCAGGGTCGTCAATCCAGCGCGATAACAGTCGCATCCAGGGGAGAGACGATATGGACAATCTCGATACCGACAAGCTGCACGCCTTCGTCGGCAAGATGCTCGGCGATCTCGGCGGTGCCTACAGCGTGCCGACCACGCGGATCGGCTTCCGCCTCGGCCTATTCGAGTCGCTGCACACCGACGGTCCGGCGACCGCTGCCCAGCTCGCTGCGCGCAACGGGCTTGCCGAGCGCTACGTCCGCGAATGGGCGCATGCGCAGGCCGCGAACGGTTATGTGCGCTACGATCCGGCAAACGTCAGCTTCAGCCTGTCGCCCGAACAGGCAATGGTTTTCGCAGTCAAGGACAGCCCGGTCTATCTCGAAGGTGCTTTCGATCTGGCCGCCGCGATGATCGAGGGCGAACCCAAGGTAGAGGCCGGGTTCCGCTCGGGCGAGGGCGTCGCCTGGGGCGAGAGCGCAGGATGCCTGTTCTGCGCGGTCGGCGCGTTTTTTCGGCCCGGCTACGTCAATGGCATCATGCCCACCTGGCTGCCCGCGCTCGACGGCGTGGTGCCCCGCCTCGAGGCGGGGGCCAAGGTCGCCGATGTCGGCTGCGGCGTGGGCTTTTCCACCTTGCTTATGGCCCAGGCGTTCCCGGCGAGCCACTTTACCGGCTATGATTTCCACGCGCCCTCGATCGAGCAGGCCAATGCGCACGCCCGTGCGCACGGTATGGCGGATCGCGTCCGCTTCCAGACCGTGCCCGCCAAGGAGATCGCCGAGACCGGCTTCGATCTGGTGACGATGTTCGATTGCTTGCACGACATGGGTGATCCGCGCGGCTGTGCGACGCATATCCGCGGGATGCTCGCCGAGGACGGCGCGTGGATGCTCGTCGAGCCGATCGCCGCCGATGCTGCCGACGGTGCGCTCGAAAGCCCGGTGACGCGGCTTTACTACAACGCCTCGACAATGATCTGCGTGCCGACCTCGCTCGCTCAGGAAGTCGGTGAGGCGCTCGGCGCACAGGCGGGCGAGGCGAAGCTGACCGAAGTGCTGACCGATGCAGGCTTCAGCCGCGTGCGTCGCGCGACCGAGGGGCCGTTCAATATGGTCCTCGAAGCGCGCATGTGAGGCACCTGCCCATTCTCCCCTCCCGGCCTTCCGGGAGGGGCAAGGGGTGGGTTCTCCTTCTTTCTCGATGCCTGTCGGAGCGGCAGAAGAAGTGCCACCCCCGGCCCCTCTACGAAGGCGTGAAGGGGAGAAGAACAAGCCCGTTGATTCTTAATCTACGCTGCGCAGGCCTTGATCGTGCGCGGCTCTGGCCGCTCCCCCGTCGGCGCGAAGGCCGCGAGATAACCACCGACGGCTGGCATGGCGTGAAAGTCGACGAGCTTGTAGCCGACCGCGGCGAACTCGCAGCGGAGCAGCTTGGGCGGCGTTCCATGCTGGTTGGTCGGTCGTTTTGCATCGACGACGATCACGCGCCCGCCCGCCTTCGTTGCCGGGCGCAGGTTCCACAGGAACGCATAGGGGCTGGCGATCTCGTGATACATATGCACGAGGAAAATGCGATCGAAGCTGTTGGCGGGAAGGCCCGGATCGTCGGGCGTGCCGAGCTTGACGGTCACGGTATCGAGCTTTTCGCGTTCGACGCGCTGGGCGAGCTTGTCGCGCACCGAAGGGATGATGTCCTGCGCGAGCACGCGGCCGGTTGGCCCGACGCGCGCGGCGAGGCGGATCGTGTAATAACCTTCGCCCGCGCCGATGTCGGCGACGGTCATGCCCGGCTTTACGCCCGCGCGGTTCATGACATCGACCGATTCGCCGGCCTTGTCGCGGCTCTCCTCGTCGGACCAGCGCGACGAAACGATTTCGGCGACCGGGCGCGATGCGGCGGGGAATTGCGCTGCGACCGGCCCCGCCTCGCGCGCCGCGCTGCCGGGGTTGCAGGCGGTGAGCGAACAGGCGCCTAATGACAGCATCATAATCCGCTTGCCCGAGCGCAGCCGAGGGCCTTGTTCGAGCGAAGCCGAGGACATTTTACAGGCAGAAATAGGCCTCGGCTGCGCTCGGCCATGCCCCTCGGCTGCGCTCGGGGAAGCGGGGTTGTGAGCAAAGCGTAGCACGCTAATCCACATCCTCGACCACGACCTTCTCACCTGTCACGCGCTGGCTGAGTGCCGCCGCCATGAACCGGTCGAGATCGCCGTCGAGCACGTCCTGCGGGCTGCCCGACGTGACGCCGGTGCGCAGATCCTTTACCATCTGATACGGCTGCAACACGTAGCTGCGGATCTGGTGCCCCCAGCCGATATCGGTCTTGCCCGCCGCCGCCGCATTCGATTCCGCCTCGCGACGCTGGAGCTCGGCTTCGTAAAGGCGCGCGCGCAGCTGGTTGTAAGCCTCGGCGCGGTTCTTGTGCTGGCTGCGCTGGTTCTGGCACTGGACGACGATGTTGGTCGGCAAATGGGTGATGCGCACCGCCGAATCGGTCGTGTTGATGTGCTGCCCGCCCGCGCCCGAGGCCCGGAAGGTATCGATGCGCAGATCGGCCTCGTTGATTTCGATATCGATATTGTCGTCGACGACCGGATAGACCCAGACGCTGGCAAAGCTGGTCTGGCGCTTGTCGCCGCTGCCGAACGGGCTGATCCGCACCAGCCGGTGCACGCCGCTTTCGGTCTTGGCATAGCCATAGGCGTTTTCGCCCTTGATCAGATAGGTCACCGATTTGATGCCCGCCTGATCGCCCGCGTGATAATCGACCGTCTCGACCTTCATGCGGTGGCGCTCGGCCCAGCGCATGTACATGCGGCCGAGCATTTCGGCCCAGTCGTTGCTCTCGGTGCCGCCGGCCCCTGCGTTGACCTCGACATAGGTGTCGTTGGCATCGGCCTCGCCCGCAAGCAACGCGGCGACCTTGTCACGCTCGGCGCGCTCGGCGAGTGCGGCGAGTTGTTCGACGGCATCGTCGACCAGCGCGACATCGCCTTCGGCCTCGGCCATTTCCATGAGCTCGACGGTATCGTTGCGCTCGGTCTCGATCGCGCGCGTCGCGCCGATCGCCTCTTCGAGGCGACGACGCTCGCGCATCACCGCCTGCGCCGCCTTGGGATCATCCCAAAGCGCCTGATCCTCGACCTTGGCGTTCAACTCGCCCAGCCGCTTCATCGCGCGATCCCAATCGAGAAAGCGGCGGAGCAGCGCGAGCGCGGCATCGATCTGGTCAACATGGGCTTGCGCTTCGGCGCGCATAGATGCGGTCCTCAAATATGTCTCCCCTCCACGCCTTCGTGGAGGGGCCGGGGGTGGTTCTTGGCCGGAGTTAGAAGAAGGAAGGCCCACCCCCAACCCCTCCCGGAAGGCCGGGAGGGGAAATAGAAACAGACCGTTAGTAAATTCCGCCCTGCTTCTCAAGGAAGTCGCGGTCGGGGCGGTCGGTGGGCGCAGCGCGGCGCACGGCGGCGGCCTTGGGCGCGGCCTTGGGCAGGTCGTCGCGACGGACCGAGCGGCGCGGCTCGCTTTCGGGCTTGAACGCTTCCCAGATGACGGCGGCTTTCGGATCGGCCTCGTTCGGGAAGGTGCCGTACACGCGCTTGCCCGAGCGCCGGTCAATGCGGACCATGCGCACGCCCGCAGTCGCGCGGAACGGACGCACCGGCATGTCTTTCATCGCTTTTTCGGCAAATGCCTTGAAGATCGGCGCGGCGATCACGCCGCCTTGCGCGCCGCCGCCCAATGAACGCGGCTGATCGTAACCGAGATAGACGCCCGCCACGAGATCGGCCGAGCCGCCGACGAACCAGACGTCCTTGGGGCCGGTGGTCGTGCCCGTCTTGCCGAAGATCGGCCGGTCGAGATCGCGCAGCACCGTCGCCGTGCCGCGCTGGATCACGCCTTCGAGCATGTGGACCATCTGGTATGCGGTCATCGGGTCCATCACCTGCTTGGTGCGCGAGGGCGGGCGCGGCATCGCCTTGCCGTCCCATTCGGCCAGGTTGCAACGCTCGCACGGGCGCGTATCGGCGCGGAAAATCACCTTGCCGCGCCGGTCCTGCACGAAATCGATGAGGCTCGGCTGGAGCGCGCGGCCGTTGTTGGCGAGCACCGAATAGGCATTCACGAGGCGCATCACTGTCGTCTCGCCCGAGCCAAGCGCAACGGCGAGCACTGCGCTGTAAGGTTTGCCCGGCGCATTGATGCCGAGCCGGTCGGCGAGCGTGACGACGTTCCTGATGCCAGTCTGCGAGGCAGCGCGCACGGTCATCAGGTTGCGCGATTGTTCGAGGCCCCAGCGCATCGTCTGCGGCCCCGCGCCGCCTGCGCCGCCGAAATTGCGGAAGCATTTCTGGCCGAAGCGCGCGCCCTGATAGACGCAGAACGGCCCATCGACGATGACTGAGGCGGGCGTCATCCCCTGATCGAGCGCGGCGGCATAAACGAACGGTTTGAAGCTCGATCCGGGCTGGCGCAGCGCCTGCGTCGCCCGGTTGAACGCCTGGAGCCGCGCATCGAACCCGCCCTGCATGGCGAGGATCTGGCCCGTGTTGGGGTTCTGGACGACCATGCCGCCCGACACTTCGGGCACGTTGCGGAGCGCAAAGCCGCTGCCCTCGGGCGCGACGACGATCACGTCGCCGGGCTGCAGCCAGCTGAACGCGGCACCGCCACCGCGCCGGGGCGATTGTGCCGCATAGGACGGCAGCGTGCCGGTCGCGCCGCCGGCAAAGCCGATCTGCGCCACGGTGTCGGTTTTCGACAGGACGACGGCGGTGCGCCAGTCGCGGTAGTTGATCGCGATGTTGGCGGCGGCGAAGGCGGTTGCCCAGTTGGTCGCGACATCGACCTTGCCGACCGGGCCGTTCCAGCCGCGCCCGCGATCGAAGCGCAATAGGCCTGCGCGCAGCGCGTCCTGCGTATCCGATTGCACTTTGGGATCGAGCGAGGCGCGGACCCAGAGGCCGCCCGAATAGACCGAATGCGGTCCCGCTTTTTCGGTCTCGCCGAATTTGCCGATCAGCTGGCGGCGCACTTCTTCCATGAAATAATCGCCCGCGCTTTCGTCGCGTGGCTGGGCGCGCGGCACGGTGCCGAGCGGCGTCGCGGCGGCGGCATCATGCGCTGCGCGATCGATATAGCCATTGCGAAGCATCTCGCCCAACACCCAGTTGCGCCGCTCCATCGCGCGCTCGTAAAACCGCTCGGGCCGGTAGTTCGACGGCCCCTTGGGCAGGATCGCGAGATAGGCCATTTCGGGCAATGTCAGCTCGCCGACATCCTTGGCGAAATAGGCGCGTGATGCCGCCTGCACGCCGAATGCGTTGCGGCCGAGCGCGATCTGGTTGAGATACAGCTCCATGATCTGCTCTTTAGAGAGCGCCGCTTCGATGCGGTAAGCAAGCAGCGCTTCCTTGACCTTGCGCGTGTAGCTGACTTCGTTGCCGATCAGCAGGTTCTTGGCGACCTGCTGCGTGATCGTCGACGCGCCGATCGGGCGGCCCGAGCGCGTCATATTGGTGAACAGCGCGCTGATCACACCGGGGTAGTCGACGCCGCCGTGCTCGAAGAAGGTCTTGTCTTCAGCGGCCATATAGGCGCGCACGAGCAATTCGGGATATTCGTCATAGGCGAGCTGAACGCGGCGCTCGCGTGCGTAGCTGTGCACCGGCGTTCCGTCATAGGCGCGGACATTGGTGGGCAGCGGGGGCTCATAGGCGAGCAGCGCGCGCGCATCGGGCAGGTTGCGGGCAAAGGCGAACCAGAAGATCGCGTAACCGACGATGGCGAGGCCAAGCACTCCGACGACGATGCGCACCCAGCGCTTGCTCCACTGGCGGCCAAACCAGCCGAGGTCGCGAGTCAGGCGGAGCCGCAGGGGCTGAGCTTCGGGGGCGGCGTCGGAAGCAGTCATGGTCGCTGACGCTTTAGCAAAGTTTGCGGGCGGGGAAAGCGATGCCGCGTGGCCCGCTCAGACCATCGCGTCGCGCACCACCGCAACACCGGCCTCGCGCTGCGCCTTCAGCTCGGCCTTCAGGTGCACCGGATCGCGCGCGAAGATGAAGCCGAAGCTGACGCCGCCCTCGCGGCCCACGGTGGCATGGTGGAGCTTGTGCGCCTGCACCAGCCGTTTGGCATAGCCGCGCCGCGGCACCCAGCGGAAATAGCGCTGATGCACCAGTCCGTCATGGATGACGGTGTAAATCACGCCATAGCCCGTAATGCCGACGGCGACCCACCACAGCACGGTCGAATGAAAATATCCGTAGGCGAACAGACTCATCGCGATCACTGCGAAGACCACGCCGAACAGGTCGTTCTTTTCGAGCACGTTATCATGCGGCTCATGATGGTCGCGGTGCCAGGCCCAGCCCCAGCCGTGCATGATGTAGCGATGCGACGCCCAGGCGACGCATTCCATGACGAGCACCGTTGCGGCGGCGATGAGGAGGCGATCCAAAATGGTCATCGTGCCGCCCAGATAAGGCCGCTGAGGGACGAGGGGAAGGGCAAGCAACGCATTTCAAGGGGCAATAGCGCAGGGTTCATGATTTGTCGAAGCCGCAAGGATCGATGGTTTGCCATGTTGGTCACTGCCCCGACAGCTTTCGGGCAAAGTGGATGGCAACCGCGCGGCTGATCCCGGTCGCGATCGCCGTCCGTCCCGCGTCCGAGGCGAGGCGGGCGACGTCATCCGGGTTGGTGATGTAGCCGACTTCCAAAAGGATGGCGGGGATGTCGGGAGCCTTAAGCACCGCAAAGCCCGCCATGCGATGATGGTCGGGACGAAATGTGATCCCGGTGCCCTCGCGTTTCAGGAGGTCGGCAAAGCGCGCCGAGGCCGTCATCGTTTCGCGCTGCGCGAGATCGATGAGGATCGACGAGACGTCGGCCCCCGCTCCCGAAAGATTGACGCCGTTGATGATGTCTGCCTTGTTTTCGCGCGCGGCGAGCTGGGCGGCCCGGCTGTCCGATGCGACTTCCGAAAGCGTGTAAATCGTCGCGCCCGAGGCTTCGCCGACCGGCCCGGCATCGGCGTGCACCGAGATGAAAAGATCGGCCCTGAGGGCTCGGGCAACTTCGGTGCGCTCTTGCAGGATCAGGAAACGGTCGTCGGCGCGGGTCATGGCGACGCGGACGCGGCCGCCCTTCAGCAGTTCGTCGCGGATCGCTTTTGCCATCGCGAGTGTGACGTCCTTTTCGCGGACGCCGGTCTGCGGGCCGATGGCACCCGGATCATGGCCGCCGTGCCCGGCGTCGATGACGACAAGCGGCCGCCCCGCCGGGCCGACGATGTTCGGCAGCGGCAGGCGGGGCGTTGGCGGATCGAGCGGGATGCTGAGGCTGTAGCGGCTGCGCGGCGCACGGGCAGCGTAAGCGACCGGGGCTTTATGAGATTCAGGCGGCCGTGCAAGCGGGTCAGCGGGCGCAGCGGACGCCAGCATGCCGACAAAGACGAGGCCATCAAGCATAGCGCATGTCTCCGTCGTTTTCCTGCTCCGCGGGTCCAGTGGTTTCCAATGGCAAACGGTCGGTTAACCATTTCCCGTCAGAACGACAATCGCAGCTTTGCTTTGCGCAAAGCCGCTGACTGCGACCGTAATCATTGTTGCCGTCGCGTGACAGCGGTGCTAGCACGATGTGGCATCGCCGGTGGGAACCCGACCGGTTGGTGTCCTTTCAGACTGCGCTCGCGAGCGCGGTCACTCAGGTTGACGCAACGCATGGCTCATGGTTCCCCGTTTCTCGTCCCCGCTCTGATCCGGCCCGCTCCGATCCGAACTGCGGACGCTATCGGGCGCTTTTCCCCGGCACCGATGCCCGGGCATGACCAGCGTGCAGACACGGACAGACACTTCATCCCAACCCGGACGGGAGCGGCGCGCGGGTTCGCTGCCATTCTCCCGTCCCCGCGTGGCGCGCCCCCGCTGACATGGCGGCGCGCCCGGAGATTCAAACATGACAATGCGTATGCTGATCGATGCGCGCCACCGGGAAGAAACCCGGGTCGCGGTCGTCAAAGGTAGCCGGATCGAGGAATTCGATTTCGAATCGGCCGAGCACAAGCAGCTCAAGGGCAATATCTACCTCGCCAAAGTAACCCGCGTCGAACCGTCGCTGCAGGCGGCGTTCGTCGATTACGGCGGCAACCGCCATGGTTTTCTGGCGTTCAGCGAAATCCACCCGGATTACTATCAGATCCCGCGCGAGGACCGCGAGGCGCTGCTGCGCGAGGAAGCCGAGCACGCCGCCGAGGAAGAACGGCTGCGCGCCGCCGAGGACGATTTCGATAGTGAAGAAGGTCATCACGACGACGATGGCCGCGACGAGTCCGAGGGCGATGCGGGCGACGACGCGCCCCCGCCGCCGCCCGCCACCGCCAATGGCCATGACGATGGCGCCGCCGAAAATCTGCGCGAGAAGCGCATGAACTTGCGCCGCCGCTACAAGATCCAGGACGTGATCCGCAGGCGTCAGGTGCTCCTCGTCCAGGTCGTCAAGGAAGAGCGCGGCAACAAGGGCGCAGCGCTTACGACCTATCTCTCGCTTGCCGGTCGCTACTGCGTGCTGATGCCCAACACGTCGCACGGCGGCGGGATCAGCCGCAAGATTTCCAATGTCGCCGATCGCAAGCGCCTGAAGACGATCATGGCCGATCTGCAGCTCCCGCGCACGATGGGCTGCATCGTCCGCACTGCCGGGTTGCAACGCACCAAGGTCGAGATCCGGCGCGATTTCGATTATCTGGCGCGGCTCTGGGACGAAATCCGCGAGAACACCCTCAAATCGGCAGCACCCGCGCTGATCTATCAGGATTCGGACCTGATCAAGCGCGCGATCCGCGATCTCTACAACAAGGATATCGATGAGGTGATCGTCGAGGGCGAGGATGGCTATCGCCATGCCAAGGAGTTCATGAAACTCCTGATGCCCAGCCACGCGCGGCGCGTGAAGCCCTATGCCGATGCGGTGCCGCTGTTTCAGCGCAACCATGTCGAGGATCAGCTCGGCGCGATGTATCAGCCGGTCGTCCAGCTCAAATCGGGCGGCTATCTGGTGATCAACCCGACCGAGGCGCTCGTTTCGATCGACATTAACTCAGGCCGCTCGACGCGCGAGCACGGGATCGAGGCGACCGCGGTCGGCACCAATCTCGAAGCCGCGCACGAGATCGCGCGCCAGTTGCGGTTGCGCGACATGGCGGGGCTGGTGGTGATCGATTTCATCGACATGGAGAACAACTCCAACATCCGCAAAGTCGAAAAGGCGATGAAAGGCGCGCTGGCGGACGATCGCGCGCGCATCCAGGTCGGACGGATTTCGTCGTTCGGCCTCATGGAAATGAGCCGCCAGCGGCTGCGCACCGGCGTGCTCGAAGCCTCGACCCGCGCATGTCCGCATTGCGAGGGTTCGGGGCTGGTGCGCACCGCCTCGTCGGCGGGGCTTTCGGCACTGCGGATGCTCGAGGACGAAGCCGGGCGCGGGCGCGGCAGCGTGCTGACGCTGCGCTGCAGTTCGGAAGCGGCGTTTTACGTGCTCAATCGCAAGCGCCGTGAACTTGCCGAGATCGAAGCGCGCTTTGGTGTGCGCATCGAAGTGCAGTCCGACGGTGAGATCGAAGGCGCGCGGATGACCGTTGAGGCGAGCGGCCCGCCGCCTGCCTTCACGCCGCAGATTGCCGCCCCCGTTTACGAAGACGATGACGATATCGAGGACCACGACGAGGGCGAGGAAGACGACGCCGACGAGGAGGAGCCGCGCGCTGCGGCGGCCGAGCGCGGCGATCGATCCGAGCGCGGTGAGGCGGATGGCGGCGCCCGGCGCAAGCGCCGACGGCGCGGACGGCGCGGGCGGCGTGACGATGGCGACGCAGCCGTCGCTGCAAACCAGGATGGCGATCGCGCGTTCGCGTCCGAACCGGAAAACGACGACGGCGATGACCGCGACGATGGCGATGCCGATGCGCCCGCCATGGCGCAGGACGACGGCGATGCCGAAGCACGCAAGAGCCGGCGCGGACGGCGTGGCGGACGGCGGCGGCGCGGTGGGCGTGGCGGCGACGTCGGCGAGCTGGCGACGACGGCAGAGCATGCCGACGTTGACGATGCCAGCGCGGAACCGCAAGTCGTCGATGTGCAGGAAAAAGCGGTGGTCGAGCCTGAACCCGTGGTCGAGGCCAAGCCGAAGCGGACGCGCAAGCGTCCTGCCGCACGGGCGGATGCACCCGCGCCTGAGCCAGTGGCAGAACCCGCAGTTGACGAGGCCGAACCCGCCGTTGTCATTGCCGAAAAGCCGAAGCGGACGCGACGCAAGGTCGCTGCCGATGACGTGAATGGTGCCGATCTGCCTGTCGCATTGGAGGCGCCCGCTGAACCGGTGGCGAAACCCAAGCGCGCCAGTCGCGCGAAAAAGGCCGTTGTGCCTGAGGTTGCGGCGAACGGTGCGGTCGAAGATCCGCTGGCGGCGGAACCTGAACCGGCGGCCGTGACCGAAGCCGTCACGCTGGCACCGGCTGGCGACGCCACACCCGCCGAACCGCGCCGGGGCTGGTGGCAGCGCACGTTCGGCGAATAGGGCACCCGGCATGACGGTTTCGGGCCCGACGTCGCGGTCGTTTGTCTCGCAGCGGCTGCGGCTGCACTATGTCGATTGGGGAAATCCCGCTGCGCCGCCGCTCCTGCTGCTGCACGGCGGGCGCGATCACTGCCGCAATTGGGACTGGGTGGCCGAACAGCTCTGCCCGGCCTTCCACATCCTCGCGCCCGACTTGCGCGGGCACGGGGACAGCCAGTGGTCAGCCGATGGCACTTATGCGATCGACGCGATGGTCTATGACCTGGCGCAGTTGATTCACCAGCTTGACCGGGGCCCGGTCACGCTGGTCGCTCACTCGCTCGGCGGCAATGTCGCGCTGCGCTATGCAGGCCTGTATCCCGAAAACGTCCGCAAGCTCGTCTGCATCGAGGGGCTGGGGCCGTCCCCCGCGATCCGGGCGAAGCGCGCAGAGACCTCATTTGCCGAACTGTGGCGGACCTGGATTGATAGCAAACGCGCGGCCGCGGGAAGGCTTCCCAAGCGCTATGCCTCACTCGAGGAGGCGCTTGGGCGCATGCAGGCGGAAAACAGCTATCTCACTGAAGCGCAGGCGCGTCATCTAACGATCCACGGCGTCAATCGCAACGAGGATGGGACGTGGAGCTGGAAGTTCGACAATCATGTCAATGTCTGGCCCGTGATCGACGTTCCGCCGACCGAAATCGAGGCGCTTTGGGCGGCGATCACCTGCCCGACGCTGCTGCTTTATGGGGCCGACAGCTGGGCGTCGAACCCCGCCAACGACGGGCGGCTTGCGCATTTCCGCAATGCGCGCGTAATCGAGTTCGCCGATGCGGGGCATTGGCTGCATCATGACCAGTTCGAGCGCTTCATGGCCGAGCTGCGCGCGTTCCTTTGAACGCGCGTCAAACGAGCGGTTTGGCCATAACATAGTCATCGAACTCGGCGGGGAATTCGGCAAACGCCGCTTGCCCGATCCGGGTGAAGCCGCGGCTTTCGTAGAAGCGGATCGCGCGCGCGTTGCGCGTGTAAACGCTGAGCACCAAGCGCAGCGCGGCGCGCGCACGCGCTTCGGTTTCGGCGGCGGCGAACAGTGCTGCTCCCAGTCCGCTGCCGTGCCATTTCGACAACAGGTAAATGCGCTTGATCTCGGCATCGCGCGCCGTCGTTCCCGGCAAGCGCGCCGACGCAAGGACGGCATAGCCGATCGGCGACCCGGCGCACTCCTCGGCAATCCAGACCGCGTTCTGCGGATCGGCCAGCGTCGCGTCCCACGCAGCAATGCCGTGGTGATCGCGGACGAACGCGACAAGGGCGTCGCCCGGGTGATCATTGGCAAACGTCTCGAGGAACGAGGCACCACCGATCAGCGCGAGTTTCGCCGCATCACCGGCGTGGGCGCGGCGCAGCGTCAATCCGCGTCGGGGCCCAGCGTTGGGTCGAGGTCGCGCGGGCGGACGAAGCGCGCGAGCGTGGCGGTGTTTGGCTTGATTTCGGCCCAGTGCGCGACGTCGATCGTGAGTTCGGCAAGGGCTGCCGTCGGGAACTTGTCCTCGATCTCGTCACGCAGCCGATCGTCGCTGTGATCGGGAACGAGCATCAGGATCAGATCTTCGAGGCCGGGATTATGGCCGCACATCAGGATGCGACCGGCGCTGTCGGGCTGGTCGTGGACGACGTCAAGCAGGGTCGCGCCCGAGGCGAGATAAATGCGCCGGTCCCAGTGCGGATGGAGGATACGGCCATAGCCGTCCCACACGCCGTCCAGCGTATCGACGCAGCGCACGGCGGGCGAGGAGACGACCGCGTCGAAGGCGAGGCCGAGGTTGCGCATATGGGCACCGACCGTCTTCGCGCCGCGTTTCCCGCGGGCATTCAGCGCCCGGTCAAAATCCCGGGCAACCGGATCGTCCCAGCCCGACTTGGCGTGGCGAAGCAATGTCAGCGTTTTCACGCGCCCGCGATGGCGCAAAACGATGACGGTTGAAAGTCTAGAGTGATTGGGTTCCCCTCCCGGCCTTCCGGGAGGGGCCAGGGGTGGGTTCTCCGTGTCGCGCGTGCAAACAGGAAGAAAGAAGAACCACCCCCAGTGGCGGGTGAAACAGCCCCCGGCTGTTTCAGGTCATCGCGGGGCGATGACCGACCCGACACTCCTCCAGCATGGGCTGGAGGGGAGCAGGATTGCTAGAACGCGATCCGCCCGGTGATGCGGATGTCGCGGCCTGCCAGCGGGGCATAATCCTTCAGGAAGCTCGCGTGGCGGCGCGCTTCGACATCGAAGATGTTGTTTGCGCTCAGCGTGATGCTGGTCGCGTTGTCGCGGCCGAGCGGATGAAAGGCGATGCTCGCATTGACCAATGTGAAGCCCTCGGTCTCGGTTTCGAATGCGGCGATGCGCCGCTGCGATGCGCTCCATTCGACCTCGGCGCGCAGATTGAGCCGATCCGACTGGCCCTCGATCCCGCCGAGCAAGCGCAGCGGCGGCACGCGGGGGACGGGGCCGCCACTGTCGATCGTCCCGCGCGTATAGTCACCGAGAGCATCGATGCTGAGCGCAAAGCCCCCGAATTGCGCGAGGCGGAGCGAGGCTTCGCCTTCGATCCCCCAATAGCGCGCGTCGTTCTGGAAGAACTCGAAGAGCGGCAGGTCGTCGGTTGCCGGGCTGGCAGCTGCGGTCTGCACTTCGTAAATATAATCGTCGAACCAGTTGTGATAAGCCGACAGGCTGAAGCTCAGGCCGTCGCGCGCGCCGCGCAGCGAGACTTCGATGCCTTTGGCGCGTTCCTTCTTGAAATCGGGATTGCCGACTTCAAAGGCTTGCGTGCCTTTGTGCGGGCCGTTGGCGAACAGCTCTTCGGCTGAGGGTGCGCGTTCGGTGTAGCTGCCGAGCAGGCCGATGCGGATCCCCTCGGCTACTGCAAAACTGCCACCGAGCGAACCCGAAAACGCGCTGAAGTTGCGGGTAAAGTCAGGGTTGCCGATGATCGGGTTTTCGGTTGCTTTAAGCAAGGTCCGCTCGAAGCGCGCGCCGCCTTCAGCCTTGAACGCGCCGAAATCGAGTTCCTGCAACGTGAACAGGCCATATTGGCGCGTCGAGTTTTTAGGCACGAACGCCTCTTCGCCGATCACGTTGAAATCGCGCACCATCAGCTGCCCGCCAAAAGCACCGCGCCATGCGCCGCGCTGCGCCTGGGTAACTTCGAGCCGTGCTTCGATGCTCTTGTTGAAGAACGTCGTCCCGATTTCGCCCGTGTCCTCGATCTCGGCGTGGATATAATCGGCAAATCCGACGCGCAGCTTGATCGGATCGATGAAGCCGCCGACCTTGACTTCGCCGCGCAGATCGACGCGATCCTGGTTGACCTGCAGGCGGACGGCCTCGGCTTCGATATCGGGATCGAGCGAATAGCGGATCGGGACGCCGTAGAGACTGTCATAGCGGCTGAACGAAATGCCGAGCGTGCCGCCGTCAGCGATGTAGGCGGCACCTGCGGCGACTTCCCAGGTCCGCGCTGCGCTGTTGGGCAGCTTGCCTTCGAGCGTCGCAAGCTCTTCGATTTCGGGGATTCCGCTCGCCGCCGCCTGTGCGCGCAGTGCGGGGGTCAGGATAAAGCTCCCCGTGTCGAGGTCGTCGGTCTTCGCATAGCTGCCGTCGAGATGCACAACGAAGCCCTTGCCGATCGGCACGTCGAGGTGGCCATAGCCCGAGCGCTCGTTGGCCGCCGAACCATAGTTTGCGATGCCGTCGAGATGGACGGCCTCGTCGGGTACGACACGCGGAATGCGTTTGTCGATGACGTTGACAACGCCGCCGATCGCCGAAGAGCCGTAAAGCAGGGCCGCAGGGCCACGCAGCACCTCGATGCGCTGGGCCGAGAGCGGATTGACGACGACGGCATGATCGACGCTGGTGTTCGACACGTCGATGCTGCCGATCCCGTCTTTCAGGACGCGCACGCGCTCGCCCTGCAGTCCGCGGAGCACCGGGCGCGAGGCATTGGGGCCGAAGGCTGTGGACGACACGCCCGGTTGGCGCGCCAGCGTTTCGCCGATCGTAAGCCGCATCTGGCGCGTGAGGACTTCGTCGGTCAGCACCGAGGTTCCCGACAACACGGCGGCGCGATCGCGGGTATAGGGTGCTGTCACGATGAGATCGGTCGGCGTGCGCTCGTGACGGTCTTCGCCCGCGTCCTCCGCCAGCGCAATATCGCTGCACCCAAGCGCGAGGAGACCCGCGACAACCCATTTACTCATACGACACCCTTTACGACGACCGGCTTTTCGAGGCGATCGTTAGCAAAGCTGATATGAGGTTACAACATATCATTCACGCTAGTGGTCAGAAACTGTCGGGATACACCGAAAACCCCGCTGCCGGTTCGTCACGCCCGTCGGCATGGGCAATGGCATAGCTCCCGCCGCGGCCGATGGCGGCGCTGCTGCCCGGCACGAACAGCGAAAATCCGAACCAGCTCTGATATTCAAAGCCGTGGCGCTCGGTCGGGTCGAGTGTGATCCGCGCCGCGCGGCCCGCGATTGACTGAGCGACTGCGGCAATACCGTCAATCCGCGAGGCCATCAGCCCGGCATGGTCGAAGCGGCGCAAGGCGGTCAGCGCGGGTTCGATGGGGCCGGTCGCGGCGATCAGCGGCAACCAGTCGGTAAAGCCTGCCGCTGCCAGACCGCCGGCATCCTTCATATCAAGCAGCGCATCGAGCCGGGCGATCGTTTCGGGCGGATGGAGCAGCCCGGCAAGCGTCTGCACCAGATCAGGAAGTGTCAGATCAACCGTCACATCCTCGATCCCGGCCGCACGGATCGCATCGACCGCCATGCCGACGATCTCGCAGGCCGTGGCCACCGCATCGTCACCGATCAGCTCCGCGCCGACCTGCATCGCTTCGCGCGCCGGATCGAGCGGGCCGCTGCCGAGCTTGAGCACCGGCCCGGCATACGCGAGCCGCAGCGGGCGCGGCACGTCGGCGAGTTGGGTAGAGACGATGCGCGCGATCTGCGGCGTGATATCGGGCCGGATCGCCAGCGTGCGCTGCGACAGCGGATCGACGAAGCGCGCCAGCTCGGTGCGCGAGGATTTGAGCCGCGTAGCAAGGCTTTCCTCATACTCGGCGAGCGGCGGGGCGATCCGCTGATATCCCTGCGCCTCGATCACTGCGAGCAGCGCTGAAACCCTCCGCGCGTGCGCTGCCGCTTCGCCCGGCAACCGGTCGCGCAGCCCGTGCGGAAGGAGGTCCACACCGCTCATGCGAATTTGAGCGCCGTTACGCGGCGCACGCCCGGCAAGTTGCACAGTTGCCACGAGACCGGCTCGCTGACCGGCGAATCGACCGACAGCAGCAGCACGGCCTCGCCGCCCGCGCCGCGCCGCCCCAGGTGGAACGTGCCGATGTTGACGCCCGCCTCGCCCAGCGTTGTACCGAGCCGCCCGATGAACCCCGGCGCATCTTCGTTCACGACATAGATCATGTCGCCCGCCAGATCGGCCTCGATCTTGATCCCGAACAGTTCGACGAGGCGCGGCGCTTCATTGCCGAACAGCGTGCCTGCGACCGATTTCTCGCCCGCCTGCGTGCTCACCGAGACGCGCACGAGCGTGTGATAATCTCCCTCGCGGTCATGGCGCACTTCGCGGACATCGAGGCCGCGCTCCTTGGCGAGGAACGGCGCATTGACCATGTTCACCGTGTCCGAGTAGCGGCGCATCAGCCCCGCGAGCACCGCGCCAGTGATGGGCTTGACGTTGAGTGCGGCGGCCGCGCCTTCGACTTCGATTGAGATATGTGTGAGATTGTCGTGCGCGAGCTGCCCGACAAGCGAACCGAGGCGCTCGGCAAGCGCCATATAGGGCTTGAGCTTGGGCGCTTCCTCGGCGGACAACGAAGGCATGTTGAGCGCGTTGGTGACGCCGCCCGACAGCAGGAAATCGGCCATCTGCTCGGCGACCTGGATCGCGACATTGACTTGCGCCTCGTTCGTCGATGCACCCAGATGCGGCGTCGAGACGAACCCCGGTGTGCCGAAGAGGGGCGATTGCGTGGCGGGTTCCTCAACGAAAACATCGAGCGCCGCGCCTGCGACATGCCCGGCGTCCATGGCTGCCTTCAGTGCCGCTTCGTCGATCAGCCCGCCGCGTGCGCAATTGATGATGCGCACGCCCTTTTTGGTCTTGGCGAGCGCTTCGGCCGACAGGATATTGCGCGTCTGCTCGGTCAGCGGCGTGTGCAGCGTGATGAAGTCGGCGCGCGCCAGCAACTCGTCGAGGGTCACTTTTTCGATGCCGAGATCGATGGCCCGTTCGGTGGTGAGGAACGGATCGTAAGCGACGACCTTCATCTTGAGGCCCAATGCACGATCGGCGACGATCGAGCCGATATTGCCCGCGCCGATCAGGCCGAGCGTCTTCGACGTCAGCTCGACGCCCATGAACCGGTTTTTCTCCCACTTGCCGGCCTGCGTCGACGCATCGGCCTCGGGCAGTTGCCGCGCGAGCGCGAACATCAGCGCGATCGCATGTTCGGCGGTGGTAATCGAATTGCCGAAAGGCGTGTTCATGACCACGATACCCGCAGCCGACGCGGCCGGGATATCGACGTTGTCGACGCCGATCCCGGCGCGGCCGATGACCTTCAGGTTTTTGGCCGCCGCGATCACCTCCTTGGTGACCTTGGTCGCCGAGCGGATGGCGAGGCCGTCATACTGGCCGATCATCGCGATCAGGTCGTCCTTGGTCTTGCCGGTGATCTCATCGACCTCGATCCCGCGCTCGCGGAAGATCTTGGCGGCAAGTGGGGACATTTTGTCTGAAATGAGGACTTTAGGCATTTTCTTCTCCCTCTCCCGCTTGCGGGAGCATCAGGTCGTTGGTGCCCCACACCAACTAAAATTGCCGGGGGCAATTTTACCTGATGCTGGCCGGGGAGAGGGCACAGTCCCGGCGCTGATGAATGTTTACGGGAAGGACTGCCCTCTCCCCGGGCCAC
>JBJXFA010000026.1:0-3624 GCA_046153865.1 Sphingomonadaceae bacterium
GCAGACCCCCATCGGTGAGCAGACGCTGGTTCACGGCGTCGCACCGATCACGCCACGCGACCGGCTGGCGATGCGCGCCAACGCGCCGATGGAGCCGAAAAGGCAGCAGCGCCCCGCCGATCACGGCCTGTTCGACACCAACGCTCGCAACCAGATCGAGATGTTTTGAGAGGATTTTCCCCATGCTGCTACTCACCCAAGACCTGCGCGCGCGGCTGATCGCCAACGGCCAGAGCCGTGGCGATCATCTGCCGGTCGTCAAATTCTTCAATCCGGTCGGGGCTGGAACTTGGCTGTTTTCCGAACTGGACGAAGACGGCGACACCCTGTTCGGGCTGTGCGACCTTGGTTTCGGTTGCCCCGAAATGGGTTCGGCCAGCCTTGCCGAGATTGTGGCGGTGACGCTGCCGTTCGGCCTCGCCATCGAGCGCGACCTTCATTTTGAAGGGCGCTTCCCGCTGACCACCTACGCCGATGCCGCCCGCCTGTGCGGCGGCATCACCGAGGACGCGGCGCGGCTTGAGGCCGCAGCCGCCGCCCGCGCCAAGGAAGATTCAGAGCTTCCGCCACCTTGACCCCCTCAAGGTGCGGCAGACCCCGCGCGGGATCGTCCCGCGCGGACAACCGGCCCCATCCTCACCGCCCCCCAAGATGCCCCGAGGATGGGGCCACCCAACGGAGTAATGACCATGCACATCGACCAAATCGCGCTCGACCACCTTTCGGTTTCCAAGGCCAACATGCGGGCGGGCAAGAAGCCGCCCGATATTTCGGACATACTGCCGTCGATCATCAAGCGCGGCGTGATTTCGCCGCTGTTCGTCCGTCCCAACTGCAACCCCGGTCATTTCGAGATCGTCGCGGGCAAGCGCCGCTATTACGCCAGCCTTGAGGCGGCGCGGCAGGGCCAGGACGGCGTGACGCTGCCCTGCATCACCCTGGGCGAAGGCGACGACGCCGAGGCGCTCGAAATTTCGATGATCGAGAACATGCTGCGCCAGTCTCCCGATCAGGTGACGCAGTGGGAAAGCTACACGCGGCTGGTCAAGGAAGGCCGCAGCGTCGAGGACATTGCCGCGACTTTCGCGCTGACCGAATTGCAGGTGAAGCGCATCCTCGCGCTCGGTAATCTCCTGCCCCGCATCCGCGAAGCCTTCCGCGCCGAGGAAATCGACGCGCCGACCGTCAAGCACCTGACCCTTGCCAGCAAGGCGCAGCAAAAGGCGTGGCTGGCGCTGTTCGAGGATTCGGACGGCTATGCCCCGCGAGGGTCACAGTTGAAGGCATGGCTGTTCGGCGGCGCGTCGATTGCGACCGGCGCGGCGCTGTTCGATCTTGCCGCCTTCGACGGCCAGATCGTCAAAGACCTGTTCGGCGACGAAGGCTATTTCGCCGATGCTGACCAGTTCTGGGCCGCGCAGAGCGCGGAGATCGAGCGGCGCAAGGCCGCTTATCTGGAAGACGGGTGGAGCGCAGTCGAGATCGTCCCCGCCGGTGTCTATTTCCAGACATGGGAGCATGAAAAGACCGCGAAGCGCAAAGGCGGGCGGGTTTATATCGACGTCAACGGCAAGGGCGAAGTCGCCTTCCACGAGGGCTATCTGACCCACAAAGAGGCGCGTCGGCAAGGCGAGGGCGGCAGCGAGGCTGCAAAGCAGCCCGCACCTGCCCGCCCCGAAATCACCGCAGCCATGACCAGCTACATCGACCTGCACCGCCATGCGGCGGTGCGCTCGGCGCTTGCCGCCAATAGCGGCGTCGCGCTGCGCGTTATGGTCGCCCATGCGATTTGCGGTTCGCCCCTGTGGGGCGTGAGGGTGCAGGATCAGCGCAGCCGCAACGAAGCGATTACCGAGAGCATCGAAACTAGCGTCGCCGAATCCGGTTTTGACGAGCGGCGGCGCGCGGTGCTTGCCGTTTTGGGCTTCGACCCCGACGAGGCGAGCGTCACTTTGGGTCATGAGCCAAGGAACGGAGTGAGCGGGCTGTTCCAGCGGTTGCTGGAACTGCCCGACGCGGTAGTCATGGAGGTGCTTGGCGTCGTCATGGCCGAGACGCTGGCGAGCGGAACCGGTCTGATCGAAACCATCGGTCTTCACCTTGGCGTCAAGATGGCCGATTTTTGGGTGGCGGACGATGCGTTCTATGGCCTCATCCGCGACCGCGAGGTCTTGACCGAAGTGTTGCGCGAGGTCGGCGGCGACACCGTGGCGCAAGCCCATGCCGCCGAGAAGGGCAAGACGATCAAGGGCGTCATCAATGACTATCTGACCGGCGGCAATGATCGCGCCAAGGTCGAGCAATGGGTTCCGCGCTGGATGGCGTTCCCGCCATCGGCCTACACCCAGCGCGGCGGCGTGGCGACGGTTGCCGCCGCCTACCGCGCGGCATGGCTCGCCGAATCGGAGGTGCCGCTCGATCCCGATCCTGCCGCCGCCGATGCGGCGGGCGAGGTGGACAATGGTGATAACGAAACCGCCGATGCGCTGGACGAGGCCGACGAACAGCGCCTTGCGGCGTGAGCAAGGGGCGGGCGGCTTGCCGCCGCCCGCTTCCGTCCGCACCGCAAGCGCCACAAAGTCCCGTCCGGCAGCGCCGGGCGGGCTTGGGTGCGTGGTCATTTGGGTTGCGGATGGGCACGGACCTGACCGGATGATGTGGATAGCAATCTCCGTCCGCGACTTGGCGGGCAGATCGGAGCGTTGCGGGATGCGGCTCTGACGGAACCTGTCCCGTCTTTCCGCGGTTCCTGCCCGCCGCCCGATCACCAAATGCCACAGCAGTCCGGCTTGACGGGACGTCTCCATTCACGGCGCTGTCGGCAGAATGCCGCGTCGTAGTTCGGCAATCCCACCCGGTGACTTCGCGCAGCAGGATGCGTCAGCCGGACGTTGAACGCGCCAACCGATTCTTGCCAAATCTCCTTGCGTGCGAATGCCAGAACCGCGCTCACCCACGGCCTCGTCAATGGCTTTGGTTGGCAGGGGACGGCTGCGCCTCTCGCCCCTTGCTGCAACGGGCAGCCCGAACTTTCTTCCCCTGGGCTTCGCCCATTCCTCGCGAGACAAGAAACCCCGATCTGCCCCGTCCTCCACTGCGTTTCGGCCCTGCGGGTGCAGCGGTGCAAGCCCCTGCCTTAAACCAGCCATCGAGGCCGCGAATGAGCGCGGGGTTCGACCAACCCAAGGAGAAGTATCATGGCAAATATCGGCACCTTCAAGAAGTCCGGCGACACCAACTACACCGGCGAGATCGTCACGATGAGCTTGCAGAAGAAGAACGTCACCATCGTCGCCGAGGAAGCAAGTGAAAATGAAAACGCTCCGTCGCATCGGGTGTTCGTGGCAAAAGCCGAAATCGGAGCAGCATGGGCCAAGACCAGCAAGGAAGGCCGCGACTATCTCTCGATCAAGCTCGACGATCCCAGCTTCAACGCTCCTATCTTCGCCAGCCTGTTCGCCGACGAAGATGGCAAGACCTCAAACCTGATCTGGTCACGCGCCCGCACCTCGAACGGCAACTGACTGTTGCACCCAAGCCCCGTCCGGTTCTGCCGGACGGGGCTTTGTGGTGTCAGTCCACGCGCGCTCGCGGGTAATGCTGTGCAGCCGTGGGTATGTCCAC
>JBJXFA010000028.1:0-4018 GCA_046153865.1 Sphingomonadaceae bacterium
GCGGTGTTCGGCGGTTTGGTGAGGGCCGCGAAACCGCGTTCGTCGCTGGCTTCTCGATACCCTTGCCATTCCGGGATCGAAACCGAGGCAATATCGACGCAGCACAAGCCGACAGCCTCGCGAGCGAAGCCTCGCTTAGACTTGCGGGACTCGATGCCCGCCGTGCGCAGCATGACGCGCGGATGCTGTTGGGTGCCGCAGACGCGCGGGTCGATGCACTGTCCGGGCCATCGCTGGCGCAAGCCGAAGAAGCAGTCCGGCTTGCGCGCATCGGCTACGGCGCGGGCAAGTTCAGCTTGCTCGAACTGCTCGATGCACAAGCCGCGCTCACCACCGCCAAAACCGCGCTGATCGAGGCCCGCCTCGACCGCGCCCGTGCGCTCGCCGCACTGATCCGCGCTCAAGCGCGCGCAGGGAATTGAACCATGATTGACGACACCAACAAATCGAAACTGATCGCCGGGGTTGCGATCGCCGCACTCGTCCTGGGCGGAGGCGGCGTAATGCTTGGGCGCACGGTGTTTGCACCGAGTGCCGCGACGGCAGGTGCCGAAGACCTTGGCGAAGAAGGCGAGCATGGCGAAGAAGAAAATCACGGCCCCGAGGGCTTTGTCGCGATGGATTCCGCGCGGGCACAAGCGGCGGGGATCGTCACCGAGGCGGTCAGTCCGGGGGGGCTGGCGGCGGAGATCATCGCGCAGGGCGTTGTTGCTACTACCTCCGAAGGCGAAGCGGTTCTAACTGCTCGTGCCGACGGGGCGATTGTGCGGATTACCCAGCATCTGGGCGACAATGTGCGCGCTGGCGAAACCATCGCGCTGCTCGAAAGCCGCGAGGCCGCAACATTGGTTGCCGATCGCAGTTCCGCCGCCGCCCGCGCCAATGCCGCCCGCTCGGCTTATGCGCGTGAAAAGCGGCTGTTCGATGCCCGCGTTACGGCACGGCAGGATCTGGAAGCGGCGCAGGCAGCTTTAGCCGAAGCCGAAGCCGAGTTGCGGCGTTCGCAGTCCGCAGCGGGCGCATCCAAACTTTCCGGCGATGGCCGGACGCTAGCGATCACCAGCCCGATCACGGGTCGGCTAACCCGCGCTGATGCGCGGCTTGGCGCATATGTGCTGGCAGGCACCGACCTGTTTCACATCTCCGATCCGAACCGCTTGCAGGTCAACGCCTCCGTGCTGCCCGCCGATGCGCGCCGGGTTCGTGTGGGCGATACAGCGGTCATCGAACTGGCCGATGGCGAAACACGGATTGCAACTGTCCATTCGATCACCCCGGCACTCGATGCACAGAGCAAGACCGCAACGCTCATCCTGACCCCGCAAGGCGCGGCGCAACTGACTGCTGGCCAAGGTGTCCGCGTCCGCGTGCGTCCCGGCGGCCAACCGAGCGATGGGCGCATGACGCTCCCGGAGGAAGCCGTCCAGACGGTCGAAGGCAAGAACATGGTCTTTGTGCGCGGTCCAAAAGGCTTTCAGGCAACCGAAGTTGTGATCGGCGAGCGCAGCGGTGGGCGGATCGAGATCGTCAGCGGTATTCCCGCTGGCACCGTCGTCGCGACCAAGGGCGCGTTCCTACTCAAGGCCGAACTCGGCAAGGGCGAGGCGGGGCACTGAGATGATCGAAAAACTTCTGGATAGCGCGATCCGCTTCCGCTGGGGCGTGGTTGTCGTCACGCTCATCATTGCCGCTTTCGGTGCCGCGCAGCTTTTGAAGCTGCCAATCGACGCGGTTCCCGACATCACCAACAAGCAGGTGCAGGTGAATACAGTCGCGCCAGCGCTTGGCCCGCTCGACATGGAGCGGCTTGTTACCTTCCCGGTTGAAACCGCGATGGCGGGCATACCGGGGCTGGAAAGCTCGCGCTCGATTTCGCGCAACGGGTTTTCGCAGGTGACGGTCGTTTTCGACGAGGGCGTCGATCTCTATTTCGCACGCCAGCAAGTCGCCGAGCGGCTGACCCAGGCAAAGGAAAGCCTGCCCGAAGGCGTGGAGCCGCAAATGGGGCCAGTGACGACCGGGCTCGGCGAAGTGCTGATGTATGTCGTGGAATATGAACCGCTGGGGACGGCGAAAAACCCCAAGGTTGCTGGCAAACCCGGCTTCCAGCCCGATGGCTCCTATCTTACGACAGATGGCAATTCGCTGACCGATGAGGTCTCGAAGCTCGCCTATTTGCGCACCGTGCAAGACTGGGTGATCCGGCCCCAGCTAAAGACCGTTCAGGGCGTCGCCGGGATCGACAGCATCGGCGGTTACGAAAAACAGTTCGTGGTCGAGCCCGATCCGGCCAAACTCGCCACCTATCATATCTCGTTCTCCGAACTCGCCGAGGCGCTTGAAAAGGCCAATATCTCCGTCGGCGCGAACTTCGTCGAACGCGGCGGCGAGGCGTTTCTGGTCAAGGCCGATGGCCGTATTCGCACGCTCGACGAAATCGGCCGTGCGACGGTCACAACACGCGGCGGCGTGGCCGTGGCAGTGCGCGACGTGGCCACTGTTCGCATCGGCGGCGATTTGCGCACGGGCGCAGCGTCTGAGAATGGCAATGAAGTCGTTGTCGGCACCGCCTTGATGATCGCTGGCGGCAACAGCCGCATCGTCGCCAACGCCGTTGCCGAACGACTTGGCCACGTGGCCAAATCAATGCCGCCGGGGATCAAGGTCAAGACCGTGCTGGACCGTTCCAAACTGGTCAATGCGACGATCTGGACGGTCGAGAAGAACCTGCTGGAAGGCGCGTTGCTGGTCGTCGCGGTTCTGTTCTGGCTGCTTGGAAATATCCGCGCGGCACTCATCGCCACGCTCGTCATCCCGATATCGTTCCTGATGATGGCAATGGGGATGAACGCCACCGGCACATCGGGCAATTTGATGAGCCTTGGTGCGCTCGACTTCGGGCTGATCGTCGATGGCTCGATCATCATCATTGAAAACTGTCTCAGACGGTTAGCGGAGCGACAGCATCACGAAGGGCGGGTGCTGACCCTGACCGAGCGATTGCACGAGGTGTTCGAGGCTTCACGCGAGATGGTGCGCCCCACCATTTACGGGCAGGCCATCATCTTCCTCGTCTTCGCGCCCCTGCTGACCTTCACGGGCGTCGAAGGCAAGATGTTCTCGCCAATGGCGATCACCGTAATGCTCGCCTTGGGCGGTGCATTCATTCTCTCGTTGACCTTCGTGCCGGCAATGGTTGCCTTGCTCATTCGCGGCGAGGTGTCTGAAAAGGAGGTGAAGGCGGTGGCACTCGCCAAGGAGCGCTACATTCCCCTGCTCGACAAGGCGGTGGCGCGGCCCTGGCCGTGGATCGGCGCGGGCGTGGGCGCGTTCGTGCTGGCGGGACTGGTGTTCCTTATGCTCGGCCGCGAGTTCATCCCGCAGCTCGACGAAGGCGATATTGCGCTGCAAGGCATCCGCATCCCTTCGACTTCGCTGGGCCAGTCGCTGACTCTGCAACGCCAGATCGAGAAGGCAGCAATCTCGTTGCCCGAGGTCGCCTATATGTTCTCTAAGACCGGGACGGCGGAGGTCGGCACCGATCCGATGCCACCAAATATCTCGGACTCGTTCGTCATCCTGAAACCCAAGGACGAATGGCCTGCTGGCGTGACCAGCAAAGACGAGGTGATCGAACGCCTCGAAGCCACGCTCAAACCCTTGGTCGGCAGCGCGTTCGAGATTAGCCAACCCATCGAACTACGCTTCAACGAGCTGATTGCAGGCGTGCGCGGCGACATTGCGATCAAGCTCTACGGCGACGATCTCGAAGCGATGAGTGCGGCGGGCGCGAAAGTTGCGGCAGTGCTGAACACCGTTCCCGGTGCGGCCGACGTCAAAGTCGAGCAGACCGAAGGCTTTCCGCAGCTTGATGTGAAGTTCGACCGCGACGCCATCGCGCGTTACGGCCTGACCTTGCAGGACGTGACCGACACCGTGGCCGCCGCACTTGGCGGGCGCGAGGCGGGGATCGTCTTCGAGGGCGACCGGCGGTTCGATATTGTCGTGCGCCTGCCCA
>JBJXFA010000042.1:0-3143 GCA_046153865.1 Sphingomonadaceae bacterium
GTCAGCGCATTGCCGATCCGGCTGTGGCGCGTGCTCTGCTCGAAAGCGTGTTCAAGTCCGAGCCAGCTCCGGTGCGGGGCGAACTGCTCGGCGCTTTGAGCGTCAATCTCAGCGCAGGGGATTTGCCGTTTCTCGAAAGCTTGTCGGGTGATCGCGCCGAGAGTGTGAAGTCAGTAGCCGCGCGGTTGATCGCCTGCGTTCCGGGTTCGCCTGCGCACGGCGCACGATTGGCGGAGGCAGCGGCCTGCTTTCAAAAAAAGAGCGGAGCAGCTTCTTTGATGAGCCGGATTGGGCTCGGATCTGCGGGTGATCTCGCGTTCGTCGCGCCTCAGGGGGGCAAGGCCACGCCTGCCGTCGTTGTAACGCTGTTTGACGGGCTGGGCCTAGGCGACCTGGTCGCCGCGTCGGGATTGCCCGCCGAAAAACTTCTGGCGTCGATCATGGACGAACGTGCGGTGTTCGACGCTCTCGCCGCGACCGCGCTTGCCAATGGCGATGAGGCGACGCGCGCGCTGTTGTTCGAACACAAAGTCGCATGGATGTGTGCCGGGCCAGAGCTCAACGTCCACATGCTGTCGCGATTGATGCCGCTGGCTCGTGGACCGATGACGGTCGAAACTGCCAACAGGCTGCTTTCGTCGAAGGCTTGGACCGGGCTGATCGCGCGGCTGTCGGAGCCGTCGGCCACGACCCGCGACGATGGCGCCATCGTCCTCATCGCCTTGATCTCGCCGGCCGGTGCCTTGCCGCGCTTGCTCGCCGCGATCGAACCCCTCCACTCGAACAGCGCGCGAGAAGCGCGCGCGTTCGCCGAATTTGTTCTGGCAATCCCCGCGCACTCTTGAGGTAGCATCCATGGCCACGACGACGACGAAGGGCAACGGCGCGGAGCCGCTTCGGAAAACGGCCGAGGGGCTGTTTGCGCACGAACTTGCCGCGATCGCCAAGGAAGACGATCGCGCGCGTCCTGCGAACTGGAATATGTCGCCGCGCGCTGTGGTGACGTACCTTCTTGGCGGCAAAACCAAATCGGGCATCGAGATCACGCCAAAGTATATCGGCAACCAGCGGCTGATCGAGACCGCCGTGGCAACGCTCGCCACGGACCGGGCGCTGCTGCTGCTCGGCGTGCCGGGTACGGCCAAATCCTGGGTCTCGGAGCATCTCGCAGCGGCGATCTCCGGCTCGTCGCAAATGCTGGTCCAGTGTACAGCTGGCACCGACGAAAATCAGATCCGCTACGGATGGAACTACGCGATGCTGCTGGCCAAAGGCCCGTCGCGGGAGGCGCTCGTTGCGACGCCATTGATGCGCGCGATGGAGGATGGACGGATCGTCCGGTTTGAAGAGCTGACGCGCATGGGCTCGGATGTGCAAGACACGCTAATTACGGTCTTGTCAGAAAAAATGCTGCCGATCCCTGAGCTCAACGACGCCGTCCATGCTGCTCGCGGCTTCAATATGATTGCGACAGCCAACAATCGGGATAAGGGTGTCAACGATCTGTCGTCGGCCTTGAAGCGCCGGTTCAACGTTGTGGTGCTGCCGCTGCCGTCCGATCTCGATGAAGAGGCGCGCATCGTCATAAAGCGCGTCGGCGAAATCGGCGCCGGGCTTGAATTGCCCAAGATCGAGCCGGCCGAAAAGGAGATCGCGCGCGTCGTGATGATCTTCCGCGAATTGCGCGACGGCCAGACCATCAACGGAAAGCTCAAGCTCAAGACGCCGTCGGGTTCGTTGTCGACGGCCGAGGCCATCGCGGTCACGATCGGCGCCTGGGCGGAAGCTGGTCACTTCGGCAACGGCCGGATCGACGCGCAGTGCCTAGCTGCAAACCTCGTTGGCGCAGTCGTCAAAGACCCGGTTCAGGATCGCGTCGTATTGCAGGAGTATCTCGAAACGGTTGTCCGTGAGCGCAAGGACTGGGGCGACCTGTATACCGCCATCCGCGAGGTGATGTGAGGCGCGCCGAGATGGCACCGAAATCAGCTTCAAAGGGCGGTGGAACCGACCGCCTCGATCTGTTCGGCATCCGCCACCATGGGCCAGGGTCGGCGCGGAGTTTGGTGGCCGCGCTCAATGCGGCCGATCCCGCGATCGTGTTGATCGAGGGGCCGCCCGATGCCGACGCGATGATCCAATTTGTGGCCTCGCCCGATATGGTGCCGCCGGTTGCGCTGCTGGTGCACGACGAGGCGGATGCGTCGCAATCGAGTTTCTATCCGTTCGCGGTCTACTCGCCCGAGTGGCAAGCCATGCGGTGGGCGCTGGCGCGGGGGCGGCCGGTCCGATTCATCGACTTGCCTGTTGCCAACCAACTGGCCGTGCGTGCGGCTGCGGCTGTCGCTGCGGCGGACGAGACAGCGACGGCCGAGGCCGAGCCCACTGGGGACGGTGGCGGCAAATCCGATGCGGCGGAAACTATTGCCTGCGAAACTGGGGCCGATGCTCCTGGGGCCTTAGAACCTGGGGCCGACGAAATTGGGGCGAACGGCGCCGACCCGCTGTTCAATATGCAGACAGCCCGCCGCGATCCCCTCGGCTATTTGTCCGAGATCGCAGGCTACGAAGACAGCGAAGCTTGGTGGAACGCGCTTGTCGAGCAGGGTGCGAACGCGCCGACGATTTTCGCGGCCATCGAAAGCGCCATGGGCGAATTGCGCGACCATACCGATGCCCATCACGCGACGGACGACGCCGAGCGCCTGCGCGAAGACCGGCGCGAGGCGCACATGAGGCTGGCAATCGCGGCTGCGATGAAGGACGTCGAGGGTCGCGTTGCGGTCGTGTGCGGGGCTTGGCACGTGCCAGCGCTGCGGCGGAAAGTGCCGCTCGCCGAGGATCGCGCGCTGCTCAAGAGCTTGCCAAAAACGAAAGTCGTCGCAACGTGGGTCCCTTGGACGGACACGCGTCTGACGGTCGCCAGCGGCTACGGCGCGGGCGTTCGCTCGCCGGGCTGGTACACGCATCTGTGGAACGAATTCCAGCGACCAGATTTTGAACGCGCGGCTGGCAACCTTTCGGCTCGCGCGTTCACGGCTCGCTGGCAATCGCGCGTTGCGGGGCTGTTGCGCCAGAATGGCCGCACGACCTCGACGGCATCGGTCATCGAAGCGGCTCGGTTGGCCGAGACGTTAGCGTCG
>JBJXFA010000043.1:0-4796 GCA_046153865.1 Sphingomonadaceae bacterium
CGCCGCTCGCTGCGAGAGAGCGGCATGCTCACCCTGCGCTATGCGCAATTGCTCTTCGGCGGCGTCGGGATTGCCGCTGTTGTGGTGACGCTGGGAACGAGCCTCGTCCCGGTTCTTAAGTCTAACGGCCTGACACGCGGCCAGGCAGCGGGAATCGCGTCGTTGCTCGGCGTGTCCGCGATTATCGGGCGGCTTGGCATCGGCGCGCTGCTCGACCGGATACACGGGCGCTATCTTGCGGCATTCTGTGTATTGTTGCCGATCATCGGGGTCCTGATCCTGATCCACTTTCCCGGCTCGATCCCTGCGGCGTCGCTAGCGGTGCTGATCATCGGTTTTTCGCTCGGGGCCGAACTCGACATCATCGCCTATTTGACGTCGCGTTACTTTCGGCTCGAAAATTTCGGGTTCCTGTTTGGCACGATTGCCGGATTCCTCGGGCTGGCCGCCAGTAACGGGCCTGTTTTGCTCAACGCCGTTTTCGACGCGACGGGTTCGTACATTCCCGCGCTCTGGGCGGCGATCCCGATTTGCGGCGTCGCGGCGCTGTTGTTTTTGCTGCTCGGCGCCTATCCTGCTGCCGACCGGTCCGAACCGGCGGGACATTGATTATGGCACTCTATCAGTACGTCATCCTTTCCCGGTCCAAGCCCGGCGAAGAAGAAGATTATATCCGCTGGTACAGCGAACAGCATCTGGCCGACGTTTGCCGCATCGAGGGCGTGGTTAGTGGCACGCTGCACCGGGTGGCGCTTCAAAAAGTCTATGACCTCGACGCACCGCAATGGACCCTGATGACGATCTACGAACTGGCGGGCGACGACCCCCAGAGGGTCATCGATGCCATTCTTGCGATGGCGGGAACCGACGCCATGCCGCTCAGCGATGCGCTCGACCGGTCGGGCATGGTCCAGGCCGTGGGTCGGCAGATCGCAGCGGTCGGCTGACCCTCAACGCGCTTCGCACCGCGCCATCGCCTCGCGTGCCAGCCGGGCAAGCCTGGGGAACGCTTCTGCCCGTTCGCGGGCGGTTGCCGATGAGGCATTGCCCCGCAGCACCCGCCCCTTGATCCCATGGAAGATCGCCGCAAGACGGAAGAAGCTGAACGCCATGTAGAAGTTCCAGTCTGCGATGCCCGCGCGCCCCGTCCGGCGGCAATAGGCGGCGAGATAATCTGCTTCGGTTGGCAGGCCGAGCGCGACCGGATCGACACCGCCCAATCCCGCAACGATATCGGGCGGCATGTGATACATCATCGCGTGGTAGGCGAAGTCGGCGAGCGGATGGCCAAGCGTCGACAGCTCCCAGTCGAGCACGGCAACGATGCGCGGCTCGGCGGGGTGGAAGATCATGTTGTCGCAGCGGAAGTCGCCGTGCACCAGCCGCGTGTCGTCGCTTTCCGGAATCGCGGTCGGCAGCCATGCGACCACCGCATCCATATTCGCATCGCGTCCGGCGAGGTCGTCTGCCAGATATTGTTGCGACCAGCGACCGATCTGCCGTTCGAAATAATTTCCGGCCTTGCCATAATCCGCCAACCCGATGTCCGCCGGATCGAGCGCGTGCATGGCAGCGATCACGCTGTTCATGGCGTCGAAATAGGCGGCGCGCTCTCCCTTCGGCTGGTCCTGAAAGCTCGCATCCCAGAAGATGCGGCCCTCGACCATTTCCATGACGACAAAGTCGGACCCCAGCACGGCGCAATCGGCACAGGTGGCGAAGATACGGGGCACCGGCACATCGGTCGATGCCAGCGCCGACAGCACGCGCGCCTCGCGCAGCACGTCATGCGCACCTTTCAGTATTTCGCCGGGCGGTTTGCGCCGCAGCACATAGGTCGCGGTTGGGGTCGTCAGCCGATACGTCGGGTTGGACTGGCCGCCGTTGAACTGCCCGACGGCCAGCGGTCCGGCAAATCCCGCGACATTGGCCGTCAGCCAGCGTTCGAGCGCAGCCGCGTCGAGCGCCGTACGGACCGCGCCGACGCCCTGGTTGACGGACATGTCAGCCGCCATGCGCCGCTTTCCAGTCGCGCTTGATCTTCTTGGCCAGACTCCATTTGTGGACTTCGGTCGGGCCGTCGTAGATGCGGAACGCGCGCACTTCGCGAAATACCTGTTCGACGATCGTCTTGTCGGTCACCCCGGTACCCCCCATCACCTGGACGCAGCGGTCGGCGATCCGCATCAGCGCTTCGGAAACAGCGACCTTGGCCATCGAGCTCTCGACCGTGCCCAGAGAGCCGGTATCGAGCACGCCCGCACACCAGTCGATCATCAATTCGCATTGCTTCAGGTCGATCATGTTCTCGGCGAGCATGAAGCCCACCCCCTCATGGTCAATCAGCGACTTGCCGAAGGCAGTACGGCGATTGGCATAGTCCGTCGCGATTTCATGTGCGCGGATGCAGCAGCCGAGCCAGCGCATGCAGTGCGAAAGCCGCGCGGGACTGAGGCGGATTTGTGCGTATTTGAACCCCTCCCCCGCGACGCCGAGCATCTGGTCCGCGGGCACGCGCAAATTGTCGATGGTGAGCGTGGCATGGCCACCCGGCATCGAGCTGTCGATCGTATTGGGCACATGGTCGATGCGGATCGCCGGATCGGGCAGGTCGACAAGGAACATGCAAGCCCCCTCCTCTGCCTTGGCCATGATGATCCCGACCCTGGCCCCTTGCGCGCCCGTAATGAACGTTTTGCGCCCGTCGATCACCCAGTGGTTGCCGTCGAGGCGGCAGGTCGTTTTCATCATCGACGGATCGGACCCGGCACCGCCGTCCTCGGCAGGCTCGGTCATGAAGAAAGCCGAGCGCGCGCTGCCGTCGACCATCGGCGCAAGGAACCGCGCCTTCAGGTCGGCGCTCCCCACATGGCCGAGCAGGTACATGTTTCCCTCGTCGGGAGCCATGGTGTTGCACGCCAGCGGCCCGAGCGGGGACAGCCCCGACTTGATGAGAACGACCGCCGTCTCACGCTGGGTCAGGTGGCGGCCGTCGGGCAGGATATGCGGGGTGAGGACGCCCGCTGCGCGGGCTGCTTCGCGCATTTCGAACACCAGCTCGTCGAGCGGGGCACCGTGATGGTCGCGGCGCGGATCGCGCTCATAAGGGATGACGGTGTTGCGAACGAAGGTTTCGACACGGTCGGATATCTCAAGGGCGCGCGGGGTGATCGTCATAGACTTTGTCCGTCATCGATGGTGAAAACCGCGCCGGTCGTCTGCGCCGATGCATCGGCGCACAGGTACAGCAGCGGCGCGTCGAGCGAGGCAATCGGCTGCAACCGGCGACGATGAAAAGCGGCAATCTGCGCCTGGCCTCCGTCGCTGGCAAACCAGTCGCCCGACAAGTCGGTCTGGATGTAGCCGGGCTGGATGACATTGACGTTGATACCTTGGCGCACCCATTCGCGCGCCAGATTGCGACCCATATGCGCGACGGCGGCCTTGCTCGCGCTGTAGATCGTTTCGCCCTGGCCCGTCATGTCGGCAGTGATCGAACCAATCAGCACAATGCGACCGCGCCCGCTCTCGCGCCCGCCCGCTGCAATCAGACGTCGCCCACCCTCGCGCGCGGTCAGCATTGCGCCCACCACGTTCGTATCGAGCACCGAACGGATCTCGGCCACTGCGATCTCGGTCGAACGGCCCGGTGCCGAAACCCCGGCGTTGGCAATGATCGTGTCGACAGTGCCGAACGCGGCTTCGGCGGCGTCATAAGCAGCAGCGACCGAGGCCTCGTCGGTAACGTCCATCTCCACCGCAAGCGCCTGCCCGCCGCTGTCGATAGTCTGATCGGCCAGCGCTGAGACCCGGTCGATGCGACGTGCTGCCAGCACGACACGCGCCCCGTGCCGGGCAACCAGTTGGGCAAAATGGGCGCCGAGTCCCGAAGACGCCCCGGTGACGAGACATACACGGCCATCAAGCCTATTCATCAGACCCCTCCCGTTCACCGCAATTTGCATAATGCACATCTAGCAATGCATTTTCCCATTGGCTATGGTGCAGATGGTGCCGCGGTCGCAGAACCCGGAAAATTCGAATTGCGAGAGACTCGATGGCTGAAAATATCAACGCTGCACTCGACCCGGTTCCCTTTGCAGTTACTGACCCCGAAATGATTCCGGCCGCGCGCTCTTATGACGAAGCGTTTTTCAAGCTGGAGAATGAAAAGCTCTGGCCGCACGTCTGGCAAATGGCGTGCCGGCTCGAGGAAATTCCCGAGGTCGGCGACTATGTCGAATATACGATCCTCGAGAAATCGGTGATTGTCGTTCGCACCAAATCGGGCGTGAAGGCGTTTCACAATGCCTGCCGCCACCGGGGCGTGCGTCTCGCGACGGGCCCTGGCAATTGCAAGACGACCGGCTTCATCTGCCCTTTTCATGGCTGGCGCTACAATATGGACGGCGCCAACACCTTTGTGTTCGGCAAGCAGGTGTTCAACGCCGCGCTACTCGAACACGCCGAGATCGATCTTGTCCCCTGCCGCGTCGAATTCTGGGCGGGCTGCGCGTTCATCAATTTCGACGACAGCGCCCCGTCGCTGCTTGATAGCCTCGGCCCGGTCGTCGAACGGCTGAACGCGCGCAATGTCGACAAGCTGAAGATGGACTGGTGGTATGCGACCGTGCTGCCGACCAACTGGAAGCTGGCGATGGAGGCCTTTCAGGAAGGCTATCATACGATGAAGACCCACCCGCAGCTCAACACGCTGTCGGCGCTGGGCAACCCGTATGGCAATGATGCCGAAGGCATGACGCCGAACAAAGGCATCAGCGCCAAAGATACCGTCA
>JBJXFA010000085.1:0-7058 GCA_046153865.1 Sphingomonadaceae bacterium
GTGCCTACAAGACGCGCGACGGCCGCTTTATCCAGTTGATGCTGCTGTCACCCGACAAACCCTGGCCCGAGCTGTGTGCGATGATCGGGAAACCCGAACTGGCTGACGACCCGCGCTTTGCCTCCAACGCGCTTCGTATCGAGAATGGGGCTGAACTGTGCGGCCTTCTCGATGCCAGCTTACGCGCGCGCAGTTGGGCCGAATGGGCACCGCTGTTCCTCGCCTGGAACGCGCCATGGGAATTGATCGCCAACATTCACGAACTGGGCGACGACCCACAACTTGCCGCCGCTGGAACCGTATTCAAGCTGCCGTTGAAGAGCGGCGAAATCGTCGATGTCGTCGCGGGTCCGATCGGGTTCGACTCCCAGAGCGCGCCGACCAAGCTGGTCTGCTCGCCCGATCTCGGTGAACACAGCGACGAGATCTTGGGCAGCATCGGTTTCAGCCCGGACGAACTTGCCGAGCTGCGCGCCGCGCAAGTCATCGGTTAAGGGACGCGGCAATCATGAGCACGCTCGATCAACTCAGCCGCGCCGCGCTCGACCGCGCGCCCGAGTCCCAGGCTCTCGAATATGAGCACCGCTGGTTCAGCTGGGGCGAATTGCGCGGCATCGGGGACGAAGTGGCACGCCTGCTGACCGAGGCCGGGGTTGCCGAACGGCAGACTGTCGCGTTCGTGCCGCGCAACCGCCCGTCAGCGTGTGCCGCCGAACTGGGCATGATCGCGGCGCGGTATTCGATCAGCATGGTCTATGCATTTCAGGCCGCCACCGGCATCGCGCGCGATGTCGGCAAGGTGGGCGCGGCTGCGGTTGTCGCGGGCGAGGATGATTTCTCGCCCGAATTGCTGGAGGTCGTTGCCCAACAGGGGCTGGCAGCGATTGCGCTCGGCGAAAACAGCGCGCGCGTAATCGAGGGGGCGGCGCGCTCGACTGCCACGGGCGTCGCACCCACACCCGAACCGCAGATCGCGGTTCATACCAGCGGCACAACGGGTGCGCCCAAGAATGTCGGTTTCACCTATGAAACCATCGCGCAATATATGGTCGGCCAGAATGTCGCGTCCGCCGCGACGTCCGGTACAATCGACGAGACGACGCCGCCGACCTTGCTGACCTTTCCGCTCGGCAATATTTCGGGGATTTACGGCCTGTTGCCGACCTTGCTTGCGGGCAAGCGGGGTGTGCTGCTCGACCGGTTCACGCTCGATCACTGGCGCGATTTCGTGCGCCGTTATCAGCCGCCGATGCCTGTCTTGCCACCCGCCGCGATCACGATGGTGCTCGACGCCGACATTCCGCCGGAAGAACTGTCGTGCATCAAGATGATCATGACCGGCGCTGCCCCGCTCGACCCGACCGTGCAGCAACGCTTTCAGGACCGCTACAATGTGCCGATCCTGTTGTCCTATGGCGCGACCGAATTCGGCGGGCCCGTAACGTTGATGACGCCCGACGATTACAAGGAATTCGGCGTCGCCAAGATCGGCACTGTCGGTCGCCCGTTCGCAGGGGCGCAGCTGCGCGCCATTAACGCCGAGACGGGCGAGGTTTTGCCCGCTGGCGAGGAGGGCCTGCTCGAAGTCGTCGCCCCGCGTATCGGCGACCACTGGATCCGAACCACCGACATCGGGATGATCGACACCGACGGCTTCTTGTTCCTGCGCGGCCGTGCGGACGGGGCCATCGTCCGCGGCGGGTTCAAGCTGCTGCCAGAGACGATCGAGCGCGCGCTGCTGCTCCATCCGGCAGTCGTCTCGGTGGCGGTCGTAGGTGTGGCCGACAAGCGGCTAGGGCAGGTTCCGGCAGCGGCAATCCAGGTCAAGTCCGGCATGACCGAGCCGAGCATCGCCGAACTCGACACGCATCTTCGCCAGCACGTCTATGCGACGCACGTTCCGACGATGTGGAAGTTCGTCGATGCCATCCCTAAGAATAAATCGCTTAAGACCGATGCCGCCGCTGTTCGGGCATTGTTCGAGGGAGCAGCCTAACGTCGCGATGCAGGCCCTTGGTGGTCGACCGGGCAGCTCAAGTCGCGTCAAAAGTGCGAGCATATTCAGCGCGCAGGATGGTTTTCTGCACTTTGCCCATGCCGTTTTTCGGGAGTTCGTCGACAAAGGCGATCACGCGCGGCTGCTTGAACCGTGCCAGCTTGTCGGCAAGGGCCGCTTTCAGCGCAGCGCTGTCGGCGAACTCCGCCTCCACAGGCACGACGACGGCGACAATGCCTTCGCCCATATCGCCATGGGGGACGCCGATCACAGCGGATTCGCGGACCTGAGGCAATTCATCGAGCGCAGTTTCAACCTCGGCCGGGTAAACATTATATCCGCCGGAGATGATCAGATCCTTGGCGCGACCGACGATCGACACATAGCCGTTGGGACCTATCAGCCCGAGGTCGCCCGAAATGAAATAGCCGTCGCGGAACTCCGACGCCGTCTTTTCGGGCATCTGCCAATAGCCCTGAAAGACATTGGGCCCGGCAATTTCAATAACACCGATCGCGCCCTGCGGCAGAACAGCGCCCGTATCGGGGTCCGCAATGCGGATCGACACGCCGGGGAGGGGCAAACCGACGGTTCCTGCGATCCGGTCACCGTCATAGGGGTTGGAGGTGTTCATGTTGGTTTCGGTCATGCCATAGCGTTCAAGGATGGCGTGTCCGGTGCGGACAGCAAATTCCCGGTGGATGTCCGCTGAAAGCGGTGCCGACCCTGAGATGAACAGCCGCATATGGGTGACCAGCGCGCGGGTGAAGCGCGTTTCCTTGAGGAGACGGATATAGAAGGTGGGAACACCCATCATCGTCGTCGTGCGCGGCAGCGCATCGAGCACGTCATTCGCATCGAATGCCGACAAAAAGATCATCGATGCGCCCGATGCCAGGACCACGTTCGTCGCAACGAACAGGCCGTGCGTGTGAAAAATCGGTAGCGCGTGGAGCAGTACATCGTCGCCGGTGAAGCGCCAATAGTCTCTGAGGGTAAATGCGTTCGAAGCCAGATTGCCATGGCTCAGCATCGCGCCCTTCGACCGGCAGGTGGTGCCCGATGTATAGAGAATCGCCGCAAGATTTTCGTCAGCGCATTCGACCGTGGCGAAGTCGGCCTCGCATCGCGCCGCCAGCATGGGCAGCGATCCCTGACCCTCCTCGCCCAAAGTTTCGACCCGTGCGATGTCGGCGGCTTGTGCCAACTCCCGGATTGCATCGACGCGTGCCGGGTCGCAGACGAACAGCGTCGGCTGTGCATCACGCATGAAGTAGTCGAGTTCGCCAGCCGTGTAGGCCGGGTTAAGTGGCAAAAACACCGCCTTGGCCCGCAAGCACGCAAGATAGAGCATCAGCATGTCGATGCTCTTGGGCGCCTGGACCGCGACCCGGTCGCCGGGCTGAACGCCGAGTGACACCAGCAGTGTCGCGTAGCGCGCCGAGTCGTGTTCGACCCGCGCGTAGCTGATTGCCGTGCCATCGCGCAGCGTCGCAAAAATGCGGCTCGGGTCTTGCGGAAATCGGGCTTGGAGCTGCGTATAGAGATTGGCCATGGAACTAACCTTGTGTGCCGCGAACGATCCGCCGTTTCCGCAGTGGTCGCAAATTGAATGTTATGTTAGCGCGCAATTGCAATAAATAAAAAGGGGAGTGGCGGGCATGGCTGTCGCAAAGGTTCGCGCATGACCATTTCAGGGGTCGCGCTGTTGGCGCTCTGTACGCTGCTCGGGCAGGCGCTGGGTGAGCTTTTGGGCGCCCAGCTCGGTGTGAAAGCGAATGTCGGCGGGGTTGGCATGGCCATGATCCTGCTGATCGCCGCGCGGGTCTGGCTGACCGACCGGAAGCTGTGGACCGCTGGGGTCAATCAGGGCGTCATGCTGTGGGCCTCGCTCTACATTCCCATCGTGGTCGCGATGGCCGCCCAGCAAGATGTTGCCGCCGCTGTTTCGGGCGGGCCGATGGTCTTGATTGGCGGCATCGGCGTCGTGTGTCTGTGCTTTGCGATGGTGGCGCTGATCGGGCGTATTGCCGGTCGCAGTGAATCGATGGATGAAATCGAGACCCGCGAACACCTTGCGTCGACCGCCGAACAGGCGAGTAGGGCATGACCGGCACAGGCCTCATGTTCGTCGACCATGTACTTACCGCAAATTCGCTGCTCGTTGCCTTTGCGCTGGTCGGTATCGTCATGTGGCTTTCCAATGCGCTCTCATCGCGGCTGACTGGCGGTCGGATCCACGGTTCGGCGATTGCCATTATCTTCGGCCTTGCCCTTGCTTTCTGGGGCGGAATTACGACGGGCGGGCACAAGGGACTCAGCGACATTCCTGTTTTGTCGGGAATCGGCTTGATGGGCGGCGCAATGCTGCGCGATTTCGCCATCGTCGCCACCGCATGCGAGGTCGATATCGAGCGCGCCAAACGTGCGGGGCTGGTCGGAATCATTGCGCTGGTGCTGGGTACGGTGTTGCCGTTCCTGTTCGGCGCGGGCTTGGCCTGGGCGTTCGGGTACCGTGACGCCGTGACAATCTCGACGATCGGCGCGGGCGCGGTGACCTATATCGTGGGGCCTGTAACCGGCGCGGCGCTGGGCGCGGCACCCGTGATCGTGACACTGTCGATCGGCATCGGCGTGGTGAAAGCGATCTTGGTCATGATCACGACGCCTATGGTCGCCCGCTTCATCGGTCTCGATAATCCGCGAAGTGCCATGGTGTTCGGCGGTATGATGGGCACGGTGAGCGGCGTGACCGCCGGACTGGCCGCAACCGACCGAAGGCTGGTGCCATATGGCGCATTGACGGCAACATTTCACACGGGATTGGGCTGTCTGCTGGCACCGTCGATCCTCTATCTCGCCGTTTTGGCGGTTACGGGATAGGCAGCGCCGACGTTCGTCGGTCATCCAGATTCCGGTTCAGGCGCTCGTCGATGAACGCGGCGAGCAAATTAAAGGCCTCCGCCGCGCCGGGCAGGGCAAGGTCGCGCGTTACGGCAACATGCGTCATGCCCTCGACGACGTCGAGCCGCGCCACGACGCCGGCAGCGCTGAGCCGTTCGAAAAGCGCGCGGGCATCGTCGAGCAGCACCTCGCCCGCGCCGACATTGATGAGCGTCGGCGGGAAGCGGTCGACCGGGCCGAGGAGCGGCGACGCCTGCCCGTTGTGAGGCGACAGGCCTTGCAGGTAGAGCATGGCCGCTTCGCGCGCGGCTTCGCCCGAGAACAGTGGATCGTGCGCGGCATTGGCGATGAAACTCGGCGCGCTGACGGTGAGGTCAACCCAGGGCGACAGCAGCGCCAGTCCGGCGAGCGGCGGCGCATCCTTGGGAACGAGCGCTGCCAGTCCCGCTGCAATGCCGCCGCCAGCCGAATCACCCGACACGATCAGCCCGCCGGTGCCCAGCGCCATCATCACGCGCTGGGCATCACGCAATCCCGCCGGGAAGGGGTGTTCGGGGGCGAGGCGGTAGGAGGGGCAGACGACGCTGACCCCGCATTTCACCGCAAAGGCTGCGCCAAATGGCGCGATCATTTCCGGGCAACCCAGCCGGAACGCGCCGCCGTGGATGTGCAGCACGGTGCCGCGCGGTTCGCAAGATGGCGAAAAGCGCAGGCAGCGCACGCCATCGATCTCGACCGCTTCAGGGGGCGGATCGCTGTGCCACAGGCCTGCCGCGACTGCCGCCGCCAGTCCGGCGCGCCGGTCGATCAGATCTGCGGGTGCGGTATGTCCCGGTCGCTCGGGTGGCAGCGTCATTGCGCAGTCGCGTGCCCGTCGGCCAGCGGGATGAATGGATTGGTGGCAAGCGATCCGCCATCGACCGCGAGCGTCTGTCCGGTGACATAGGGCGATAGATCGGACAGGAAAAAGGCGATGGCCCGGGCAATATCCTCGACACTGCCGCGCCGGTGCATTGGGACGTTGACCATCATCTTGCGCTCGCCTTCCTCGCCCGTATGCGGAATGCGCGGGGTGACGATGGGGCCGGGGGCGACGACATTGACGCGGATGCCGAAGGGCGACCATTCGGTGGCCATCGTGGCGGCAAGGTTCACCAGCCCCGCCTTGGCCGCGCCGTACGCGCCGTGGTGCGGTGCCGACCGCATGCCGTTGACCGATCCGACGCAGACGATGCTGCCGCCCGCGCGCCGCGCCATCATGCTGCGCGCGACTTCGCGGGCGGCAAGGAAGAAATAGCGCAAATTGCGACTTTGGTCCAAGTCCCAGGTCGCCATGTCGATGTCGATCAGCGCCCCCCAAGCTGCCATGCCGATGACGGTGGCCAGGCCGTCGAGCGGGCCGAACTCGCGCTCGATCTGAGCGATCCCCGCAACGAGCGCGTCATCGTCGAGCACATCGATGCAATACGCCGCCGCCGTGCCGCCGTTTGCCACGACTTCGTCCGCAACGGCCTGGGCGCGCTCCAGTTCGCGGTCGACGACGGCGACATGCGCGCCTTCTGCCGCGATCAGCCGGACGGTCGCCTCGCCGATCCCGAGCCCGCCGCCAAGGATGAGGATGCGTTTGCCGTTGAAGCCGATATCCATTGTTGCTCTCCACATCTTATAATGCACAAGCCTAATCGCATTTATTCGCCGGTGCAGCCGGAATCATTTGGCGCGGCGTAAATTCGTATTTACGCAAGCGCGCAAGCGACGCGTGGTCGAAACGAACAAGGGGGCGAGAGAGCGATGGACCTGCGGCATATGCGCCATTTCGTCGCGGTTGCCGAGGAACTGCATTTCGGGCGCGCGGCGCTCCGCCTCAACATCGCCCAGCCGCCGCTCAGCCAGTCGATCCAGCGGCTCGAACTCGATCTCGGTGTCTCACTGCTCAACCGGTCGCGGCGCGGCGTCGAGATGACCGATGCCGGACGCGCGTTCCTGATCGAGGCGCGACGCACGCTGATGCAGGCCGAATTGTCGCGCAAGATGGCCAGGCGCGCCGCCGAGCATAATGACGAACTCCGCATCAGCTTTGTAGGGCCAGCGCTCTATCGCTTCCTGCCGCAACTGCTCGTCGCATTCCGCGAAACGCAGGCGGATGTGAACACTTTGC